>NZ_JAYWMH010000001.1:0-574736 GCF_040946105.1 Corynebacterium sp. LK2590
CCTATTTCCAGATCCCCTTAGTATCGACGACTTCCTTGCTGCCCAACAGCTGTGTGTCTAGGTTCTTGAACTCCTTGTGGTCGACCAGCAGCAGGATGACATCGGCATCGTCGATTGCCCGGGTGTACTCGCTAAGCTGCGCGTTGTCGAAGCCCTTGAGGCGCTTGGGCAGCTCGTCGACGTTCGGCTCAGCGACTAGGAAGGTGGTGTCTTCCAGCTCTTCGGCCAGGTCGACCGCGATGTTGAGCGCCGGCGACTCGCGCAGGTCGTCGATGTCCGCCTTGAAGGCGAGGCCGAGGACGGCGACCTTGGACGCGCCGGTGCGGTCGATGGCCTCCTTGACCTTGCTAATGACCCAGGCCGGCTTGCCGTCGTTGACGTTGCGCGCGGTGTGGATGAGCTTCGAGTTTTCCGGATCCGCCGACACGATGAACCACGGATCCACGGCGATGCAGTGGCCGCCCACGCCGGGGCCGGGCTGCAGGATGTTGACGCGCGGGTGGTGGTTCGCCAGTTCGATGAGCTCCCAGACGTCGATGCCGAGCTTGTCAGCAATGAGGGAAAGCTCGTTGGCGAAGGCGATATTGACGTCGCGGAAGGAGTTCTCGGTCAGCTTGGCCATCTCCGCGGTGACGTCGTTGGTCGGCAGGAGCTCGCCCTTGCAGAAGGAGGAATAGATGGCGGTGGCGCGCTTCGTTGCCTCCGGGGTCTGGCCGCCAATGATGCGGTCGTTGGTGCGCAGCTCTTCTATAGCCTTGCCCGGGAGGATGCGCTCCGGGCAGTGGGCGAAGTAGACCACCGGCTTGTTCTCAGGATTCTCAGCGCCATCGGCGACAAGGTCGGGGCGGAGCTCGAGGATCTTGTCGGCCATCTTCTTGGTGGTCAGCGGCGGGGAAGTGGATTCCAGGATGACCAGCTCGTCGCCCTCCAGCTGCGGCGCGATGGCCTCGGCTGCCGAGTAGATGAACTTCATGTCGACGTCGTAAGACTCAGTAAAAGGCGTGGGCACGGCGATGATGTAGGCATCCGCGTGCACCTGCTCCGTGGTGGCCTTGAAACGGCCGGATTCCAGTGCCGAGCGCAGCTCTTCTTCCAGCCCCGGCTCAACGATGGTTACCTCGCCGCGGTTGATGCGGTCAACGTTGGGTGTGTTGACATCGACACCAGTGACTTCTACACCGGAATTAGCTAGAACAACGGCGGTCGGTAGGCCAATATAGCCAAGCCCGACAAATGCGACGTGAGCTTTCGACATGGAAATCCTTTGCAATAGAAGTAAAGGGCACGCAAGCTTGTTTCATCCTGGCGTGCCCGGCAAAACCTGGGGTGGGACTCGGCAAGGATGTTACACGTGTGGCAGTAATAATGCTTGGTAAGTTGTAAATTCTTATTTAAAGCTTATGTAGGGGTGACATTTTTGGGGGTGAGCGGAGCGAGAAGGTCGGTGGGTCTACGGGAAATAGGTGGTCGGGTATGAGTATCTCTCTTATGCGGTTGATGGACACTTCTATGCTCGACTACGTTCTCTGGGGGAACATTCGTTCCGGAAAACGTCCGGCTAAAAGGCAATGTGAACAATTTTCAGATTTGCCTCAATTAGTTCCATAACTTGTGATGGGAAAGCTATTGCAAGAGTGCGCGGTGTAGTCATAGTAGGGAAGTGCGGCTTGTAGCCAAAGTAGGGATCTGTAGCGCATGCCAAAGCAGAGCCGGGGTATTCAGGTTTTAGGCGCGTGAAGTCGTATGTAATATAGAAAGTTGGCTCGAGTTTTCGCTGCTCGCGAAGGGGTGTTCCCCGCGCAAGCGGGGATGAGCCCGTGATTTAACGTGGGGCGAAGTCTCCGAAGGCGTGTTCCCCGCGCAAGCGGGGATGAGCCGTCGTCCGCCTCGCGCAGCGGATGGACGTCCACGTGTTCCCCGCGCAAGCGGGGATGAGCCCATCCAGGCTGTAGTCACGGTGCAGCGCCGGCGGTGTTCCCCGCGCAAGCGGGGATGAGCCGTTCGACGATAACGCAAAGCGCTTAGGCGAGTTGTGTTCCCCGCGCAAGCGGGGATGAGCCCGGCTCATTGCACTCATGCTCTGCAACCTCGCCGTGTTCCCCGCGCAAGCGGGGATGAGCCGAACCACCCCACACACCCGCACCCACAAAGCAAGTGTTCCCCGCGCAAGCGGGGATGAGCCCAACGACAACACCTACCACTACCTACGCGAGGCGTGTTCCCCGCGCAAGCGGGGATGAGCCGGCTGGGAAGCTACAAAAAACGGCCCATGGGTCGTGTTCCCCGCGCAAGCGGGGATGAGCCTACCAACGATTGAGTGCGGGAGACCAGTATTCGGTGTTCCCCGCGCAAGCGGGGATGAGCCCATGCAGACCCTTCGTCGGTGACCACTTCTCCGGTGTTCCCCGCGCAAGCGGGGATGAGCCCGGACCCAGCCGTAAAGCGCGCCTCCGGGGCGTGTGTTCCCCGCGCAAGCGGGGATGAGCCCACGTGGCCACACTGGCGATTCACCAAAATTAGGTGTTCCCCGCGCAAGCGGGGATGAGCCGCCACGGGGCTGGCTCATAACCAAAAAATGGCAGTGTTCCCCGCGCAAGCGGGGATGAGCCAAAGCCCCCGCCACCAACCAATGTGGTGTGGGGGTGTTCCCCGCGCAAGCGGGGATGAGCCCTTGATTCGTACTTCGCGGGCTATTGGGCAAACGTGTTCCCCGCGCAAGCGGGGATGAGCCCGAATCCCGGGCGTCATTAATCTGCCGCTGCTGGTGTTCCCCGCGCAAGCGGGGATGAGCCCCGCGGAAGGTGCGGAGTCAACGTTCGTTATTGGTGTTCCCCGCGCAAGCGGGGATGAGCCCATGTTCACCTCCGGCGGTGGCGCAGCTAATGAGTGTTCCCCGCGCAAGCGGGGATGAGCCCCAATACCAAGTGGAGTTGGCACGTTCCAAGGCGTGTTCCCCGCGCAAGCGGGGATGAGCCGCTACCAAGAGGCGAACAGGCCGACCCGCCAGAGTGTTCCCCGCGCAAGCGGGGATGAGCCTGAAATCAAAAGCTGGCGACGGCTTTGGCTTCAGTGTTCCCCGCGCAAGCGGGGATGAGCCGGCCGCGGTCGACTTTCTTACCGCCCCGTTACGGTGTTCCCCGCGCAAGCGGGGATGAGCCCGCGGTCATGTCCGCTAACCCAATTGGCATTGTGTGTTCCCCGCGCAAGCGGGGATGAGCCGTCGGCTAGTGGTGCCGCCTCGTCGGCGTCGCAGTGTTCCCCGCGCAAGCGGGGATGAGCCGCGTGCGCCGGCTTGTTTGGCTGTTTTTCGTGTGTGTTCCCCGCGCAAGCGGGGATGAGCCTCGCTCGAGTCTTGGCGCAAAGTTCATCCGCTAGTGTTCCCCGCGCAAGCGGGGATGAGCCCCACTGGGGAAGCCATTACCGTGCATGTCAAAGGTGTTCCCCGCGCAAGCGGGGATGAGCCCCCCGGCGAGGAATCGCAGTACCGCGTCGACGGGTGTTCCCCGCGCAAGCGGGGATGAGCCGCAGCTGGCCGCGGGCGTAGAGATCTCGGTCGAGTGTTCCCCGCGCAAGCGGGGATGAGCCCTACCGGGTGGACGAGGGCGTGACCCGCAGCCGGTGTTCCCCGCGCAAGCGGGGATGAGCCGGCGCCCACCTCGTCGCCGCTCTCTGCCACGCCGTGTTCCCCGCGCAAGCGGGGATGAGCCGACTTGCTGGAGTGCTTGCTGGGGCTTGAGGCCGTGTTCCCCGCGCAAGCGGGGATGAGCCTTTGAGGAGGGGTTATGTCAGTCGAAACTTTCAGTGTTCCCCGCGCAAGCGGGGATGAGCCCTACCAGGTCGGTGAGGGCAACCCGGACGGTGTGTGTTCCCCGCGCAAGCGGGGATGAGCCTCAAACGCCGACCACGCAAACCACTTGGCCTTGCGTGTTCCCCGCGCAAGCGGGGATGAGCCTTGTGTAATCGTCGTAGGAGTAGCCGAGCATGGGTGTTCCCCGCGCAAGCGGGGATGAGCCTCCGATTAAATTCTCCCTGCTCACCCCACAAACGTGTTCCCCGCGCAAGCGGGGATGAGCCGCATCCCCTGCAAAATAGGCACAACATACCTCCGTGTTCCCCGCGCAAGCGGGGATGAGCCCTCCCCTGTCCAGGACAGTGGGTTAGATGGGCAGTGTTCCCCGCGCAAGCGGGGATGAGCCTTGCCGGTGTAGCGCGCTGGACACGAATCTTTAGTGTTCCCCGCGCAAGCGGGGATGAGCCCTTTCTTCAGCACAGGCACAATCACATTTTCCAGTGTTCCCCGCGCAAGCGGGGATGAGTCGAGTACGGGGGTGTAGCCGTCCTGCTCGGCCTGGTGTTCCCCGCGCAAGCGGGGATGAGCCCGCCGGCGTGCATAACTCCACGCTTGACCTTAAAGTGTTCCCCGCGCAAGCGGGGATGAGCCCACGACGCGCCGCCGCCGCTAGTCGACCGTATCGTGTTCCCCGCGCAAGCGGGGATGAGCCCGTCGAGCGTGGCGCGGCCGCCATCCCCCACGTGCGTTTCCCTCGCGAGCAGGGATGAGCCGGCTCACGCGGTGTTGGCTCAGGCACTTGATGTGTGTTCCCCGCGCACGCGGGGATGAGCCGTCAGAGCGCAAATACCTGACCGAGTTTGTCGCGCGTTCCTCGCGTAAGCAGGGATAAGCCTTTGAGATCGCGGGAGACCTCGTCGACGGTGATGTGTTTCTCGGGCAAGCAGGGATAAGTCGTTTCAGTGAGGCAGGAAGAAGCCAGTAAAGCGGTGTGCCGTGCAAACAGACGTGACAATGTGGGGCGGGGCGGAAGGGGTATCGCGGTCTAGCGCGGTTCCGAGCTTTCAAGCGTAAGGATGTCTTTAGTCCCGCTCGTCTTTCCTATGTATCGCCATTCTTAAACGGGGTTGAGCGCTGGGTGCCCCGCCGGAGCGGGGAAGTGGGCTCCGCAGAACAGAACAATGGCTCATCCCTAATCTGGGGAATTACTTGCTTGGAGCCCGATGAATAAGGGTAGCACCAGTGGACAAGGCCGAACAGCAAGCAAATCAGCAACTTGTTATATTTGGCGGTTGCCAATTGTACTTCATTCTTGTATCTTCAAGTGTATAGGTCGTTAAATCAAATGGCGGCCCACAAAGAAAATGGAGTTTTCCATGACGTCGACACGTAGTCCTTGGGGCTTGCCGCAGCCGGTCATTAACCTTGCTCAACGGGCTGATGGCTGGGTTGCGGAGCGAAGTGTTGAAGCGCGGAGTTTATGGGCGAAGTCTGGTGATGGGGTCAACTTTCTGACTTTGCCGGAACATTTGCGGGACTCGGCATGCGCGGCATCCATGGTTTTTCATGTGTGGTTGTCTGACTCTATAAAGGGGATTCTGGCGGGCAACCTCGGCCTATCGGTGAAGGAGCTAGAAAAACTTATTCTCTGGCTTGCTGCCTCACACGACGTGGGAAAAGGTGTACGAAAGTTTCAGAGTCAGATTGAGCTCAGGGAAGATGTGCGGCACTTGGTTTCACGTGTGCGGGATGCAGGGCTTAGTCTCGATCAAGGCGTTGATGAGCTCAATGTGGACAAGCTGCCGCATAGTGTGGCATCCGGTGTAATAATCCGTGACTGGCTGGAGGAAACGCGCGGCTTTTCGCGGCGTTCAGCAAACTCGGTAGCCGCTGTCGCTGATGCTCACCACGGTATTCCGAGTGAGCAAATTTCAGAACGAGTAGCTCTCATTATCGCTCAGTACCCTCCAGCGTGGCGGAAAGTCCATGGCGAGCTGTTGGAAGCGACTGCGAAGCTTACTGACGTGGATGTGGTGCTAAATAAACTGCGGAAAAAAGGGATACGTCGTGCCCGTGACCTGCAGTTGCTGACAGGTTTGGTGGTGATGTCGGATTGGGTCGCTTCCAATGAAGATGCCTTTAGCCTGAGCGGTTCAGATTCGCAGGCAGAACGTGTCGATCAGGCCGCGCGCGCGGTTCAGCTCACAGCGCCTTGGCATCCGGTAAGTGACGCGTCAGTGGACGTGGATGTTAGTTTTCGGCGAGCGTTTGGTTGGCCTAGTGAGTATTCGGCGCGACCAGTGCAGAAGGCCATGGTAGATTCGGCGAAAAAGACTACTGGCCCGGTGATGATGGTGCTAGAAGCTGAAACCGGTGCAGGCAAGACCGAAGCTGCCTTGCAAGCAGCGCGGGTTCTGGCAGCGAAGGCTGGCGCCCAGGGGCTGTACTTTGCGGCGCCGACTATGGCGACCGCGAACGGCCTGCTGGACAGGACAGTGCGGTGGGCGAAAAATACGACGGACCAGCAGGTGCGATCGATGTACTTGGCTCACTCGAAAAATTCCTTGTCGCAGCCTTTTCAAGATTTAAAGCTACGGGATATTGAACCAGAACTTTCCGACGGTAGTGGCGCGGTAGTTGCATTGCAATGGCTTAGTGGACGACGCCGTGGACTGTTGTCGAACATCGTCGTGGGGACAATCGACCAAGTCCTGATGATGGCCCTGCAGCAGCGGTATTCAATGCTCAGGCACATTGCCCTGGCAGGGAAGGTGGTCATTTTCGATGAGGTGCATTCTTTCGACCTGTATTCGACCAATTATTTGAAAACCACCCTTAGCTGGCTGTCGTACTACGGCGCAAGCGTTATTGTCATGTCAGCAACGTTGCCACCAGCGAGGCGTAAGGAACTTCTCGAAGCGTATTCCGATGGAAAAATCACGGAAGCCGAGGACCCAAGTTATCCCCTGATCACCGTGGCGACCCCTGATGAGGTCACCCAAATTCCAATTGAGGAGAAAACCGAAAATGAAGTAGTGGCGGTCAACTTCATCGAGGATGACTTGGATACTCTCACCGCGACGGTGACTGAGCTTGTCGGACAAGGTGGTTGTCTCTTGGTTATCGTCAATACGATTGCCCGGGCGCAAGCCGCCTACCAACAACTTTGCGTGTCCTTTCCCAGAGAGGTGGAACTCCACCACGCTGGATTCATTGCTTGGCAGCGCTCTGAGAAAGAAGACCGGTTGCGGGCCGAGCTAGGCCCGCATGCGCAAAGGGGGAGTGGCAGGCCCTGGCGAAAGGTTGTTGTTGCCACCCAAGTGGCAGAACAAAGTTTGGACATCGACGCTGATGTGTTGATCACTGATATCGCCCCCATGGACCTAGTGATTCAGCGTGCGGGCCGAATCCACCGCCACCGCAGGCCGCGAGGGGATCGGCCAAGTGGTTTAAGAACTCCGCAGGTGTTCATCCGTGGGATCCTCGAGCGGGAGCCTGCACCCGAATTCGATGGTGGGGCAAGTGCCATTTATGGCGACGCTCTGTTGCTCGCAACGCTGGCGACGCTTCCCGATTCATTCCAGCGCCCTGCGGATGTACCTGACTTGGTCCGGCAGGCATATGCCGAGGATTGGCCGGTGCCAGAGGCCTGGGCCGAAGCAGTACGTCGGGCCCGCAACGAGGATTTGGCCAAGAGAAAACGGGCGGAAAGTCGATCGGCCAGCTTCCGGATACCGCCGCCGGACACGAAGAAGTTCTCCAGCTTGTTTCAGCAGCTAGTCAGTGAGAACGCCGGTTCACGTAGCGCTGGCGCTGATGGGGAACGGGGCGCGGCCATGGTCCGTGATGCTGAACCAACGGTGGAAGCAATCCCGGTTATCGCGACAGAGTATGGCTACCTTCCTTTTGGGACGGATACTGAGATCCTCACGGGGGAAGAGCTGCCGTTTAGGCAAGCACGAAAGTTAGCAACTGGGACGGTCCGCCTTCCTACCCGTATGACGCGCCGGCCGCAGGACTTCGATGCGGTCGTGACGGAACTTGAACAGTCCACACCAGCAACCTGGCAACAAAGCCCAATCCTTCGTGGGCAGTTAGCCCTAGAACTTGATGAAGAAGGATGCTGTGAGCTGGGACGATTTAAAGTTCAATACACCAGGGAGTTAGGAATCGAAATCTTGAGCGATGGTTCGGAGGGGAGGGTCCAGTGAGAGCTCTAGATTAGAAAGTGCCTCTTCAAACAAGGCCAAACCTAAATACAAAAACAACTAAGTACAGAAAGGAGGGTGGCAACCGTGACTGATAATGGCGATACCAAACCGACGACGTTCAACCTGTTGGATGTGCCGTGGATTCGTTGTATGGATATGGAGGGAAATCCTCGTGTAGTCAGTGTCAGAGAAATCTTTGATGGGCGCGTACGCGTCGCGAAGATCGTTGGGGAGTCACCTACCCAGGATTATGCGGTTATCCGCGTCCTACTAGCTATTTTCTGGCGTGCCCACGCCCAGGAAATCTCAGAAGCATTACCCACTTCGCGGAGAGATGACTCCTTCGATTGGGGAGAATGGTTCGAAGAAACGCGGGAATTCCTGCGTGACTCGGGTCGCGACGATGTAGTTCTAGACTATCTAGAGACCTACGAAGACCGGTTTGATCTGCTCGATGACAAGCAGCCGTTCATGCAGGTCGCGGATTTGCACACGAAGTCTGGCGGGACCAAGTCGGTTTCTATGATCGTGCCCGAGGCCGCGAGTGCTTTATTTACGATGCGTACGGCGGAGGAACGGGAGTCCTTGTCCTTCGCCGAGGCTGCGCGATGGTTGGTTCATGCGCAAGCATACGATTATTCCGGTATTAAGTCTGGTGCGGTCGGTGACGAACGCGTCACAGGAGGGAAAGGTTACCCGATTGGCACTGGGTGGTCGGGGCAGACTGGGGGAACGTTGATTCTCAGCCCGTATGGTTTGCTCGACACTTTGATCCTTAATACGGCCCCAGAGGCAGTAAACCAAAGCGCAACCGCACGTGATCTCTCGGGGGATTTACCCGTGTGGGAACGCCCGCAGGACTCGGCAGCCCAGCGGCCAGGATCGGATCCGAAGGAAGGGGCTGCGCCTCAGGGGGCCGCCGATCTAGCGACGTGGCAGGCCCGCCGGATCCGGCTTCACGTGGAGGGTGGGAGAGTCCGCCGAGTCGTCTTGGCCAACGGGGACCGAATCCCCGCAGCAGGTAAGAATGTCTTCGGCGACCCAATGACACCGTATCGGTACAGCCCTAACCAGTCCACGCAGACGGAGGACGCCTACTACCCGCGGCCCTACGATGAAACCCGTACGATGTGGAAATCGCTAGATGCCCTGGTCGCCGTGACCGGAGACGCTGGCTTCACAAAGAAAGAAAAGGCGCCAATCCGGCCTGCCACCCTCAGCAACTTGGCGAATCTTTCCGCCGACGGATACCTGGAGACGCGGGTCCTTGATCTCGCTTTGGTCTCTATGGTTTACGGGCCACAAGAGTCCTCGGTGGGCACCACTTTCAGCACGTCCATTGGTTTGCCGCTGGCTGTCTTGCGTACGGACGACACAGGTAAGCGAGTGCGCGAGGCCGTCCGCACAGCGGTGGAGAAGACTAGAGCTGCCGCCGTGAGCGTCGGATGGTTCGCGGGCCAGCTTTTGGTAGCGGCCGGAGGTGATTATGAATTTGGCGCTGCCGCAGCGGATCGGCTCTACTCTCGTCTTGAGCCGAAGTTCATCGACTGGTTAGCCACCGTCGATACCGAAAACGTGGACAAGCGTGCCCGACAGTGGCAGTTCGCTGTTCTGGAAGAAGCGCTGGATCAGGCGGTTGAACTGGTACGAGGCGCAGGGCAAAAGGCCATTGTCGGCCGTATCACAGACGCGGACGAAAAGGGGCACGGACGGATTGTATCGGCTGGTACGTTGCACCAAGCTCTCAGACGTCGTTTGAAGAAGGACCTGCCATTGACGGTGCCCGAGCCAGAAGATCAAAACTCGACGGAAGAAAAGGATGAAGTCCATGCTTGAAACGCAAGACGTGGCTCAGCCGGTCGTAGAACGAGCCGGCCTGCACGCCTCGGTTACCAAGACGGTAGAAGCCTTGCAGTACGCCTATTTGCGCAGCCCTAATCATGCCGCGGCTGCGCGGGCCCGAGGCGCGCTAGCCCAGTTGCGAAAATACTCCTCACGTACCCCAGAACAACAGCCTTTGGCTCTCGAGGAAATACTGCTGTTGCTGGAGCCACCGCTGGAAGAGCGGGAGCTGGGCAAAGGAACGAGCCTCTCGCCGAGCGAGAAGGCAGCGTTCCACGCCCTAGTCGCGTTCGGTATTCACATGCAGAGCGCAACCAGCGAAGCACACGTGTCCACGCATAGCTTCGCCTGGGCGTGCGGACGAATGTACGCCATCCGGGAATCGGGGTCTATCAAGCCTCGCTTCGACGCGATGCTGCTGGCACGGGATGAAGCCTCCCGGATGGTTCAGCTGAGATCGCTCATTACGCTTCTGCGTTCATCGAAATTGGCATTCCACTACGGTTATTTCGCTAGTGATCTCCGCGTCCTGCTCCAGACCTCTACGACACAGGGTGAAGCCTCGCGTCGCCAAGGGGTGCTTCTGCGCTGGGGACGCGATTTCGCCGCCGGTGCGAGCTTTCGTCCCAAAAAGTCCTAACTAAACTACCTCCCTCTCGAAAGGAAAACCATGTCTTACATCGTCGATATCCATGCCCTGCAAACCGTTCCACCGTCCCTGATCAACCGCGATGACACTGGGGCACCGAAGTCCGCCGTCTACGGTGGCGTGCCGCGTCAGCGCGTGTCCTCGCAGTCGTGGAAGCGCGCCATCCGCAAGTACTTCGAGTCCAATGTTTCTCCCGACAGTGTCGGCAAGCGCTCCAAGCGCCTCCCGCAGGAGATTGCGCAAGGCCTCCAAGGACATGAGGGCTGGGACAAGGAACGCTCTATCGAAGCTGTCACTCAGCTTCTCAAAGCTGCCGGAATCAAGGCGGAGGTCGACAAGAAGAAGATCACCTCCCTGAAGAAGGAAGTAGAAGCCGGCGAGGAACAGCAGGAGAAGCTGGACGACGCGTACTACCCGCAAACCAGCTATTTGATCTTCCTGAGCCCACACCAGATTGATCGCGCAGTAAAGGCCCTCGTTGAGGCTGATGGCGAAAAGATCAAGAAGGGCGAGGCCAAGGAAATCCTTGATACTGAGCACTCCGTAGACATGGCGATGTTCGGGCGCATGGTCGCTGACGATGCTGCCTACAACGTGGACGCCGCAGTCCAGGTGGCCCATGCACTGGGCATCCACGCTAGCGCGCCGGAATTTGATTACTTCACCGCAGTGGACGACCTCGCGGAAGCCGGAGAGGAAACCGGTGCGGGAATGATCGGCACGGTTCAGATGATGTCGTCGACCTTGTACCGCTACGCCACGGTAAATCTGGGTGGGCTGGCTGAAAACCTGGGCTCCGAGGAGGAGGCCCGTACTGCTGCGGGGCAGTTCATCGACGCCTTCATCAAGTCGATGCCGACCGGCAAGATCAACACGTTTGCCAACCAGACGCTCCCGGAGTTGGTCTATGTGGCGGTTCGTGAGACCCGCCCGGTTTCCCTGGTCACCGCTTTTGAATCGCCGGTGGAGCCGACTGAGGCAGAGAGCCTCCGTGTGGCCGGCGCCAAGGCTCTTGCGGCCGAGGAAAAGGGCTTCGAAGAAATGTATGACCTCAAGCCGAAGGCTGGATTCGTGCTGGGCTTCGAAGAGGCTCGGGAAGCTTTCGCCGATATCGCAGAAGCAGTAACCCTCAGCGAGCTGCAAGAGCGTGTTTCCGCTGCTCTGGAAAGCTAAGGGTTAGGAGTTTTTGCCAATGACTTCTTCTCTTTTGCTTTTGCTAAAGGGGCCGATGCAGTCGTGGGGCGATGAGTCCCGGTATGCCACCAGAACGACGGCGCCGACGCCGTCTAAATCCGGCATCGTCGGTCTGATCGCGGCGGCCCAAGGGCGACGACGGACCGACCCGATCGAGGATCTTGCACATCTGCGGCTTGCCGTGCGCGTCGACCAATCCGGCAGCTTGCTGCGCGATTATCAGACCGCGCAACCGTGGCAACGTGATCCCAAAGCATCCGCTAAGCTGATTACCCGGTATTTTCTGTCGGACGCGGCCTTCGTAGTCGCGGTGGAGGCAGAGGACCGGTCACTGCTGGAGGGCTTTGTTGAGGCGCTCAATGATCCCGTCTACCCGTTATTTATGGGGCGGCGTTCGTGTCCTGTTCCTCCCAACCTGGTCCTGGGCGTCGTGGATAAATCGGCGGTCGAGGCGCTGCAGGGCCACCAGAAATGGCATGCGACCAAGAATCACATGAAAACCTGCGGCGAGCAGGTGACCCTGCCCATCTACCGGGATGCCCAAGCGGGTGAGGTAGGGGTCGCGCGCCAGGACGTGCCGGTCTCCTACAACCCTGAACACCGAAAATATGGCTGGCGAGAGGTCGTCCAGACCGACTACGCCACCTTGACCAACCCCCTGGAGCCCAACGAGCTGCAGGCGGATCCCTTCCTTGAGGCGGTGCTGAACGCATGACAACGTTGACGAAAGTGCTGATTAACCCAGCCAGGAGGCAGGGGCGCAAGCTTTTGACAGACCCGCAGTCCATGCACGCGGCCGTCCGAGCGGCGTTTCCGCCGGATCTGGACGAGTCTTCCGGCCGAGTGCTGTGGCGTGCGGACACTAACGGTCATGAGCACGCGCTCTACATCGTCGGTCCGGAAAAGTCCTCCGGTCAGCACATTGTTGAGCAGGCCGGGTGGGATACTCGTCCAGCACAGATTGCTGAATACGACCGCTTTCTTGCGGCGCTCAAGAAGGGGCAGCGCTGGCACTTCGAGCTGGTGGCGAACCCTACCTTCGCCCAGACAGTTGAGGGCAAGCGCAGCAAGATTAAGGCTCACGTATCGGTCCCGCACCAGCTCGGATGGCTGTATGACAAGGCAGGCAAGTGTGGCTTTAGCCTCGCCCCCCGGGCTAGTGACGAAGTATCAGACCAAGAACGGCAGCGTTGGGATCCGACCGAAGTACCCACCGTCATCGAGCGTAAGACTCTCGATTTCCGTCGTGGTCGAAGCAGCGCTCGAGTGCACATCGTGACTGCTCGTTTCGCGGGTGTCCTGGAAGTTACGGATCCAGATCTCTTGCGCGCGGCGCTGACACAAGGAATTGGGCGAGCGCGCGGTTACGGGTGCGGCCTGATGACTCTGGCCAGGGCCCGAACCAATGCCAACGCCTAGGGAGGTACCTATTGCGCGCACCGCGCTGTCGAGGATGGAAGACCGGCTGAGCTTTCTCTACGTGGAAAGGGCAGTGGTAAATAGAGAAGGAAATTCTCTGACCATCCAGGACCGGCGCGGGATCGCGCATTTGCCTGCTACGCACCTCGCCGCGCTGTTGCTGGGACCAGGGACCAGGGTGACGTACGCGGCCATGGCGTTGCTCGGCGACGCCGGGGTCTCAACCGTGTGGGTCGGGGAGCGCGGCGTGCGCTACTACGCGAGCGGTAGGCCACCTGCTAAGTCCTCGCGTATGGCTGAAATACATGCTTCCGTAGTGACCAACCAGCGCCGACGGCTGAACTGCGCTAGGGCGATGTATTCCATGCGCTTCGCCGGTGAAGACGTGAGTAGGTTGACCATGGCGCAGCTGCGCGGCAGGGAAGGCGCCAGGATGAAGAAGATCTACGCGGCCGAGGCCAAACGCACCGGCGTGTACTGGAACCGTCGATCTTACGATCCCAGTGATTTCAGTTCTTCGGATCCGATTAACCAGGCCCTGACAGCAGGTTCCGCGGCCCTTTACGGGGTCACCCATGCCGTCGTTGCTGCCCTAGGATTCATCCCCGCCCTAGGCATTATTCACACGGGCACGGACCGTTCGTTTGTTTACGATATTGCGGACCTTTACAAGGCTGAAATCTCCATCCCCGCCGCATTTGATGCCGTGGCAGCTGCGGGTGGACAGCCTAGCGTCGAAGTCCGCCGCCGCGTGCGCGACGCTGTGGTCGAGCAACGACTGATGCCTCGTATGGTCGGCGACCTTAAGACACTGTTCGACGTCCCTGATGACGAGCTCTTAAATGACGCGGAGCTACTGCTGTGGAGCGAGCTCGAGGTCATCGCGTCTGGAATCAACTGGGCTGAGGAAGAGCAGTTGTCATGATGGTACTGGTTTTATCCGCTTGTCCCGCAGGGTTGCGCGGCGACCTCACCAAGTGGCTGATGGAGGTCTCGCCGGGAGTTTTCGTCGGCCGGCCGACCGCGCGGATTAGGGAGCTGCTGTGGGAACGGACGGTTGAGCTGTGTAAGGACGGTCGGGCCCTGCTCGTGTATTCCACCAATAACGAACAGGGGATGGAATTTCGGACCCACCGTCACCAGTGGAAGCCCATCGATTTCGATGGGCTGACTCTCATGATGCGCCCTACCGACCGCCGGAAGAAGCCGCAGCGCAGAACTGGGTGGTCTAACGCCCGCCGCTTCCGGACCGCTTATGACAAACAAACCCGAGGTAACAGGTCGTCCTAAGTAAAGTCTGTGCAGACCGTGAGTCTTAGGCAGCGGTAGGTGAGAGGAGACGGTTAGCTGTTTAGTACTGCTTTGATGGCGTCAAGGGTGGCATCAATGTGCGGGATGGTGCCAGCTACGTGCGAACCAGCATCATTCGGGAGGAAGGTGACTTGTGCACCGCGGTCGGCCCACTCTGCCGCCAATTGTTCGGCTGTATCAAAGGGAATAACGTCGTCGCCACGGCTGTGTGTGATGATTACCGGGACTGTGGGGGCTCGGTGGCCGATATGTTGCTCCGCAAGAATCTGATTATAAGGAGCAGTGTCGATGAGCTCGTGAACGTCAGCGCCGTCGGCGGTGAGCCCGGAGATGGTCTGTCCGGAATAGAGCCCGAGGCCCAAGGTGCACGTGTTTGTGGCGTTGCGGAGGACTTTCTGTCCGCGGGGGCTGAGCTGGTCATTGAAATCGATGCCGTAGCTCTGGGACAGGCCGAGTAGAGCGAAGAGTTCGAAAAGGAAATACGTAGTCCCGTCGAGGGCTGGTGGCAAAAGAGTCAGATCTGCTGGGGCGGCACCGACTGTTGCGAGCTTGACGTTGAGTTCTGGGGCGTAGGAGTCATACTGCTCCGCGGCGCTGGCGGTCGCGCCGCCGCCCTGTGAGTAGCCGTTGAGGAAAACGGGATTCTCCGGGCCCAAATCCCAGCCGTCTAGTTGCTGCGCAGCGCGTACGCTATCGAGCACGGCGTGGGCTTGGCTGAGGCGGTCCATGTAGGTATGCAGGCCGGGAGTGCCAAGTCCTTCATAGTCAGTCAAGACCACTGCGTACCCCTCCTTGAGGAGGCTTTCAAAGAAGAGCTGTTCGTAGTCGCCCACGCCTTCGGCGATTTTGCGCGATGGCGAGCAGTGGTCGGCTACGCCCTGGGTGCCGGGGGCGTAGGCGACCACGGGACGTGGCCCGTCCCCCATCCAATCCTTCTTCGGCTCGATGACGATCCCGCTGACTGGAATGGGCTCTCCCTTGCGGTTGGTGGAAGAGTAGAGGATGCGTTCCGCCTTGTAAGGGCCGATGTTGGTAATGCCCAGCGTGTTTAGGGGGTTTCGCACCGAGGAATTCCGGAACAATTGTCCTGGGGAAGAACCATCCAGGTCCACTGGGTCGTGGTAGAAGGATGAGTAGGCATCTCCAGTGCTTTTGTCGGCCCCACGGGAGTGTAAGCTAGGCGAGTTGTGGTTCATTTCATCCGCGGCTTCGCGGACCTGCTCAGAAGTGTCGGGGGACTGGTCAGCAACGGGATCGGAAAGAGCGTCATGGCCCAGAGCGGATTCGGGTAGCTCGGCAGTAGGAGCGGCGTGAGCGCTGACGTTGGTGGCCACCAAAGATGACGTGAGCAGAAAAGCCAGGATAGGCCGCGTGAGGCGGCGGGATGCAAGCATGTATGGATTCCTTTTCCAGGTAGGCGTGCCGTTCGTTAGGCATGCGAGAAACAAGAGATCCGCGGGTGAAAGGTTCCCGCGGCAACTGTCATTATGAGTGTTGCAAATGCTAAGTACAACCGTTGTATGGCAAAACTATGGACAGATCCCGTGCGGTTTTCGCGCTCAGTCGGGGGGGGTAGGGCGGGCCCTACCGTGAAATTGCGTGCTCGCCCTCTTCTGCGCGGTCGCGGTGCGTGGCGGGATTGTGGCTATGACTTCGACTTCCTTTTTCCGCCGCGTTCCGTGGCGCACGTTTGGGTGGGCGCTGCATGCTGTCGTCCACGTGGTTATTTTTGTCTTCGTCTTGCCGTATGCCGCGGCGAAGGTGATTCTGCTGCAGATGGGGGTGGTCGATTACCCGCAGCTGCTGATTACGGTTGGGGAGAAGTCCCCGATGGGGCTGTTGTGGACGTTCATGGCCTTTAGCCCGTGGGTGCAGTTTCTGGCCGGTGCTGTGGAGCTGCTCGCCGCGGCGCTCGTGCTGTGGCGGCGCACGGCGTGGCTGGGTGGCCTCATCGGGGCGGTTTCCCTCGGGTGGTGTGGCTGCTGAACTTGACCTTCGACGTGCCGGTCAAGCAGGGATCCTTCGTCCAGATGGTGCTCTTCCTTATCGTCCTAGCGCCCTGGGTGCCGCGCGTGCTGGCCTTCGCGCTGGGCCGTTCCGTGCCGAAGATGCAGGTTCCGCGGCTTATCCCGTGGCCGCGGGTGCACAGGTTTACGCGCTGGGTTCCGCCCGTGGCGGCGGCCGTGCTGTTGGTCGCCGGTCTGGTGGCGCCGGCTGTGCTCGTGCCCAGGCAGTTCGCCACGGTCCACGAGGATCTGGCTGGCGTGTGGCAGGTCGCCCAGGACAGCTCGGAGCCCGCGCCCCAATTGCTTGACGATGCCCGCCTGTCCACCGTGGCCCTCGGCAAGCAGCAGGTGGCCAGCGGGCCGGCGCTCGAGCAGCTGGACGCCGACCCGGGCGAGTTCGCGGGGGCGACCGTCCGCCGCGCCAACGGGGACCTGCAAGCCGGCTTCTACCGGGTCGATGACAGCGAGCCGGGCCGCCCGCGCCTGGATCTGTACCTGCTGGCCCCGATGGCCGACGACGAGCAGAACTTCGGCGCCGGCGAAGAATTCGCGGACGAGTACCACCTGCGCTACCGCCTCGTGGACGGGCAGCTGCAGCTTGACGATGCCGCCCACCAGCTCACCCTGCGCCCGTCGGATACCGGCAGCCTGCTTATGGACCGCGGCTTTAGGTGGCAGGGCACGCCGCTGAACCGCTAGCTGTGCCGGGGAGGGCTTTAAGCGCATTTTAAGGCGCTCGCGATGCCTTGTTTTCGCTGGGCGCGGGCTACTATCTAGGGTGTGGCACGAGCAAAGCATGTGGCGAAGGCGCTGACAATCGGTAAAGTCCGGCAGGGATTGGGGCGGTTGCGCTCCAACTGGATGTATATCATCCAGATTGGCCTGGCGGCGGGCCTGGCCTTCGGCTTCTCGCACTACGTCATCGGGCACGCGCTGCCGTTTTTCGCCCCGATGTCGGCCGTCATCGTCTACTCGGCCGCCGGGGACCGCGTGCGCAAATCCATGGAGCTGGTCGTCGGCGTGACCCTCGGCGTCGGCGTGGGCGACGGGCTCATCTACTTCGTGGGCACCGGCGCCTGGCAGATCGCGGTCGGGGTGGCCGTCGCCGTGGCCCTGGCGACCTTCGTCGACCGCGGCGCCTTGGTGGCCAATCACGCGGCCTTCGCCGCGGTGCTCATCGCCACCATCCTGCCGCCGGAGACCTCCGGGGGTACCGACCGCATGGTGGACTCCCTGGTCGGCGGCATGGTCGCACTGCTGGTCATGGCGCTGGTGCCGGCCTCGCCGCTGCGCAACGGGCGCCGCGAGGTCGCGCGCATCCTGGGGCTGACCGGCTCCATCCTGGACGAGGTCGCGCAGGCCACCCACGCCCGCGACGCCGCCGGCATCGCCCGCGCCCTGGAGCGCGCCCGCGGCAGCCAGGCTAACATCAACAAGATGATCGCCGAGGCCAACAACTCCCGCGAGGTGGTCTTCGCCTCCCCGCTGCTGGTCAAGCAGCGCGAGGACATGCGCGTGCTGCTGGGGCTGCTCAACAACGTCGACAACGCCATGCGCAACACGCGCGTGCTCTCCCGCCGGGCGCACGTCGCGGTGCTGGATAGCGAGCCCATCACCGACGAGCTCATCGAGCTGCTGCGCGATGTCGCCGAGCTGACCACCCAGCTCTCCGACGCCATCCTGACCGACCCGGACTTCGCCGATTCGACCAAGATCTCCGAGCTGACCACCGGCCTGCGCCGCCTGGCCGCCCAGACCGGGGTGGAGCTGGTGCACGCCCAGGACATCTCCCGTGGCATTTCCACCACGGTCATGCTGGCACAGGTGCGCTCCCTGCTCGTCGACCTGATGGGGGTGTGTGGCTATACCCACGAGGAGGCATCGTCGGCGCTGACCCCAACCACGCCGACGCCGGGCTACAAGCCCAACGTCTGGAAAGGCGATTGTTAACTTAGTCGAAAGCTAAAATTCAAGGCGCGGTTACGAGCGGCCCCTAGAGTGTGCGGGCGTACCGACTCTCTCACACTCGAATGGATTCTTGTTATGGCTCACCGCCGCTACCGCTCCGTTGCCACCATCTCCGCGCTCACCCTGTCCCTGTCCACCCTCGCCGTACCGACCGCCCTGGCCGACGACGGCCTCTACCGCGGCCACGTCGAGGTCGTCCCCGCCGCTGACGATGCCGTCCGCGACACCCTCACCGGCACCGTCTTCGACGACACCAACCGCAACTCCACCCAGGACGACGACGAGGCCCCCATCGAGGGCGTGGCCGTCTCCAACGGCCGCGAGGTCGTGACCACCGACGCCGAGGGCCGCTACGAGATCCCGGTCGACGAGAACACCACCGTCTTCATCACCCAGCCGGCCGGCTACCAGGTGCCCGTCGACGAGGCCAACGCCGCGCAGTTCTACTACAACCACGTCCCGGAAGGCTCCCCGGAGCTGAAATACGGCGGCATCGAGGCCAGCGGTGGCACGCCGGAGGCCGTCAACTTCCCGCTCGTGACCGACCCGGACTCTGCGCTGGACAACCAGCGCTGCCTCATCGGCGGCGACATCCAGACCTACGACAAGGACGAGGTCGGCTACGCCCGCGCCGGCGCGTTCACCGATCTCAGCCAGCGCGACGACTTCACCAACTGCGGCGCGCTGTTTATCGGCGACGTCGTCGGCGACGACCTCTCCCTCTACCCGGACACCCGCGAGCTGACCGGCATGCTCAACGCGCCGGCGCGCTTCCTGCCCGGCAACCACGACCTGGACTTCGACGCCGATGCCGAGCACAAATTCGACACCTTCCGCCAGGAATTCGGCCCGGCCTACCACTCCTACGACGTCGGCAACGCGCACATCATCTCCCTGGAATCCGTCGAGTACCCCGTCGACGGCGAGCAGTACAACGGCGCACTCGATGCCGACCAGATGGCCTGGCTCCGCGCCGACCTTGAGCGCACGCCCGAGGACAAGGTCATCGTCCTGGCCTCCCACATCCCGCTGTTTTCCTTCTCCGACTCCGGCTCCGCCCGCCACCAGGTAGACCAGGTCAAGGAGATCGCCAAGCTGGTCGAAGGCCGCGAGACCATCGCCGTTAGCGGCCACACCCATGCTGTAGCCAATATGCGCGCCGGCGACAGCACCCAGGAGTGGAAGGACACCCTGGGCGTGGACGAGCTGCCGTTTACCAACATCGTGGCCGGCGCCATCTCCGGCGACTGGTACTCCGGCGAGATGGGCGAGGGTGGCGTGCCGAAGTCTTACGGCCGCGACGGCTCCAAGCCGGGCGTGCTCACCCTGGACATCAACGGCTCCGAGGTCAGCGAGTTCTTCACCCCGGTCGGCGGCAACCAGAACGACCAGATGAACGTCTCCCTGAACACCCCGCGCTACCGCGAGTGGTACGACGAGACCATCGAGTACGACGGCTCCCAGGCCAAGAAGGGCGGTGACCTGCCGGCCTTCGATAACCCGGAGCAGGTGGGCGCCGAGGAGCTGGGCGAGTCCTACCTGACCACCAACTTCTTTATGGGAGCTACCGGCTCCACCGTCGAGGTCTCCTTCGACGGCGCCGAGGCCGTCGAGGCCGAGCGCACCCAGCCGATGCAGGGCGAGGAGCAGCGCTACGGCGCCGAGTACTCCGACCCGCTGGCCGTGCAGGCCCAGGCCGTCCACGGCGGCAGCATCGCGGACCGTGCCGCCCACATCTGGCGCGCGCCGCTGCCGGAAGACCTGGAAGAAGGCACCCACACCGCCCAGGTCACCGCGACCGACGTCCACGGCAACACCTACACCAAGGACTACGAGTTCGTCGTCGGCGAGGCTGGCCAGGACGACCAGGACGGCCAGGACGGCCAGGACGGCCAGAGCTCGGACGGTTCCTCCGCCGGCTCGTCCGACGGCTCGTCCGCTGATCTGAGCAGCGGCTCCAGCCGGGGCGGCACCGTCGCCGCTATCGTGGGCCTGGTCGGCATCATCGCCGCGGTCGGCGGCGCGCTGAGCAACCCGGCGGTTATGGATCAGCTGCGCGGCTACGCCCGCCAGCTGGGTATCCGCCTGTAAACATCGGGCATGCGCTGGGCAAGCGGCAGGTCGCGAGGCAGGGGAGTGGCCCCGGACTTTGGTTAAGGTCTACTTGGTCACACTTGCCTCGAAAATTTGGGTAGGGTTGGCTAACTCGGAGTAGCTTAAAAGGTGTTATAAGCCTTTGGTGCGCGGCTTCGACGACACGCACCACCGACCGAAAGGACGATGGCCATGCCAGCCATTGCTTCCCGGGCCCAGCGCCCGCCCCGCGGGAGGCGGGGGACCTCACTCGTTTTAACCGCCGCGAACGTGGAGCACCTGCGCCAGGCAAACGCCCCGCTGGCCAATCGCATGGCCGAACTGGGCCTGCGCGCCGGGGCGCAGGCCGAGATTGGCCCGGCCGTGGCGGGCGGATCGCGCATCGTGAGCGTCGGCACCTGCCGCTACGCCGTCGATGCCCACACCCTGCGCCTGCTGGAGGTGCTGGCATGACCACCGCAACCTGCCACGGCAACCCGGGCGGGGCGCTGGCCCCGGAAGGCTCGCCCATCGTCGCGCTGGTCGGCGCGCCCAACTCCGGCAAATCCACCCTCTTTAACGCCCTGACCGGCGCCCGCGCCCAGACCGGCAACTGGCCGGGCACGACCGTGGAAATCAGCCGCGGCGCCTGGCGCCTGGGTAAGGACGCCCAGGCCGACGTCATCGACTTCCCGGGCGCGTACTCCCTCGATCCGCTCAGCCCCGACGAGGCGCTGACCCGCGACATGTTGCTCGACGCCCCGCCCTGCCACCGCCCCGATCTCGTCATCGTGGCCGTCGATGCCACCGCCGTCGCCCGCGGCCTGAACATCGCCTTCCAGCTCGCCGGCGAGCCCTACCGGATTATCGTCGCGCTGACCAAGCTGGACGTGGCCCAGGCGCGGGGGATGCGCGTGGACGCCGACGCGCTGGCGGCCGCCACCGGACTGCCGGTGGTGGCAGTCGACCCGCGCCGCCGCGACGGGATGTCCCGCGTACGCACGGCCGCGAACGCGGCCCTGGCAAGCAGCCCGGAGGTGCTGCGCCCGGACGACACCCCCGACCAGCGCTTTATCGACCTGGACGCCGCCGCCCGCGCCGCGGTCAGCCAGGACCACGAGGTCACCACGTTTACGCAGCGCCTCGACAAGGTGGCCCTGCACCCCGTGGCCGGCCCGCTGCTGTTTATGGCCGTGATGTGGCTGGTCTTCCAAATCACCACCACCGTGGCCGGGCCCCTCCAGGACGGGCTCGAGGCGCTTGTCTCCGGGCCGGTCTCCGGCGCGGTCACCGCGGCCCTCGGCGCGCTCGGCTGGGACCACCCGCTGGTCACGGGCCTTATCGTCGACGGCCTCGTCGGCGGCGTCGGCATGGTGCTGACCTTTGCGCCGCTGATGGCGCTGATGTTTATCTGCCTCGCGGTGCTGGAAGACTCCGGCTACATGGCCCGGGCGGCGGTGGTCACCGACCGCGTCATGCGGGCCATCGGCCTGCCGGGCAAGGCGTTTATCCCCATCGTCGTGGGCTTTGGCTGCAACGTGCCGGCGATTTCCGCCACCCGCGTGCTGGGCACCCCGCGCCACCGCATCCTGACCTGCCTGCTCATCCCGTTCACTTCGTGCTCGGCGCGCCTGGTCGTCTTCGTGATGCTGGCCAGCACTTTCTTCCCCGCGCACGCCGGGTCCGTGGTCTTTGCCATGTACGTCATCTCGATTGCGCTGGTCGTACTCACCGGCCTGCTGCTGCGCCACACGCTCTGGCGCGCGATGCCGTACGAGCCCCTGGTCATCGACCTGCCGACCTACCAGATCCCGACCCCGCGCCTGGCGCTATCGGTCATGTGGACCCGGCTCAAGGGCTTCTTGCGCACCGCCGGCGGCATCATCGTCGCCACCGTCGTGGTGGTCTGGATGCTCATGGCCCTGCCGGTCTCCGCCGCCCAGCTGGATGAGGCCAGCGCCGGTGAGCTCGCCGTCGAAGACTCCGCCTACGGCGCGCTTGCCGATGCCGCCGCGCCCATCTTCGCCCCCGCCGGCTTCGATTCCTGGTCCCTGACCGGGCCGCTGGTCACCGGCTTCGTGGCCAAGGAAGCGCTGATTTCGACCTGGGCGCAGACCTACTCCGTTGACGACGTCACCGACGCCGCGCCCGACGAGCAGGCCCACAGCAGCCTGAGCGAACACGTGCGCGCCGACTTCGACGCCGCCTCCGGCGGCCACGCCCGCGCCGCGGTCTGGGCCTACATGCTGTTCTTGCTGGCCTATACCCCCTGCGTGGCCACGCTGGCGGCCCAGCGTAGAGAAATCGGCTGGCGCTGGACCATCTTCGGCTTCGGCGTGCAGCTGGCCCTAGCCTGGACGCTATCTGTGGCGGCTTTCCAGATCCTGCGGTTGTGGTTCTAATGACTACCGCCCAGACTTCTCCGTTGGAAACCGTGCGCGAGCTCATCGCCCGCGGGGTCACCTCCCGCGCCGAGGTCGCCGCGCGCAGCGGGCTGGATGCCGGCGTCGTCGACGCCATCCTCGATCACCTGCTGGCCACCGGCGGGCTCGTGCCCGAACCGGTCTCTGGCTGCCCGTCCAGCGGCTGCGGCGGGTGCGCGGCCGCGGGCACCTGCCCCAGCGCCGCGGGCGGGGCGCGCCGCGGGCCGGTGCTACTCAAACTGATTAACTAATGAGGCCCTCTTCGCGCAGGAAGTCGTAGGCGACGGTGGCGTAATCCTCGCCGTCGACGTCCACGCGCGCGTTGAGCTGCTGCATCCGCTCGTCGGTCAAGATATCAGAGAGGGGAGCCAGCAGCTCGGCGATTTCGGGGTTTTCCTCGATAACCTCGGTGCGCACGACCGGGGCCATGTTGTACTTGGGGAAGAAGCCCTTCGGATCGCTCAACACGTGGAGATCGAGCGCGTCGATGCGCCCGTCGGTTGCAAAGACCGAGCCCAGGCGGCACTCGCCGCGGTCGAGGGCCGCGTACACCGCGCCGGAATCCATCTCCAACAGGCGCTCCCGGCTGGGC
This sequence comes from Corynebacterium sp. LK2590, assembly GCF_040946105.1. Taxonomy (NCBI): domain Bacteria; kingdom Bacillati; phylum Actinomycetota; class Actinomycetes; order Mycobacteriales; family Corynebacteriaceae; genus Corynebacterium; species Corynebacterium sp. LK2590. Next base: position 23,479 of record NZ_JAYWMH010000001.1, read on the forward strand.
TGTTCCACGCCGTAGGCATCCAGCATGGGCATCAGGCCGTCGTTGCGGGCGATGAACTCCGCGTCCGAGCAGATGGTCTGTTCCTCGACCGGCAGCTTGGTGATGTCGTCCAGCGACTCCATGCCGTATTCCTGCGCCGTGTCCTCGCTGACGGCGAGCGCGTAGGTGTTGTTCATTGGCGCCGGCGGCAGCCAGGTCAGCCCATTGGCGGCATCGGCGTCCTTGACAGCTTCGTATTGTTTCTGGGTGTCCGGGATCGGATCCGTCTTACCCAGGTAGGTAATCCAGGCGGTGCCGGTGTACTCGAACATCATGTCCATATCCCCGGCCACCAGCGCCTGGCGCGCCGAGGTGGAACCCGGCACGTTGGTGAGATCCTCGACGTCGGCGCCGGCCGACTGCAGCAGGATGGCGCCGATCTTGCCCAGGATGATCTGCTCGGTGAAGTTCTTCGAACCGATGGAGACGTGGGTACCTGACAAATCGATAGCCGAAAGCTCCCCGTCGAGCTCGGCCGTGGGTACGAAACCGCCCGCGGTGCCCAGCCCACAGCCACCCAAGGCCAGCGTGGGCACGAGACAGGCAGCGGCGATTAGCGTGCGAATTTTCATGCGTTCATCCCCTTCGGAGTCAGGGCCACTTCCAGCAGGCGGCCCACCCATTCGACGGCCAGAGCCAAGGCCGCGATGAGCACCGCGCCGGAAACCAGGATGGAATTGCGGTACAGGTTAATGCCGGTAGTGATCAGCCCGCCGAGCCCGCCCGCGTCGATGAAGGTGGCGAAGGCGCCGGCGCCGACCAACAGCACCAGGGAGGTGCGCACGCCGGTCATGATGACCGGCAGCGCCATGGGCAGCTCGACCTTGAGCAGGACCTGGGCCGGCGACATCGACAGCCCGCGGGCGGCCTCCACCAGCGCGGGATCGACCCCGCGCAGGCCGGCCACCACGTTGGCGAGCACGGGCAGGAAGGCATAGACCCACAGGCCCGCAATCGCCACCGGCGGGCCGAAGCCCAGCCAAATGGCCAGCAAAACGATGACGCCGATGACCGGGGCGGCCTGCCCGATATTGGCCAGGCCGGTAGCCAGCGGCGCGAGGAACTTCGTGGCCGGGCGCGTGAGCACGATGCCCAGCGGCACCGCCGTGACCACCACCAACAGGGCGGTCACCGCCACGATCTGGAGGTGCTCGAGCGCCAGATAGCCGACGTTAGACAGGTCCAGGGTCCGCGCCTCGATGTCGTCGAGGTCCGCCGCCGAGTGCCAGATAAACCAGCCGATTAGCGCGGCCGCCACGAGCACCGGGATGCCTATCAATAGCAGGCGGTTTTCCGCCGAGGTGTGGGTTAGCTTTTCTTTCATTGCTCGCTGTCACCCGCCTCTGCCTTCAGGGTGCGTACGTAGTCATTGACGGTGTCGTAGAGCAGCACGCCAATGAATTTTCCGCGCCGGGTGACCATCGCGCCGCCGTGGGAGGATACGAGCATGGCCGACATGGCATCGCTCAGCGTGGAGCGGGCACCGACCACCGAGGACAACTCCACGGTGGGCTCGGGCAGGACCCGGTGGCGCTGCACCTGGCGCAGGGTGACCCACTCGCGGGGCCGATCCTTGTCATCGAGGACCACCACGGTGTCCTCGCCGGCGGCGCGGACCCGGGCGACGACCTCGTCGGCCGGCTCGCCGATGCGCGCGACCGGCGCATCCCACAAGTCCATCTCCTCGACGCGCTTCAGGCTCAGCTGCTTGAGCGTCGAACCGGAGCCGATGAAGTCCTCGACGAACTCGTTGGCCGGGGCGGCCAGGATGTTTTCCGGGGTATCGTACTGCGCGATCTGCGCGCCGGGCTGCAGAATCAGGATGCGGTGGCCGAGCTTGACCGCCTCATCGATGTCGTGGGTGACGCACACGATGGTCTTGCCCAGGTCCGACTGGATGTTGACCAGCTCGTCCTGCAGGCGGGTCCGCGTAATCGGATCCACGGCGCCGAAAGGCTCGTCCATCAGCACCACGGGCGGGTCGGCCGCCAGCCCCCGGGCCACGCCCACGCGCTGCTGCTGGCCGCCTGAGAGCTCCCGGGGGAAGCGGTCGCGGTAGACGGAAGGATCCAGGCCGACCATGTCGAGCAGCTCGTCGACGCGCTGGGCGATTTTCGACTTCGGCCACTTGAGCAGGTGCGGGACGATGGCGATATTATCCGCCACCGTCATGTGCGGCATTAGGCCGCCGCCCTGGATGACGTAGCCGATTTCGCGGCGCAGGCGCGTCGGATCCTTGGCCGTGGCGTCCTCGCCGTTGATGAGGATCCGGCCACTGGTCGGCTCGACCAGGCGGTTAATCATCTTCAGCGAGGTGGTCTTGCCGCAACCCGAAGGGCCGACGAAGGCCACGAGCTCGCCGCGCGGGATGGTCAGCGACAGGTTGTCGACGGCCGGTGAGCCCTGGCCGGGGTAGGACTTGGTGATGGCGTCGAAGACGATCTCGGCGCCAGTAGAACGGTCAGTCATGCGGAAATCCCCTTCGAGGTCGTGAGTTTCTGGAGTCCGGCGAGGCAGGCGTCGACCACCAAGGCGACGATGACCACGCCGAGCGTGCCGACGAGCGCGTAGTTGAGCGCGTTGGCACCGCCGATCTGGCTGAGGCCGGAGTAGATATAGCTACCCAGGCCAGGGCCCAGCGCGTAGGCGGCGATGGCGGCCACGCCCATCGACAGCTGCGTCGAGACGCGGATGCCGGTCATGATGACCGGCCACGCCAGCGGCAGCCGCACGCGGAACAAGACCGCGGCCGGCGACATGCCCTGCCCGCGCGCGGATTCCACGACGGCCGGGTCCACGCCCTGCAGCCCAACGATGGCGTTGCGCAGGATGGGCAGCACCGCGTAGAAGACCACCAGCGCTACCGACGGGACCGTGCCGATGCCGAAGAGCGGAATCGCCAGGCCCAGCAGGGCCAGCGAGGGCAGCGTCAAGCCGATGGACGACAGCGCGTTGGCCGCGGCGGTCGCCTTCGACGAGCGCGTCACCAGCACCGCGATAACGAGCGCGATGACCAAGGCCACGGCCACCGACTGGACGACCAGGCTGGTGTGCTGGAAAGCACGGAAAGCGATGTCCTGCCACCGGGCTCCGATGAATTCTCCGAGACCGTTCATGGGGTCAACCCTTCACGAATAAACAAAGATAAAACCATATTCCCAGCATACAGGCCTACGCGCGGCGGGCTGGGTCCGCGATCTGGTTTGGCGGTGCGATGCCTAATATCCTTTTTAGCTAACAAACCCGTCACATCCAGTAGAAAGAGTAGACATGCACGCTACTGCCGAACCCCGGCCGCTTGCCCTCAAACAGGTGGTCCCGCTCATGGTCGCGTTGCTGGCGGCGGTCTTCGCCTTCCAGCTCAACGCCTCCATGCTCTCGCCCGCGTTGGCCACCATGGAAGCCGAGCTGGGGGCGACGACCTCCCACATCGGCATGACGCAGACGGCGTTTTTCACCGCCGCGGCGCTGTTCTCGCTCTTCCTGCCGCGGTGGGGCGACCTCATCGGCCGTCGCAAGGTCCTGGTGGGCATGATGACCGTCACCGGCCTGGGCTGCCTGGTCGCCGCGCTGGCGCCGAACGTGACCATCCTGCTGCTGGGCCGTGTTATCCAGGGCGTGGCGGGCCCGACGGTGCCGCTGACGCTGATCATGCTGCGCCAGCAGGTCGCCAACGAGAAACAGTACGCCCTGCTGCTGGGCGTGTTGACCTCGGTTAACGGCGGCATCGCGGGCGTGGACGCCCTGGCAGGCGGCTTCCTGGCGGACCACTTCGGCTTCCGCTCGGTTTTCTGGACGATGGCCGTCGTCTGCGCACTGGCCGTTATCGGCGTGCGCGGCTGGACGCAGGAATCCGTGGCGGACGCGACCATCTCCATGGACTGGGCGGGCATCGCGCCGCTGGCCGTGGCGCTGGGCTGCGTGCTCACCGCCTTCAACGAGGCCGGCAAGCTTGCCGATGCCAACTGGCTCCTCGTCGTTATCCTCCTCGCGGTCGGCGTGGTCTGCCTGGTGGTCTTCTGGAACATCGAAAAGCGCGTGCGCCACCCCTTAGTCACCGTCGACTACCTCAAGCAGCGCCGCACCTGGGCGCTGCTGTCGACCACTTTGCTGACGATGACCGGCGTCTTCGCCGTCATGAACGGGCTCATCCCGAACCTGGGCCAGGACGCCGAGGTCGGCGCCGGCATGAGCGCGGACGTCGTCTCCTTCTACACGCTGACCCCGTACGCGCTGGCCGGCCTGGTCTTCGGGCCTATCGCCGGCTGGATGGCCGCGCAGGTCGGCTACAAATTCGTGCTGCAGACCGGCCTGGTCGGCACGGTCGTCGGCCTCATCGTCACGGTCTTTATCGTGGGCAACCCCGGCAAGCTGTCGCTTTTGTTCGTCTCGCTGTTTATCGGTATTACCTACGCGGGCATTGCCAACATCATGCTGAACGGGCTGGGCATCGTGCTGTCCCCGGCGGACAACCAGGGCTACCTGCCCGGCATGAACGCCGGCGCCTTCAACCTGGGCGCGGGCCTGAGCTTTGCCATCCTCTTCGGCGTGGCCGGCTCCTTCGATTCCGGCTACCACGCGGGACTGGTCACCGGCTGTATCATTTTGGCAGCGGCGTTGGCCATGAGCTTGCTCATCCCGAAGCCGGAATCCATAGGCGACACGGTCGCAGCCGCCAACCACGATTAGGAGATTGGTAGGAGAAGATGACCAAGATAATTCTGGACTGCGATCCCGGGCACGACGATGCCGTCGCCCTGCTACTGGCCCTGGGCAACCCCGGCATCGACCTGCTGGGCGTAACCACCGTCGGCGGCAACCAGACCCTCGACAAGGTCACCCGCAACGCGCAGGTCGTCCTGGAGCTGGCCGGCCACACCGAGGTCCCCGTCTACCCGGGCTGTAGCCGCCCGCTGGTGCGCGACGTCGAGGTGGCCGAGGACATCCACGGCTCAACCGGCATGGACGTGCGCGGCATCGAGCTGCCCGAGCCTTCCGTGGCGGTCGAAGACGGCCACGCGGTGGATTTCCTCATCGATACCGTCATGTCGAACGAGCCCGGCACGGTCACCCTGGTGCCCACGGGCCCGCTGACCAATATTGCGCTGGCGGCGCGGAAGGAACCGCGCATCGTTGAGCGCGTGCGCGAGGTCGTCCTCATGGGCGGCGGCTACCACCAGGGCAACTGGTCCGCGGTGGCGGAGTTCAACATCAAGGTCGACCCGGAGGCCGCGCACATCGTCTTTGGCGAGGCCTGGCCCGTGACCATGGTGGGCCTGGAGCTGACCCACCAGGCGCTGGCTACCGCCGAGGTCGAGGAGCGCTTCCGCGCGATGGGCACCGAGCTGGGCGACTTCGTGGTCGGACTTTTCGGCTTTTTCCGCGAGGCCTACCGCGAAAACCAGGGCTTCGACGACCCGCCGGTCCACGACCCGTGCACGATTGCCTACCTCATCGACCCGGCCATCGTGCGCACGGTCAAGGCGCCGGTCCAGGTGGAGCTAAGCGGCGCGCTGACCACCGGCATGACCGTCACCGACTTCCGCGCCCCGGCCGGCGATGACTGCCACACGCAGGTCGCCACGACGCTCGACCACGCGGCCTTCTGGGACCTGGTTGTCGAGGCCGTCGGCGCCCTTTCCGGTTGCGAGGACTAGCCAGCTGCTTTAGAGTCGGCCCCATGACATCGGGGGATTGTTTGCAGCGCTTCCTGGCTGCCAGTGCGCAGCCGGGCATCGCTGTCATTGAGGGCGCCTGGCACGCCGACTGGGCCAGCCTGCGCGCCGACATGACGCAGAATCAGGACGAGGTCGAGCGCGTCATCGGCTTGGCCGAGACGCTGTTCGGCACCGTCCAGCACCGCCGCCGCCAGCGCCGCGTGCGCGCGAACGCCGAGCGGCTAGGCCACGGGCTGCAGGTCCTGGACGTGGTCTTCGGGGTGCTGCGGCGGGTGAAAAACAAAAACGACGCCTGGCGCATCATGGAGGAGCTGTCCGGCCTCGAGCTGGGCGCCGCCGGCATGCGCCGGGCAGCTGCCCGGAAGGTCCGCGCCGCCGCGCCCAAGCCGGAGCCGGTGCCGGGCGTGGTCTATACCCGCTCCACCGCGGGCCAGTGGGCCATGCGCCTAGTCGCCGATGCCGGGCTTGTCGCCGACATCAAAGCCCACGTCAAAGACGTCGAGGACGCCCGCGCCCTGTTCACCGGGGAGGGCGGCGCCGAGCGCGCCCACGTCACCACCAACGTGGTGCTAAACCTGGAAGACTTCGGCGATCTGGTTTCCGGCGGGGAGGGCGAGGATATCGCCGTCCAACTGACCAACGGCGCTGTCATTAGCGGCGCCGAACTGGTCACCCGCGCGCTTGCCGATGCCGGCTACGTCGGCGTCTTCGACCCCGTCGCCGGGCCGGTCAACCTCTACCGGGACAGCCGCCTGGCCTCCTGGAAGCAGCGGCGCCTGGCGACGATGGAACACCCCGTCTGCGCCTGGCCGCAGTGCCTGGCCGGCGCCGACGAATGCCAGGTCCACCACATCCGGCCCTGGTTTTCCGGCGGGCCGACCAACCAGGACAACCTGGCCACCCTGTGCCCGCACCACAACGGCGCGAACGAGGACGGCGTGGACAACCCGAAAAAGCGCGGGCGCCTAGCCCGAGTGCGCGGCAAGACCGTCTGGGTGCCGCCGGAGCGCCCGCCCGATCGGCCCGCCGCTGGGGCTGCTGCAGTCCGGGCCTAAACGGCGCGCGTTAAAGAGTAGGAGCCTGACAAGGGCGAGTGCGGAAAGTGCGGGTCTAAAACACCGCAAACCCAAAAAACGAGAAAGGCGTCAAAGACTACAAAAACGAGGCGTTCGCGGGAAAATTCCCCACGAACGCCCCGTCGGCGTGTCTAAGCGCGGCTAGACGCCTTTTGACCAGTGGGGCCAGCGGGGCTCGAACCCGCGACCAACGGATTATGAGTCCGTAGCTCTAACCGACTGAGCTATAGCCCCTGGAAACCGCGCGCAGCGCTGGAAGAGCGCTGGAAGCTAGTGTAGCGGGGCGGCGGTGGCGGGTGAGACACTGGGGGTGTGGTGCCAGCGGCACGTGCGGGGTGGTTCTAAAATCGGCAGTATGACGGTCGAAGAGGTAGACCCCCTAATCACCGCGCTGTACCGCTGGTCCGATGTCAGCGGCGTGCTGCTGATGGGAATCATCGGCGGCACGATTGCGCGCCAGCGGGGCTACGACATCGTGGGCTTTTTCTTCATCGCGCTGTTCTCGGCGCTGGGCGGCGGCATGATCCGCGACGTGCTGATTAACCGCGGCACCGTCGCCGCCATGAGCGAGCCGGAGTATCTCATCCTGGCGTTTACCGGCGCGCTCATCGCTCGCTTCGTCTATTTCAAGGGCAAGACCTGGGAGTTTTTCGAAGTCCACGGCGACGCCCTGGTCTCCGCGCTGTGGGCGGCCACCGGCGCGGTGAAGGCGATTACCTATGGCCTGCCGGTCCTGCCCTGCATCATGATGGGCGTGTTCACCGCCACGGGCGGGTCCATGATCCGCGACACCGTCACCGGGCGCACCCCGGCCGTCTTCGGCGATAACCGGCCCACCGTCATCCCGGCGGTCGCCTGCGCCGTCACGGTCCTCATAGCGCACCAGTTCGGCTTCATGGCCGTGGGCATGGTGGTCGGCCCCATCATCAGTTTCGTGCTCACCCTGTGGGGTTACTGGGGCAACTGGCGGGTGTCCACGAACCAGGAATGGGCGCCGGTCAATGATACGGCGGCGCAGATGGCATCGTTGGCCAAGAAGGCCGAGCACAAGGGCCGGGCCGTGGGCCGGAAGCTGGAGCCGGGCAAACTGCGGCGGTGGCGGCATCGGCAGATGGAAAAGGCCCTTAAGCGGCGCATCGAGGCCGAGGTGCGCAAGGGTGCGCGCCGCACGGACGCGGAGACCGCCGCCGACGAGTTCATGGAGGAATTCACCTCCGAATTCGCCGCCGTCGACCCCACCGCGCTCGACGATGCCCCCGCCGACGACAGCCCCGAAGACCAGGGCCTGCTGTCCGGCATGGGAGTCGACCTGGCCGGGGACTCCTACGACAGCGATGACTCCGCCCACCGCGATATGCTCGACCGGATCTTGGCCGACGACGACCTGACCGACGAGCTCATCGAACGGCTGGTCAAGCGCTACGAGCAGCGCGGCGAGTAAAAACCTGAAAACAGCCAGCAGTTGGGTGGCATTAAACGTTCAGGTTGACGGTCTAATTTGGCTGATATGAACCTGAAATACTACCTGTTCCAACTGTGGGGAATCCTGGTCGATCACGGCCTGCCCCTGTTGGGCATTGTGCTAACCGCGGTGCTTATCCCGCGGATTGGCCGGCTCGTGGTGCGCATCATCGAAAGCCGGCTGGACCAGGAGGAAGAAGCCACCAAGGCGCGCCTGGCGCTGGTCGGGGCGCTTGTCTACGTCGGCGAGGTCGTGGCCTACTTCTTGCTGGTCGTGGCGGCCCTGTCGAATATCGGCGTGCCGCCGCTGGGCGCGGCCATCCCCGCGACCGTGGTCTCTGCCGCCGTCGGCTTCGGCGCGCAGTCCATCATCGGTGATTTCCTGTCCGGCTTCTTCATCCTGTCCGAGAAGCAGTTCGGCGTGGGCGACTACGTCAGCTTCGACGGGGCGACGGGCATCGAGGGCACGGTCGTGGCCCTGACGCTGCGTACCACCAAGGTGCGCACGCCCACCGGCGAGGTCGTCACGGTGCCCAACGGCTCGGCCGGCGTGGTCACCAACTACTCCCAGGACTGGTCGCGTGCGGTGGTCAACCTCGCGGTGCCGGTCTCGACGGGGGAGAACCCCGCCGATATCACCGCGCAGGTCGAGCGGATTTCCCGGGAAGCGATTGCGGATCCGCAGATCGCCCCCGATGTCGTCGACGAAGTCGAGGTCCTGCCCGCCACCGGCCTGGAGGCCCCCACGGCCGCCGGCCAGCCCTGGCAGGTCAACTACCGCGTCATGGTGCGGGTCAACCCGGCCCGGCAGTGGGCCGTCGAGCGCGGCATCCGTTCCGCGCTGCTCAACGCCTTCTGGGACCACTACCACCTGGCCGGCGATGCCCCCGGCGAGCTGCCCGGCCCGGCCGTGGAGACTACCCGCCGCGAGGAGGCTGGCGATGCGCCGGCGCAGGAGGCAGCGGACGCCGAGACCGTGGTCCTGGCCGGTCCCGACGGTGCCACGCCGATGGAAGACCCCGCGGACGTGGCCGCCGACCAAGCGGCCCTGCAAGGCGACGACGAGGAGGCGCCGGCGGGGACCGGCAGCATCTGGCGCGACGACCAACCGACTACTCGCTGGGGCAAGCTGGTGACCCTGGGCGGGCGGATTAGGGCCTCGACGACGGGGCTCTTTGCGGCCCTGGCGGTCATCGGCATCTTGGCGTTGGCCTCGAGCAACCCGGAAAACGCCAGCGCCGGCTGGCTGTCGCCGGCGAACTGGATGCCGACGACGACGGAATCGGCGCCGGAGACCACGCCCGCCGAGGACGCGGACGCGGGCACGGGCACCGCGGAGGCCACGGAGCCGACCGCCGAGAATGCCGAGCCCCAGCCCGACGCTGCGACCGAGACCACCGCGCCGCAGGCCGAGCCGGAAGGGCAGGCGGGCGCAGCGGGCTCGGCGGGCTCGGGGGATTCGGCGGGTTCGGCCGGCCAGGCGGGGCAGGGCGGACAGGCGCCGGCCACCCAGACCGCCGAGCCCACGGCCACCCAGACCGAGACGGTAGAGCCCACGGCGGCCACCGAGACGGGTGACACGGGCCGAGGTGATACCTAGACTCGGGGTATGTCACAGAACTACCGCGTTCAGAATCCCAAGACCGACGAAATCGAGCAGACCTTCGAGTTCGCCACCGATGCCGCCATCGGGCAGGCGATCACCGACTCGACCGACGCCTTCCAGCACTGGCGCCAGACCAGCTTCGATGAGCGCGCGAAGGTCCTCAAGAACGCCGCGAACCTGCTGCGCGAGCGCGCGCCGGAGCTCGCCGAAATCGCCGCGACCGAGATGGGCAAGGAGCTGGGCTCCGGCATCGGCGAGGTGAAGTACTCCGCCAAGATCCTGGACTACTACGCCGACAACGGCGCCGCGTTCGCCCAGGACGAAAAGATCCCGCACAGCGGCGGCACCGCCATCATGCGCCGCCTGCCGGTGGGCCCGCTGCTCGGCGTCATGCCGTGGAACTTCCCGTACTACCAGGTCGCCCGGTTCGCCGCGCCGAACCTGATGGTGGGCAACACGATCCTGCTCAAGCACGCCGAAATCTGCCCGCGCTCCTCGGCGGCGTTCGCCCAGATCCTCACCGAGGCCGGGCTGCCCGAGGGCGCGTTCATTAACCTCTACGCCACCCACGACCAGGTCTCGACGATCATCGCCGACCCGCGGGTACGCGGGGTCTCCCTGACCGGCTCGGAGCGCGCCGGCTCGGCCGTGGCCGCGCAGGCCGGCAAGGCGCTGAAGAAGTGCGTGCTGGAGCTGGGCGGCACCGACGCCTACATCGTGCTGGACGCCGCCGACATCCCGGCCGCCGCCCGCCAGGCCTGGGACAAGCGCCTGGCGAACACCGGCCAGGCCTGCACCTCGAACAAGCGCATCATCGTCCTAGACGACATCTACGATGACTTCGTGGCGGAGATGGTGCGCATCGCGAAGCAGTACGAGCCTGGCGACCCGTTGGACGGGGCCGAGGGCAAGTACTACCCGCTGTCCTCGCGCGCGGCGGCCGAGACCCTGGACCAGCAGGTCAAGGAGGCCGTGGAGGCCGGCGCCACGCTGCACGTCGGCGGCGAGCTGGCCGAGGTCGGCGCCTACTACTCCCCGGCGGTGCTCACGGACGTGCCGGTCGGCTCGGAGTCCTACTACACCGAGTTTTTCGGGCCGGTGGCCGAAATCTACCGCGTCGGCAGCGAGGAGGAGGCCATCGCGCTGGCCAACGACTCCCGCTACGGCCTGGGCGGGGCCGTCTTCTCCGCGGACGAGGAGCGCGCCAAGCACGTGGCCTCCCAGATCGAGACCGGCATGATTCACGTCAACATCCCGCAGGCCTCGGCCCCGGAGCTGCCCTTCGGCGGGATCAAGAATTCCGGCTACGGGCGCGAGCTCTCGCCGCTGGCCATGGACGAGTTTGTCAACAAGCAAACCTTCTACGTGAATGAAAAGGAATAAATTCTAAGGTTGCGAAGTTTGCTCCCACATGGAGTCTTCGAATCTTTTCGCGCCCCTGGAACTCGGGCGCCACACCCTGTCCAACCGCATCACGATGGCCGCCATGACCCGCCAGCGCGCTGGGCGCAGCGGCGTGCCGACCGAGCTGCACACGCAGTACCACGCGCAGCGGGCATCGCTGGGGCTCATCGTGACCGAGGGGGTCTTCCCGTCGCTGGACTCGCGCGCCTTCCCCGGCCAGGCCGGCATCACTAACGATGCCCAGCAGGCCGGCTGGCAGCACGTCGCCGAGGCCGTCCACGCCGCCGACGGCGTGATGTTTATGCAGGTCATGCACGGCGGCCGCGTCTGCCACCCGAACCTGACCGAGGGGGCGGATCCGGTGGCCCCGTCCGCGATTTGCTCCGGCACCCAGATCCACACCTTCGACGGCAAGCAGGACGCGCTGACCCCGCGGGAGCTGGAGGCCGCGGAGCTGGAGCGCATCGTGGGCGATTTCCGGGCGGCGGCGCGCCGGGCTGTCGATGCCGGCGTCGACGGAATCGAGATCCACAACGCCAACGGCTACCTGCTGCACGAGTTCCTGGCGCCGTCGTCCAACCAGCGCACGGATGATTTCGGCGGCAGCGTGGAGGGCCGGTTGCGCTTCCCGCTGGCCGTCGCCCGGGCAGTCGTCGAGGAGATCGGCGCAGACCGCGTCGGCGTGCGCATTTCCCCGGAGCACAACGTGCAGGGCGTTATTGAAGACGATCGCGCGGACGTGGCGGAGGTCTACGGCCGCTTCGTCGACGAGCTGGCCGAGCTCGAGGTGGCCTACGTGTCCATCCTGCACGGCGACCCGGCCGACGAGCTGGTCGCCGACTTGGCTGGGCGCACCCGCCGCAACGGGCGCACGCGCGTGCTGATGAACAACGGGTTCGCCCAGCTGACCGAGCTGCCCGACGCCGAGGCCATGCAGCGGCTCGACTACGTCGATGCCGTCTCGGTGGGGCGCGAAATCATCGGCAACCCGGACATCGTGCGCCGCTGGAAGGAAGGATTGGCGCTCAACACCCCGGAGCAGGCCACCTTCTACGCCGACGGCGCCCACGGGTACACGGATTACCCCTTCGCAGACTAGCGCGTGCGGCGTGATCCGCCGCGGCTGACTCTGACGCATGGCAGGCGCATGACATCGGTCACGATCCGCTGTCCCAGCCTGCCGGCGGGCTTCCCAGGAGATAGGATAAGTTGCATTTTTATTCAGCTTATTTTCTGGGAAAGGACGCATTATGCGCACACAGCGTGGGGCAGTGGTGGCTGCCGTCATGGCCGCCACCCTGGCGGCGGGGGCCGGGCAGGCGGCTGGGGCATCGGCAGCGCCGTATGAGACCTCGGTGGACGATAGCTTCGGCATCAACGACCCGACCTGCCAGCCGACCGGCGAGGTGGACGAGCCCGTCGTGCTGCTCCACGGCACCTCGGACAACGCCAGCAACTGGGAGAGCCTCATCCCGCAGCTGCAGGACGCCGGCATGTGCGTGTGGGCCTTCGACTACGGCGCCGACGACGTCACCCTGCAAAACGCCATCCCGTCCCTGAAGGCTATCGGGGACCTAGACGCCTCCGGCCGGGAGGTCGCCGAGCAGATCCGCTACGTACGCCAGGCCACCGGCGCCGAGAAGGTCAACCTCGTCGGGCACAGCCAGGGCGGGATGCACACCAAGACTTATGAGCAGATCTACGGCGACGAGGCATCGGTGGCGCGGGTGGTGGCCATCGGCGGCAATTACCACGGCACCACGCTGGGCGGGGCGCTGGACTTCCTCGGGCCGATTATCACCGCGGTGCCGAACCTGGCGCGCTTTCTGGCCTCCACGGCCGCGATTCAGCAGGTGATTGGCTCGCCGTTTATCGAAAAGCTCAACGCCCTGCCGGATTCCACCGCGGGCGTGAAATACACCTCGATTTACTCGCCGGCGGACAAGACGGTGACTCCGAACAGCTCGTCGCAGCTGGAGGCCGTTGCGGGCGCGGACGTCGTCAACGTCGACCTGGGCGAAACCTGTGGTACGACGCCGGAGCACGCGCAGCTGCCGCGCGACGAATCCGCCCGGGCGCTCATCCTGTGGGGCCTGCAGCGCGCCGACGGCGAGCAGCCCGATGCCGCTGCCTGCAGCGCATAAGCTTCCGCAGCCGGGCGACGGTACGCTGGGAAGGCATGAGTCTGCGTGAACATCTTGACCAGTGGCCCGTCGACAACGTTGCGGCGCAGGTGCTGCGCGGCGGCGAGGTCGTTGATGTGGTAGGGGATACTTCCCGGCGGTATCCGGTGGCGTCGGTGACCAAGCTCGTCGTCGCCTACGGGGTGATGCTCGCCGTCGAGGAGGGCGCAGTCGAGCTCGACCAGGCCGCCGGGCCGGAAGGCTCGACGCTGCGCCACCTGCTCGCGCACGCCTCCGGGGTGGGCTTTGACTCCCGCGAGCCGCAGAAGCCGGTGGGCGAGCGGCGCATCTATTCCTCAGCCGGCTACGAGTGGGCGGCCGAGACCGTAGGCGCGGCGGCGGAGATGGATTTCGCCGACTACCTGCGCGAGGGAGTGCTCGAGCCGCTGGGCATGCACGATACCGCGCTGGAGGGCTCGGCCGGGCACGGGCTGGTTTCTACCGTCGATGACCTGGCCGCCTTCGCGCGCGAGGTGCTCACCCCACAGCTGTTGGACCCGTCGTCCGTGGAGGAGATGCGGACGGTCCAGTTTCCGGAGCTGCGCGGCATCGTGCCCGGCTACGGGATGCACAAGCCCTGCCCGTGGGGTCTGGGCTTCGAGCTGCGGGGGACCAAGGACCCGCACTGGACCGGCGCGAACATGCCGAAGGAGACCGCCGGGCACTTCGGGATGTCGGGCACCTACCTCTGGGTGGCGGGAGAACACGCTATGGTGGCGCTGACCGACCGCGACTTCGGCGACTGGGCCAAGCCGCTGTGGGCCGAGACCAACGCGGCGATCTACGCCGAGCTGACCGGACAGCGGAACTAGACGCCGGGCGGACCGTGGGGCCGCGAAGCTGTGCCCTGAGGCCGGAGCCTGAACCCCGCGCCGGAAAGCGAGCCCAGAAGCTCGAGCCCCGCGGCGGGGACCCCGTGCCGGAGCCCCCGCAACCTGTGGGGTTCAAGTTGTACTTGAGGTTGAGTAAACGGGGGATTGAAGTAGTGGTTTAGAGTTGCTGATGTGACGGGTGTGAGGGGAGACTAAGTCAGGTAACGCATTCGAGTTCGTTGGGGAAGACGATGCTCGTCTTGCGCCACTAAACGACGCCCCGGTTGCGCGTTTCTGGCAGGAGGTTCCGCTGAGAAATTCCGCTAGGTGGTTCCGCGGGGATTTCCGGTAGGAGATTCCGCAGGGATTCCGCGAGGGATTTCCACCTGCCAGCGCGCAGCTTTTTGCACCCGGCATAGCGCAGCGGTGCGGGCGCGGCACGGCCTATCCGTGCCGGGGAGGGCGTCGGTGGCGGGGCTACTCCGCGGAGGAGATTCGGCTTTGAGTACATGCGTAACACCCACCGGCATCGCCGCATCTTCGGCGGATGCCACTACTTGGCCGGCCGGCCCCATCGGGGTCGCGCCGCGAACGGCCGCGACGTTGACTACGGTCCTGCGGATTTCGGGCATGCCCGTGCGCCTGCGGCCCGTGGTCGAGGACCTGATGGCGCGCGTCATCGAGTCCGAGTCCGAATTCGTCGTGCCCGGCGACGACCCCTTGACCGCCCAGTGGTGCACCCGCTGGCACAAGGACTACCCCGGCGACAATATCGTCGCGCTGGCCGCCGGCCGAGCCACTGGCACGCCCTGCGGGGTCGGCTGCCGGCAGGTGCTGACTGGCACCCGCGCGGAGCTGGTGGCCTTCGCCGCGGAGATGAGCCAGCTGGCGCGCGCTCACGGCTTTAGCGCGCAGCTAGAAGGGTTCGAGGACGTTTCCGGCTAGGTCGGCGACCGAGTCCTTGACCGCGGTGGGGCGGAAGGGATAGCGGGTGATTTCGGCATCGTCAGTAATGCCGGAACGCACCAACACGGTGCGCAGGCCCGCCTCGATGCCGGCCTTGACGTCGGTATCCATGCGATCGCCTACCATGACGGTGTCTTCCGAGTGGGCGCCGATGTGGTTGAGCGCCGAGCGCATCATCACCGGGTTTGGCTTGCCGACGTAGTAGGGCTCGCGGCCCGTGGCCGTCGTGATCAGCGCGGCGACCGAACCCGTGGCCGGCAGCACGCCCTGCGGGGCGGGCCCGGTCACGTCCGGGTTGGTGGCGATGAACCGGGAGCCGCCCCGGATCAGGTTGATGGCGGTGGTGATCGCCTCGAAAGAATAGGTGCGGGTCTCGCCCAGCACGACGAACTCGGGGTCCGCGTCGGTGAGGATCCAGCCGGCCTCGTGCAGGGCGGTGGTCAGCCCGGACTCGCCGATGACATAAGCGGTGCCGTCCTTGACCTGCGTGGACAGGAAGGTCGCGGTCGCGGTCGCCGAGGTCCAGATGCGCTCCGGCGGGATGCGCAGGCCCGTATTCGCCAGCCGCGCGGACAGGTCCCGCGGCGTGGACATGGAGTTGTTCGTCAGCACCATGAACTCGATGCCGTTGTCGTAGAGGGCCTGCAGAAAGCGGTCGGCGCCAGGGACCATCTCGCCTTCGCGGATGAGCACGCCGTCCATGTCAGACAGGTAAGAAATCATCGGTGTTGCTCCACATAGTTCACGAAATCGCCGACGGTCGAAAAGCCCAGCACGGTCTCTTCGTCGAGTCGGACCTTGAATTTTTCTTCGGCCTTGACGGTCAGCTCGATCATCGTCAGCGAGCGCAGGTCGACGTCCGTCAGCGGCTTATCGCGCTCGATGTCGTCGGCATCCACCCCCGTGACCGATTCGATGAGCTGGCACAGCTCGCCGTAGGTGTCGCCCGCCGGGGAAGAAGACTCCTCGGCCGGGCCGGAGGAAAAGTGCGCCTGAAGTTGCGCGGTGAGATCGTTGGCCATGGGACCTAGTCTAGTAGGTTAAACGCGGCGGTTCGGATAGGATATTTAGTCGACATGAGAAGGAGATACCAGGCCGAGATCATCGCTCGCAGTTGGGGCAAGCGGTTCCTGCCGTCCGGCCGCCGGCAGCTGCGCAAAGCCTACGAGCAACTGCACGATCACCGCACGGCGCCGGGGCTTACCCACCTGCTAGCGGAGGGGACCAGCACGGGCAACGGCATCGATATCGCCTGGTATGAGGCAGGCGCTGACGATGCCGACGTCACCGTCGTCTTCATCCACGGCTACACCCTGGCCGCCGAGAGCTTCTACGAGCAGGTCGACTACCTGCGCGAGCACTACCCGCGGGTCAAAAGCCTCCTGGTCGACCTGCGCGGGCACGGCCAGTCCGCCACGGTGCCCAGCGAGGACTGCTCGATTAGCTCGGCGGCCGACGACGTGCTCGCCGTCGTGCGCGAGCGCGCCCCGCAGGGCCGGCTGGTCATCGTCGGGCACTCCCTGGGCGGGATGGTCGCGCTCAACCTGATCCGGCGCTGCGACGAGAAGACCTACGGGCGCATCGATAGCGCATTGCTGGTCTCGACCTCCATGCGCCGCTTCTCCGCGCGCGGGGTGGCCCTGGTGCTGAACTCGGCGCTGATGCACGGGCTGTACAAGGCCTGCAACCGCCTGCCGGAGAAGATGAACATCATGCGCTACGAGGTCGCCCAGTTCGCCGCGCCCGTGCTGGCGCTGCTGGCGGCGGGATTCCCGCGGATGGAGCGCATCCAATTCCACGCCGCGATGCTGTTGGATACCCCGCTGGATTCCTTCGTCGGCTTCTTCGACGACCTGCTGGAGCACCGCGAATTCGCCGCGCAGCAGCGGCTGTCCGGCCTGCCGGGCACCGTCGTCGTCGGCGAGCTGGACATCGTGACCCCGCGCAGCCAGTCCGAGGTCATCCTGAACCACTGGCCGCAGGCCGACCTCGAGGTCGTGGACGAGTCCGGGCACATGGTCATCCTGGAAGAGCCGGAGAAGGTCGCCGAGTGCTTAGGCCGCCTCCTCGACGCCCATAGCGACTGCTAGCCTTTTACCTTTAGGCAGCACGAAGCCCCACCTCCTGCAGCGCGTTGAGGCGCTAGGAAGTGGGGCTTTGTTGGCGGTTTACTCGCTCGGGGTGGTGCTAGTCGGGTCGTCCAGCTTGAGGTCGCTGGCGGCCTTCTTCACCACGTCGCGGTCAACCTTGCCGTCGCGGGCCAGGCCCTCCAGGACAGCGACGACGATGGACTCGGCGTCGGTGTTGAAGTAGCGGCGTGCGGCCTCGCGGGTATCGGAGAAACCGAAGCCGTCCGCGCCCAGCACGATGTAGGTGCCCGGCACGTAGGGGCGAATCTGCTCCTGCAGGTCCGTGGCGAAGTCGGACACGCCGACGAACGGGCCCTCGTGGTCCTTGAGCTGCTTGGTGGCGAAAGCCTCGGTCGGCTCGCTGCCGGTGCGCAGGGCCTCCTGGTTGCGGCGGGCGCCATCGCGAGCCAGCTCGGACCAGGAGGTCACGGAGAACAGCTTGGCCTTGACGTCGTAGTCGCGGGCCAGGATCTCCTGGGCGCGCAGCGCCTCGTGCACGCCCACGCCGGAAGCCAGGATGTTGGCCGGCAGGGAGCCGTCCTCGGCGGTGTTGTAGTGGTAGATACCGCCGTGCAGGCCCTCGACGTCCAGGTCCTCCGGAGCGGCCGGCTGGTGGACCGGCTCGTTGTAGACGGTGAGGTAGTAGATGACGTTTTCGCCCTCGCCCTCGCCGTACATGCGCTCGATGCCGCGGTGGACCAGGTGGGCCACCTCGAAGCTGAACGCCGGATCGTAGGAGATGATGGCCGGGTTGGTCGAGGCCAGGATCGGGGAGTGGCCGTCCATGTGCTGCAGGCCCTCACCAGTCAGGGTGGTGCGGCCGGCGGTCGCACCGATGAGGAAGCCTCGGCCCATCTGGTCGGCGACGGCCCAGAAGGCGTCGCCAGTGCGCTGGAAGCCGAACATCGAGTAGAAGATGTACAGCGGGATCATCGGCTCACCCTGGGTGGCGTACGAGGTCGCCGCCGCGGTGAAGCTGGCGGACGCGCCGGCCTCGGAGATGCCCTCGTGCAGGATCTGGCCGTCGGTGGCCTCGCGGTAGGACAGCATCAGGTCGTGGTCCACCGGCACGTAGTTCTGGCCGCGCGGGTTCCAGATCTTCAGCGTCGGGAACCAGGAGTCCATGCCGAAGGTGCGGGCCTCGTCCGGGATGATCGGCACGACGCGCTTGCCCAGCTCCTTGTCGCGCATGAGCTCCTTGAAGGTACGCACCAGCGCCATGGTGGTGGCCACCTCCTGCTTGCCGGAGCCCTTCATCACGGACCGCAGCTTGGACAGCTCCGGCACCTTCAGCGGGGTGTAGTCCACGCGGCGCTCCGGCAGGAAGCCACCGAGCTCCTTGCGGCGCTCCAGCATGTATTTGACCTCCGGGGCGTCGTTGCCCGGGTGGAAGTACGGCGGCAGGTACGGATCCTTTTCCAGCTCCTCGTCGGAGATCGGGATGTCCTGCTTGTCGCGGAAGAGCTTCAGATCCTCCAGCGTCAGCTTCTTCATCTGGTGGGTGGCGTTGCGGCCTTCGAAGTTGTGGCCCAGGCCGTAGCCCTTAATGGTGTGGGCCAGGATGACGGTCGGCTTGCCGGTGCCGTGGTTGTCCAGCGCCTGCGCGTAGGCGGCGTAGATCTTGCGGTAGTCGTGGCCGCCGCGGCGCAGGGACCAGATCTCGTCGTCGGAGAGATCCTCGACCAGCTTCAGTGTGCGCTCGTCGCGGCCGAAGAAGTGCTCGCGGACGTAGGCGCCATCGTTAGCCTTGAAGGTCTGGTAGTCGCCGTCGGAGGTGGTGTTCATGACGTTGACCAGGGCGCCATCCTTGTCGGCCTCGAGCAGCTTGTCCCAGCCGCGGCCCCAGATGACCTTGATGACGGACCAGCCGGCGCCGCGGAAGAAGGACTCCAGCTCCTGGATGATCTGGGTGTTGCCGCGGACCGGGCCGTCCAGGCGCTGCAGGTTGCAGTTGACCACGAAGGTCAGGTTGTCCAGCTCGTAGAGCGAGGCCATCTGCAGCAGGCCGCGGGACTCGGGCTCGTCCATCTCGCCGTCGCCCAGGAAGGCCCAGACGTGCTGCTTGGAGGTGTCCTTGATGCCGCGCTGCTCCAGGTACTTGTTGAAGCGAGCCTGGTAGATGGCGTTGGCCGGGCCCAGACCCATGGACACGGTCGGGAACTCCCAGAACCAGGGCATCAGGCGCGGGTGCGGGTAGGAAGGCAGGCCCTCGCCCTTGCCGCGGGAGACCTCCTGGCGGAAGCCGTCCAGGTCCTCCTCGGACAGGCGGCCTTCCAGGTAGGCGCGGGCGTACATGCCCGGCGATGCGTGGCCTTGGAAGAAGATCTGGTCGCCGCCGGACGGATCATCCTTGCCCTTGAAGAAGTGGTTCAGGCCGACCTCGTAGAGCGGGGCCGCGCCAGCGTAGGTGGAGATGTGGCCGCCCACGCCGATGCCCGGGCGCTGCGCGCGGTGCACCATGATGGCGGCGTTCCAGCGGATCCAGCGGCGGTAGCGCTTCTCCAGCTCCTCGTCGCCCGGGAACTCCGGCTCCAGCGAGGTCGGGATGGTGTTGACGAAGTCCGTCGAGGTCAGCGCGGGCAGCTGCACGCGCTTAGCGGTGGCGCGCTCCAACAGGCGGAGCATGAGGTAGCGGGCGCGTTCCGGATCGGAAGAGTCCAGCAGGCCGTCGAGGGACTGCATCCACTCGCGGGTTTCTTCCGGGTCCTTATCGTGCAGGTAAGACGCGACGCCGTCGCGAATCAGCGGGAAGTTGGAGTCCCCCTGCAGGGCGTCCTTTTCAGCCATTAAAAGCCTCCTGAAGTAAGTTAAGCACTTTGCCGTCCAGAATACGCGCTTTATCTCCGCGCGCGCGGGCCGGGCCGTTGCAAATCCCGCCGCACCAAATATTTGCCGCGCTGTGCAGTGGGAATGGCGAAACTGTGAAGCCTGTTAAGTTCCGCGCTGGGAAGAGTGGGAAGCCGCAACTAGGGCACAATTAGGGCGACAGTGAGAAAACTGCAGTATTAAGCGGTAGAGTGCTACCTGACACAGCCTGGTGAAGCGCCAGGACCCTACACACACAGGAGGACAATTTCAGTGGCGGACGCTGCGGGCGTAACCAACGACCATGCTGACTACGCGAAGATGCTGGGCATCGACAAAGGCATGGTTGCCCTAGAGCTCGGATGGGACGAGGATTGCGATCCGGCAATCTCGGAATCCGTCGAAGACGTCATCGGGGAAGACTTCCTCGAAGAAGAAAATGACGAACTGTGTGACGCCGTCGTGCTGTGGTGGCGCGACGGCGACGGGGACCTGGTCGACGGCCTGGTGGACTCGCTGCGCCCGCTGGGCGAGGGTGGGGTCATCTGGCTGCTGACCCCGGGCGCCGGCAAGCCGGGCACCGTCGCCCCAGGCGAAATCTCCGAGTCCGCCCAGCAGGCCGGCTTGGTCCAGACCAAGGCCGAGCGCCTGGGTGACTGGCAGGGCAGCTGCCTGGTCGGCCGCGGCTACACCAAGAAATAAGGCCGCCCCGCCAGCTGGCGGGGTCAATTTGCGCTAGCTCGCGGCGGCGGGCTAGTCTTTGTAAAGCGCTTTTCGCGCATTGCGGCTTTAGCTCAGCTGGAAGAGCAATTGGTTTACACCCAATAGGTCACAGGTTCGAGCCCTGTAGGCCGCACAGAAAACAACGCCCTCCCGAACCCGGGAGGGCGTTGTTCGCGTCTGTGGGGCGGTGCCGGAACCGCGCTAGAAGCGTTCCTTGTTCCGCTTCGCGAACTTCGAGTAGAAGTCCGGCTTGGAGTCGCCGTAGCGGGCGCGCATGCGGCGCTCGTGGGCTTCGGCAGCGGCCTCGGCCTTCGAATCCGCGGTCTCCGGCTCGGCAGCTGCGGCCGACCCAGTGGCCGAGCCGGCGGCGGGGGCAGCGTGTTCCTCGGCGGCGTCGAGCTGGGCCATCTCGGCCTCCTCGTCGCGGACGCGGCGCCGCTCGCGGATTTCGGCCCAGACGAAATAGCCCAGGCCCAGCGGGGCCATGATGCCGAAGGCAATCCACTGGAAGCCGTAGGACAGGTGGTTGCCGCGGTCCATCTGCGGGATCGGGATGGGGTTGAGCACGCCCGGCTGATCTTCGGTCAGTTGGACGTAGTCGGCGCCGAGGTCGGCATCGATAAGCTCGCCGACCTGGGGCGGGTTGATGGAATAGACCTGGGGGTAGCCGTCGCGCTCGACGGGGGCGGAGGAATGCTCGGCCTCGTGCTGGCGGACCATGCCCACGACCTCCTGCGGGCCGCTAGGGGCGGGGGCGATCTCGGGCACGGCGTTGGCCTCACCGGCCGGGACCCAGCCGCGGTTGACCAAGATGGTCTGGCCGCCGTCGGTGCGGAAGGGGACCAGGGACTGGTAGGAAGGCCCGGAGGCTACCGGCCGCAGGCGCACCAGCACCTCGTCGTCGGGTATGTAGCGCCCGCGCAGGATAACGCGCGACCATTCCTCGCCGCCGGCGATGGCGCCGTTTTCGTCCAGGATCTCGTCGGCGGGGACGGGGTCCTTCTCGTAGGCGGCGGTGATGTGCTCGTTGCGCTCGACGATGTCGTCGTCCTTGCCCAGCTGCCAGGGTGCTAGCACCGTGAAGGCCAGGTAGGAAAACACGATCACGAACAGCAGCAGGAAAACCCAGCTGGGCTTGAGGAAAGTCTTCCACCACGACGTCTGCTGCCGCGCGCGCACCGGCTCGCTGTCCGGTGCAGTCTGCTTAGTCCGAGTACCCACAGATACCCAGTCTAGTCACGGGCATGGTCGCGAATCCAAGCCATGAGCCCGTCGGCGGCGGCCTCGATGGCCTGGCGGGTGCGGGCGAAATCCTCCTCGTCGCCGTAGAAGGGATCGGCCACCGAGGAATCCGGGGCGGACTCCGGGTCGAAATCGCGCAGCAGCACGACCTTGTCCGGGTCCGGCGCCTGCTGGCGCAGGGTCTCCCGGTGCCCGGTATCCAGGGCGACGATGAGATCGGCGTCCAGGTCCTCGGCGGAGAGCTGGCTGGCGCGGTGGGAGCTGCCGTCGTAGCCGCCGCGGCGCAGCTCGGCGATGGCGCGCTTGTCGGCGCCCTGGCCGACGTGCCAGCCGCCGAGGCCGCAGGAGGTGATGCGGGCGGCATCGTCAAGCCCGGCGGACTCCACGGAGTCGTGGATGATGACCTCGGCCATGGGGGAGCGGCAGATATTGCCCGTGCAGACGAAGACGATGTGGAGGCGGGGATCAGTCTCAGAAACAACCATCAGCGGGGAATTCTCACCTTTAGCTCGATTTGCGGGGGCTGCTTACACAACCGTAGAACGCAGTTAGGATATACCGTTAGGACCTGCCAACGCTAAAGGAGCATAAAAAGTATGACCACTACGGCCACCGTGGGAGAAGTCTGCCACCACCTGGATTCGGCCTACCCGCCGGCGCTGGCGGAAAAATGGGATGCCGTCGGGCTAGTCTGCGGCGACCCGGACGCGCCGGTGAGCAAGGTGGCCTTCGCGCTGGATTGCACGCTCGAGGTTGCCCAGGCGGCTGTCGATGCCGGCGCGCAGCTGCTCGTCGTCCACCACCCGCTGCTGCTGCGCGGGGTGACCTCGGTGGCCGCGAACACGCCGAAGGGCAAGGTCGTCCACACCCTGCTCAGCGGGGGCGTGGCCCTGTATGCCGCCCACACCAACGCCGACTCCGCCCGCCCCGGCGTCAACGACAAGCTGGCCGAACTGGTCGGCATTGAACCCGGCCGGCCCATCGTGGTCAAGGACCCAGACGTCATGGACAAGTGGGGCGTGCACGTGCCGGCCGGCGATGCCGACCGCGTCAAGGAGGCCCTCTTTGCCGCCGGGGCGGGCCAGATTGGCAACTACCGCGCCTGCTCCTTCGACATCGCCGGCACCGGCCAGTTCGAGCCCCTGCCGGGGGCCAACCCCACCGAAGGCGAGGTCGGCACCCTCCACCGCGGGGCCGAAACCCGCGTCGAGTTCGTCGCGCCTTCGTCCCGGCGCCGCGCCATCCAGGCCGCGCTTATCGATGCCCACCCCTACGAGGTCCCGGCCTTCGACGTCGTCGAGTCCGCCAAACCGGCGGACCTGGAACAGGCCTGCGGCCTGGGGCGGGTCGGCCGCCTGCCGGAGCCGATGACGCTGCGGGAGTTTACCCAGCAGGTGGCCAACGCCCTGCCGGAGACCGTCTGGGGCGTGCGCGCGGCCGGGGATCCGGACCAGCTCGTCCAGACCGTGGCCGTGAGCTCCGGTGCCGGCGATAGCTTCCTGGACCAGGCGGCTAAACTAGGCGTCGACGTTTACGTGACCTCGGATCTGCGGCACCACCCCGTCGACGAGCACCTGCGCGCCGGCGGCCCCGCGGTCATCGACACCGCGCACTGGGCCAGCGAGTTCCCTTGGACTTACCAGGCCCGCGACTTGGTCGCCGAGAAGACCGGGCTAGACTGCGAAGTCCTAAAAATTCGCACCGACCCGTGGACCGTGTCGCTACATTCGGAAGGAGAATAAAGGACATGAAGCTGCAACCAGAAAGCCAGGCCGTGCTGCTGAAGCTGGCCAACCTGCAGCGCGCCGTCGATTTTGGCGCCGAGGAGCGCCAGAGCCCGGAGCAGGAGGAGCTGGCCACCGCCGAGCGCGAGTACGCCCGCCTGGTGGATTCCGCCGGGTCCGCCCAGATGGCCGTGGACGATATGGAAAATGAGATCCTGCGCATCCAGGCCGACGAGCGCAAGCTGCGCGCCCGCGAGCGCGACGACCGCAAGCAGCTGTCCGCCGAGCTGGAGCCGGACAAGCGCCGCGACCTGGAGCATGACCGCTACGCGGCGAAGTCGCGCATCGCCGACTTGATGAGCGAGCTGCAGGAAGCCCACAACGAGATCCACGCCCTGCGCAACAACCGCGACTCGCAGGGAGCGCAGCGCGACGAGGCCGCCCGCAAGCTCGAGGTCGCCCGCCGCGCCGCCGAGGCCGCCCAGGCCGCGACCGCCAACCAGCCGGACCCGCGCGTCGAAATCGAGCAGCTGCGCGGTCAGCTGCCGGGCGAGGCGCTGCGGATCTTCGACGACCAGCGCGCCGAAAACAACGTCGGCGCCGCCGAGTTCAAGGCGCAGAAGTCCTGCGGCGGCTGCTTCATCGTGCTCCCGCCGGCGGACCAGTCCGCGGTGCGCAACGCGCCGGCCGACGAGGTCCCGCAGTGCCCCGAGTGCGGCACCTACCTCATCCGGCAGTCCTAGGCGGAAGCGCGCATGAAGGTAATCATCTACGCCGACGGCGGATCCCGCGGCAACCCCGGGGTGGCCGGCTCCGGCACGGTGGTCTACGCCGCCGACGGGCGCGAGGTGCTGCGCACCATCGCCTACGTGGTTGGCACGCAGTCCACGAATAACGTCGCCGAGTACAACGGCCTGCTGCGCGGGCTCGAGGCCGCCCAGGAGCTGGGCGCCAGCGAGATCGAGTTCTACATGGACTCCAAGCTCGTCGTCGAGCAAATGAACGGGCGCTGGAAAATCAAGCACCCCGACATGCAGAAGCTGGCCATGCAGGCCCACAAGCTGGTGGCCGGCCTGGAGGACTTCCAGCTGGCCTGGGTCCCGCGCGCCAAGAACAAGGTCGCCGACGCCCTGTCCAACGACGCCATGGACGCGGCGGCCGCGGGGCATGCGGTCGGCATCGTCGGCGGCAGCGGGGACGGCGCCGAGGACGGCATCAAGGGCGGCATCGAGGGCGATGCGAGTACGGATGACGACGCCGCGGGCACGACCGAGCACGGCGGGCCGGCGCCCAGGGACTGGCTGGGCGAGCGCGGGGAAACCACCCGCCTGGTGCTGCTGCGCCACGGGCAAACCAAGATGTCGGCGCTGCGGCAATACTCCGGGCACTCCAACCCGCCGCTGACCGAGCTGGGCCGCCGCCAGGCTCTGGCCGCCGCGCAGGCCCTGGCCAGCCGCTTCGGTACGGGCGAGGACTGCCAGGTCTCGGCCGTGGTGGCCTCCCCGCTGGGCCGGTGCCAGGAAACCGCGCGGGCCGTCGGCGAGGTCCTAGGCCTCGACGTGGACACCGACGACGGGCTCATCGAGCTCGACTTCGGCGCCTGGGAGAAGCTGACCTTCAGCGAGGCCCATGAGCGCGACCCGCAGCTGCACGCTAAGTGGCTGAAAGACACCGCGGTGGCCACCCCGGGCGGGGAATCCCTCCAGCAGCTGCACCGACGGGTGCGCCAGGCGCGGGAGAAACTCGTTAAGCGTTACGCGGGCAAGACCATCGTGCTGGTCAGCCACGTCAACCCGATCAAGTCGTTGGTCGCGCAGGGCCTGGGCGGCGGGCCCAGCCTGTTCGAGCGTTTCTTCCTGGACCTTGCCTCGCTGTCCGAGGCGGAGTTCTGGGACGACGGCGCGCTGGTGCGCTGCGTCAACGACGCCGGCCACCTAGCCGGGCTGGGCGCGGAGCACAGCTAATTTTCCCGCCCGCCCGCGCGCGGACTAAACTGAAGCGCGCGAATGAGTCGGCCGGGTAAACGCGGCAAATGAACCGCCCCACGCGTGGGGGCAGGCAGGCGCCGAGGAAAGTCCGGACTCCACAGAGCACGGTGGTTGCTAACAGCAACCCGGGGCAACCCGCGGGCAAGTGCAACAGAAAGTAGACCGCCTGGAGCAATCCAGGTAAGGGTGAAACGGTGCGTTAAGAGCGCACCAGCACCCCAGGTGACTGGGGTGGCTGGGTAAACCCCACCGGGAGCAAGGCATCACGGCCTGCCTTTTTAGGCAGGCCCGATCAGATGTTTGAGGGCTGCTCGCCCGAGCCTGAAGGTAGCTGCTTGAGGCGGCCAGCAATGGTCGACCCAGATGGATGTTTACCACGCCGGGGACGGGCAACCGCCCCGCGCGGACAGAATCCGGCTCATAGGCCGGCTCATTCGCCCCATGCTTTTTAATCTCCCGTTGCTCGCACCAGCGCGCGAGAGTGGGGCGCCTGTGGAACAATGAGGCGGTATGAAGCTGTATGCTGCGCCGCTGGACTTTGGTAACGTCGCCGCGGAATTCCAGGTCTCGCGCGACTTCGACGAGCACGTCAACGACCAGGCCCGCGCGGCGGTCGATCAGTTCGCCGCCAGCCGCCGGGACGCCCGCGACCTGCCGCTCGTCACCATCGACCCGCCGGGATCCAAGGACCTGGACCAGGCCGTCTACATCACCAGCGGGACCGCGGGAGGCTACCGCGTCTACTACGCCATCGCCGACGTCGGCGCCTGGCTGGGCGGGACCGCCGGCGAGGAAGCACCCGCGGCCGTGCACGCCGAGTCGATGGCCCGCGGGCAGACCATCTACCTGCCGGATGCGCCGGCCCGCCTGCACCCGGCCGTGCTCTCCGAGGATCGCGCCTCGCTGCTGGAAGGCGTGGACCGGCCGGCGGTGCTTTTTAGCTTCGACTTGGATACTGACGGGGAGGTCACGGACTTTTTCGTCGAGCGCGCCCTCGTTCGCTCTCGGGCGCGGCTGGACTACGACGGCGTCCACGAGGACTTGGTGCACGGGCGGATGAACTCCGCCATTCGCCTGCTGCCGGAGGTCGGCCAGCTGCGGCAGGCCTCCGCACTGCGGCGCGAGGCGATTTCCCTGCGCATCCCTTCGCAGCGGGTGGTGGAAGACGCGGAGGGGCGCTTCGAGCTGGAGATCGAGCCGCGCCACGAGGTCATGGACTACAACTCCGAGATCTCCCTGATGGCGGGCATGTGCGCGGGCCAACTCATGCACAGCCACGGCGTGGGCTTCCTGCGCACCTTGCCAGGTGCCAGCCCCGAGGCCGAGGAGGAGTTCCGCGCCGAGGCCCGCGCCCTAAGCTTCGAACTGGGGGAGCAGAGCATCTCCGAGTTTCTGCGCGGGGTGGACGCCAGCTCGCCGCGCGGGATGGCGGTCATGCGCGAGGGTCTCCGGCTGCTGCGCGGGGCGGACTACGCCCTGCTGGGGCGTGATGAGGGGCAGATCCACGCGGGCATCGGTGGCTATTACGCGCACGTGACCGCGCCCCTGCGCCGGCTCATCGATCGCTTCGGGCTGGAGGTGTGCCTGGCTATCTGCGCCGGCACCGAGATCCCCGAGTGGGTGAAAGCGGACGGGGAGGAGGCCGTGGCATCGATGCGCCGCAGTTCCCAGCTGGCCTCCCAGGTGGACAAGGCCTGCTTGCAGCTGACCGAGGCCACCGTCCTGGAACCCTGGGTGGGCACGAATTTTTCGGCGGTGGTGCTCTCCAGCAACGCCGAGCGCGAGACCGCCCGCCTCTTGGTCAACGAGCCGCCGGTCATCGGGTAGTGCGTGGGCGCGCCCGCCGTGGGCAGCGAAACCTCGGTTTCCCTGGTTACCGCGGAGCCGGCAGAGCGCGCGGTGAAATTCGCCTGGCCGGCCGACTAAAACGGCCGACTAAAACGGCCGATTAGGCGGCGGGTTCGCCGGGGTTGACCGGAACGACGAGCAGGCCGTCGTCGGCCAGATCCTGAGAGAAGTTCTGCGCGCGCTCGGCGGAAACGTAGGCGATCACCGAGTTGGCCACCCCGGCCGCGGCCGCCCGCGCTGCCACCGCGCCGCGGGCCGTGACCAGCTCGGCGACTTCGGCGGCCACCGGCAGGTGGTAGATACTGCCCAGGGCCGACTGCGACTGGTGGATTAGCGGCAGCAAGTCGGCGCCGCGGCGAGACCGCAGCGAGCGCGCGATGCCCAGGGCGCGGTCGGTCTCGGCGGCGTAGAAACCGAGCCAGCTGGCGGCATCGGCGTGCTCGGGGTGGTCCTGTTCCGGGTGCACCTCGTGGACCGCATCCAGCCAGTCCAGCACGCGCGAGGACGCGTCCGGCAGCAGGCGCAGGCTGTCCGTGCCGAAGGCGTGGCAGGCGTTGTCAACGAAGCGCTGGCGGATGCGCAGATCCACCCCGATCTGCGGATCCGGGCTCGAGTCCGGGACCGCGACGACGAAGGCGTGCAGCTTGTCGCCCAGCGGGTGCGGGGCCTGGGTCACCGAACCGTCGGCGTAGTCGATGATGGAGACCTGCCGGCCGTTGCCGCGCAGGGCTGCCGTGTGGCGGGCGCGCAGTGCCGGCAGGGCCGCGAAGGAATCGACGGCCTGGGAGCAGACCTCGGCCAGGCGGGCGCGCAGCGGGGCATCGTGGGGATCCTCGTTGCCGCCCAGCATGGCTAGGGCCACGGCGACATCGGCGGCCGCCAGCCCACCCAGGCCGGAATAGGTCGGGATGTCCGTGACCACGGTGATGTCCACGCCGGTGGTCTCGCGGGAGAGCAACTGCCGGGAGACCATCGTGCTAACCACGCCGCCGAAGCGCTCGGCCAGCCCCCCCGTCGGGAACGGCGGCGGGACCGGCTGCCCGGACTCGTCGACGCTGGGCTGCTGTGCCGCGGCCAGTTGGGACAGGGTGTCGAGCGTCGTCGATTCCTCGCGCACCTGGGGCTCGCCGGGCCCGTCGACGCGGTAGGTCACGGTGATGGTCGAATCCTCGCGCGGGCTGACGGCCGCCGCGGCGCGCAGATCGGAAAGCCCCGCGGCAACGATGCCCCCGTAGTGGTCAACGTGCTCACCGATGAGCAACCAGGTTGCCGGCGCGCTGGCCACGTGGGCGGCTTCTACGCCCACGCGTTGGTGGTGGGCGGCGCGGGCTTTATCGACAACGTGGTCGGTCGGGGCGGGCCAAAATGGCATTGCGGGGGATACTCCTTCATTCACGGTCGCACTCGCTCGCCGTCGCATCGATGGGGATTGGGCGCCGGCGCACGAGAAGTCCTAACAGAAACATTCTAGCGGCGCGGACAAGAACCGATGGGTACTGTGGGATACCGCGGGCGATAACCCGCGCTAAATCGCTTAATAAACCCCGTCAAACAAGGAGGCTTAGACCATGGCCGAGCAGGATTCGCAATGGTATTTCAACCCGTCCACCGGTGAGGTTACCCAGGGCCCGCAGGATTCCTGGGACAACCGGATGGGGCCGTACTCGTCTGAGGAAGAGGCCCGCAACGCGCTGAAGACCGCGGCGGAGCGCAACGCCGCGGCCGATGAAGCCGAGGAAGTAGAAGACGACTGGGGCAAGCCCGCCCAGTGGGACAAGTAACCTACTTCAGCTTCTTCTTCAGCGGCTTGAATGCCGACTTAGTCTGATCGAAGGACTCGGAGTAGTCCTCCAGCGCCTCCAGACCAATCTGGCGCTCGCGCTGGTACAGCAGCCCGTAGCCGAAGGTGTCTTCACCCCGGCTGCGGGCTGCTTGCGCGAGCTCTAGCAGCTTGTCGCGGGAGGTCACCGAGTCCTGGAAGTCGCCCAGTACAGACTGCATCTGCTTGCAGGCCTTGTACAGGCGCTTGGTCTTGAGCTTGGTCGCCGAGCCGGCGGCCTCAGCGGCGTAGCGCAGCTTCTTGGCGGCCTTGCGCATGTCGTGGAAGTAGTCTTCGCGCTCGTGCAGGCTGAGCTCGTCATTATCCCAGTTGATGATCGCCTTTTCGTGGCGCTTGACCAGCTTGCGGTAGGCCTTGGCCAGGTGCCGCGCCATGACGGTTTCCATGTCCTCGGGCTCAGCCGGTTCTGGCCGCTGCGGCTTTTCGGTCTCTGCCTCGGCGGGCACAGACTCAGCGGCTTCTGCGGGCGCTGTCTCCGACGCGGTTTCGGCCTGCGGCTCGGTCTCTGCCGGCTGGGCCTCCACGACGGGCGGGTGGGCCAGCAGCTGGTCTAGGTCATCGAGCAGCTCGAGGTAGCGGTCGGAGTTGAGCGCGCCGATGACGCGCCGGTGGGCGCGGCGGTAGGCGGTGCCCATGTCGTGGGCGATGTGCCGGCGGGTGTTGTCGTCCAGGGTGTCGGAGTCTTCCTCCTCCAGCAGGGACTGCCAGCGTTCCTCGACGACCTCGGCGTCGCGGGCAACGCCCAACATGGCGGCCAGTTCCTTGAGGTTGGCCTCGATCTTTTCGATCTCCGGGCCGGCCACGATCCCGTGGAAGGTCTGCAGGTGGCTGCGCAGCTCGCGGGTGGCCACGCGCATCTGGTGGACGGAATCCCACTCGTCGGCGCGGACCTTCGGGTCGTATTCGACCAGCTTGTCGCGGTTGGCCTGCAGGGCCTCGACGACGGCCGCCGCCGGGGAATCTTCCTCCACGTCCGGGGTGCGCAGGGCCGGGGGAAGCGGGGCCTGGTCCTTGGAGCGGCCGAGGGCGGACGACAGCTTCGACGGGGAGGCGGACACCCGGGCCCCGGCGCCGATGAGCAGGGAAGTAGCAGAGCGGATGATCTCGCTGCCGCGGTCGGTGCCGGCGGTTTCTGCGGCCAGCTCCAGCTCCCATTCGCGCCAGGTGGACTGCTGGCCGCTGGGCAGGAAACTCCAGGCGGTGACGTGGTCGTCGCAGAACTCGGCGACCGGGCGGCCGTCGTCGCCCAGCAGCAGGGTCTCGGTCCGGTTGTTATCAACCTGGGCGATGGGGGAGACCGGGTGGTTGCGCACGATGGCGCGGACATGGCTGAGCAGTTCTGCCGGGACGCGGTATTCGCCGTCGACGGGCTCACCGAGCTCGGCGCGGACCTCGGTGCGGCCGGTCGAGCCGGGCAGCTTGATGTGCCAGCCGTCGTCCTTGCCGCCGGTGCGGCGCCGCAGGGTGATCTTGTTGCGGGTCAGCCGCAGGTCTTCGGTGTCGTAGTAGATGGCGGATAGGGACTGTTCGGTGGATTCCCCATACCCGGCGACGTGGGCCAAGCGCGTCAGATCCGGGGTGGGGGTGGATTCCGCGACTGCGAACTTCGCCTCGATCTCGAGGAAACTGCTGGTTGCCATGGGTGCCCTTTCCTTGTAAAGACTGCTGTGCCTATTAGCTGCGATCATACCCGGCTGAATATTTATGCGTGCCGGGGCCATCACCCGCCGGCGCGGAATCCGGAAAGCGTCGGCAGCCGGTGGGCCCGCCTCTGGCCCCACGATGGGGTTAGGCGCTCAGCGCACGCTGGTGGGGCGCCAGACCGGAGGAGTCGCCGCCCAGGTGGGAGCGCTCCGCGGCGCTGGCCCCGGCGCCGGCTCCCAGCGGGTTGTTCATCGACAGGCTCGACTGGTTGGTGTGCGGGTAGACCTGCTCGAGGGCCTCCTGAGCCGCGGCCATGCGCTCAGCCAGGACGGGCAGGAGGCCGTCGCCGTCCGCGTCCCCGTCGGCGCTGGCCGCACCGGCGCGGTTGGCCTCCTCGAGGAGCTCGGAGATGCGCGCGGCATAGGACAGTCGGAAGCTGCGGCGGTAGGAGGCGGTCTGGCTGAAGTACTTGGCCATTTCGGCGTCCGCGCCGTTGCGCATGTGCCAGTCGCACTGGCGGTTGAGGTTGGCAAACAGGTCCGCGGTGTGTGCGCAGTCGTCGGGAGCGCCCACCAGCACGGCCAGGCCGCGCTTGTCCACCAGCAAGGCGGTCACCGAGTTCGCCGCGGCGATAACGCTGAGCAGCACGGCCTGGTAAGCCACCCAGGGCGCGTGCAGGTGCACGCGGTGGGCAATACAGGCGGTGGCCTGGTCGGCGCCGGCGGAGGCCTCCGCCAGGCGGTATTCCTGGCGCAGTTGCTGCGCCTTGGCGATGAGGGTTTCGGCCTCGTCCAAAAACTCGGTGGACTCGGCCTTGCGCAGCAGGGCCTCCACCTTGCCGGCGGCCTTGCGCTGCGCCGACGTCATGGCGGCCTCGGCGGCCTGAGAAGGATCCAGAAGCTCCCAGTCGGGCAGGCTGGGCAGGGACTTGAAATCCTCAAAGAGTTGGTCGATGGCCTCATCCGGGACGGTGGGATCGGTCGGCGGCCCGATGGTCAACCAGGCGTGCCGGAGCGCCGGGCTGGCTACGTGCGCCGGGATACGGGCGGCGGCGTAAAAGACCATCTGGTGGGTATAGGGCCCACAGATGTGGATGAGGTCCTCCGGCCGCCAGCCGGCGCGGGCGACAAGGATGAGGAAATCGGCTAATTGCTCAAGGCGGCGGTGGTAGCTAAAACGCATGGGGCTAAAGGTTCCTTTCGTCTAAACGGTAGTGAGTGCGTTGGGTGCTGTGGTGGCCTTATCCGACCACGCCGGGCGTGGGGCATCGGCGGCAGCTTCCCCTGCTTGCTACCCCCGCTTACTGACCGCAGGCGGGCAATGTGACCACCCTGCAATGGCCCACCGGACTGGTCCGCGACAAAGCCCACTACGGCCGGGCCGGCCTACTAAGGTGGAATCCATGAACAGCCAACATGAATTCGTGCTGCGTACCGTCGAAGAGCGGGACATCCGGTTTATCCGCCTGTGGTTCACCGATATCCTGGGCGCGCTCAAGTCCGTGGTGATGAGCCCGTCCGAGCTGGAATCCGCCTTCGAGGAGGGCGTGGGCTTCGACGGATCCTCCGTGGAAGGTTTTTCGCGCATCTCCGAATCGGACACGATCGCGCTGCCGGACCCGTCGACGTTCCAGATCATGCCCTTCGACCGCGACGAGCCGGAGCTGCAGTCCGCGCGGATGTTCTGCGACATCGCCCAGCCCGATGGGCAGCCGTCGATGGTGGACCCGCGCCACATCCTGCGCCGGCAGGTCACCGCGGCGGCCAACGAGGGCTTTACCTGCATGGCCTCGCCGGAAATCGAGTTTTACCTGCTGCAGCAGCGCCCCGAGGCAGAAGACCTGCTGCCCACCGACAACGGCGGCTATTTCGACCAGGCCACCCAGGACGCCGCCCCGCGCTTCCGCCGCCAGGCCATGCTCTACCTGGAGGAACTCGGCATCGCCACGGAGTTTAGCCACCATGAGACCGCGCCGGGCCAGCAGGAGATCGACCTGCGGCACGCGGACGTTATCACCATGGCGGATTCCATCATGACCTTCCGCTACGTCATCAAGAAGGTCGCCGCCGACCTGGGCGTGCGCGGCACCTTCATGCCTAAGCCCTTCGAGGAATACTCCGGCTCCGGCATGCACACCCACCTGTCCCTGTTTGAGGGCGAGTCCAACGCCTTCCACGACCCGGATGATGAGTTTTCGCTGTCGACGACGGCCAAGCAGTTCATCGCCGGCATCCTGGAGCACGCCAACGAGATGTCCGCGGTGACCAACCAGTGGGTCAACTCCTATAAGCGCCTGATGTTCGGCTCGGAGGCCCCGGGCTCGGCGACCTGGGGCGTGTCCAACCGCTCCGCGCTGGTCCGCGTGCCGACCTACCGGCTGACCAAGGAGGAGTCGCGCCGGGTGGAGATCCGCTCGGTGGATTCCGCGATGAACCCCTACCTGGGCTACGCCGTGCTGCTGGCCGCCGGGCTCAAGGGCATCCGGGAGGGCTACGAGATGGGAGATCCGGCCGAGGACGACGTGCACCAGCTCACCCGCCGGGAGCGCCGGGCGATGGGATATAAGGACCTGCCCATGTCGCTGGACCAGGCGCTGCGCCACCTGGAAAAGTCCGACTTCATGGCCGAGGTCATGGGCGAGCACGTCTTCGAGTTCTTCCTGCGCTCGAAGTGGGATGAGTGGCACGCCTACCAGCGCCAGATCACCTCCTTCGAGCTGCGCCACAACCTGAACTACTAAGCCTTTACCGACCCAAGCGAAAGGGGCAATTGACTGTGCGCGCGACGGTACCTTCCCCGGCCACCCTGGGGCTGACCCGGGAGAGCGCGGCCGCCGACCTGGAGTGGCTGGGCTGGAACAACGCCGAATCCACCGAGCTGCTCTGGTGCCTGGCCGCGGCCGGGGACCCGGATCTGGCGCTCAACACGGTGATGCGCCTCTACCAGGGCCTGGATGATTCCGGCCGCGAGCTGGATCAGCAGATGCGCACCAACGAGGCGCTGCGGGTGCGGCTGCTGGCGCTTCTGGGGGCATCGACGGCGCTGGGCGATCACCTGGCCGCCGAGCCGGAGCTGTGGCGCCAGCTGGCCGAGCCTTTGCCGGAGCCAGACGAGATGCTCGCGCAGCTTCTGGGCGCGGTCGATGCCCGCCCCGCGCAGTTCGCCGCCGAACTCGACCGGCCGGACACGGCGAGTGCGCAGCTGACCACCCCGGGCAGCTACGTTGCGGGCACGACGGGCCAGGACGCCACGCGGGCGCTGAAGTCGACCTACCGGACGCTGATGATGCGCGTGGCCAGCCACGACCTGGCGGGCACGTTCTATTCGCGCAAGGGGCAGTCGAGCCCGCAGCCGCGCATCGAATACTCCACGGTTACCCGGCTGACCACGGCGCTGGCGGACGCGGGGTTGACCGCGGCGCTGGCGGTGGCCACGGCGACGGTCTATGGCGAGGACCCGCTCGATAGCCAGCTGGCCGTCATCGCGATGGGCAAGTGCGGGGCCGGGGAGCTCAACTACATCTCCGACGTCGACGTCATCTTCGTGGCCGAGCCCTTGAGCGAGGAAGACGACGCCCGGCTGGGCAAGGCGACGCGGGTGGCCTCGAAGTTCATCCAGATTGGCACCAAGTGCTTCTTCGAGGTGGACGCCAACCTCCGCCCGGAGGGCAAGTCCGGGGCCCTGGTGCGCACGCTGGACTCGCACGTGAAGTACTACCAGCGCTGGGCGCACACCTGGGAGTTCCAGGCGCTGCTCAAGGCCCGCCCCCAGACCGGCTACCTGCCGTTGGGCCAGGACTACCTGGACAAAATCGGGCCGATGGTCTGGTCGGCCTCCCAGCGCGAGTCCTTCGTGGAAGACGTGCAGGCCATGCGTCGCCGGGTGCTCGACAACGTGCCCGAGGACCTGCGCACCCGGGAGCTTAAGCTGGGTGCGGGCGGCCTGCGGGACGTGGAGTTTGCCATCCAGCTGCTCCAGCTGGTCCACGGCCGCTCCGACGAGAGCCTGCGCGTGCTGTCTACCGTCGACGCCTTGGCCGCCCTGGTCAGCGCCGGCTACGTCGGCCGCGAGGACGGCAACCAGCTCATCGAGGCCTATGAATTCCTGCGGCTGCTCGAGCACCGCCTGCAGCTGGAGCGTTTCCGCCGCACCCACACCATGCCACCCAACGATGACGCGGACGCGTGGAAGTGGCTGGCCAAGATCTCCGGGTTCACGCCCACGGGCCAGCGTTCTGCCGCCCAGATGATGGCGGCGACGCTGCGCACCATCCGCCACCGGATTTCGCAGCTGCATTCGCGCCTGTTCTACCGCCCGCTGCTGCACTCGGTGGTCTCCATGAGCTCCGCGGAGCTTAAATTGTCGCCGGAGGCCGCGAAGCTGCAGCTGGCCGCCCTGGGCTATAACTACCCGGACCGCGCCTTCGAGCACCTGACCTCGCTGGCGGCGGGCAGCTCCCGCAAGGCCAAGATCCAGGCGATTTTGCTGCCGACGCTGATGGAGTGGCTGTCTGGCACCGCCGATCCGGACATGGGCCTGCTCAACTACCGCAAGCTGTCGGAGGCGGCCTTTGACCGCACCTGGTTTTTGCGGATGCTGCGGGACGAGGGCATCGTCGGCCAGCGGCTGATGAAGATCCTGGGCACCTCGCCGTACACCGCGGATCTCATCATCGCCGCGCCGGATACCGTCAAGTTGCTCTCCGACGGCGCCGCCGGGCCGAAGCTCATGGACGCCCAGCCGGAGCAGGCCTTCAAGGCGCTGGTCAACTCCACCAAGCGGCACGCCGACCCGGACAAGGCGGTGGCCGTGGCGCGTTCGCTGCGGCGGGTGGAGCTCGCCCGCATCGCCGCCGCGGACCTGCTGGGATTTATGCCGGTCGAGCAGGTCTGCCGGGACCTGTCCCTGGTCTGGGACGCGGTGCTGGAAGCCGCCCTGCGCGCCGAGATCCGCGCCTGGCTGCGCGCTCAGGAGGAAGCGGCAGCCGAAACCGCCGAGGCACCCGCCGGCACTGAGAACACTGAAAACGCTGACGATGCCGACGCTGCGCCGGCCGCGCAGCCGGTGAGCCCGCCGGCGCGAATCGCCGTTATCGGCATGGGCCGGCTGGGCGGCATGGAGCTGGGCTTCGGCTCGGACGCGGACGTGATGATAGTGGCCGAGCCCGCGCCGGGCGCGGACGAGACCGCCGCCATCAAGTGGGCAATCGGGATCGTGGACAAGATGCGGCGCCGCCTGTCCAAGCCCTCGGGCGATCCGCCCCTGGAGGTCGACCTGGGCCTGCGCCCGGAGGGCCGGTCCGGGGCGGTGGTGCGCACCATCGCCTCCTACGAGCGCTATTACGACCAGTGGGGCGAGCCCTGGGAGATGCAGGCGCTGCTGCGCGCGGCCTTCGTGGCCGGCGACAAGGACGTCGGGGAGAAATTCCTGGAGGTCATCGACCGCTTCCGGTACCCCAGTGAGGGCGTGAGCCAGTCCACCATCCGCGCTATCCGGCGGATGAAGGCCCGCGTGGACAACGAGCGCCTGCCGCGCGGGGCGGACCGCAACACCCACACCAAGCTGGGCCGCGGCGCGCTGACCGATATCGAGTGGACGGTCCAGCTGCTGACCATGATGCACGCGCACGAGTTCGCCCAGCTCCACGACCCGTCGACGCTGCGGGGACTCGACGCGCTGGAGGAGTGCGAGGTGCTTGACGCCGAGCAGGTGGCCAGCCTGAGGGAGGCGTGGCTGATGGCTACCGATGCCCGCAACGCCCTGGTCTTGGTCCGCGGCAAGCGCGTGGACCAGCTCCCGCAGCCGGGCCCGCAGCTGGCCCAGGTGGCCGGCGCGGCCGGCTGGGCGCCCGAGGACAACCAGGAATTCCTGGAGGCCTACCTAAAGCTGACCCGGCACGCCCGCCGCGTGGTCGACGAGGTCTTCTGGGGCGAGGCCGAATCCTTCGAGCACGATTAGCAGGCGGCGGCCTCCCCTTAGGGGGTCGCCCGGATTTCGCCCTGATTTTGCTGGCAAAGTCGGCTTTTGCCTAGGCAAGCCGAGTTAGTCTTCCTAGACTGGGAGGTGCCGTCCACGGTGGCTGGCCCCATATACGGCCCCACCGCGGACGCGGCACCAACGCGAACTAAACCCACCACCAGCGGACCTAGAGTAGAGGAGAAAAATAATGGCACTGCGGATTTCTTTGGATCTTTCGGCGGCTACCTTTCGCGACTTAAGCGGATTTATGGACTCGGCGCGCGCGGCTGGCGCGGGCGCGGATACGGAGCTGAAGGTAGAAGACGACAAGCTCATCATCAGCATCGAGGGACCTGCCGGGCACAACCGTCCCGAGGCGCCGCACCAGGTGGTCGACGAAGACGGCCGCGGCGTCGACGAGCGCAAGCCCAACTTCGGCCCGGTGGGCGAGCAGGCCATCCGCAGCGTGATCGATATCTTGAGCGGCCGGCAGGAGCCGCCGCGCCGCGGTGATAGCTTCGGGCACTTCTAGGCGCTAGAATTCCCGAGAGTTCAGCACTAGTATTTGTTCATTCGATTCTCTATTAGTTCAGGCAAGGGGCCAGCATGGCAGGCACAGAACCCACCTCGCCTTCGCACCACACCCCGGCGGAGCAGCCGGCGGGGACCGCGCAGGCGGTGCGCGGGCCGGCGGACGGGCATCGTCAGCAGTGGGTCGTCGCCGGGGCCGTGGCCGTCCTGGCCCTGATCTTCGCGCTGGTGGCGGTCTGGTTTATGTGGCCGCTGAACACCACGCACCAAGGCCGCACGGTCGGCGACGCCGCCTCCCTGGCCACCGGGCCGGAGACCACCGCCCCGGACGAGGAAGAGGAAGAGCCGCGCCCGGGCTACCGCCTGGTCGAGCTGGCCGAGGCACTGGGTATCCCGGAGGCCGCCATGCCCAAGCAGGCCTTCGAGGCGGGCGATAGCCGGGAGCAATCCCGCGAGGAGCTCGAGGCGGTCATGGACACCGCCGTCAGTGAGGGCCGCCTGAGCGAGGACGAGGCTGAGGCAGTGCTCAAGGCCTTCGACGAGGGGCTCATCGAGGGGCAGTCCGGCCCGCTGGTGGCCAGCAACGACGACCAGTAGCGCGGGGCCGGGCAACCGGCAGCGAGATGGCAGGAACCGGCCACCGCCCACACAGACGCGACGCTTATTCTTTCCCTTAGAAGATAACGGAAAGGTAACGTTTATGTCCTGTTCTTACACCGCCCGCCGGCGCTGGCAGACCCTCGGGATGCTGGCAATCGCACTGGGAGTGCCGATTTTAGGCGGCGTGGCCATGGCGGCCACGGTCAACGATTTCGTGGTGGCCGGGGCCGGAGCAGCCGAGACGTACCTGCCGTTTACCAGTAGGGTAGGGCTGCACCCGGCCAGCGCCTTGCCCCCTGGCAGCGCCGAGACTGGGCTGGTTGAACGGATAGCCGATGCGCTGCCTGCCCGGCTGCGCGAGCTCTACTAGGGAAGGTCGTGGCCCGACATGCTGACAACGGTGGCGTTCCGGCCCTTTGAGCAGCGCCGGCACCGCGCGAGTAGCGCCTACGTGTGGGAGCTGCCGATAACCCGTTACCTGCAGGAGTTCGGCAAAATTGACTTTCGCAGCCCGGTGACGTTCTTCGCCGGCGAAAACGGCGCCGGCAAGTCCACGCTGCTGGAGGCCATCGCCCTGAGCGCCGGTTTCAGCGGGCGGGGCGGCCCGCTGCTGCCCGAGGGGGTCAAGGGGACCAACACGGAGTCGGAGCTGTCCCACTGGCTGGCCCTGCGCTTCGATGAGGCGGTGCTGCGCGGGTACTACCTGCGCAACGAGACCCATTTTGACCTGCTGCGCGACGAGTCCGAGCGGGCCGCCAGGCGCAACAACCTCAGCCGGGGCGTGGACCTGATGAAGCGATCCCACGGCGAATCTGTCTTCGATATCCTCGGCGAATACGTCGACGGCCGCGGGCTCTACCTCATGGACGAGCCGGAGGCGGGCCTGTCGGTCATCCACCAGATGGCGCTGCTCGCCGAGATCGACCAGGCTGTCCAGCGCGGCGCCCAGTTCCTCATCGCCACGCATTCACCCATCCTGCTGGGCGTGCCCGGGGCGCAGATCTTCCAGTTCGACGACTTCGGCCTGCAGGACGTGGCCTACCGTGAGACCGACGCGTACCGGGCCACCCAGGAATTCATCGCGGAACCGGAAGCGGTCGCGGAATTTTTGACCCGCCCGGAGCTAGACGAAGAGGACAGCTGAAAAGACCCGGAAGCGGTTATTCCGGCAGGCGGGTGATGCGGATGCGCGGGCCGGGCTCGTCTTCGCCGCGGCGGAGCCAGCGGGTAAACAGGATGCCAGTGACGCCGACGGACCACACCGCCAGAATGGCCCAGGCGGCGTAGCGGAAATCGCCCCACTCGTAGGCCGCGCCCTGGGAATGGGAGTCCAGCAGGAAGGCGAAGGACTGCGCGCCCAGCATGCCGGCGATGAAGCCGCCCATATTGCCCAGGCCGGTGGCGGTGGCCACCACGTCGCGGCCCAGGTGCTCGCGGACTAGGTCGAAGCCGTAGTTCGCGGACGGGCAGCAGAGGGCGATGATGAAGGCGAAGCCTAGGGCCGCGGCCAAGCCGCGCGGTTCCGAAGTGGAAAAGAACCACGCCCAGAACAGCACGTGGAGGGTGGAAAAGCCGACGGCGATCAGGTCGCGGGCGTTGCCCGTGCGCGCGGAGATCTTGCCGTGCAGCGGGCCGATGAGCACGAGGAAGACGGAGTTGATGGTCAGCACCAGGCCGGCGGAGGCCTCCGACAGGCCCATGCCGAGCGTCATCAGGGGCACGCCCCACATCATCACCACGACGATCTGGAAGAACATGTTGGAGTAGTGGATGAAAAACGCCTGCCAGGCCACCGGGGAGGTCACCACGGATTTCAGGCGCTGGGGGATGGACAGCGCCTGGGAGTTGGGCTGGACCTCGACGACCTTTTCCTCGTAGACGCCGGCCTTCTCCGGGGAGTCGGCCACCGCGACGGCCGCGGCCAGCGCGATGATAATGCCCACCGCGCCCAGGCTGACAAACGCCGCCGTCCAGCCGGTGGCCCCCAGCAACCAGAGGAAAGGTACCGCGGAGAGGAACTGGCCCAGCTGGCCCAGGGAACCGGTGACCTGCGTGAGCATCGGCGTGCGGTGTAGCGGGAACCAGTAGGGCAAAATGCGCATGACCGACAGGAACGCGGTCGCGTCCCCGCCGCCGATGAGCACGCGGGCGCCGATGGCCACCCAGTAATTAGTGGTAAAGCCCAGGATGACTTGGCCGATCCCCATCACCACCGCGCCGACGACCAGCATGTTGCGCGGCCCGAAGCGGTCGATGGCAATGCCAGTGGGGATCTGGGCCAGGGCGTAGACGCCGACCTGGACGGAGGTGAACACCGCGATCCGGGAGGCGTCGACCCCGAAGCGCTCGATGGCGTCGACGCCGGCCACGCCGAAGGAGGTGCGCCCGGTAATCGCCACGATGTAGACCAACACCGCGGCCACCCAGACATACAGCGCCTTGGTGGTGATGACTTCCCGCGGGTTGGGGCGGTGATTCTCAGGAGTCGACATGGCCGCTTAGTTTACTACCGCGCGAATTTTTGTCGACTGGGGACCGACGGGCACGGCGCCGCGGCGGGCCCCGGCAAGGGAAGGGATAAAAGGGGCCCCGAGCACGCCCGGAACCGCTAGACTTAGCCGCGTGGATTATATTTCGACGCGTGATGTGGACCAGGTTCCGGCCAAATTTACCGATATTCTGCTGGGCGGGCTCGCCCCGGATGGCGGTCTCTACCTCCCGGAGCATTACCCGCAGCTGGATGATGAGCTGCTGACCAGCTGGCGCACCCTATCCGATAAGAAGGGCTACGCCGCGGTCGCCGCCGAGGTCTTGAAGCTGTATATCGACGATATTGACCCGGCAG
Organism: Corynebacterium sp. LK2590; assembly: GCF_040946105.1. Classification (NCBI taxonomy): domain Bacteria; kingdom Bacillati; phylum Actinomycetota; class Actinomycetes; order Mycobacteriales; family Corynebacteriaceae; genus Corynebacterium; species Corynebacterium sp. LK2590. The sequence goes on from NZ_JAYWMH010000001.1 coordinate 64,581, forward strand.
ACCTGGAGCAGATCGCCGCGCGCGCTTATACCTACCCGAAGTTTGCTTCCGAGGAGATCGTGCCCGTCACCGAGCTGGGCGACGGCCTTTTTATCGGCCACCTGTCGGAGGGCCCGACGGCCGCCTTCAAGGACATGGCCATGCAGCTGCTCGGTGAGCTCTTCGAATTCGAGCTGGCGCGCCGGGAAGAAACGCTGAATATTCTGGGCGCGACCTCCGGGGACACCGGCTCCTCGGCGGAATACGCCATGCGCGGCCGCCCCGGCATCCGGGTATTCATGCTGACCCCGGCCGGGCGCATGACCCCGTTCCAGCAGGCGCAGATGTTCGGACTGGATGACCCGAATATCTTCAACATCGCGCTGGACGGCGTCTTCGACGACTGCCAGGACGTGGTCAAGGCCGTCTCCGCGGACGCCCAGTTCAAGCGCGACTACCGGATCGGCGCGGTCAACTCCATCAACTGGGCCCGGCTGCTGGCCCAGGTGGTCTACTACGTCTCCTGCTGGCTGCGGGTGACCGACAACAACCAGCAGAAGGTCTCCTTCTCCGTGCCCACGGGCAACTTCGGCGACATCTGCGCCGGCCACATCGCCCGCCAGATGGGCCTGCCCATCGACACCCTGGTGGTGGCGACCAACGAGAACGACGTGCTGGACGAGTTCTTCCGCACGGGCAACTACCGCCCGCGCCCGGCCGCGGAGACCTTCAAGACCTCCTCGCCGTCGATGGATATTTCCCGCGCCTCTAACTTCGAGCGCTTCGTCTTCGACCTGACCGGCCGGGACGCCGCCCAGGTGGCCGACTGGTTCGGCACGAAGGTCAAGGAGGGCGGCTTCTCCGTGTCCCCGGAGCTTTTGGAAGACGCCCGGGAGGGGTTCGGCTTCACCTCCGCCAGCTCCACGCACGCGGACCGGCTGGCCACCATCGCGGACGTCGACGAGCGCTACGGGGTGCTCATCGATCCGCACACCGCCGACGGCGTCAAGGCCGCCCGCGCGGCCCAAGAGGCCGGCGTGGATACCCCGATCATCTGCCTGGAGACGGCCCTGCCGGTCAAGTTCGCCGACACCATCCGGGAGGCCACCGGCCGGGAGCCGGAGGTGCCCGAGCGTTTTGCCGGTATCCTGGAGGCGGAACGTACCGTGGCGGACTTGCCGAACGATGCCGCCGCGGTCAAGGACTACATCACCCGCTCGATTGACACCACGGAGGTCTAACAATGGCACAGGAACAGTTCGCTGGGCCCGAGTACCACACGGAATTCGATCCGGAGAAGTTCCTGCGTGACCTGCGGGCCCAAGCGGCCGAGGAAGAGGACGAGACCACCCCGGACGATGGTGCTTCGCAGAGCTAGCCGCGGGGTCCTCGCGGCCGCCGCGGTGGTGGCGCTGTCCAGCGCGTGCAGCCTGCCGGTAGAAGACCCGCTGGAGGAGACCAGCCAGCGCACCGCGCCCGCGACGGATCTGGGCGCGGCGGCGGAGCAGACCAAGCTCCCGCCGCGCGAAGACGAGATCCTTACCCCACAGTTCGCGCCCGTGCCGCCGGGCGCGGCCATCCACCTGTCCGTGCAGACGCCGCAGCCGGGGGAGTATTTCAGCTATCAGCTGTGTAGCGTCGCCTACTCCTTCAGCCTGCCGGACGGCCGGTCCTTTGCCGTGACGGCATCGCACTGCGGCAAGGTCGGCGACCAGGTGTGGGCCGCGGATGAGTACGGCGAGTTTTCCTACCCCGCGGAGCCGGTGGGCCAGGTGGTCTACTCGGATTTTTACGCCGCGGACACCCACCACCTGGACGTGGCCTTTATCGAACTCAACGAGGCGGGAACCTCGGGTCAGATTCCCTTCCACACCGCCGAGTCCTTGGAGACCAATATCGCCACGCAGCTGGCGCAGCTGCCGGACCAGGCCTGCAAGCTGGGCGGATCCACCCACAAGACCTGCGGGGAGGTGACCCACCTACCGGAGCTGAGCAAGCTCAATGCCGACGGCGAGCAGCTCGAATCCGAGTCCGCGCGCGCCCGCATGTGTGCGCGCACGGGCGACTCGGGCGGGCCCGTCTACGCCGAGCGCGACGGCCGGCCTGTCATCATCGGCTTGGTCTCCGGCACCACCGAGCGCATGGACGGCGGCACGACGTGCGAGGACTACCCGGACATGGAGCTCTCCTTCACCCCGGCGGTGGAGGTCCAGCGGTTGGCCGACGGGCTGTGGGGCGAGGTAGCCCGCGCCGACGCCGGCACCCCTTAAGGTCGCTGCGTGCCGTAGGCTAGGGGTATGGCAACCCCGGATTTCATTGTGTCCCTGCGTGAAAAGATCGGCCACGACCAGCTCTTCCTGCCCGCCGTGACCGCCATCATCGTGCGCGGCGTGCCGGAGGGCGCGCCTCTGTGGGAGGTACCCACCGTGCTGTTGGCGCGCCGGGCGGATAACGATAAGTGGGCCCCGGTGGCCGGCATCGCCGAGCCGGGCGAGGAGATCAGCACCACCGCCATTCGGGAGGTCGCCGAGGAAGTCGGCCTGGAGGCCCGCGTCGAGGCCCTCCTGGGCGTCGGCCAGGTCGGCCCCGTGGAATACGGCAACGGCGACAAGTGCCTGTTCATGGACACCACCCTGCGGCTCAGCGTGCCTGACGATGCCGTCCCGCACCTCGCCGACGACGAAAACACCGAGGTCGGCTGGTTCTCCGTGGCGCAGCTGCCGCAGTCGCTCACCGCCCGCCACCGGATGGTCATTGCGGACGCGGTCGCGCAAATGAAGCACCCCGCCGGCTTCCGCCCCCGGATCGGCTACGCTAAGCGCAACTAGGTGGCCCGATAAGCTCCCGCAGTTGCTCGGGGCTGTCGGCGAAGGCGAAGCTATCGATGCCGTTGTCGACCTCTTCGCGGCCATGGATTCGCCCGCAGACGACGATGTCGACCGCCCCGCGCGCCGGGGTGACCAGCAGCCGGCCGCGGGCAGCCAGCGCGTAGAACAGGCCGGCATCGCCCGCGCCCCACGCCCAGGCCGTCGCGTAGACGTCGCGGGCGCCGTCCCCCAGCCAGGACGTCTCCAGCACCAGCCCTGGGCGGGTCAGGTAAATCCCGCCGCGCTCCAAGGGCCCCAGCACCTGCCGCACCGCCGCCACGTCGGCGGTCTCCAGGGCGACGAAGGTGAGGGGGTTGGACATGGAAACGAACCTAGCACGACCGTGGAATACTAAGGTGGTGGCTTTGGCGTCAATCACGGCCGGCCGTTGGATACAGCAAAGCCGGCGCCCACGAGGGACGCCGGCTGGGGGCAGGAAAGCCTGCGGAAGGCTAGGGGACTAGCAGTCGAAGTACATTTCGTACTCGAGCGGGGTCGGGCGCAGGCGGGCCGGGGTGATTTCCTCGTCTTCCTTGAGCTTGATGTAGGACTCGATGAGGTCCTCGGTGAAGACGTCGCCCTCGGTCAGGAAGTCCATGTCGTTGCGCAGGGCCTCCAGGGAGGCCTCCAGGGAGGTCGGGGCCTGCGGGATGGAGGCGGCCTCCTCCGGCGGGAGCTCGTAGAGGTCCTTGTCGACCGGGGCGTGCGGCTCCAGGCGGTTCTTCACGCCGTCGATGCCGGCCAACATCATGGCAGCAAAGCCCAGGTACGGGTTGCCGGACGGGTCCGGGGCGCGGAACTCGATGCGCTTGGCCTTCGGGTTGGAACCGGTAATCGGGATGCGGATGGCCGCAGAACGGTTACGCTGCGAGTAGACCAGGTTGATGGGGGCCTCGAAGCCCGGCACCAGGCGGTGGTAGGAGTTCAGCGTCGGGTTGGTAAAGGCCAGGACCGCGCCAGCGTGGTGCAGGATGCCGCCGATGTAATAGCGGGCGGTATCGGACAGGCCGCCGTAGCCGGACTCGTCGTGGAAGAGCGGGGTGCCGTCCTTCCACAGGGACATGTGGGCGTGCATGCCGGAGCCGTTGTCGCCGGCCAGCGGCTTGGGCATGAAGGTAGCGGTCTTGCCGTAGGCTGCGGCGGTGTTCTTGATGATGTACTTGAAGGACTGGACATCGTCAGCCGCGTGCAGCATGGAGTTGAAGCGGTAGTTGATCTCGTTCTGACCGCCGGTGCCGACCTCGTGGTGGAAGCGCTCGACGTCGAAGCCGGCGTCCTGCAGGTTGCGGACCATGGCGTCGCGGACTTCGCCGGTCTTGTCGTACGGCGCGGTGGGGAAGTAGCCGCCCTTCACGCGGGTCTTGTAGCCGGTGTTCGGGGTGCCGTCGATGTTGGTCTCAGCGCTGCGGTTCCACCAGCCCTCGTCGGAGTCGACCTTGAAGAAACCCTCGTGGACGTCGGTGGAATAGCGCACCGAGTCGAAGATGTAGAACTCGGCCTCCGCGCCGAAGAAGCAGGTGTCAGCGATGCCAGTGGAGTTCAGGTACTCCTCGGCCTTGCGGGCGATGTTACGCGGGTCGCGGGTGAAGGGCTCGAGGGTGAACGGGTCGTGCACGAAGCACTTGATGTTCAGGGTCTTCTCGGTGCGGAACGGGTCGATCATGGCCGAGGACGGATCCGGCAGCAGGGTCATGTCGGATTCGTCGATGGAGGTGAACCCGCGGATGGAAGAGCCGTCGAAGGCTAGGCCCTCGGCGGCGGTGTCCTCGTCGAACTCGGAGGCGGGGATGCTGAAGTGGTGCTCGATGCCCGGGACATCGGTAAAGCGGATATCGACAAAGCGGACGTCTTCGTCCTGAATAAACTTTACGATGTCCTGAACGGTCTCGAAAGCCATGGTCATGCTCCTGAAAATTTTGAGATAAAAATGGGCTCTAGGTAAAGATTTTACGCGCTGCCCAAAGACATTTGAGGAATTGCCTTACCACTTTAACAAATCACCTATTGCGCGATAGATTTCGGTATTTCTGGGCGTGGCTTTCCTTCCCCGGTGTGCCCCCGCTAGATTAGTGGCTATGGCTGACAAGAAAACGTGGCTGGACGGCCCGAGCATCCCTGGTGAGTATGATTCCGCCGAGGCGGTTTCCCGGTGGCCCGGGGAGCTACTGGGCCTGCCGAAAAGCGGCTCGGGCGCGCAGGCCTCGGTCATGCGCCGCGCGGGCGGGGTGCTGATCGACTGGGTCATTAGCATGGTCCTGGCCATCATCATCACCCAGTTCACCGACGCCCTCGGTGCGGCTGCCGCGCTGGGGTATGGCATCTGGATCATCCTGGGCATCGTCTGCGGCTGGCTTTTTGCCCGTACCCCCGGCATGGCGGCGCTGGGCATGGGCGTGGCCCGCGTCGACGCTCCTGGCACCCGCGTGGGCTTCTGGCGCGCGGCCGTGCGCACGCTGCTCACGGCCGTCTTCTTCCCGGCCGCCATGGTCGACGCCGACGGGCGCGGCATGCACGACCGCGGTACCGGCACCACGGTCATCATGGCTTAATTTTTTTAGCCTGGCGTACCAAAACGGCGCCCGCCTCCCTTCCCGAGATAGTTCGGGGCCGGAGGCGGGCGCCGTTTTTATCTGGCGCGGGGACCTTATTTCTTCTTGCGGCCGGCGGCGCGGCGCATGCGGCGGTTCATGCCGGACATGTTGCGGGCCTGCTGGGGCATCGGGCCCTTGGGCACGCCCGGCATCTGGCCCGGCAGGGAATCCATGGCCTCGATGCGGCGGGCGTTGGCGTAGACCTCGTTCTTGTTGTAGTTACGCGGCAGGCGCATGATGTGGCTGCGCAGCTTGGCCAGCGGCACTTCGCCCTCGCCTTCACCGACGTAGACCTCGTAGACCGGCACGCCGGCGGCGAGCTTATCGATGCGCTTTTTCAGCTGCCCCACGGTCGCGGCCAGGCGCTTCTTGTCGCCCTCGCAGACCAGCACGACGCCCGGGTTACCGATGACGCGGTGGACCAGGTCCTGGTGGCGGGTCACCGCGATGCCCTGCTCGACCTTCCAGACGATGCCGACGGTGTTGCGCAGCTGGTTCTCCAGCGCGTAGCCGGCCACGCCCTTCTGGTCTTCGACCTTTTTGTACATGTCGCGCTCGAGGCGGCGGGTGAAGATGAACATGGCCAGCAGCACACCCAGCGCCAAGCCGATGGGCAGCATGAACCACTGCCCGTTGAAGAGCATGCCGATGAGGAAGAAGAGCAGGCCCAGGCCCAGGAAGGCCAGCAGCATCAGCGGGATAAGCGCCTTATCCTGCTTGCGCTGCATCTGGAACGCCTGCCACATCTGGCGGCGCGTCTGCTTGCCCTTTTCGCGCTTGGCTTTCTTCTCTGCCTTCTTAGCGGCCTTGAGATCGGCCTTAGTATTTCCCTGTGCCATGCCCTCTACTCTAAAGGGTTGTGCCCACAAACTGGAAACGGGGCCGCGCTTTCGCGCGGCCCCGCAACGGTTAGAAGTCAGCTAAAAGGTAGACAGGTGAGTACCTGGCGGTGGCTTAGCTCTTGACGCGAGCGGTCACCGGGGTCTCCTCGGACGGGCCGTACTTGTCCAGCAGCGTGGAGGCCTCCTGGGCGGTCGCGCCCTTCGAGGTCTCGGCCAGGTGGGACAGGTGGGCGGGCAGCTCGCGGCCGCGGGCCTCCATGGCCTGCACGTACAGGCGGCCGGCGCGGTAGGAGGAGCGGACCAGCGGGCCGGACATGACGCCGCCGAAGCCCAGGGACTTGGCCAGCTTCGAGTGGGAGACGAACTCCTCCGGGCGGACCCAGCGCTCGATGGGGTGGAAGCGCGGGCCGGGGCGCAGGTACTGCGTAATCGTGATGATGTCGCAGCCGGCCGAACGCAGGTCGCGCAGCGCCTCCTCGATCTCCTCGGCGGTCTCGCCCATGCCGAGGATGAGGTTGGACTTAGTGATCAGCCCGTAGTCGTGCGCCTGGCGGATGACATCCAAGGAGCGCTCGTAGCGGAAGGCCGGGCGGATGCGGCGGAAGATGCGCGGGACCGTCTCCAGGTTGTGGGCGAAGACCTCCGGCTCGGCCTCGAAGACCTCCTGCAACAGGTCCGGCTTGCCGGAGAAGTCCGGGGTGAGGTTTTCCACGCCGGTGTGCGGGTTCAGCTCGTGGATCTTGCGCACCACCTCGGCGTAGAGCCATGCGCCCTCGTCCGGCAGGTCGTCGCGGGTCACGCCGGTGATGGTGGTGTAGTTCAGGTCCATCTCCCGGATGTTCTCTGCCACGCGGCGCGGCTCGTCGGTATCCAGGGCGTCCGGCTTGCCGGTCTTGATATCGCAGAAATCGCAGCGGCGAGTGCAGGAGTCGCCGCCGATGAGGAAGGTGGCCTCGCGGGATTCCCAGCACTCATGAATGTTGGGGCAGCCGGCCTCCTGGCAGACCGTGTGCAGGGAGGCGCCGGCGACGCGGTTGCGCATATCTTCGTAGCCAGGGCCGGTGCGCACCTGGTTACGGATCCATCGGGGTTTCTGCTCGATCGGAGATTCCGCATTCTTTTTCTCGATGCGTAGCAGCTTCCGTCCTTCAGGCTTAATAGTCACGTTGTCTACCCTACGTTGTTGAGTTGGCGAAGTGGAAAATGTCCGGTCTTCCGGGGCATCCGGCACGCCGGGATGCCTCAGTCACAACCACTAAAGCGGTGTGATCATTCCTGGCCGGCGGCCGGGGTCGTTCGTTCGGGGGTGGCGGCCTGCTGCCGGGCGCGCCGGCGCGCCTCGTTGGCCAGCTTGGTCGGATCCGGCGCGGAACCGAAGGTGTGGTCGGCGACGACGAGGCGGCCCGAGAGGGCATCGTCAAGCGCGCTCAGCAGCGGCTCCGTGGCTTCCTCCAGGCCGACGTGGCGGCCGAGCTCGAGGGACAGGGTGGTCACGTCGGCGTCGTCGATGCCGCAGGCCACGATGTGCTCGTAGAACTCGAGGGTGTTGCAGCAGTTCAACGCCAGGCCGTGCATGGTCACCCCGCGGGTAATCCGGATGCCCAGCGCGGCGATCTTGCGGTCGCGGTGCGGGGCCTGCGGGTCCTTCGGCTGCGTGGTGGACGGCACCCAGACCCCGGAGCGGCCGTCGATGCGCCCGGCGGTGGTGACCCCCATCTGGCGCACGGTCTGGATGGTGGCTTCTTCCAGCCGGCGGACGTAGTCGACCACGTCGACGGGTTCGGCCAGGCGGATGATGGGGTAGACCACGAGCTGGCCTTCCCCGTGCCAGGTAATCCGGCCGCCGCGGTCGACGGTGATGACGGGCTGGCCGTTATCCGGCATGTCGGATTCCATGGTGCGCTTACCGGCCGTGTAGACGCTGGGGTGTTCGACCACCAGCACCGTGTCCCCGATATCGCCGCGGGCGCGTTGCTTGGCCAGGTCGGCCTGCAGGTCCCAGGCTTCCTGGTAGTCCATCCGGCCCAGGTGGCGGATGTCCAAAGGCGCGTTGTCGGCGCGAATGGAGCGGTCGGCGGGGAAGAAAGGATCGCGCGGTGCAGTCATAGATACCCATTGTAATTCGCTTGGCCCGGCAGTCCACGGGCGGCTGCCCAACTGGGTATACAAAAGCGCCCCCAGCAAGCGGTAACGCCACCGTGTAAATCCACAGGCGGGTTACCGGCCTTGCCGGGGGGCGGGCGCTGTACGGGGCCAGCGCGTCGGTTCTAGATGCCGTTGGCGGCGGCGTAGTCGGCGGCGGTCATCAGCTCGCCGGCCTCGGAGACCTCGACCTCGAAGAGCCAGCCTTCGCCGAAGGGATCGTTGTTGATGACGGAGTAGTCATCGTGCACGCCCTCGTTCACGGCGGTCACGGTGCCGGTGACCGGAGCAAACAGGTCGGAGACGGACTTGGTGGACTCGACCTCACCGCAGGAGTCGCCTGCGGTGATGGAGTCGCCGACGGCCGGCAGCTCGGCGAAGACGACCTCGCCCAGGCGCTCAGTGGCGACCGAGGTGATGCCCACGCGGACGGTCTTGCCCACGACGTCGTCCGGAGCGGCAGCCAGCCACTCGTGGTCCTCGGAGTAGGAGTAGTTATCAGGCAGGTTGGCCATGGGTAAAAGTCCTTTCTGAAAGGATCGGGCGTTATCGGGCTTTATTTTAGAACGGTTTTACGTGTCCCGCTTGTAAAACGGCAAGGCCGTTACGGTAAACGGGTAGCGCTTGCCGCGGATGTCGACCTCCACCTCGGCGCCGGGCTCGAGACCTGCGGAGGTATCCAGCAGCGCGAGGGCGACCGGGTGGCCCAGCGTCGGGGAGGGCTGGCCGGAGGTCACGGTGCCCACGTGGGTCTCGCCCACGTAGACCTCGGCGCCGGAGCGGGCCGCGCGGCGCTGGGAGGACTCCAGGCCGGTGATGACCTGCTGCGGGCCCTCAGCGGCGCGCGCACGCATGGTCTCCGCGCCCACGAAGTCCGCTTCCTTCTTGGCGAAGGCACGGGACATGCCGGCCTCGACCGGGGTGATGTCGCGGGAGAGCTCGTTGCCGTAGAGCGGCATGCCGGCCTCCAAGCGCAGGGAGTCGCGCGCGGCCAGGCCGCAGGGCTTGAGGCCGTATTCCTCGCCGGCGCACAGCAGCTCGTTCCACAGCTCCGGGGCGTCCGCGTTGTAGACGATGAGCTCGAAGCCGTCCTCGCCGGTGTAGCCGGTGCGGGCGATGATGGCGAACTTGCGGGCCACCTTGCCCATGGTGGCGGCGTAGTAGCCCAGCTCGTAGACGGCGTCCTGCTTGTTGTCCTCGACCAGCGGGACGAGGATCTCGGCGGCCTTCGGGCCCTGGACGGCGATCATCGCCACGTCCTGGGACTCGTTCTTGAGCTGCACGTCGAAGCCTTCCGAGCGCTCCTGGAAGGCCTCCCAGACCACCTGGGTGTTGCCGGCGTTCGGCACCACCAGGAACTTCTCCTCCTCGAAGCGGTAGGAGATGAGGTCATCGATGATCCCGCCGTCTTCGGCGGCGACCATGGAGTACTTGGCCTTGCCCACCTTGACGGTCTCCAGGTTGGAGATGAGCGCGTAGGTCAGGAACTTGGCCGCATCCGGGCCGGTGACCCAGATTTCGCCCATGTGCGACAGGTCGAACAGGCCGGCGGCCTCGCGCACGGCGCGGTGCTCGTCCAGCTCGTTGGCGTACTTCAGAGGCATGTTCCACGGCCCGAAGGCGGTGAAGCTGGCGCCGAGCTTTTCGTGCTCAGCGTGCAGCGGGGAATTGCGTAGATCGGACATTTAGCTCTCCTTTTCGTTGGTCATCTCGAAAGCCTCCGGCGGCGGGCAGGAGCAGACGAGGTTGCGGTCGCCGTAGGCTTCGTCCAGGCGGCGGACCGGGGCGAAGTACTTGCCGCGGCGCAGCGAGTCCACCGGCCAGGCGGCCTGCTCGCGGGTGAAGGCGTAGTCCCAGTCGTTGCTGGACACGGATAGCGCGGTGAATGGGGCGTGGGCGATGACGGAGTCGTCGTAGGCGACCTTGCCGTCGATGATCTCCTGGATCTCGGCGCGGATGGTGCGCATGGCCTCGATGAAGCGATCCAGCTCGCCCTTGTCCTCGGACTCGGTCGGCTCGACCATCAGGGTGCCGGCGACCGGGAAGGCCAGGGTGGGGGCGTGGAAGCCGAAGTCGATGAGGCGCTTGGCCACATCCGCGGCGGTCACGCCGGACTGGTCGGTCAGCTCGCGCAGGTCCAGGATGCACTCGTGCGCGACCAGGCCGGCGTTGCCGGTGTAGAGGATCGGGAAGGAATCGTGCAGCTCGTGGGCCAGGTAGTTCGCGCCCAAGATAGCGTGCGCGGAGGCCTGTTGCAGGCCCTGGGAACCAGCCATGGCGAGGTAGGCCCAGGAAATCGGCAGCACGCCGGCAGAGCCGTACTGGCTGGCCGTGATCGGCACGCCCTCGCCGACCGGGGTGGCCTCGGAGGCGTCGTGGGCCGGGTCGGCGGCGTTGGACGGCAGGAACGGGATCAGGTGCTCGGCCACGGCGACCGGGCCGATGCCCGGGCCGCCACCGCCGTGCGGGATGGTGAAGGTCTTGTGCAGGTTCAGGTGGCTGACGTCGCCGCCGAACTGTCCCGGCTGGGCCCAGCCAGTCAGCGCGTTCATGTTCGCGCCGTCGATGTAGACCTGGCCGCCGGCGGCGTGGATCTTGTCGCAGACCTCGCGGACCTCCGGGTCGAAGACGCCGTGGGTGGACGGGTAGGTGATCATGATGCCGGCGATGTGTTCGCCGTGCTGCTCGATCTTCTTGTCCAGATCGGCCAGGTCAATCGAGCCGTCGTCGGCGGTCTTGACCACGCTCACGCGCAGGTTGGCCAGGGTCGCGGAGGCGGCGTTGGTGCCGTGGGCAGACGCCGGAATCAGCACGACGTCGCGGCCGTTGTCGCCGTTGGCCACGTGGTAGCGCCGGATGGCCAGCAGGCCGGCCAGCTCGCCCTGCGAGCCCGCGTTCGGCTGGATGGAGACCTTGGCGTAGCCGGTGATCGCGGCCAGCCAGTCCTCGGTCTGGGCGATGAGCTCGCGCCAGCCGGCGGTGGTCTCCTCCGGGGCATACGGGTGGATACCCGCGAACTCAGGCCAGGAGATGGGCTCCATCGCAGCGGTCGGGTTCAACTTCATGGTGCACGAGCCCAGCGGGATCATGCTGCGGTCCAGTGCCAGGTCCTTGTCCGCCAGCTCGCGCAGGTAGCGCATCATCTGGGTCTCGGAGTGCAGGGAGTTGAAGATCTCATGCTCCAGGAAAGGGGTGGAGCGCTGGAGGGCTTCCGGCAGGGCAAAAGGCTCGGTGTCCGCGACCTCGCCGCCGAAGGCCTGCACGAGGCCTTCCACGTCGGCATCGGTAGCGGATTCGCCGAAGGAGACCGAGACCTTGTCGCTGCCGATGGCGCGGACCAGGTAGCCGGCCTCCTGCAGGGAGGACTTGATGGCGGCCGCGTCGACGCCGGTCACGGTGACGGTGTCGAAGAAGTCCTCGGCGGCCAGATCCAGGCCCTCGCCCTTGACGGCGGCGGCGAAGGTGGAGGCCAGGCCGTGCACGCGCTTGGCGATGGCCTTTAGGCCGTGCGGGCCGTGGTAGACCGCGTACATGGACGCGACGTTGGCCAGCAGCGCCTGGGCGGTGCAGATATTGGAGGTAGCGCGCTCGCGGCGGATGTGCTGCTCGCGGGTCTGCAGGGCCAGGCGGTAGGCCGGGCGGCCCTCGGCGTCCTTGGACACGCCCACGATGCGGCCGGGGATCTGGCGCTTGAGCTTGTCGGTGACGGAGATGAACGCCGCGTGCGGGCCGCCGAAGAACAGCGGCACGCCGAAGCGCTGGGAGCTACCAGTGACGATGTCGGCGCCCAGCTCGCCCGGGGCCTCCAGCAGCGTCAGGGAGAGCGGATCGGCGACCACGGCGGCCAGGGCACCGCGGGAGTGGGCCTCCTCGATGACCGCGCGCGGGTCGAAGATATCGCCCTCGGTGCCGGTGTAGGCCACGACCACGCCGACGATGTCCTCGCCGGCCAGGCCGTCAGTCAGGTCCGCGACGAGGACCTCGAGCTCGATGGCGCGGGCGCGCTCAGCGGCGACGTTGAGCACCTGCGGGTGGAGGCGCTCGTCTAGGACCACGCGGCGGCCCTTCTTGACCGCGCGGGACATCAGCCCGACCGCCTCGGCCACGGCGGAGGCCTCGTCCAGCAGGGAGGCGTTCGCAATCGGCAGGCCGGTCAGGTCCTGGATCATGGTCTGGAAGTTAAGGAGCGCTTCCAGGCGACCCTGCGAAATCTCCGGCTGGTACGGGGTATAAGCGGTGTACCACCCCGCGTCCTCTAAGAGGCCGCGGCGGATGACCGGCGGGGTGATGGTGTCGCTGTAGCCCTGACCGTAGAAGGACTTCAGCAGGTGGTTCTTGCCAGCCAGCTCGCGCAGGCGTTCCTGGGCGTCGTACTCGCTGAGCGGGGCCGGCAGGCCCGGCAGCTCCGGCCGCTCGTCGGCCCGAATCTTGGTCGGAATAGCGGCGTCGACCAAGTCTTCAACGGTGGAATAACCCACCGCCTCCAGCATCCTAGATTGTTCGGTGGCATCTGGCCCGAGGTGACGGGAGATGAATTCCATTAGCGTTACTCCTTGATTGGGTAGGCAAAACGGCCATACGGAACACCAGTATATTGTTCTGCGCCACACGCCCGGGTCGTTTTTACCCCCAACCCGAGCGCATTAATTACGCCCCGCTGCGGGGCGGGGGCGTCGGCCCCGCGTGCGGGGTTAGTGACATCTCCAACTGGGCCGAAAAACTGTGACCACATTCGGCCCGGGAGGGGGTTACGGGGGTAGTCGGGGAAAGACGAAGCCCCCGTCTCCTTTTCCTTAAAGTCATAGGAAAAGTCAACGGGGGCTCGGGCCGGCCCGGGAAGGCCGGCAGCTCAAGGCCGTGTCTTAGAGAGCCAGGTCGGACTCGAAGTCCGCGGTCTCCAGGCGGTCCTTGATGGTGGTGATGAAGCGACCAGCGTCAGCACCGTCAACCACCTGGTGGTCGTAGGTGAACGGCAGGTAGCACATCTGGCGGATGGCGATGGCGTCCTGGCCGTCGTCGTTGACCACTACCGGGCGCTTGGTGATGGCCGCGGTACCCAGGATGCCAGCCTGCGGCGGAACCAGGATCGGGGTGTCCAGCAGGGCGCCCTCGGAGCCGATGTTGGTCACGGTGAAGGTAGCACCGGTCAGGTCGTTCGGCTTCAGCTTGTTGTTGCGGGCCTTGTCAGCCAGCTCGGCGATGGCCTGGGCGATCTCCGGCAGGGTCTTGTCCTGCGCCTTGTGGATGACCGGGGTGAGCAGGCCGCGCGGGGTGTCCACGGCGATGGCCACGTTCACGTCCGCGTGGTAGGTCATCTCCTTGGTCTCCGGGTTGTAGGAGGCGTTGACGTTCGGGTGGGAAACCAGCGCCTCGACGGTGGCCTTCACGATGAACGGCAGGTAGGACAGGTTGGCGCCGTACTTGTCGATGAACGCCTGCTTGTTCTTCTTGCGCATGTCGGCTACCGCGGTGACGTCGACTTCCTGGACGTGGGTCAGCTGCGCGGAAATCTGCAGCGCCTCGACCATCTTGGAGGCGGTGATCTCGCGGATGCGGTTGACCTTCTGGGTGGTGCCGATGAGCTCTTGCTTCTCCGGATCCACGGACTTGGTGGACCAGTTGGCGCGCCCGCCGGACTTGCCGGAGGCAGCCTTGTCGGAGCCGGACTTCGGGGCCTCGCCCTCGCCGGCAGCGGCCAGCACGTCCTGCTTGCGGATGCGGCCGCCGACGCCGGTGCCTTCCACGGAGTTCAGGTCAACGCCGTGCTTGTCAGCCAGCTTGCGCACCAGCGGGGTCACGTACGGGACGTTGTCGCCGTTGTTGACCTTCGCGGAGGTGTTCTTAGCGGAGGACTCGTCCTTCTTCGGGGCCTCGTCCTTCTTCTCCTCCTTGGAGGAGGACTCCTCGGCCTTTTCTTCCTTCTTCGGCTCTTCTTCCTTTTCCTCTTCCTTGGCCTCAGCCTTGGAGTCGGAGTCAGAGTCGGAGTCGTCGGACTTGGCCGGGGCGGAGCCGTCGCCGATGCGGGCGATGACTTCGCCGACCTCGATGGTGTCGTCTTCGTCGGCCAGGATTTCCTGCAGGGTGCCGGCGACCGGGGACGGGATTTCGGTGTCGACCTTGTCGGTGGAGACCTCGAGCAGCGGCTCGTCGACCTCGACGGTGTCGCCGACGGATTTCAGCCACTGGGTGATGGTGCCCTCGGTGACGGACTCGCCCAGCTCCGGCATCTCAACGTCGGTGGCATCCCCGGAAGCGCCGGAATCCTTGGAGGAGGACTCCTCGGCCTTTTCTTCCTTCTTCGGCTCTTCTTCCTTCTCCTCTTCCTTGGCCTCAGCCTTGGAGTCGGAGTCAGAGTCGGAGTCGTCGGACTTGGCCGAGGCGGAGCCGTCGCCGATGCGGGCGATGACTTCGCCGACCTCGATGGTGTCGTCTTCGTCGGCCAGGATTTCCTGCAGGGTGCCGGCGACCGGGGACGGGATTTCGGTGTCGACCTTGTCGGTGGAGACCTCGAGCAGCGGCTCGTCGACCTCGACGGTGTCGCCGACGGACTTCAGCCACTGGGTGATGGTGCCCTCGGTGACGGACTCGCCCAGCTCCGGCATCTCAACGTCGGTGGCATCCCCGGAGCCGCCGGACTGCTTGTCGGAGGAGGACTCCTCGGACTTGGACTCTTCTTCCTTGGACTCAGCCTCAGCCTCGGCCTCGTCCTGCTCCGCCTCGGCGGAGTCGTCCTGGGACTCGCCGGAGTCCGCGGACTCGCCCTCGTCGCCGATGGTGGCGATGACCTCGCCGACCTCGATGGTGTCGTCCTCGTCGGCCTTAATCTCCAGGAGGGTACCCGCAACCGGGGAAGGGATTTCGGTATCGACCTTGTCGGTGGAGACCTCGAGCAACGGCTCGTCGACCTCGACGGTGTCGCCCACAGACTTGAGCCACTGAGTAATAGTGCCTTCAGTTACGGATTCGCCCAGTTCGGGCATCTCAACGGAGTGCGCCATGAGAATTAAGACTCCTCGAAAGTTGGAAATAACAAACCTTTTGTCAACAGCCTACCGGTTCGGTCAATTCGTCGCGCATTATCTCACCCCTAATCCGGTGTTTCGCCCCACAGGCTGACCAGACAAGGTGTGAGTTACCAGGAAACTGTCTACACCACTAGGATAGTGTGCCGTGTTCAACCCTTTCCGCCGACGTCGCTCGAAGTCCCCGCTGAAGCCGCCCCGCGCCCCCGGGGAAACCATCCGTGAGCAGGACGCACGCGACCTGCAGGACTGGGCGCGCCCCCGCGGCTGGGTCGAGGCCTTCGTGGAACCGGAGACCATCGTCAACGAAATGTCGGTGGTCGTCGTCGACGAGGGCGGCGACTTCATCCGGCGGCGCATCGGGGGCCCGAAGGGAATCGACGCCGTGGCGCGGCTGCTGGACTGCCCGGTCTACGACGTCGAGGAGACCGGTTACCCCGAGCGGATGCGCCGCAAAATGGAGCGCGACCGCATCCTGCGCAAGCGGGAAGAACAAAAAATTCGCCGCGCCCGGTTCGAGCGCGGCGAAAATCCGGATTCTTAAGGATTAATCCTCGGTGTCGTTGGTCTCTTCATTGGCCCCGGCGGGCTCCGGGGCATCGGTGCTGCCCGCGCCGGCGACCTGCTCCAGCACGGCGATGATGGTGCGGGTCGGCACGCCGGTGGCGCGCTTGGGGGTGTAGCCGCGGGCGCCGTCGCCGTTCCAGGCCGGGCCGGCGACGTCGATGTGGGCCCAGTCGATGCCCTCGCCGACGAAGTGCTCCAGGTAGGTGCCGGCGAACTGCATGCCGCCTTCGCGCTGGGCGTTGATGTTGCGGATGTCGGCGTTATCCGACTTCAGCGACTCGTTGTGCTCTTCCAGCAGCGGCACGGCCCAGGCGTTTTCGCCCACGCGGCGGCCGATGTTCGCGACCTCGTCGCGGAATTCCTCCGTGCCCATGACGCCGGCGGTGCGCTTGCCCAGCGCGACCATCTGGGCGCCGGTCAGGGTGGCGGTGTCGATGAGGTAGTCCGGCTTGTCCTCGCTGGCGCGCGCGATGGCGTCGGCCAGCACCAGGCGGCCCTCCGCGTCGGTGTTGAGGACCTCGGAGGTGGTGCCGCCGTAGTGGGTGATGACATCGCCCGGGCGGGTGGCGGAACCAGACGGCATGTTCTCAGCCAGCGGGATGGTCGCGGTGACCGCGACGTCCAGCTTGAGGTAGGCCGCGGCCAGGGTAGCGGCGGCCACGGCGGCCGAACCGCCCATGTCCATGATCATGTCCCACATGCCAGCGCCCGGCTTGAGAGAAATGCCGCCGGTGTCGAAGGTGATGCCCTTGCCGACCAGCGCGACGTGGCGCTTGGCCTTGGACGGCTTCCAGGAAAGGCGCACCAGCCGCGGCGGGCGGGCCGAGCCCTGGCCCACGGACAGGATGCCGCCGAAGCCTTCCTTCTTCAGCTGCTTCTCGTCGAGCACCTCGACGCCCAGGCCGGCGGCGGTGGCGTGGGAGGACAGGATGTCCGCGTAGACGGACGGGTAGAGCTCGTTGGACGGGCAGTTGACCAAGTCGCGGGCGAAGACGGTGGCCTGGGCGATGGCGCGGGCTGCGTTGAACTCGTTCTTGGTAGCCGCGTCCTTCTTATCCTGCAGGAGGAAGGAGACGGTCGCCGGCTTCTTATCGGCCGGCAGCTTGTCGGAGCGCAGCCCCCGGTGCACGTAGCCGCCCAGGATGGTGCCCTCGACGGCAGCGGCCAGGCCGAACTCGTGCAGGGTATTGCCCACCTTGTTCAGGCCCTGGGCGGCGCGGGCGGCGCAGCCGGCGGCTCGGCGCAGGGTCTCATCATCCAACTGTTCGGCCTCGCCGAGGCCGACCGCCACGATGGAGTCGGTGCCGACTTCCTCCGGGGCCGGGATGCGGTGGACCGAACCGGCCTTGCCGGTGGCGCCGACGGCCAGCAGCTGGTCGAGGACGGTGCGCAGGGCGTCGCCGTCAAGCGCTGCGGAGGCCGGGACCTCCACGCCGTCGTCGCTGGCGAAAATGCCGATGATAAGGGCCTGTGCCTTCTCCGGAAGCTTCTTGGCGAGCTTCACGGCCGGGACTACGCCGGCGCCCGGGATCTCGATTGGGGACTTCTTCTTAGCCACGGTTGTCATCCTCCTGTTGTAAGCAGTCAATGGTGTACCTAATTTCAGGTTATGGCCCCACTGTAGCGGCCGGCGACCCAGGCCGGGGAAGGTTTGCCCCATCGTTTTCCTATCAGGTGGGACAGAAAGTGGGGGAGTGGGGTCCTCACCCGCGGGCAGGGACGCAGCACACGCGACGGATGGCGGGCGGCCGCAAAATTCGGTAATAAAACCGGTTGGGTGACCGAAAGGCGGAGTAGAGTGTGGACATGACTTTGCTTGATTACACCGTAACCCGTACCGACCAGCCGACCAGTCCGGAAAAGATTGCCGAGATCCTCGACAACCCGGGGTTCGGCCGTTACTTCACCGACCACATGGTCACCATCGACTGGAACGAGGAAGAAGGCTGGCACGACGCCCAGGTGCGCCCCTTCGGCCCCCTGGAGATGTCGCCGGCCTCCAACGTCTTCCACTACGGCCAGGCCATCTTCGAGGGCATCAAGGCCTACCGCCAGCCGGATGGCACCGTGGCCACCTTCCGCCCGGAGCAGAACGCCGAGCGCATGATCCACTCCGCCGAGCGCTTGGCGATGCCGCCGCTGCCCGCCGAGGAATTCACCAACTCCCTGGCCCAGTTGGTCGCCGTCGATAAGGACTGGGTTCCGGCCGCCGGCGGGGAAGACTCGCTCTACCTGCGCCCGTTCATGATCTCCACGGAGGTCTCCCTGGGCGTTCACCCGGCCAAGTCCTACCGCTATATCGTCATCGCCTCCCCGGCCGGGGCCTATTTCACCGGCGGCGTGAAGCCGGTTTCGGTCTGGCTGTCTACCGACTACGTCCGCGCCGCCCCCGGCGGCACCGGTGCGGCGAAGTTCGCCGGCAACTACGCGGGCTCGCTGTTGGCCCAGGCCCAGGCCGATGAGAAGGGCTGCGACCAAGTCGTCTGGCTGGACGCGCTGGAGCGCAAGTACATCGAGGAGATGGGCGGGATGAACCTGATGTTCGTCTACGGCAGCGGCGACGACGCCAAGATCGTCACCCCGGCGCTGTCGGGCTCCCTGCTGCCCGGCATCACCCGTGATTCCCTGCTGCAGGTCGCCCGCGACGCCGGCTACGAGGTCGAGGAGCGCCGCATCTCCGCCGAGGAGTGGCACCAGGACGTCGACAGTGGCGAGATGACCGAGTCCTTCGCTTGTGGTACCGCCGCCGTTATCACCCCGGTCGGCCGCGTGCTGGGCAAGGACCTGGACTTCACCATCAACGGCAACGAGCCGGGCGAGGTCACCATGGCGCTGCGCAAGCAGCTCACCGACATCCAGCGCGGCAGCCAGCCCGACACCCACGGGTGGCTGCACACGCTGGTCTAGTCGCCCAGTGCCGTGGAGACAAGCTCCACGGCTGAATTGATAAGCGGCAGGGCAGACAGGGCCCCGAGGCCCTGGCCCGCCGCGACCGCCAGATCCAGCCAGGGCTCGTGCCCGAGATCGGCCACGGCCCGGTCAAAGGCCGGGGTGGCGGTGGAGGTCGCGACGAAGACCCACTCCTGGGTGCCGGGGCGCAGGCGCTCGGCTAGCATGGCCGCGGCCGCGCCGAAGGAGCCGTCGATGAGCACCGGAGTGCGGCGCGCGGCCGACTGCGCGATGAAGGCGACCTCCGCTGCAAACGCCGGCGAACCCAGCACGCGGATAAGCTCGGCCGGCTCGTCGGCGAGCCCGCGGCTGCGGAACATCGCGTCGCGTACGACGGTGACCTGTTGTTTCCACCGCTCCGTCGGGACCTGGGCGCCGCGCGGGACGATCGCCACCGGCTCGGTGCCGGTCACGCGGCCCACAATTGCCGCGGCTACGGTGCTGTTGCCGACGCCGATATCGGCCGGGATCACCAAGTCGTCGCCCTCGTCCGCGCTGGCGTCGGCGGCCTTGATACCGATGCCGAAGGCCTGGGCGGTCAGCTCGGCGTCCATCGCGTCGGCGCTATCAATCGGGGCGGAGGTGCCTGCTTGGATTAGCCGCACGCGGGCAGCGGCGCGCTGGGCCAAAAGCTCAATCGGCCCGGTGTGCGCGGACAGCTGCTCGACCGCGTCGTGGGTGTGGTCAGCTGGCCACTGCGAGACCGGCGCGTCCGCGCTGGCGATGCCGTTGTCGCCGGCGAAGACCACGACCCGCGGCCGGGCCACCGGCTGGGGCAGGACGCGCTGCAGGCAGCCGGCCAGCCAGACCACCGGCAGGGACATCCGCCCCAGGGCGGCGGACTGCGGATTCAGGGCAATCTTGGCCGCGAGCTCGCGCTTTTCAGCCGCGCCGATGCCGGCCGCGCTATCCGCCTGCAACTCCACCATGACTAGGCCAGAGCCTCGCCCGGCTTGACCCGCGGGCGCGGCACGCGCCACTTACGCGGCTGGGTAGCCCGCCCCACCGCGTAGCTGCCCAGGCTGAAGCCGGTAGCGGTGGTGCCGGGGAACTTCATCCGCACCGCGTTGTTGACGCGGCGGCCGTGCAGGATAGCCAGGACAGCGAAGAGCAGGATGAAGACCATGCCCACGGCGGATACCGCCGGGGAGATGCTCGGGACAAACGTGCCGACGAACATGAACAACAGCAGGGCGAGGGCACCGGGCATCGTGAAGCGCAGCGGGCTGTTGGCGACATCGACGACATCGCGGGCATAAGCCCGCTCCTTGCCGCGGTCGCGGGCCGGCAGGTAGCGTTCGTCGCCGGCGGCCATGCGCTCCTGGGTCTCGCGGTTGCGCTTGCGCTGCTCCTCGCGCTCCTTGGCCTTGTAGTCCTTCCATTCTTCCTTGGACATGGACTTCTTCAGCTCTTTGCGGTTCTGGTGCGCCTGCGCAGTAGACATGCGGTGCGGATCGCGGATAACGCCCTTGGCGATCTCCTGCTCCGCGCGCTTCGGCGTCGGCCGGCCCTTCGGCGGGGTGTAGCCCTTCG
This sequence comes from Corynebacterium sp. LK2590, assembly GCF_040946105.1. Lineage (NCBI taxonomy): Bacteria > Bacillati > Actinomycetota > Actinomycetes > Mycobacteriales > Corynebacteriaceae > Corynebacterium > Corynebacterium sp. LK2590. The sequence continues at coordinate 85,073 of NZ_JAYWMH010000001.1, forward strand.
GGTAGCTCTTAGCCTCCTGGGCGGCCGAGTCCTTGCCGGCGTGCGCGGCCGACTGGTCGGCGGTGTCCGCTGCAGCGGCGTCCTGATTGTCTTTTTGCCACGGTAGTTTCACAACACCCAAGGTTACAAGGTTGCTTGTCCAAAGTGGAATAAGGCCCGCGCCCGTGCGGTTGAAGATGAATACAAGCCATAATCCCACCGCCTGGCACGTCAGCCTTTCTTGACGGTAGTGAGGCGAGTAGGGTGGTGGGGAGCACTAAATCCGACGCAACGTCGAACAATCAAGTCGAACAAGGAGTATTTATGACCGCCCCAGCATCTGCTACTGGCGTCATCCTGACTGAGGCCGCCGCCGCTAAGGCGAAGGCTCTGCTCGATCAGGAAGGCCGCGACGATTTGTCCCTGCGTATTGCTGTGCAGCCGGGCGGCTGCGCCGGCCTGCGCTACCAGCTGTACTTCGATGACCGCACCCTGGATGGCGACAAGGTCGACCAGGTCGGCGGCGTTAACCTCGTCGTGGACAAGATGTCCGTGCCGTACCTGACTGGCGCCAAGATCGACTTCGCCGACACCATCGAGCAGCAGGGCTTCACTATCGACAACCCGAACGCCGGCGGTTCCTGCGCCTGCGGTGATTCCTTCAACTAAATAGCCGTTGGTGGCGAGCCAAACAGTTCGCCGCAACGCATAAAAGCTTTGGGCTCGGCCCTCCTTCCGTAGGAGGGGCCGAGCCCAAAGCTTTAGGTTTCTTTAGCGGCGGACCTTAGTCGGCGTTAGAGCTTGACCGGGTAGTCGCGCTGTTCGATCTGCGGATCGATGCGGTCTTCGACGAAGATGCCGTGCCAGATCATGAACGACAGCACGGTCCACAGGCGGCGGGAGTGGTCGCTGACCCCGTCGCGGTGCTCCTTGAGCATCTCTAGGACGGCCTTCTTGTTGAAGATGTCCTCGGTCTGCGAGGCGTTGATCTGATCCTGGGCCCAACCGTAGAGCTCGTCGCCGGCCAGCCAGTGGCGCATAGGCACCGGGAAGCCCAGCTTCTTGCGGTGCAGCACGTGCGGCGGCACGATCTGCTCCAGCGCCTTGCGCAGTGCGTACTTGGTGGTCCCGTGGGCGATCTTCAGATCGTGCGGGATGGTCTCGGCGACCTTGAAGACCTCCTTGTCCAGGAAGGGCACGCGCAGCTCCAGGGAGTTGGCCATGTTCATCTTGTCCGCCTTGACCAGGATGTCGCCGCGCATCCAGGTAAACAGGTCCAGGTGCTGCATCCGGGCGACCGGATCGAAGTCCTGGGACTGGGCGTAGATCGGGGCGGTGACCTCCCGGTGGTCCCACTCGCGGCGAGCCCACGGCAGGACGCGCTGGAGCTGCTCGAAGTTAAAGGAGCGGGCGTTGCCGTAGTAGCGCTCCTCCATGGTCATCGAGCCGCGGTTGAGCAGGGACTTGCCCTTCATGCCCTCCGGCAGGACGCGGGAGAGCTGGCCCAGCCCGCGGCGCAGGGGAGAGGGGATCTTCTCAAACGGTGCGAGGGAGAGCGGTTCCTTATATATGGTGTAGCCGCCGAAGAGCTCGTCGGCGCCCTCACCGGAGAGCACCACCTTGACGTGCTTGCGGGCCTCCTGGGCCACGAAGTACAGCGGGACCAGCGAGGGGTCTGCGACCGGGTTGTCCAGGTACCACATGATCTTCGGCACGGCGTCGGCGTACTCCTCCGGGGAGACGATCTTGACGATGTGCTCGACGCCGATGGCCTCGGCGGACTCGGCTGCGACGTCGACCTCGGAGTAGCCCTCGCGCTCAAAGCCGGTGGTGAAGGTGAGCAGGTTCTCGTTGTGGCGCTTGGCCAGGGCGGCGATCGCCGTGGAGTCGATGCCGCCGGAGAGGAAGGAACCGACCGTGACGTCCGCGCGCATGTGCTTTTCGACGGAATCCTCCAGGGCGCGGGCGATGCGGTCGAACAGCTGCTGCTCGTCGCCCTTGGCGACCTTTTGCACCGGGAAGGTGGGGCGGAAGTAGCGGTCAGAGACGACCTCGCCGCCCGGCTTCAGGGTCACGGTGCAGCCGGATTCGACGCGGCGGATATTGGCGTGCAGGGACTCCGGCTCCGGCACGTACTGCAGGTCGACGTAGTGCTCGATGGCGCGCTTATCAAGGCTCAGGTCTAGACCGATGGTCTCGGCCATCGCCAGGATGGACTTCATTTCGGAAGCGAAGACGGTGCCCGCCTCGGTGGTGGCGTAGTACAGCGGCTTGATGCCGAACTGGTCCCGGGCGGCGAACATGGTCTTGGTCTGGGTGTCCCAGATGACGATGCCGAACATGCCGCGCAGGTGGTTGACCACGTCCGCGCCCCAGTGGTGGTAGCCGACGACGATGGGCTCGCCGTCGCCTTCCGTATTAAACGTGTAGCCGGCGGCCTGTAGCTCCTCGCGCAGCTCCAGGTAGTTGTAGATCTCGCCGTTGAAGGTCAGGGCGTAGCGGTCCGGGGCATCGGCCGGGCCCCAGCGCAGCGGCTGGTGGGAGTGCTCCAGGTCGATGATGGACAGGCGGTTGAACCCGAAGACGGCGTCGTCGTCGTGCCAGGTTCCGGCCGCGTCTGGACCGCGGTGGCGCATACAGGGCAGTCCGTCCTCAACGGCTTGGACGTAGTCCGTGGCGTTGTGATTCGCGGCTAGCAAACTCAAAAGTCCGCACATACGGGTCTCGCTCCTTGCAAAGAAAGTTTCTGAACAACTTGGCATTTTACGGGTCGCGGCCCGCAGATAGCTATTGGCGCTCCGAGGTAGCGGCTGCCGGCTGGCTGTGGGCGGCCTGTGGACGGTGGCTGGCCGCGCCGCCCGGCGGGGTAGAGGGAAAGCTTCCACCTTTAGGGGCGAACTTTCGGATGATAGCCCGCCCGCGCGTCTGTGAATTGGGTAACAGGCGAGAAATCGCAGTTAAAGGGCATAATCCACGGCAGAGGCCGATGACCATGTAACATAATCGGCCGTTACGGTCGCGGGCCAAGGGGTCCGTGCGACTGTTCTTGGGATTCGGCTAAGAAATGCGAGCTGGATCCACTATCCTAAACAGATAGGAATGCTCTGAGAGCGTTTAAGAAGTTTGTGTGGACAGAAAGGCAGAACACACGTGGGACAGCGTAATAAGCGCAACCTAGCCCGAAAGGCTGGTCTGGCGGGCGCACTGGCACTGGGTGGCAGTGCTCTCGCAGCCTGTGATGTGCAGGCTCCCGAGGCTGTAAACAAGGTCCTGGGATTCGGCTGGCCGCGGGGCATTACCCCGGAGGCAGAAGCAATGTACAACTTCTGGATCTGGGTCTGGGTTGCTGCGTGGACTATCGGTATCATCATGTGGGGCCTGTTCCTGGTGGCCATCTTCCGGTGGAGCGCCAAGCGGGCCAAGAAGCAGGGTAAGGGCGAGTTCCCGAAGCAGCTGCAGTACAACGTCCCGCTGGAGTTGGTGCTGACGGTTGTCCCGATCATCATCATTACGGCCCTGTTCTTCTTCACGGTTCAGACCCAGCAGAAGGTCACCGCCCTGGATAAGGACCCGAAGGTGACCGTGGACGTGACCGCTTACCAGTGGAACTGGAAGTTCGGCTACGCCGCCGTTGACGGCGAGCTGGCTGGCGGCCAGGACTACGACGGCACCGACGAGGAAAGCAACCGTCTGGCGGAAGAGTCCGCTATCGACCCGGAGGGCACCGAGAACGCTAACCCGATTCACGGCAAGTCCAAGGGCGACATCTCCTACCTGAACTTCAACGAGATTGAGACCGTCGGTACCACCGAAGAGGTTCCGGTTCTGGTCCTGCCGACCAACACCGCGATTGAGTTCCGCCTGGCCTCCGGCGACGTGTCGCATGGTTTCTGGATTCCGGAATTCCTGTTCAAGCGCGACGTGTACGCACACCCGGAGAACAACCAGCAGGAGCGCGCTTTCCAGGTGGAGAGCATCGATAAGGAAGGCGCCTTCGTTGGCCGTTGTGCTGAGATGTGCGGTACCTACCACGCGATGATGAACTTCGAGCTGCGTGCCGTTTCCCCGGAGAAGTTCGAGGAGTACATGCAGTACCGCATGGACAACCCGGACGCTCCGAACTCTGAGGCCCTGGCGCACATCGGTGAAGCTCCGTATGCCACCTCGACCCAGCCGTTCAACTCGCAGCGCGACACCCAGGATGGCGACAACTACGTTGACGCCAACGACAAGGCACAGGCATAAGGAGATATTGAACCATGCGTGTAGGTGCAAAAGTCTTTTACGGGATCTTCACATACCTGTTGATCTCCGAAATCGTCTACATCTTCGCCGTCAACTTCGTTAAGGACGACGGCTACCGCCACGGCCCCGAGTGGGCAGGCATGGTCGCCATGGCCCTCGCGGCCCTGCTGGCCCTGATGCTCGCGGTCTACATCCAGTTCACCGATGCCCGCTCCGACGTCCTCCCGGAGGACTGGGAAGAGGCGGAGACCGAGGATTCCGCCGGCATCCTGGGCTTCTTCTCCCCGAGCTCCATCTGGCCGTTCATGATGACCATGGCCATCGCAGTCCTGGGTCTGGGCATCATCTTCATGTACTACTGGATGATCGTTCTGGGCGCCATCATGCTGGTGTGGGCTACCACCAAGCTCTCGCTGCAGTACGGCCTGCCGAAGGAAAAGCACTAGCTTTCAACTGCGCGCCGTAATCGCCCCGCAGCTTCTTAGACGACAAGGCCCCGGGCCTTCCTGAAAAGGGAGGTTCGGGGCCTTCGTCGTATCCAGTTCCAAAAAGTTCCCGCAGTATCCGAAAAACTTTCCCGAGCCGGCGAAAAGCCTGGGATTTGCCGTCGATACCGCGGGGCGGGTGGGGCCTATCAACCGGTTGACGGCGTTAAAACCCCTTGTTATAGCGATTTTCAGCTGGGGGTAATACGAAAGTTGCAAGCCTGCGGTTTTGCCGCCCGGGAAACGTGAATTATCTCTCATCCGCATTTCGGCGAAAATGGTTGCAAGCCGCGCGGGTATCCATCTCGCGAAATATTGGTCGCCTCTAAGCCTGTGGGGGCGGCGGGGAATAAGGGTGGTGACCTGCGGGGATGGCGAGTTTTTGGAAAGTAGTGGCCGGCGAACATGGGGCGGTTAGGCAGGATTGCGGCCGGATTCTGTGTTTTTGCTGACGAAGCCCGGAAAAATTCATAGCGAAAGCGGGGGGAACTAGATGAATTCGGGTCGAGAAACGGCCATACTAATAGGCGTGACGAGCGCAGTTTCTAATCAAGGTATGGCAGCACCACGTGTTGCCGCGCTGAACCGACCCAATATGGTCAGCGTGGGCACCATCGTGTTCCTGTCGCAGGAGTTAATGTTCTTCGCCGGACTGTTCGCGATGTGGTTCACATCCCGAGCTAACGGTCAGGAAGGCGATTGGGCGGAGCACACCGCCCACATCAACGTGCCTATGGGCTTCCTCATTACGGGCGTCCTGGTGCTTTCCTCCGTGACCTCGCAGTTCGGTGTCTTCGCCGCAGAAAGGGGTGACGTATTCAAGCTTCGGCTCTGGTACTCGGTGACCATCCTCCTGGGCGTTTTGTTCCTGGGCATTATGGCCTTCGAGTGGTACGAGCTGATTCACCACGGTGTTACCGTCCAGGCGAGCGTGTTCGGTTCGGTCTTCTACATTCTGACCGGCTTCCACGCGGCCCACGTGACCGGTGGCCTGTTGAGCTTCGTGGTGATTTTGCTTCGCATTGCTAAGTCCAAGTTCACGCCGGCCCAGGCAACCGCTGCAATGGCGGTGTCTTACTACTGGCACTTTGTGGACGTCGTGTGGATCGGCGTTTTCGTCGTTATCTACCTCGTCCAGTAGGCCGTAGATAGCCGAGTCATCTCGGTCTACAGCCATTCATTTCCGGACACCAGTAACACAAAAGGAAAATGATGGATACCAATCCCAACAACAACGCTTCACCGGTGGGGGAGACCACCCCGGCGGCTGCGGCGAAGAAGACTCGCCGCCGGCGCAAGATGAAGCGCACCCTCGCGGGCGCTTTCGCGCTGACCGTCGGTCTGACGGGTGCTGGCGTTCTGGCCACCGCCCTGACGCCGGACGCTCAGGTCGCCACCGCCCAGAAGGATGACCAAGCCCTGATCCAGGAAGGCAAGGACATCTACGATGTCGCTTGTATCACCTGCCACGGTGCCAACCTGCAGGGCGTCGAGAAGCGCGGCCCGTCGCTCATCGGCGTCGGTGCCGGCTCGGTCTACTTCCAGGTTCACTCCGGCCGTATGCCGATGATGTCTAACGATGCCCAGGCGGAGCGCAAGACCCCGCGCTACACCGAGCAGCAGACCCTGGCCCTGGCTGCCTACGTTGCGGCCAACGGTGGGGGACCGGACATCGTCTACAAAGAAGACGGCACGATTGCTATGGAGTCCCTGCGCGGCGCCAACTACAACGGCCAGATTCAGGCCGAGGACGTCGCCAAGGGTTCTGAGCTGTTCCGCATGAACTGCGCTTCCTGCCACAACTTCACCGGCCAGGGTGGCGCACTGTCCTCCGGTAAGTACGCACCGGCCCTGGATCCCGCCAACGAGCAGGAGATCTACCAGGCCATGCTGACCGGCCCGCAGAACATGCCGAAGTTCTCCGATCGCCAGCTGACCGCTGACGAGAAGAAGGACATCATCGCCTACATCAAGTCTGCTAACGAGACCCCGTCTCCGGCAGGCTGGGACCTGGGCGGTCTCGGCCCGGTCTCTGAAGGCCTGGCAATGTGGATTATCGGCATCACCGCGCTGTGCGCGGCCGCTATGTGGATGGGATCGCGCTCATGAGCAACGTAAATCACAACTACACCGACGCTCAGCTGAAGGGCATGAGCAACGACGAGCTCGCTGCCCTCGGTACTGAGCTGGACGACGTCACCGTCGCTTTCCGTAAGGAACGCTTCCCGGTTGAGGGTGACCCGGCTGAGAAGCGCGCGGCCACCGGCATTGGTATCTGGCTGACGATTTCCATCATCTCGGCCATCGCCTTTTTGGGCGTGTACCTGTTCTGGCCGTGGCAGTTCAAGACCCTGGGTGAAGACGGCCTCATCTGGCACACTCTCTACACCCCGCTGCTGGGTCTGTTCTCCGGTCTGGCAATCATCTGCCTGGGCGTCGCTATTATTCAGTACGTCAAGAAGATCATTCCGGAAGAGATTTCGGTCCAGCGTCGCCACGACGGTCCTTCCGACGAGGTTGACCGCCGCACCCTGACCGCCCTGCTGAACGACTCGTGGAAGACCTCCACCCTGGGTCGCCGCAAGACCCTGATGGGCCTGCTCGGCGGCGCCGGCGTCCTCTTCGGCCTGTCGGTCATCGCCCCGCTGGGCGGCGCCATCAAGAACCCGTGGAAGGTTCGTCACGAGATGAACTACATGGGTGACGGCACCCTGTGGACCTCGGGTTGGACCCTGCACGAGAAGGGCGTCAAGCTCTACCTCGCTCGTGACACCAGCACCATCGCTGAGATGCACGAGGGTGAGTCCGGCAGCCACTACACCACGAAGGGCCTGGCGCGCCTGGTCCGCGTCCGTCCGGAGGACCTGGCTGCCGGCGGTATGGAGACCGTGTTCCCGTTGGCTGAGTCCGACGTCAACGACGGCGACCTGTACGATCCGCAGAAGGATGTCTACGAAAACCACATGCACTCGATCCACGGCAACCGCAACGCGGTCATGCTGATTCGCCTGCGCCACGCAGACGCACAGCGCGCCATCGAGCGCAAGGGTCAGGAAGACTTCCACCACGGTGACTACTACGCCTTCTCCAAGATTTGTACTCACATCGGTTGCCCGACCTCGCTGTACGAGGCTCAGACCAACCGAATCCTGTGCCCGTGCCACCAGTCGCAGTTCGACGCCCTGGAGTACGGCAAGCCGGTCTTCGGCCCGGCCGCCCGTGCTCTGCCGCAGCTGCCGATCACCGTGGACGAAGACGGCTACCTCGTCGCGCAGGGTAACTTCATTGAGCCTGTCGGCCCGGCATTCTGGGAGCGTAAGTCATAATGAGCAATAAACTCGCTGAAATCGGTAACAACATTGATTCGCGGTACACTGCCTCCGGCATGATCCGCACTCAGATCAACAAGGTCTTCCCGACCCACTGGTCCTTCATGCTGGGCGAAATGGCGCTGTACAGCTTCATCATCCTGCTGCTGACCGGTATTTACCTGGCGCTGTTCTTCGACCCGTCGATCAGCAAGGTCATCTACGACGGCGCCTACACCCCGCTCAACGGCGTGGAGATGTCGCGTGCTTACGCGACGGCCCTGGACCTGTCCTTCGAGGTACGCGGCGGCCTCTTCGTCCGCCAGATGCACCACTGGGCAGCCCTGATGTTCATGATGTCCATGGTCGCGCACATGCTGCGCATCTTCTTCACCGGTGCGTTCCGCCGCCCGCGTGAGGCAAACTGGATCATCGGCTGCGCGCTGATTCTGCTGGGCATGGTCGAGGGCTTCCTCGGCTACTCCCTGCCGGACGACCTGCTCTCCGGCGTTGGTCTGCGCATTATGTCCGCCATCATCCTGGGCCTGCCGATCATCGGTACCTGGTTGCACTGGGCCATCTTCGACGGCGACTTCCCGTCCGACCTGATGCTGGATCGTTTCTACATCCTGCACGTCCTGGTCATCCCGGGCATCATCCTGGGCCTGATTGCCGCCCACCTCATCCTGGTCTGGTACCAGAAGCACACCCAGTTCCCGGGGCCGGGCCGCGCCGAGAACAACGTCGTTGGCGTCCGCATCATGCCGGTCTTCGCCACCAAGGCGATTGGCATGGGCCTGATGGTTGCCGGCGTCCTGGCTCTGATGTCTGGTCTGCTGACCATTAACGCCATCTGGAACCTGGGGCCGTACAACCCGTCGCAGGTCTCCGCTGGTTCCCAGCCGGATATCTACATGCTGTGGACTGACGGTGTCGCTCGTATTATGCCGGCCTGGGAGCTCTACCTGGGCAGCTACACCATCCCGAGCGCCTTCTGGGTAGCCCTGCTCTGTGGCCTGATGGTCGTCCTGCTGTTCGCCTACCCGTTCATCGAGAAGAAGATGACCGGCGACGACGCCCACCACAACCTGCTGCAGCGTCCGCGCGACGTTCCGGTCCGCTCCGGCATCGGTGCCATGGCCATCACCTTCTTCCTGCTGGTGACCATGTCCGGTGGTAACGACCACGTCGCTCACTTCTTCCAGATCTCGCTGAACGCGATGACCTGGCTGGGCCGTATCGGCCTGCTGGTCCTGCCGCCGCTGGCTTACGTCATCACCTACAAGATTTGCGTGAGCCTGCAGCGCTCCGACCGCGAGGTCTTGGAGCACGGCATCGAGACCGGTGTCATCAAGCAGCTGCCGAACGGTGCCTTCATCGAGGTTCACCAGCCGCTGGGCCCGGTCGACGAGCACGGCCACGCCGTCCCGCTCAAGTACGCCGGCGCCAAGGTCCCGAAGCAGCTCAACGAGCTGGGCCTGGCCGACGCCGAGACCCAGGGCATCTTCTCCTCCGACGAAGAGGGTGTGGTCAAGCGTGTGCACCAGCACCACGCTGACAACGCCGCCGAGGAAGCGGAGATGTTCCGCCGCCTCAACGAGGCCAACCGTCGCGACGACGAGGAGAACGGCCGCTACTAACAGCTGGCCATCCTTTAACTAGCGCTCACGAAGCCCGCCGCTCCCACTGGGAGTCCGGCGGGCTTTTGTTATGCCACCGGCTAACGATGCCCCCGCGCCCGCAGCCCCCACGGAGTCAACAGTCCTCCCGATGCGCACGGTGCCCACGGGCGCCACTGTGCCCGTCTTGGGCGCCGGGGGAGCGGCCAGCGGCCGCGGGGCCCGCTGCTGCGGCGTATCACGCACTGTGGCAGCCCCACCGCCGTCTCTCTTGCGCCAGGAGCGCGTGGGCTCGGTAGGGCTCGTATACGCCTTCCTATATAGATCCGTATATAGAAGAATGGTCGCGCGGTGGTGGAGTGGTAGGCGGCGGGGTAGAGGCGGCGCAGGGGAGCGCAGTAGCTACTGGGCTGTCTCCTTTTATATTGGAGACTTTGGGGAGCCGTGGTGCCGGAGTGAACGGTGAGGCGCGGTATTGCACCTTCGGTGGGCCGGTTTTGGGCCTGGGGAGGCCCTCTAAGGGGCCTAAAATTCGGAAAAATTCGCCGAAATTTGGGTGTGTGATTAAGCTAACAATTAAAAAGTGTCTTGATCGCCTTCATGTGGTCGGGAAGAACTTGCTGAGAATTGGGGGTGTTGCGTGATTTTGGTGTTGCCGCTGGTCATGGTATTCTCGTTCGGGTCGCTTGGCGTTGAGGGGTGCGCGCCGGAGTGAGAAAACCTGAGAGCGTCTCAGTCCGATAAACGGGGTATAACGAAACGGTTACAACGCGACACGCTTTGGTCAATTAGACATCTTTCGTGATTGTTTCGTAACCTATTCGAGACACAGCGTTGCTCACCGAGCAGCCAGTCCCGAACTAAAGAATTTTTCAAGCGCCGTATCTGGCCGCTCCCACGAAGAGGGTTGTGGCCGAACGGAGGCCGGCGGTGTCACCACTGCCGGCCGACGAACGTTAGGCCCGTCCCCAGGGCCAGAGCCTTGCCGATGTAGAAGGAAACTCGGCAGGGTAGGCGCTAAACAAGATTTGGAGTTTATTTTCGTGGCTAAGCACCGTCGTCAGACCGCAACCATGACCCGTCGTATCGCGACCACCGCCGTAGTGGCTGCATCCGCTACCGTCGCCGTCCCGGGCGTTGCGAACGCTACCGAGGTAGTTATCCCGAACACCAACTACTCTTTCGATGTCCAGGGCCTGGACCAGATCCCGAACATTGAGAAGGTTCCGAACATCCAGACCTACGTCCCGTCCCTGGGCGAGGCTCAGAACGTCAACTACAACGCCGCTGCACAGGTTGCTCCGGCACCGGCTAAGTCCGAGGGCCAGAAGGTCGTCGACGCGGCTCGCTCCGTCATCGGCGCACCGTACGGCTGGGGCGCTGCCGGCCCGAACTCCTTCGACTGCTCCGGCCTGACCTCCTGGGCCTACGGACAGGTTGGCAAGTCCATCCCGCGTACCTCCCAGGCGCAGGCCGCCCAGGGCACCCCGGTCGCCCTGGACCAGCTGCAGCCGGGCGACATCGTTGCCTACTACGGTGGCGCTTCCCACGTCGGTATCTACACCGGCAACGGCACCATCATCGATGCCCTGAACTCCGGCACCCCGGTTCAGGAGCGTCCGCTGGACTACATGCCGATCCACTCGGCCGTCCGTTTCTAGGACTTTCCGCAGCCCCTCAAGGGCTCGCCCCGATCCGCGCTAGCGGGTCGGGGTTTTCTCTTTAATCACACCCGTTTCAAGTTCGCCAGTTTCCCGCCTGAGGTGGGAAAACAACTTCGCGTCCGACTGGTAAACACCCGCGGGATGCTCTATAGTTCATTAAGTTAGTTCACTCGTTTTTTAACACTGAAGAAAGAGTCCTCGTGCTTGAATATTCTGCGCGGCGCACCCGTTCCATGCGCCGCATCTCCGGCGGCTGGTTGGCTGCCACCACGGCCGTTGTTCTGGGCGCAGCGGCACTGAACCCCGTAGCGGGCGCGCAGGAGACCGACGGCGCGGAGCAGCCCGCCGTCGCTCCGGCTGGCGACGACGTTGATTCTCTGCTGCACGAGATGGGCGAGGTCGCGCAGAAGGTCTCCGCGAAGAGCGAAAAGGTCAAGGAGGCCGAGGACAAGCTCGCCGAGGCGGAGAAGGACACGCAGCGCTCGGCGGAGCACGCCCGCCACGCTCAGGAAGAGGCAGACGCTGCCGATGCCGCCGTTAACGACCAGCGCGGCAACGTCAACGACATCGCCAAGTCGCGCTACCGCGGCGTGAACATGGACCGCTTCACCGCCACCTTGGCCAGCGGCGACCCCCAGGCCGCCGTGGAGCGCCTCGGCTACCTGGGCGCTATTTCCCGCGACGCCCAGCGCAACCTCGAGACCATGTCGACCAACGCGGACGCCGCCAAGTCCAAGCGGGACGCCGCCGACGCCGCCGTCAAGGAGGCAGAGCGCAAGACCCGCGAGCTGCAGGAGCAGAAGGACCGCCTCGTCCGCGAGCAGGAGGAGCTGGAGAAGCAGAAGGCCTCCATCGAGGAGCGCGTCGACGCGCTGTCCGGCGAGGACCGCGCCCGCTGGGAGGCCCAGTTTGGCGGCTCTTCGTTGTCGCCGGAGGACATCGCCGGCCTGTCCGGCAAGGGCGGCGACGCCGTGGCCGCGGCCCTGTCGAAGATCGGCAGCCCCTACGGCTGGGGCGCCGCCGGCCCCACCGAGTTCGACTGCTCCGGCCTGATGTTCTGGGCCTACCAGCAAAAGGGCGTGAGCATCCCGCGTACCTCCCAGGCGCAGATCGCCGGTGGCACCAGCGTGAGCATCAACGACCTGCAGCCGGGCGATATCGTCGGCTACTACCCGGGCGTTACCCACGTCGGCATGTACATCGGCGACGGCCAGGTGGTCCACGCCTCGACCTACGGCGTGCCGGTCCAGGTCGTGCCGGTCGACTCCATGCCCATCCAGGGCGCTTCCCGTTACTAAACGCGCGCGGGCTATAGGTACAGTTGGTGCCTATGGTCCGCGTTTTGCTTGTTACCAATGATTTCCCGCCCACCATCGGCGGGATCCAGTCCTACCTGCGGGATTTCCTCGGCACCCTGCCCCCGGACCAGGTCATGGTCTTCGCCTCGACCCAAAACGCCGACGATGCCGCCTCCTACGACCGCGACCTGCCCTACCGGGTAGTGCGCTGGCCCCGCCGGGTCATGCTGCCCACGCCGGCGACGGCGCGCGCCATGCAGGAGATCATCCGCCGCGAGGGCATCGACACGGTCTGGTTCGGCGCCGCCGCCCCGCTCGGGCTCCTCGGCAAGGCCGCCCGGGCTGCCGGCGCCACCCGCGTCATCGTCACCACCCACGGCCACGAGGTCGGCTGGTCGATGCTCCCCGGCGCCCGCCAGGCCCTCCGCCTCATCGGCGCCTCGGCCACGGCCGCGACCTATATCTCTGGCTACACCCTGCGCCGCCTGCGCCCGGCCTTCGGCTCCCAGCTGGACTGGGTACACCTGCCCTCGGCCGTCAACACGGACGATTTCCACCCCGTGGACGCCGCGGCGGCCACCGCCGCCCGCCGCCGCTACGGGCTGCGGGAGGATGGCCCCGTCGTCGTCTGTATTTCCCGCCTGGTCCCGCGCAAGGGCCAGGACCAGCTCATCCGCGCCTTCGGCCGGCTCCAGCACAACCACCCGGACGCCCAGCTGCTCATCGTTGGCCGCGGCCGCTACCGCGCCAGCCTCGAGACGCTGGCCGGCATCTACTTCCTGGACACCCACTTCGCCGAGGCTGCCGATACCGCCGACCTGAACGCCGCCTTGGCCGCCGCCGATATCTTCGCCATGCCGGCCCGCACCCGCGGTGGCGGGCTCGACGTGGAGGGGCTGGGCATCGTCTACCTCGAGGCTCAGGCAGCTGGCCTGCCCGTCATCGCCGGCGACTCCGGCGGCGCGCCGGAGACCGTCACGCAAGACACGGGCATCGTCGTGCGCGGGTCGAGCGTGGATGAGCTGACCCGCGCCCTGGATGCTTTGTTGTCAGATCCCCAGTGCCGGCAGGAGATGGGCCGGGCCGGGCGCGCATACGTGCAGCAGGAATGGACCTGGGCGGTCATGGGCGCCCGTCTGCGCGGCCTCCTTCGATGTGACCGCTAAGGGGGAGGGGGTATATCCTAGACTGCATGTCGAAAGCCTTCCCCACCCCCTCGTCTGCAGAGATGGAGTCCTCGCAGCCGTTGACTATCGGCATGGATATTGGGGGCACCAACCTGCGCGCCGGCGTGATTACCACCGACGGGCAGCTCATCGATAGCGTCAGCGTCCCCACCCCCAGTACCGCAGAGGCACTCGAGGACGCGCTTGTCGATGCCGTCCGCCGCCTCCAGGGCACCTACCGCATCCAGGCCGTGGGGCTGGCCGTGGCCGGGTTTATCGACCCGGACTGTGAGGTGGTGCGCTTCGCGCCGCACTTGCCGTGGCGCAACGCCCCCGTCCGCCGGCGGGTGGAGGAGCGCCTGGGCCTGCCGGTGCGGCTTGAGCACGACGCGAACTCCGCGGCCTGGGGCGAGTGGCGCTTCGGGGCCGGGCAGCACGCCCGCGACTGGGTGTTTTTCTCCGTGGGCACCGGGATCGGCGCGACGCTGATGACGCAAGAGACCATCTACCGCGGCGCTTTTGGCACCGCCCCGGAATTCGGCCACCTCGTGGTCGTGCCGGGCGGGCGCCAGTGCTCGTGCGGTAAGCGCGGCTGCCTGGAGCGCTACGCCTCGGGTACCGCGCTGACCGACACCGCCAACGAGCTGCGCCCGAACTATTCCACCACGCTGCCGGCCAACCCCTCCGGCGAGGAGATCGCCGACGCCGCCCGCGCGGGCGACGCCCTGGGGATCGCCGTCATGGAGGACCTGGGCAGCTGGCTCGGCCAGGGCCTGTCGATCGTGACCGACGTCCTCGACCCGGAGCTCATCGTGCTGGGCGGGGGAGTCAGCAAGGACGCTGATCTCTACCTCGACACGGCGCGCGAGTTCATGGCCCGCGACATCGTCGGCGCGGGGCACCGCCCCGTGGCGGAGGTCGTTACCGCCAGCCTGGGATCGGCAGCAGGTATGATCGGGGTGGGAGATTTGGCCCTGCGCCAGGCAGACATGGTTCACGAGGAAAGTTAGACGATGCACAATAAATGGTATTGGGCCTTTAAGAATATTTTCTTCGGCCCGGCGCTGCGGCTATGGAACCGACCCTGGTCGCGCGGCATGGACAACATCCCGGCCACCGGGTCCGCCATCTTGGCGTCCACCCACCAAGCCGTGATGGATTCCTTCTACTTTCCGCTGCTGTGCCCGCGGCAGATTATCTTTCTCGCCAAATCGGAATACTTCACCACGCCCGGGCTGGTCGGCCGCGTGCAGAAGTGGTTCTTCAGCTCGGTGGGGCAGGTGCCCATCGAGCGCAACGCCGAGTCCGCTAGCGCGGGCATGCTAATTTCTGCCAAGCGGATCCTCGGCAACGGCGACCTGTTTGGCATCTACCCGGAGGGCACGCGCTCGCCGGACGGCCGCGTGTACAAGGGGCGCACCGGCATGGCCCGGGTGGCCATGGCCACCGGCGAGCCGGTTATCCCGATCGGCATGATCGGCAGCCGCGACGCCAACCCCATCGGCACATGGATCCCGCGGCCCAAGCGCGTCGGCATGGTGGTGGGCGAGCCCATCGACCCCATCGCCTGGGCCCGGGATAACGACCTGGACCCCGAGTCCCACGAGGCCGCCCGCGCCTTCACCGACTTCATCATGCACCGCCTGGCGGAGATGGTGGACCAGCCCTACGTCGACGTCTACGCCTCCGAGGTCAAGGAATCCCTGGCCGCCGGAAACGGCTACCCGGAGGGCGCGGAGCCTTCGTCGCCGCAGTCGGGGGTGGCTTAGAAGTTTTGCCTTCTTCCGCCGCCTCCCAAAGGCTGGCCTGGCCCGATGTCGCGAAGGGGCTCTCGATCATCGGCGTGGTGGTACTGCATATCTCCATCAGCGTCCCGGATGCCCACCTGACCTGGCTCTTTACCGCAAACACCTGGCTGGACCCGCTGCGTATGCCGCTGTTTTTCTTGGTCAGCGGCTACTTTTCGAAAAAGATCTTCCACTACAGCCTGTGGGAGCTGTTCAGCCGTCGCCTCTGGTTTTTCATCGTGCCCTATTGCATCTGGGTACCCGTCGAGCTGTGGACCAACAGCGTCCACTACGCAATAGTCTTCGGCGACGAGCCGCGCACCTTCGCCGACTACGCCAGCTCCCTGGTGCTAGGCCACAACATGGGTTGGTTCCTACACGCGCTGGTGCTGTTTAACCTCTACCTGTGGGCGGTTCGCCGCCTGCCGCGCTGGGCCGCCATTGCTGGCTCGCTTATTCCCATCCTCTTTTTGGGCTGGCACGAGGAGGTCTACTTCGTAGGCAAGGCGCTGATGTACCTGCCCATCTTCGTCATCGGCGCGTTCTGCCGCCAGTGGATCACCGCCTTCGCCGAGCTCATCGATGCCCCCTTAAGCCACGCCTTCACCGCCCGCGTGCGCCCACCCAAGTACGCGGTTCTCAAGGCCATCGCGCCGTTGCTCGGCAGCGCCGGCGGCTTCGTGGCTGGCTACAGCCTGGTCCGCTGGTGGAATGGCATCAAGGACTCGGACATCGTGGTGGATTGGTACCTACCCGGGGCCGAGTGGCTCGGCGGGGCGGAGCTGTGGTCGCTGGTGCGTCTAGGCCAGCACCTGCTGATGTTCCCGGCCGCCATCGCGGGCGCGGTCCTGTTGTCCTACATTCCGGGTGTATCCCACCTCTTGCGCTTTACCGGGCGGCACACGCTGCCGGTCTACCTGGGCCACCCCATCGCACTGACCCTGGGCTTCGGGCTGCTGACCGCTTACCACCCGGTCGAGATCATGATCGACGGCGCGTGGCCGTGGGAGAACACCTGGTTCTGGATTCTTTACTGCTTGGGCATCTCCGCCGTCGGGGCGCTGGCGCTGTGGGCCTTGAGCAAGGTGCCCGTGCTGGGCTGGTCGATGAAACCGCCGCAGATATACCGCGGCGCCACCAGCGCGCACAGCACGACCACCCAGGACAGCCAGAAATAGTCGTTGCCGGGGATGGCCTGCCACAGGCTCCATTCCAGCTCCTGGTTCTGGGTGTAGGGAACCAGCCAGTGCCCGCGGGCGAACAGCACCAGCCACAGCAGCCCGGCCAGCCAGACGCTCCGCGGTAGGAGCGCGGTGACGTAGGCCGCCAGCAGCACCAGCCACACGTAGTGGTGGGACCAGGACACCGGCGAGGCCAGCAGGGACAGCTGGGCCGCAATCAGGATCATCGGCACCACGCCGCCGGCGCGGACGCGGTAGACCGCCGCCCCACAGGCCAGGATGATGACGACGACGCCCGCCAGCCACCAGTCGCCGGCCCCAACGCGTTCGAGGAAGCCGCGCAGCGACTGGTTCGACGAATACGCCAGGCCGCCGATGCGCTCCGAGTCCTGCAGCGTCGACAGCCAGTAGTCCCGCGAGCTCGCCGGGGCGGCGACAAAGCCCACCCCGACCCAGGCGATGGAGGCCCCCGCGGTGGTCGCTAGCGCGCGCCACTCCCGCCGGGCGAAGTAGACCAGCACGAAGACCGCGGGGGTCAGCTTGATGCTAATCGCCAGGCCTAGAAGCACGCCGCGCAGGCGGCGGGGCAGGACCAGAAAGTCCACCAGGACGATGAGGGCGAGCAGGATGTTGATTTGGCCGAAGCTGAAGGTCTCGGTGATGGGCTCGGCCAGCGCCGCGGGCACCATGCACCAGGCGGCCCACGTCGCCGCCGCGTCTTTTTTGAGCGGCCGCAGCACCAGCCACAGGCACGCCCACAGCCCGGCCCACGATGCCACCGTCCAGGTCACCGAGACCACCGGCAGGCTGGCCACGCTGAGAGACGAAAAGAGCACCGCCGCCAGTGGCGGGTACGTAAAGGGCAGGATCATCCCGCTGGTGACCTGATAGTCCTGCGCGTAGAGGTGCTCGCCGGCCAGCCAAGCCTGGCCGCCGGCGCGGTAGACGTCGAGATCGATGTGGTAATACGGCCGCAGGATGCCTTCGGTGAGGAATAAGGGGGCATCGATAAGCCAGACGATGCTTACAGCAAACGACACAAGGAGCGGGATCCAGGCGGGAACGCGCCGTACGACTGAAGCGAGCACGGAAGTAGTCTACCCCGCGCGAGGGCCCGCCCAGCCACCGGCTAGAATCAATGACCGTGCGATACTTCTACGACACCGAATTCATTGAGGACGGCCGGACGATAGAACTGGTCTCCATCGGGATTGTCGCGGAAGACGGGCGCGAGTACTACGCCGTGTCGACGGAGTTCGACCCCCAGCTGGCCAACGCCTGGGTGCGCGAGAACGTCCTCGACAAATTGCCCTCGCCCCACGATGCCGTGTGGAAGCCCATCCACACCATCCGGGAGGAAGTCTACGGATTTTTATGCAGCGCCAAAACGCCGCCCGAATTGTGGGCCTGGGTGGGCGCCTACGATCACGTGGTGCTGGCGCAGCTGTGGGGCGACATGGCCGGGCTGCCGAAGCGGCTGCCGCGTTATACCCGCGAACTCAAGCAGTACTGGGAGTTTGCCGGTCGCCCGAAGCTGCCGGCCGTGCCGGCCGGCAACCACGACGCCTTGGTGGACGCGCGCCACAACCTAGCCAAGTTCAACATCTGCCAAAAGGCACTGCCGCTGAGCAAGGGCAATCGGATTACTAAGTAACCCGTAACTATCATCCGACCGATGAACGTGGTTAAATCAGGGTGTGAGTTGGACAATTGATATCCCTAATGAAGCCCTGCCCGATCTTCCTCCGTTGCCGGATGGCATCGAGGAGAAGTTTCGGGACGTCGTAGACCGCCCTGCCAAGCAGCAGCCGTCCTGGGACCAGAACCAGGCGGACAACGTGCGCAAGATCTTGGAGTCGGTCCCGCCGATCGTCGTGCCGCCGGAGATTGAATCTCTCAAGCGCAAGCTCGCGGCGGTGGCCACCGGCAAGGCCTTTTTGCTCCAGGGCGGCGACTGCGCCGAGACCTTCGAGTCCAACACCGAGCCGCATATCCGCGGCAACATCAAGACCCTCCTGCAGATGGCCGTGGTGCTGACCTACGGTGCGTCGACGCCGGTGGTGAAGCTCGCGCGTATTGCGGGCCAGTACGCCAAGCCGCGGTCCGCGGACCGCGACGGTAACGGGTTGCTGAATTACCGCGGCGACATCGTCAATGGCGTGGAGCCGACCGAGGAGGCCCGTCGTCACGATCCGGCCCGCATGGTGCGTGCCTACGCCAACTCTTCGGCCGCGATGAACCTGGTGCGCGCGTTGACCTCCTCGGGCACGGCGGACCTGTACTCGCTGCACGAGTGGAACCGCGAGTTCGTCTCCAACTCCCGCGCCGGCGCCCGCTACGAGGCCCTGGCCAACGAGATCGAGGCCGGCCTGAACTTCATGAGCGCCTGCGGCGTCAACGATGACACCCTGCGCTCGGCCGACATCTACTGCTCCCACGAGGCCCTGCTCAAGGACTACGAGCGCGGCATGCTGCGCCTGGGACAGGACGATCGCGGCCACACCAAGCTCTACGACCTGTCGGCCCACCAGCTGTGGGTCGGCGAGCGCACCCGCGGGCGGGAGGACTTCCACGTCAACTTCGCGGCGCTTATCGGCAACCCGGTCGGCATTAAGCTGGGCCCGGGGATCACGCCGGAGGAGGCCGTGGAATACGCGGAGAAGCTCGACCCGCTGCGCGAGCCGGGCCACCTGACCATGATCGCCCGCATGGGCCACGACAAGGTGCGCAGCGTGCTGCCGCCGGTCATCAAGGCCGTCGAGGAGTCCGGGCACAAGGTCGTCTGGCAGTCCGACCCGATGCACGGCAACACCTTCACCGCGTCCAACGGCTACAAGACCCGCCACTTCGACAAGATTCTGGACGAGGTGCAGGGCTTTTTCGAGGTGCACCGCGAGCTCGGCACTCACCCGGGCGGCATCCACCTGGAGTTCACCGGCGAGGATGTTACCGAGTGCCTGGGTGGCGCCGAGGACATCACCGACGTCGACCTGCCGGGCCGCTACGAGTCCGCCGTGGACCCGCGCCTGAACACGCAGCAGTCGCTGGAGCTATCCTTCTTGGTCGCGGAGATGCTGCGTAACCAGGATCGGCATCGCTAGTAGGTGCGCCAGAAAATCGGGGTGCCGGCGTAGTAGCCGGACCCGAACCACCAGGCCGCCAGCCCGACGCCGCCAGCGAGCACAGCAGCGACGATAAGAAATAGCGTCAACGGAACCCACGAACGGTTGGTCAGCAGCCGCTCGGTGGGTTCTTCTTCTGCCGTGCGGGCCATCGGGGCAGCCTGGGGGCGCTGCTGCGGCACCGGCGCCGGTTGCGCCGGCTGCATGGGCTGCGCCGGCTGGGGCGCGGGCATCGGCTGCGGGGCGTGGTCGACGCGGGTCTCGAAGCTGAGCGGCGCGCGGCGGTACTGCTCGGTCTCTGCCTCTGCCGCGGGGTCGCTCACGATGCGCGTTTCCGCCTCCGCGTCCGAGACATCGAGGTCCTCGGGCGGCTCGGATTTTTCGAAGACCCCGGTGGCGGCGAAGACCGCCGTGCCGGACATGTCCGTCGGCTGGGCCGCGGTGCGGGCGGCGGCGGAATCCTGCGGGACGGGCACGGTGTAGGTTTGTAGGCCCAGTTCGTGGGAGACATCGTCAAGCGCGGCGAGGAATTCGCCGGCGTCGGCGAAGCGGCCCTGCGGATCCCGGGCGGTGGCGGAGGCGACGAGGGCATCGAAAAGCGGGGGAATGCCAGCGATGCGCTCGCTCGGCGCCACCACGTCCTCTTGGAGGCGGGCCAGGGCGTGCGCCAGAGCGGTCTCGCCCTGGAAGGGGACGGTGCCGGTCAGCAGCTCAAAAAGAACGATGCCCGCCGAGTAGACGTCCGTGGCGGGCGTGATGCGGGATCCGTCGACCTGCTCGGGGGCCAGGTAAGAGACCGTGCCGACGATTTTGTCGGAGGTCGCCTGCTGCGCGCTGGTGGAGCGGACCAGGCCGAAATCGCCGAGCATCACGCGGTGATCCGAGTTGATGAGTACGTTGTCAGGCTTGATGTCGCGGTGAATCAGGCCCTTGTTGTGGACGGCGTTCAGGCCCGCCAGCACGGCGCGCATGACGCTGGCCGCCGCATAGGGCGGCAGGGGGCCGCGCTCGGCGAGCAACTCGCGCAGCGTGCCGCCGGTGATGAGCTCCATGATGAGGAACATGGGGTCGCCGTCGGCGGAGAAGTCGTACACGCCGACCAGGTTCGGGTGGGCGAGCTGGGCCATCGCCTTGGCCTCGCGCTCGAAGCGGCGGGTAAAGACGGGGTCGTCCACGAACTCCGCGTGCATGACCTTGGCGGCTACGGCACGGCCCAGGCGCAGATCTACGCAGCGGTAGACCGTGGACATTCCCCCGCGGGCGATGGGGCGGTCCACCCGGTACCGGTTCTCCAGCACGTCACCAATTTCTAACCGACTCATGGATTCCAGTATGGCCGAAATCCCAGAGAAAGTGCACACCGGCTACAGTAGAGTGCCGTGACTAGTATGGATGAATCTCTGGAAACCCTGCTCCGCGACGAACCGATGCTGACCCTGCCGCAGGTTGCCGACAAGCTCGGCATCGCGGTGACGCGCGTGCACGACCTGCTGAATGCGAAGAAGATCATCGCCTGGCGTAGCGGCGATAAGAAGCTGGTCCCCGCGGCCTTCTTCAACGACAAGGACGCCATTAGCAAGTTCGTTTCGGGCGCTATCACCGTGCTGTCCGATGGCGGTTACAGCGAGGACGAGATCCTTCGCCACCTCTTCACCGAGGACGAGTCTCTGCCGGGGCGCCCCATCGATGGCCTGCACGGGCACCTCGCGCGCGAGGTAATCCGCCGCGCGCAGGCTTCGGCCTTCTAAGGCACGCCGAGTAGGCGCTACGGACGTGGTCCGTGGCGCCTTTTCGCGTATTTCGCTGGGTTTGCCCCTTGGGGTGTCTCCTCGCAGCCTGGTCTTGCGGTTCTGCTCTCGTTCCTTGTACCTCGGCTGACCCCGTGTCAGCCGTTAGGTCCCGCCGCTCCAGGGCGGATCCCACGTCACCCTGCCATCGCGGCGGTTTATCCTGCCGTGTCTGGGGTAGGCCGGGTCGTCGTCGTTCCAGGAATTGTGGAACTCGCACAACAAGGTCAGATTCTCTTGGTTGGTTTCTCCGCCGTCTACCCAGGGGTGGATGTGGTGGACCTGGCACTCATCGGCTGGCTTCCCACAGTTCGGCCAGGCACACGTCGTGGTCTCGGCCTTGGCCATGTCCTTCTGCTTCGGTGAAGCATGGCGCTGGTAGCGGTACTGGTTGACCGGACCCCGCCTCGGGTCCACCAGCGTGGCCAGACCCGCATCCAACAAACATTGGCGGACGTATTCGGCGCCCGTCATGGTGGTCCCGTTGGTCAGTTGCAGGGTGATCTCATCCCCATCACCGGCAAGGATTTGGACCCAGTCGGGCAGGGAGATGACCACGTGCGTGGCCTTGGGCTGCTTGTTCAGTCCGCCGCTGAACAAGGCCTCGACGTCGGGGATGGTTTTAATACTGGCCCAGAGGTTTTCCACCAACTCCGGGTCACCGGTAACAGAAAAAGTACTCGGTCCGTCTTTGCGGCGGGTCACCCGCACGCCTTCGGCTGGTGGGGCCGGGCGGTTAAGCTCCAGGACCTTTTTGTTAGCCAGTCTGCGTAGTTGTTTGGTGGTGCCGGGTGTGTTGCACAGTTCGATGAGCATGGCCCAGGCGTGGCCTTTGTGTCGGACCCGCCGGAAGGCATTGTCCAACACCAGCAAAGTATCTAAGTGGTGTCCGGATTCCGCGGCGCCTTTCCTCGCATCGGCTTGCTTGCGCGTATACGTGGTGTGCCCGAAGAACGTCTGGCAGGCACGGTAGTGGGCGGCCGCGGCAACGTCCGACATGACAGCCTTCAAAGCGGGCAGGCTCAGCTCGCGGCACAGGCCCAAGTAGGAGATCCCGTCCGCGAAGATTGAGTGCGCTGCTTTCAAAGTGTCCATGGCTGTCGTTGCTGTCATGACCCACACGCTAAGCCCGCCCGTCAACCCCGACAAGCAGAAAAACCTGAACCTGTGGATAACTCGCCCAAAAACGCCATTTTTGATGACGCGTCAACGCGGGTGCCTGTGGATAACCCCGACTTTGGCGCCGCGGGAGTTGAACCCGTCACACTTCAGCGCGGGTGCCTGTGGATAACTCCCGCCGCGGGCGGGCCGGGAAGACCCATTCGGCGAGCAGCCAGGACACGACGATGGAGCCGATGACCCACCACCAGTTGTAGAGCTGGTGGTTGCCGTCGCTGGAAAACGACACAGCCACGAAGACGGAGGCGCCGGTGGCGAGCTTGATGACCCACATCGGCGGCCGCGCCACGCCCACCAGCGAGATGACGGAGGCGTAGTACCACGGCAGCGTCACGGAATTGAGGATGAAGGCGACTTGGTAGGCGCCGGCGGTGCCCAGGATGGCATCGCGAATGTTGCGGCGGGACAGCCACCACACGAGGACGAGGCCGAGCAGCATGAGGACCATCGACAGCGTACGCATGATGCTCAGCACGCTGTTGTAGGAGATGTCCGGGTTGAAGATCTGCACCAGCGGGGCGATGACGTCGGTGACCAGCGTCGGGCCCGCCAGCGGGTTGATGACCTTGGCGTTTCCGGTAATCTCCGACAGCCAGCCCCACGAGGAACCAGAGGCCCAGGTAATGACGGCCACGACGGCGACGGTCTCGACGACCATCACGGCGCCGGCCGCGACGAAGACACCGAAGCGCTTGGCCAGACTGGAGGACTCGCGCGGGGCGAAGTGGTGGACCATGATCCAGACGACGAAGGGCATCGCGATGAACGCGGTCGCCTTCAGAGCCACGGCGGCGGCGATAAGGGCCAGCCCGGCCAGGAATTTGCGGCGCAGGGCCAGCAGCAGGCCCACGGAGACCAGGCCGACCATGACGGATTCGTTGTGCATGCCGGCGACGAGGTGGAGCAGCATGACGGGGTTGGCCACGCCGAGCCAGAGCGCCATCGTGGGCGAGCCGCCGAGCTCGCGCGCGATCCGCGGGACCGACCAGGCAATCGCGGCGAAGCCCGCCAGCGAGATGAGCTTGTAGACGAAGATGCCCACGGCGACGTTGTCGCCGACCAGGGAAGTCACCCCGTCGCCAATCCACAGGTGCAGCGGGCCGTACGGGGTGGTGGTGTTGCGCCAGTCCTGGGAGACCTCGAGCAGGAAGGGGCCGGGGTTGACCACCGGGCCTTCGGAATAGGGATCGAAGCCGTCGCGGACCATGGCGCCTTGCATGAGGTAGGAATAGACGTCGCGCGAGGCCAGCGGCGCGGCGACGATCAGCGGCACGATCCACCAGGTCAGCGTCCGGCGTACGGTGCCCAGCGCCCCCTTGCGGGCGGGCGCTACGGTTTCGCGGCCGAGGAGAATCCACGCGCCGACGAGGCAGAAGATGCCGATCCAGAACACCGCCATGCCGAGGTTTCGGCCGTGGCCGTAGGCGAGGAAGCTCAGGTTGAGCGCCTCCAGCAGCCCGCCGCGGTTGCGGGTGGCGCCGCCGGAAAAGGACGCGAGGGCGAGCAGGATGGTCCCGGCGAGCCCGAGGCTCAGCGGTCGGGGTAGGCGGATAGTCAGTGGGGTCGTGGCCATGGCGGGGCGCTACTTCTGCCGGGCGGTGGCGCGGATGGCCAGGTCGTGCAGGGCGGAGGTGACCTTCTCGTCCACGCCGGCGGCGTGCAGGTGCCCCAGGCCGGATTCGGTCAGGGCGTCGATGCGCTCTTCGATGGCCTCGACCGCGCCGGAGTCCTGGATGATCTGCGACATCGTCGCGATATCGGCGGGGTCTTCGGTGGTGCCGACTAGGCGGCGCAGAGTGGCGGCCGCGGCGGGATCGGCCTGATCGGCGCGCTCTAGGGCCGTGGCCAGCAGGACGGTGCGCTTGCCCTCGCGTAGGTCGTCGCCGGCCGGCTTGCCGGTGACTGAAGGGTCGCCGAAAACGCCCAGCTGGTCGTCGCGCAGCTGGAATGCGATGCCGATGTCGCGGCCGTAACCGCGGAAGGCATCGATAAGCGTGGGCGAAGCGCCGGCAATGGCAGCGCCCAGGTGGAGGGGACGCTCGATGGTGTAGGCGGCGGTCTTGTAGCGGTTGACGGCATCGGCGAGTTCGACCGACTCGGAACCGGTGGCCTCCAGGGTGATGTCGAGCAGCTGGCCGCCGATGACCTCAGTGCGCATGGCGCGCCACGGCTCGCGGGTACGGGCCAGGGCGACGGCGCTTAAGCCGGAGTCCTGCAGCATGTCCTCGGCCCAGGCCAGGGCCATGTCGCCGACGAGGATGGCGACGGACTCGCCGAAGAAGCCGGCATCGCCGTGCCACTGCGCTTGGCGATGCCGCCCCGCCACCGCGCGGTGCACCGTCGGCTTGCCGCGACGGGTGCTGGAGGCGTCGATGATGTCATCGTGGATGAGCGCGCAGGCCTGGATGAACTCCAGGGAAGAGGCGGCGCGGAGGACGGCCTGCGGATCCTCGTCGCCGTCCAGCCCGCCGGCGCCGATGAAACCGGCCCAGGCGTAGAGCGGGCGGATGCGCTTGCCGCCGCCAAGGACGAAATCCTCGAGGTAGGCGATGGAGCGGGTCACCGGCTCGCCGATGGAGCTGACTGCCGGCCGGCGCTCGGCCAAGAATTCCGCGAGGGCAGCGCGGGCGGCGTCGGGGATCTGTTCTATCTGGGGAATATTGTCTGCGGTCACGCCTAGGTATCTTACCGGTCCCGGGTGCTGGTCCCGGGTTGCGCAACCGCCGGCAGCGGTAGTGGGGCGTAGAGGAGCGCAAACGGCCGGGAGTCGCCGGGGTAGCGGTGATGGCGCAACGCGTCCCGAAAGCCCAGCGAGCGGTAGAGGCCGAAGGCGGAATTTCCCTCCTGGGGCACCTCCGGCGTCGATAGCGCGACGTAGTCGGCGGGCACGTTCCAGAGCAGTTCCGTAATCAGCCGGCGCCCGATGCCGTGGTTTTGCATGCCGGGGCGCACGTGCACCTCGGCCAGCTCGAAATAGCTGCGCAGGAGCGCCCACTGCTGCTCGGTAGGCCCGCCCTTTTCGTAGAAACCGCGGCGCAGCTGCCGGTCCCACCAGGTATCCGGCGAGCCGAGGAAGCCGTAGGCCAGGCCGACGATGCCGCTGTCGGCAGTTGCTATCACCGCGCTGAAGCCCGGGTGGGAAATCTCCCGGCGCCAGGCCTGGGTGCGGCTTACGCGTAGGGAGTCGTTGTAGTCCATCGCCTCGATATAGATCTCGACGAGTTGGGGCGCGAGGAGGGAGAACTCTTGCGGGCTAAGGCGACGGATGGCGATGTTCACGAATCTATCGAAACATGTTTGGCCCCGCGGCGGGTCAATTAGCCTAATTAAAGGTGTTCGAGATAGTTGACGAGTGTTCGAAAAGAAGGTTTCAGTGCTGGCTAGGGGCTTGCGTTAATCGAACAAACGAGCTATTTTTAAACGTGTAAGTCGGAGGCGTTCCTAGAGTAAAAGACAACAACGACAGGGCTCCCGTAAGCGGCGGCTGCGGAGGGAAGGTGAACGGAAATGGCACACGTAATCTCGGCAACTACACAGGCAACTAAGCGCGCGTCCCGGACCAGCGGCGTGGCAAAGCAGCAGCATTTCCTGCGCCAGGCGCGGATGCTAATCGAGCAGGCGCGGGAATACGCGGCCGACGGGCGTCTGGAGGAGGCCCTCGAGGTCGCTTACCAGGCGGGTTTGCGTACGGCCGGCGCGCGGATCGCGGTCTCGGTGGTGGCGCGCCGCAAGCGCAAGCCGTCGAGCGCCTGGGAGCAGCTGGCGCTCGTGAGTGTAGAGGGCAAGGAGTGGGCGCAGGAGTTTGGCCGGTATTCGAAGCTGCGCTCTCGGGTGTCCCTGGGGCTGGAGGACACGGTGGACGCGGAGACCGTGTTCGAGCTGATGGGCTTGGCCGCGCGCTTCATGGCGGCCACCCACGCGGCCGCGGTGGAATCCGATTTCGCCGCCTAGGGCTACCCCTTAGGGCTCTAGGGGCTTAAGTTGGGCGTTGTCTTTACGTTAGAATGGGGGAGGAATTGAGCCGGCGGGAACTAATTGTTTGGCGCTCGCGTTGAACACAGTGAAAGGCCGTCGTGAAGGGCCGTTTTAAGGCAGCGATCCCTGAGGTTTATTGGAGGTACAGTGTCTCTTTCGGAGCAGGAACAGCGCGCGCTACGGGAGCTCGAGCAGCAGCTGTTGGCTGAGGACCCCAAGTTTGGTGCCTCTGTAGCCCAGGCCTCAGCCGGTTCCCCGAGCGGGGCCGTGACCCTGCGCGGCGTGGCGCTCGTGGTCGTCGGGCTGGTCATGCTGGTGGGCGGCGTGGCCCTGGCGCAGAACAGCCTGTGGTTCGTGGTTCTGTCGATCCTGGGCTTCCTCGTCATGTTCAGCGCGGGCATCTGGATGCTCCGCGGTGGCGGGTCCACCGGCTCGAAGTCGGGCAAGAAGAAGTCGGGCTCCGGCCGGGGCCGCGCGGGGGCGTCGCACTCCGGTGGCAGCTCGATGGGTAACAAGCTGGAAGAGAACTTCCGCCGTCGTTTCGAGGGCAACTAACGGTAACTAGAGAGCTGGTCGAAGCGGCCTAGCTTTTCAGCCCCTGGGAGAGATCCCGGGGGCTTTTCCTGTGCCTCCACACAATTCCCCACTTTCCCCCACGTTTGTCCCCACGGTGCCCGGCGAGGGGAGGGGAGCCTAGCGGCGGCTAGGTGGACGGGGTGGAAGGCGTGTCATTGGGCCAGCTAACGGGCCCCAACGTGGAGCCGCGTTTCTAGTGGTACTAAAGAATCCTGTGCTAAAGGAGGTACTCAAGTGGCGTATGAGGCCTAAAAAACGCCGCGGCTGGGGATTTCTCCCCACTATTTTTATGGCCTATGACCAGCATATATGTGGAAAGTGGGCGAAGGGTGGGGCGCGGTGGGTGTTGAAAGTGGGGGAAAGTGGGGTAAAGTGGGGCGCAGCGGTGGAGAAGTGGAACTTTGAGACCGTGGAGAAATGTCGGAGTTATCGAGCCAAGGAAGGTGGACGCCGGGATGTTTCTCGGAACCTACACTCCGAAGCTTGATGACAAAGGACGCCTAACGCTTCCGGCTAAGTTTCGGGATGAGCTAGCTGGCGGACTGATGGTGACCAAGGGACAGGACCACTCACTAGCGGTTTACCCGCGCGAGGAGTTTGCGGAACGAGCTCGAAAAGCAGCGGCCGTGTCCCGGACGAACCCAACCGCCCGCGCGTTCATCCGTAACTTGGCAGCGAGCGCCGATGAGCAACGCCCGGATGGGCATGGCCG
This sequence comes from Corynebacterium sp. LK2590, assembly GCF_040946105.1. Classification (NCBI taxonomy): domain Bacteria; kingdom Bacillati; phylum Actinomycetota; class Actinomycetes; order Mycobacteriales; family Corynebacteriaceae; genus Corynebacterium; species Corynebacterium sp. LK2590. The sequence goes on from NZ_JAYWMH010000001.1 coordinate 113,156, forward strand.
TATTACGTTGTCCGCTGGACACCGCGAATACGCCAACCTTTCCAAAGAGTGCGTGGTTGTCGGGTCGGTGGATTTTCTCGAGATTTGGGACGCAGCCGCGTGGGCTGAGTACCAAGAGCAAACTGAAGACGCCTACTCGGCGGCGGACGCGGACGATGTCCTGTCCGGCTTGCTGTAGAAGGCAGTTCACAACTCAACAGAGTGCGTGTACGGACTCTGTCCGAAGTGGAGTAGCTGGTGTACTTCCCCGACATCAGAACCCATTTCGGGCAGGGCCCTATACGCACTTAATTTTTCCCGACAACCACCGCGGCCAACTCCAAGCAACTTCGTTTACGGAAAGGGGGCACCATGGGCTCGACTGAACAGAACAATCACGGCCACGTGCCCGTGATGCGTGAACGCATGGCTGAGCTTTTGGCGCCCGCGGTGGAAAAGGCCGAAGCGAAGGCCCCGGCCGGGGCCGTCCTGGTGGACGGCACGCTGGGGGCGGGTGGCCACACGGAATACTTCCTGGAGACTTTCCCGGAGGTGTCGGTAATCGGCGTGGACCGGGATGGGGCATCGTTGGCTGCGGCCCGCGAGCGCCTGGCCCGGTTCGGCGACCGTTTCGTGGGCGTGCAGGCGCGCTTCGACGAGGTCGGCAGCGCGATCGCCCGACCGGCCACCGAGCACGCGGTTTTGGACAAGGCGCGGGAGGGCGGCATCGCGGGCGCGTTGTTCGACCTGGGAGTTTCTTCCATGCAGCTGGACCAGGCCGAGCGCGGCTTCGCCTACAGCCAGAACGCGCCGCTGGACATGCGGATGGATCCTAGCCAGGGGATAACCGCCGCGGACGTGCTCAATACCTACGACCACGGCAACCTGGCGCGCATCCTCAAGACCTACGGTGACGAGCGCTTCGCCGGCAAGATTGCCAGCGCCGTCGTGCGCGAGCGGGAAAAAGAACCCTTCCGTGACTCGGCGCGGCTCGTCGACCTGCTCTACGCCACCATCCCGGCGGCGACCCGGCGCACGGGCGGCCACCCGGCCAAGCGCACCTTCCAGGCACTGCGCGTGGAAGTCAACCGAGAGCTCGAGGCCATTGAGCAGGTCCTGCCGGTCATCACCGCGGCGCTGCGCGTCGGCGGCCGCGCGGTCTTTATGAGCTACCAGTCCCTGGAGGACCGCCTGGTCAAGCAGTACTTCAAGGAGCAGTCGACGTCGTCGACCCCGGAGGGGCTGCCGATGGACCTGCCGGGGACCGAACCGGACTACCGGGTGATCACCCGCGGGGCAGAGAAAGCCTCGCAGGCGGAGATCGCGGAGAACCCGCGGGCCGCCTCGGTGCGGGTGCGGGCGTTGGAGCGAATAGCCGGCACCCCGCAGCTGCTTTCCCCTGGAGGCACACCATGACCCAGACCACGCGACGCACCACCCGCCCATACTCGACGAAGGGACACCGCTCCATGGGAGCTAGCCGAGATTTCACCACCGGAGAAGACACCGGAGCGGCCACCGCGCTGCTCGAGCGGGATAACCGCCGCGGCACCCAGCGCACCGCCCGCACGCGCACCCCGGAACGCCGGGAGGTGCGCCCGCGGCGCAGCACCCACGGCACCACCAGCCCGCACGGGCCGCGCTACCAGCGCCTAGGCTCGCAGCAGGTGGTCTCCCAGCGCGGCCGCCGCCTGACGCCCATCAAGAAGAACTCGCTGTTCGCCCGCCTGTCGGCGGTGGCCATCGTGCTGCTCATCGGCGGGGTGTGCCTGGCGATGTGGCTGTCCGGCCTGTCGACCTCCCAGACCTTCAAGATCCAGCAGCTCTCCGCGCAGGAATCGCAGCTGAGCAACCAGATTGAGACGCTGAACCGCGACCTGGAAAACGTCCGCTCCACCGCGGACGTGGCCCGCCGTGCCGCGGACGCGAACATGGGCGTGCCCACCAACCCGGGCGTCGTCGAGGTCGCCGAGGACGGCAAGGTGGAAGAAAAGCGCGCGGCGACGGATGAGCAGGAAGCCATCATTGACGTCAACGGCACGGCAATCCGCCCGGGCCGCGCCTCCAGCAACCCGGACGACACGGAAGGCATGTCCGATAGTCTCAACGCGACGCCGGACGGGCATCGTTCGCCGCAGGCTGATTCCCAGCGCCAGGGCGAGGACCGCCAGCAGAACGCGGAATCGAATGCACCACGCGCGGACGAGTTACCGGATCTGCCGGTCCGCGCCCCGTATTCTGGAGCCGGGAATTAGCAGTTGCTTTGGGCAGCCGGGTGGTTGCCCCAAAGGAAATGAATAAGGCAGGTGACTTACCACCGTGACGTCACGGAATCCGGGATCGCGCCCGCACCGGCGGTATCGCGATACCGGCGCGCGGGTGGGGCAATCGGGCCGTCAGCCGCGCGCTGGCGGTCGCAGCTACGCTACCGCCGCGGAGAACACGCGGCCGGCTAGCACCCAACCGCAGGTAAAGAAGCTCTACAAGAATTCGCACATGATGTCCAAGCGCCTGCGGCTCATCATGGCTTTCCTGTTGGTAGGCATGCTGTTGCTGGTGGGGCGCCTGGCATGGGTGCAGGTGGTCTGGGGGCCGGATCTGTCGGCCAAGGCCATGGAGCAGCGCTCCCGCGTCTACGTGGAGCCGGCCCGCCGCGGCGAGATCACCGATAGCGTCGGGCAGCGCCTGGCCTATACCATGCAGGCCCGCTCCCTGACGGTCTCGCCGACGCGCCTGCGCAAGGAGCTGGAAGAGCAGTTCACCAACGAGCTGAGCGCCGAAGGCGCCAGCGGCGAGGACCTGGAGAAGAAGGCCGGCGAGGCCGTCGATAACCGGCTGAAGGAGATGTCCAAGGGCATCCCGAAGATGATCAAGGACGCCGGCGCGGAGGTCGGCAGCGTCGACGACAAGGAGATCCTCGACAAACTGAAGGCGGACACCCAGTACGAGGTGCTGGTGCGCAACGTCGATCCGGACGTGGCCGTCGAAATCGCCGAGGAATACCACGGTGTGGCCGCCGACCACCAGGACATCCGCCAGTACCCGAACGGGGCCATCGCCGAGAACGTGATCGGCAAGGTTTCCATGGACGGCCAGGGCCAGTTCGGCCTGGAGGCGTCCGGGGACTCGACGCTCACGGGCATCGACGGGCGCAAGACCGAGGACGTGTCCACCGACGGGCAGCCCATCCCGGGCACCCTGCGCGATGAGGTCAACGCCGTCGACGGCGCCAACGTCCACCTGACGCTGGATCTGGACCTGCAGACCTTCGTGCAGCAGAAGCTGGAGAAGGCCAAGGCCAATTCGCAGGCCAAGTCCGCCGAGGCCGTGGTGCTGGATTCGGCCACCGGCGAGGTGCTCGCCATGGCGAACACGGACACCATCGACCCGAACGAGGACATCGAAAAGCAGGTCAAGGCCGGCAAGGGCTTCGAAAACCCGTCGATCTCGCACCCCTACGAGCCGGGCTCGGTGGCCAAGATTGTCACCGCCGCCGCGGCGATCGAGGAGGGCGTAACCACCCCGGAGGAAGTCCACCAGGTCCCCGGCTCCATCGACATGGCCGGCGTGACGGTCAACGACGCCTGGCAGCACGGCGTCGAGCCGTACACCACGGCCGGCATCTTCGGTAAGTCCTCGAACGTCGGCACGCTGATGCTCGCGGAGAAGCTGGGGGACAAGACCTTCTCGAAGTACCTCGAGGCCTTCGGGCTGGGCAACACCAGCGGCATCGAGCTGCCGAACGAGTCCGGCGGCCTGGTACCGGCCTTCGAGCAGTGGTCCGGCGGTACCTTCGCCAACCTGCCGATCGGCCAGGGCATGTCCTGGACGACGCTGCAGATGGCCAGCGTCTACCAGACCATCGCCAACGAGGGCGAGCGCATTACCCCGCGCATTATCCAGGACATCGAGGGCGAAGCCGGCGAGGACCGCATCCACTCCGAGCCGGAGAAGACCCAGGTCATCAGCCCGGCCGCGGCGAAGACCACCCTGGACATGTTCCGGGCGGTCTTCCAGGAGGACCCGGCGGGCGTGCAGTCCGGCACGGCGCAGGGCGCGGGCATCGACGGCTACCAGCTGTCGGGCAAGACCGGCACGGCTCAGAAGGTCGACCCTAATACGGGGGCGTATTCTAATTCCGCCTACTGGATTACCTTCGCGGGCGTGGCCCCGGCGGACGATCCGCGCTTCGTGGTCGCCATCATGCTGGACGAGCCGAAATCCGGCGTCAACGACGACGGCTCCGGCGGGCAGTCTGCCGCGCCGGTGTTTAGCGACATCGCCAGCTGGCTGCTGAACCGAGACAACATACCCACCTCTCCGGAGGGCAAGAACCTTAAACTGCGGGCGGAATAGGAGAACAACACCATGGCACGTACGCTAGCGCGACTGGCGCAGTTGGCCGGCGGGAACCTGAGCGGCTCGCCGGAGACGGAAGTTAGCAGCATCGGACTGGACTCGCGCTCCATCGCCCCGGGCGGGATGTTCGCGGCCCTGCCCGGCCTGCACGCCCACGGCGCCCGTTTCGCCGCCGACACCCCAGCCGCGGCCGTGCTTACCGATGCCGCCGGCGCGGAGATCCTCGACGCGGCCGGCGACACGCGCCCCCGCCTGGTGGTCGAGGACATCCGCGCGGTGCTGGGAACTATCTCCGCCGAGATCTACGACCACCCCTCGGCCGACCTGACCATCCTGGGAGTTACCGGCACCTCCGGCAAGACCACCACCAGCTACCTGCTGGAGGCCGGGCTGCTGGCGGCCGGCTACCAGGTAGGCCTTATCGGAACGACCGGCACGCGCATCAACCGCACCCCGGTGCCGACGTCCCTGACCACCCCGGAGGCTCCTAAGCTTCAAGAACTTTTCGCGCAGATGCGCGACCAGGGTGTTACCCACGTCGTCATGGAGGTCTCCTCCCACGCCCTGGCCTTGGGCCGCGTCCAAGGCACCCAGTTCGCAGTCGGCGGGTTCACCAACCTGTCGCAGGACCACCTGGACTTCCACCCGACGATGGAAGACTATTTCCTGACCAAGGCGCGCCTGTTTAACGGGCCCGAGGCCGCCGCGTCCGCCGTCATCTGCGTCGACGACTCCTGGGGCCAGCGCCTGGTGGAACTGTCGCGGGCGGCGGGCACGCCCACCGCGGAGGTCGCGACGGCCGAGTCGGCCGTAACGACCAACGCCGGGAAAATCGTCACCGCCCACCACACCGCGGTCGAGCCGACGGGCGAGCAACACGGCGTGCTGAGCCTGGAGGGCAAGGACTACGAATTCACGGTCCCGCTGCCCGGCAAGTTCAACGTGGCCAACGCCGCGCTGGCGGCCGGGATGGCCGCCGCGGCCGGGGTGGACGTGGAAACCTTCCTGGAAGGCGTGGCCGGCGTCGCGGTACCCGGCCGCATGCAGCGCGTGGACTGCGGGCAGGATTTCGTCGCCGTGGTCGACTACGCCCACAAGCCGGCGGCCGTGGCCGCGGTCTTGGACACCCTGCGTGAGCAGATCCGGACCTCCGAGCGCCCGGAGGGGCGCATCGGCATCGTCATCGGCGCCGGTGGCGACCGCGACTCCTCGAAGCGCCCGCTGATGGGGCAGGCGGCGGCCAGCCGCGCCGACTACGTGGCGGTCACCGACGACAACCCCCGCACCGAGGACCCGGCCCCCATCCGCGCGGCCGTGCTGGCTGGCGCCCGGGAGGCCGCCGCCGAGCGCGACGACGAAGTCACCCTGGCCGAATACCCCTCCCGCGCCGCGGCCATCGACGCGGCCATCCAGTGGGCACAGCCGGGCGATGCGATTATCGTGGTAGGCAAAGGCCACGAAGTCGGCCAGATCGTGGGGGACACGGTCCACCACTTTGACGACCGGGAAGAGGTACAGCGCGCACTGGAAACTAAGACCTCCGGCAGCAGGCCGGCGGGGAAGGAAGAAGCATGATTGAGCTAACGCTAAAAGAGATAGCCGAGATAACCGGCGGCTACCTGGACGAGGTCGATGACCCGCAGGCTCAGGTCACCAGCTTCGTCGAATTCGATTCGCGCAAGATCACCCCGGGCGGGCTGTTTTTGGCCCTGCCCGGCGCCCGCGTCGATGGGCACGATTACGCCCGCGCGGCCGTCGACCAGGGCGCGGTGGCCGTGCTGGCCGCCCGCCCGGTGGGCGTTCCGGCGATCGTCGTCGAACCCACCGACCGCGTCGAGGGCGACGGCGCCAACGCCGATATCTACGCCCACGACTCCGACGGTTCCGCCGCCGCCGTCGTCCGCGCCCTCTCGGCGCTGGCGCAGGCGGTCACTCGCCGGCTGGCCGACAACGGCAACCTGACCATCGTCGGGGTCACCGGTTCCGCCGGCAAGACCTCGACCAAGGACCTGATGGCGGCCATCTTCCACTGCGCGGGCGAGACCGTCGCCCCGCCCGGCTCCTTCAACAACGAGGTCGGCCACCCCTACACCGCGCTGCGGTGCGACTGGCAGACCAAGTACCTGGTCGCGGAGATGTCGGCGCGCGGCATCGGCCACATCCGCCACCTGGCCGACATCGCCCGGCCGACCATCGGCGCGGTGCTTAACGTCGGCTCGGCCCACCTGGGAGAATTCGGCTCCCGGGAGAACATCGCGCAGGCCAAGGGCGAGCTGGTCGAGGCCCTGCCGGCCGCCGCCGAGGGCGGGGTAGCGGTGCTCAACGCCGACGACTCCTTCGTCGCCGCGATGGCTTCGCGCACCGTGGCCAAGGTCGTCTACTACTCCGCGGCCAACCCGCCGGCGCCGGAGGCGGACTACACCGCCACCGACGTAGAGCTGGACGATGTCGCGCGCGCCGCTTTTACCCTCCACTCGCCGAACGCCGCCCCGCAGCGAATCAAGCTGCAGGTCTTCGGCGTCCACCAGGTCTCCAACGCTCTGGCGGCCGCCGCCTCGGCCATCGAGTCGGGGATCCCGGCAGAAAAGGTAGCCGCGGCCCTGAGTGGGCACCGGAATGCCTCGGCGAACCGGATGGACGTCTATAGCCGCCCGGACGGGGTCACCATCATCAACGACTCCTACAACGCCAACCCGGACTCCATGCGCGCGGCCATCGCGGCGCTGGGCTACACCACGGCCGCCCGGCCGGACGCGCGGGCCATCGCGGTGCTCGGCGAGATGGGCGAGCTCGGCGCGGAAGCCGAGCAGGCCCACCAGCAGTTGGGCGCGGAGCTGGCGAAGTACAACGTCGACCGGCTCATCGTCGTCGGCGACACCCCGGCCTGCCGGGCCCTGGCCGCCGCGGCTGCCGACCGCGGGATCACCACGACCGTCGGGGCGGACCACGCGCAGGCCGCCCAGCTGGTCGAGGAAACCCTGCGGACCCCGCCCGCCGGGGTGGAGCAGTGGTCGCAGCGCGCGGCGAAGGACGTGGTGCTCATCAAGGCCTCGAACGCCCAGCAGCTGTGGCGGGTAGCCGCAACCTTAAAGGGCGAGGGCTAGAACCGCCTCGCTAAAATAAGCTCGCGCAGAATTTCTTCAGACTGCTCTTTGTTGTATTAGAAGGACCACGTTCACAGTGACCCAGATTATTGTCTCCGGCGTAATTAGCTTTATCGTCGCGATTTTCTTCACCCCCTGGCTGATTCGGTATTTCTCCCACGCCGGCAAGGGGCAGGAGATCCGCGAAGACGGCCCCAAGTCGCACCTGCGCAAACGCGGGACCCCGACCATGGGCGGGCTGGCGATCCTGGCCGGCATCGTCGTGGCCTACCTGACCACGGGCCTCTACGGGCTCATCTCCGGCAAGGGCGGGTTCACTGTCTCCGGAGTCTTGGTCCTGGGCTTGACCCTGGGGCTGGGCGGCCTGGGCTTCGCGGATGACTTCATCAAACTGTTCAAGGCCCGCAACCTGGGCCTGAACAAGAAGGCCAAGCTCATCGGGCAGCTCGCACTGGCCCTGGCCTTCGGCTTCCTGGCGCTGCAGTTCCCGAACGAGAACGGGCTGACCCCGGCGTCGACGAAGCTGTCGATGTTCCGCGAGATCGACACCTTCGATATCGCCGTCGGCGGCGCCGTCATCGGCACCATCGTCTTCCTGGTCTTCATGTATATCCTCATCGCGGCCTGGTCGAACGCGGTCAACCTGACCGACGGTCTGGACGGGCTCGCGGCCGGCACGACCGCCTTCGTGATGGGCGCCTACAGCCTGATCACCTTCTGGCAGTTCCGCAACGCCTGCGGTGCCGAACACGCCGCCGGCTGCTACGAGGTCCGCGACCCGCTGGACCTGGCCATCTTGGCCGCGGCCGGGCTGGGCGGCTGCCTGGGTTTCCTGTGGTGGAACGCGGCGCCGGCCAAGATCTTCATGGGTGACACCGGCTCCCTGGCGCTCGGCGGCCTGGTCGCGGGTATTTCCGTAACCACCCACACCGAGCTGCTGATGATCATCATCGGCTCCCTGTTCGTCGTGGAGGCGGCCTCCGTGGTCATCCAGGTCGCCGTCTTCAAGACCACCGGCAAGCGCTTTTTCCGCATGGCGCCCATCCACCACCACTTCGAAAACGGCGGCTGGCCGGAGACCTCCGTGGTCATCCGCTTCTGGCTGCTGGCCGGCATGGCCGCCATGCTCGGCGTGGCCCTGTTCTACGCGGACTGGCTGACCGCCGCGGGCATCGGAATCTAGCGACTAAGACAGCAAAGAGTAGGAGTCTTCGACAACACCATGACTGAGCACACGGCGCGTAGTCTGCCCGCGGACCTGGCCCAGGCCCGCCGGGTGCTGGTAGCGGGCGCGGGCGTATCCGGGCGCGGGTGCGCCCGAGTCCTGGACCGCCTGAACTTCGCGGTCACAATCGCCGACGACAATCCGCAGGCGCGACAGACCGCGCTGGACGATTGCGGGGCGAGGGCGGCCGGGCTCAGCACCGAGCAGGCCATGGCCGTCGCCGGCGACGGCCAGATCGACCTGGTGGTAACCTCCCCGGGCTGGCGACCGGACTCACCGCTGCTGGAGGCCTACCGGGCCGCCGGCGTCGAGGTCATCGGGGACGTCGAGCTGGCCTACCGCCTGGACGCGGCCGGCACCTTCGGGCCGGCCCGCCAGTGGCTGGTCATCACCGGCACTAACGGCAAGACCACGACCACCGGCATGCTGGCGGCCATCATGCAGGCAGATACTAACCGCACCGGGCGCCGCGCGGTGCCGGTGGGCAACATCGGCGTCTCCGTCTTCGACGCCATCCAGGACAACGATCGCGTCGACGTGCTGGTCGCCGAGCTGTCTTCCTTCCAGCTGCACTGGGCCAGCCAGCTGCGCCCGGAGGTGGGCGTTTTGCTCAACCTGGCCGAGGACCACCTCGACTGGCACGGCAGCTTCGACAATTACGCCGCCGATAAGGCCAAGGTCATGCACGGCGGCATCGCCATTGCCGGCACGGACGACGCGCACGTGATGGAACTGGTCTCCCGGGCCCGCCAAGCCGGGGACCTGGCGCCGCAGGTCTATTCCTTTAGCTCCCAGACCCCGCAGGCCGGGCAGGTCGGCGTGGAAGGCGGGCGGATCATTGCCCGCCTGGACGGCGAGGACCTCGACCTGGTCTCGGCCGATGGGGTAGAGCCGGCCGGTCTGGCCGGCGTCCTGGACGCTTGTGCTGCCGCCGCGGCCGGGCTGGCCGCCGGGGCGAGCCGCGAGGCCGTCCAGGCGGGCCTGGCGGCCTACCACGTCGCCGGACACCGCGGCGCGGTCGTCCACCGCCACGGCGGGGTCAGCTTCATCGACAACTCCAAGGCCACCAACCCGCACGCCGCGGACGCCGCCCTGGAAGGCCTCGACCGGGTCATCTGGCTGGCCGGCGGGCAGCTCAAGGGAGCAGATGTCAGCGAGCTGGTTGCCACCCACGCCGACCAGCTCAAGGCCGCGGTCGTGCTGGGCAAGGACCGGGAGCTGGTGGCTCAGGCGCTCCAAGCCCACGCCCCGCAGGTTCCCGTAACCGTCCTAGACGAGCAGGATCCGCAGGCGGCCATGGAGACCGCGGTGGCCGCGGCCTGGCAACACGCCGAAGCGGGGGATACCGTACTTTTGGCCCCGGCTGCGGCATCGTTAGACATGTACACCGGGATGGCACAGCGCGGCGATTTCTTCGCCGCGGCGGCGCGTGCGGTCACGGAAAAATCGGATCACCGTCCCGCGCCGGATGCCGGAGAAGATAACGAGGAGAAGCCAGCGCAATGACCTCCACAACGCAGAAGTCAGCCAAGCCCGGGCAGCGGGTGGCCAATTTCCTCGAGCGCCGCCACGAGCAGATGAACAAGTGGTCGGGGCTGGACTATCTGATGTTGCGGATCATCATCTTCCTGCTCGTCGGTATCGGCGTGACGATGGTCTTTTCCTCCTCCATGGCCGAGTCCCTTGTGGAATCCGGCCTGGTCTGGGGCCAGGCGCTGCGCCAGTCCGCGATGGTCCTGGTCGGCCTGCTGGCCTTTTGGTTGGCGCTGAAGATCCCGCCGCGCGCCATGCGCTGGGCCATCCCGTGGATCCTCTTGCTGTCCATCGTGCTGCTGATCCTGGTGCTCATCCCGGGGGTTGGTACCGGCCGCGCGGAGGTTGGCTCCCAGTCGTGGATCATCTTGGGCCCGATTTCCCTGCAGCCCTCGGAGCTCGCCCGCGTAGCCATCGGCCTCTTCGGCGCCTCGGCGCTGGCCAATAAGCAGCACCGCCCGAAGGACCTGCTGGATCCGTTCATGGTCTACTCGGCCATCGCGGGCCTGATGTTCCTGCTGATTATCCTGCAGGGCGACCTGGGTATGGCCATGTCGTTTGCCGTGGTCGTCGTGTTTACCCTGTTCTTCGCCGGCGTGGACTGGCGCGTGGTCGCCTCCATTATCGGGCTGGCCGTGGCGGGCGTGATCTTCGTCTTCCTGTCGGGCGGCTTCCGCTCGCACCGTTTCCACACCTACTTCGACGCGTTGGTGGGCAACATCCAGGACACCCAGGGCACCGGCTTCCAGGCCTACCAGGGCTTCCTCTCGCTGGCCGACGGCGGCATCGCCGGCGTGGGCATCGGCCAGTCCCGCGCCAAGTGGTTCTACCTGCCGGAGGCGAAAAACGACTTCATCTTCGCCGTGGTGGGCGAGGAGCTCGGCCTGTGGGGCGGCGCGCTGGTCATCGTGCTCTTCGCCCTGCTCGGGTTCTTCGGCATCCGCACCGCGCTGCGCGCGCAGAACCAGTTCCACGCCCTCATGGCCGCGACCCTGACCACCGGCGTCGTTGCGCAGGCCTACTTCAACATCGGCTACGTCGTCGGCCTCCTGCCGGTGACCGGCATCCAGCTGCCGATGATCTCGGCCGGCGGCACCGCGGCGATTATCACCATTGGCTCCATGGGCCTTCTGTGCAACGTGGCCCGGCACGAGCCGGAGGCGGTCTCGGCGATGCGCAACTACGGGCGTCCCCTCTTCGACCGGCTGTTCTTCATCGCGGAACCGGAGCCGGCCGATGCCGCCCCGCGCGGCGGTCGCCGTCGTGCCGACGGTTCGGGCGCGCCCCGGGACCGCCGGCCCGAGCGCCCGAGCGCTAACCCCCAAAAGCGGGGCAGCGCCCGCCGCCAGGCGCAGCGGGAGGAGCGTTTTGGCTCGCCGGTGACCGGGCGGACCCGCCCGGTGCGCTCCACGCCGCGCGGGCAGGATTCCGCCGGGCGCGGCGGGGACAGGAACCCGCGCCGGCGCTGGTAGCCTGTAGTTCATGAATTCAAAGCCTTTATCCGTCGTCGTCGCTGGTGGCGGCACTGCCGGCCACATCGAGCCGGCGCTGGCTGTGGCCGCTGTCCTGCAGCGTGACTACGGCGCCCGTATTACCGCTCTGGGCACCCAGAAGGGGCTGGAGAGCGACCTTATTCCCGCCCGCGGGGTGGACCTGGAAATGATCACCCCGGTCCCGATCCCGCGCAAGCTCAGCCTGGACCTGCTGAAGCTGCCGTACCGCCTGGTGCGTTCTGTGCTGGAAGCGCGCAAGGTTCTCAAGAAGGTGGACGCGGATGCCGTCTTCGGCACCGGCGGCTACGTCGCCGCGCCGGCCTACCTGGCCGCGGCCAGCCACCACCTGCCCTTCTACGTGCTCGAGACCAACGCGTTGGCGGGCCTGGCCAATAAGCTGGGCGTCAAGCTGGGCGGCATCGGCTTCAACGCCCACCCGAATTCGGGCATGCCGGGCGAGCAGGTCGGCATCCCGGTGCGCCCGGAGCTCGGCCAGGATCCGGAGGCCGCCGCCCGCGGGCGCGAGCTGTGGGGCCTGCGCGAGCGTATTCCCACCATCTTGGTCACCGGCGGCTCCCAGGGCGCGGCCAGCATCAACCGGGCCGTCGCCGAAGCACACCCCGGCTGGGCCGGGGAGTTCCAGGTCCTGCACGCGGTCGGCAAGAAGAACGAGCTGCCGGCTCAGACCGACAACTACGTGCCGGTGCCCTATATCGACGATATGTCCGCGGCCCTGGCCGTGGCGGATCTGGCGGTCTGCCGCTCCGGGGCGATGACGGTCGCGGAGGTTTCCGCCGCCGGCGTGCCGGCCATCTACGTGCCGCTGCCGCACGGCAACGGCGAGCAGGCGCTCAACTCGAAGGACGTGGTGGCCGCCGGCGCGGCCGTCCAGGTCCCCGATGCCGAGCTGGACGGTGCCCGCCTCGACCGCGAGGTCCGCGCCATCCTGGGCGACGAGGATCGCCTAAAGGCCATGCGCGCGGCGGTCGCCGACAGCGCGGCCGGCGGCGCGGCCCAGCGCCTGGCTGACCACATCGCTACCGCTATCCGAGAAGCCAAGGAGGAATCCTAGTGGGCCCCGAATCCACCCCCGACGCAGTTAACCTCGACCGGGTCCACCTCGTGGGCATCGGCGGCGCGGGCATGTCCGGCCTGGCCCGGATCCTCCTGGCCCGTGGCAGCGCCGTGTCCGGCTCGGACCAAAAGGAGTCCACCGCCGTGGAGGTCCTGCGCACCCTCGGCGCGAAAATCTCGGTCGGCCACGCGGCGGAGAACCTGCGGCTTTCCGGCGCCGAGCCGACCGCCGTGGTCACCTCCTTCGCCGCTATCCCGCAGGACAACCCGGAGCTGGTCGCCGCGCGGGAGGCCGGGATCCCGGTCATCCGCCGCTCCGACCTGCTGGGCGAGCTCATGGAGGGCTACACCCAGGTGCTGCTGGCCGGCACCCACGGCAAAACCTCGACGACCTCGATGACGGTCAACGCGCTACAGCAGGCCGGCGAGGACCCGTCCTTTGCCATCGGCGGCCAGCTCAACCGGGCCGGCACCAACGCGCACCACGGCACCGGAATGGCCTTCGTGGCCGAAGCCGACGAGTCGGACGCGTCCCTACTGCGCTACCGCCCGGACGTGGCCGTGGTGACCAACATCGAGCCCGACCACCTGGACTACTTCGGCACCCCGGAGGCCTATTTCCAGGTCTTCGAGGACTTCGCCGATCGGATCACCCCCACCGGCCACCTGGTGGTCTGCTTGGAGGACGAGCACGCCGCCCAGATGGGGCAGCGCGCCGCACAGCGCGGCATCGACGTGCTCGGCTACGGCACCCCCGCCGCCGTGGAGCGCTACCCGGAGATCCCGGCGGGCGCGGTCATCTCCACCGAGGAAGCCACCGCGGAGGGCACCCGCGTGACCGTGCACCTGGACGTTGCGGGGCACTCGGTGGGCCTGGACTACCTGCTGCAGGTCCCCGGGCACCACATGGTGCTCAACTCGGCGGCGGCCCTGGTGGCCGGCACGCTGGCGGGCGCGGACCCGCACAAGCTGGCCGACGGGCTCAGCGACTTCACGGGCGTGCGCCGGCGGTTTGAGTACCGCGGGTCCGTCCCGGCGGGGCTTAAGGGCCAGGAGCCGGTCGAGGTCTTCGACGACTACGCGCACCACCCGACGGAGGTCGCCGCGGTCCTGCGCGCCGCCCGCGAGCGGGTGGAGGCGACCACCCGCTCTGGCCGCGTGGTGGTCTGTTTCCAGCCGCACCTGTACTCGCGCACCATGAAATTCCAGCAGGAATTCGCCGACGCGCTGAGCCTGGCGGACGTGGCGGTGGTGCTGGATATCTACGGCGCCCGCGAGCAACCGGTAGAAGGGATCACCTCCCGGATTATCACCGACAAGATCCCCGCGGGCACCGAGGTCTTCTACGAGCCGGACTTCTCCGCGGCGGCGGCCAGCGTGGTCGCGGCCGTGCAACCGGGCGACCTGGTCCTGACCATGGGCGCTGGCTCGGTCACCCTGGTGGCCGCGGAGATCCTGACTGAGCTGGAGCAGCGTTTCCGATGAGGGGCAAGCTAGTACTTTCGGTGGCAGGCGCCCTGGTGGCGGTGGTGGCCATCGCCGCCGCCGTGGTCTGGTTCTTCCCCGTGTTCAAGGCCCAGGATTTCGAGCTCAACGGCGCCAGCCAGGTCACGGAGGAAGAGGTCCGCGAGGCCTCCGGGATCGCCGAGGGCAGCAACCTGATGCGCCTGGACGCGCATGCGGCCGCCGAGGGCGTGGCCACGCTGCCGTGGGTGAAATCCGCGACGGTGGGCCGCTCCCTGCCCAGCACGGTGCAGGTCGACATCACCGAGCGGGAAGCCGTGGCCTTCCTGCGCGAGGGCGATGGCACCCACCTCATCGACTCGGCGGGCAAGGAGTTCGTCGTCGCCGAGCCGCCGGAAGGCGCCGTGGAGATCGATAGCAACGAGGAGGCCGGCTTGGTCGACGCCGTAGAAATCCTGGCGGCCCTGTCGCAGGATCAGCGCGCGCAGGTCGAAAAGCTCAGCATGGACGAGAAGTACTCGGCGACGTTGCACCTGGCGTCCGGGCGCACGGTAGTCTGGGGCGCGAACGACGACAACGCGGACAAGGCCCGCGCGTTTTCCACCGTGCTGCAGATGGACGGCACCCATTGGAATATCACTAACCCCGAGTTGGTGACCAAGCGCGATTAGCGCCGGAAAAAATTCGCAACATCGCGCCCCTGCCAGATTGCCGTGTGGTGGGGGCGCGAACTGCATAAAAGCCCATGTCAGCAACCCTAAAGTAGAGGTTGAGGGTACCGACACGCGGGCAAATGAACACGTAAATTACACGTGTGTCAGTGAAGATGGAAAGCAACCGCGTCACAGGCGCGCAATTCCTCGTTTATTTACCAACAAATCCCGAAAGGTTTGACCACCTCTCATGAGCACACCGAACAACAATTTGGCGGAAATCAAGGTCGTCGGCGTCGGCGGCGGCGGCGTCAACGCCGTCAACCGCATGATCGAAGAAGGCCTCAAGGGCGTCGAGTTCGTGGCTATCAACACGGACTCCCAGGCGTTGATCTTCTCCGACGCTGACTTCAAGCTCGACATCGGCCGCGAGGCCACCCGCGGCCTGGGCGCCGGCGCCAACCCGGAGGTCGGCCGCACCTCCGCCGAGGACAACAAGTCCGAGATCGAGGACGCCCTCAACGGCGCCGACATGGTCTTCGTCACCGCCGGCGAAGGCGGCGGCACCGGCACCGGCGCCGCCCCGGTCGTGGCCTCCATCGCCAAGAAGCAGGGCGCGCTGACCGTCGGTGTTGTCACCAAGCCCTTCAAGTTCGAGGGCGCCCGCCGTACCCGCCAAGCCCTGGAAGGTATCGAGCAGCTCCGCGAGGTCTGTGACACCCTGATCGTCATCCCGAACGACCGCTTGCTGCAGCTGGGCGACGAGAACCTGTCCATGATGGAAGCCTTCCGCGCCGCCGATGAGGTCCTCCACAACGGTGTCCAGGGCATTTCCAACCTGATCCTGATCCCGGGCATGATCAACGTTGACTTTGCCGACGTTCGCTCCGTGATGGCCGACGCCGGCTCCGCCCTGATGGGCGTGGGCTCCGCCCGCGGCGACAACCGAGTCATGACCGCGGCCGAGCAGGCCATCAACTCCCCGCTGCTGGAGTCCACCATGGAAGGCGCCAAGGGCGTGCTGCTGTCCGTGGCTGGCGGCTCCGATCTGGGCCTGCAGGAGGTCTACGAGGCCTCCTCCATGGTCGAGGAGAAAGCCGACCCGGACGTCAACCTAATTTTCGGCACCATCATCGACGACAACCTGGGCGACGAGGTCCGCGTGACCATCATCGCTACCGGTTTCGACGCCGAGAAGAACGCCACGGATAAGCCGGCTGGCGAGGCCCGCCCGCAGCAGTCCCAGCAGCGTTCCGGTTCGCTGTTCGAAAACCGCGACCGCGCCACCGAGCCGGAGCCGGCCGAGGAGCCGCGCGGCGGCTACGAGCCGCGCCACCAGCTGCGCCACGACGAGCGCGAGGGCTACAGCCCGCGCGAGTCGGAGCCGCAGCGCCGCGCCGGCGATACCCGCGGCGACGGCGGCCTGTTCACCACCCGCGAGCGCTTCGAGCGCGAGGCCCCGCGCGAGGACTACCGCCCGAGCTACCGCGACGAGCGCGACAACCGCGGCGACGACGACTTGGACGTGCCGGACTTCTTGCGCTAATTGATCCATAGCGCGCGCTAGTCTGGAGTGCATGCCAGTAAACGAGGAAGCACGCACCACCCGCCCCGCCCGCCTGAAACGCCCCTTCCGGATGGTCTTTACGGCCCGCTCGGGAGGGGCTTCGGCGTCTCCGTACGAGTCGTTCAACCTGGCCGAGCACGTCGGCGACGACCCGGCGGCGGTAGCGGCAAACCGGCAGCGCCTGCAGGAGCTACTCCGCCTTGATGACATCGTCTGGATGGAGCAGCTCCACACCAACAACGTCACCGTCGTCGACGGCCCGCGTTCTACACCAGTGGAGGCCACCGATGCACTGGTTACGGCCACCGAGGGTCTGGCCCTGGGCGTGCTGGTGGCTGACTGCACCCCGGTGCTGCTAGCCGACCCGGAGGCCCGCGTGGTCGCCGCGGCCCACGCCGGGCGCTTAGGCGCGCGCAACGGGATCGTGCCGGCGACCGTCGAGGCGATGTGCGATCTCGGCGCCCGCCCCGAACGCCTGCAGGTGCTGCTGGGCCCAGCCGCCAGCGGCCGCCACTACGAGGTGCCCGCAGACATGGCCGCCGACGTCGAGGCCCACCTACCCGGATCGCGCACGACCACGGAGAAGGGGACCCCAGGTATCGATGTGCGGGCCGGACTGATCCGGCAGCTGATGAGCTTGGGCGTGACCGCCATCCAGGCGGATCCGCGGTGCACCATCGAAGACAGCACTTTCTTTTCCTACCGCCGGGAGGGCACCACCGGCCGGCAGGCAGGACTCATCTGGTTGGAGGAGGAGACCGACAATGACCGATAAAACCACCCCGCAGGACCCGGCAGCCCAAAGTAGCGACCAGGCCCGGCTAGCCGAACTGGAGCGCGGCCTGGCTAACACCCGCGAGCAGATAGCTGCCTTAGCCGCCGAGGCCGGCCGCCCGGAGCCGCGCCTGCTGCCGGTAACCAAGTTTCACCCGGCCGAGGACATCGCGCTGCTCGGCCAGCTGGGGGTCACCGACGTCGCGGAAAACCGCGAGCAGGAAGCCCGCGCCAAGGCCGAGCAGCTGCCCGAGATGCACTTCCACATGATCGGCCAGATCCAGACCAAGAAGGCCAACCACGTGGCCCGCTGGGCGCACAGCGTCCATTCGCTGGACTCGGAGAAACTCGCCGCCGCTCTCGACCGCGGGGTAGAACTGGCCCGGGAGCGCGGCCAGCGCACCGAGAACCTACCGGTCTACGTGCAACTGTCCTACGACTCGGACCCGTCCCGCGGCGGGGCGGCCTGGGACACGGCCGAAGACCTGCTGCGCTACGTCGAGGAGCTTGCCAACCTGGAGCTGCGCGGCATCATGGTCGTCCCGCCCGTGGAAGCGGACGCGGCCGAGGTCTTTTCCGCCGCGCGCCAGCTGGCCGATGAGCTGGGGGAGAAGCTCGGCCACGCCCTAGAGCTGTCGGCCGGGATGAGCGCGGATCTGCGCGAGGCAGTTTTCGCGGGCACGGATATCGTGCGTGTCGGAACCGGCATCATGGGCACGCGGCCAGTAGGTTAAAAACCAACGCAAAGACGCATATCAGACCGCACTTGTACATTTCGGGTCAGAGGGAGACCACATATGTCATTTATTGATCGCACGAAGGAGTTCTTCGGCCTCCAGCCGATGGACATGGAGCACGACGACGCCTACTACGAGGATGACGCTCGCTACGCCACCGCGGGTTCCGCGGCCTACCAGCCGCGCCCGAGCTACGAGCGCGCTCCGGCCGAGCCGGAGTTCGCGCCGACCATCGTGCCGATTTCCCTGACCACCTACAACGACGCCCCGAAGATCGGTGAGCCCTTCCGCGATGGCGACGCCGTCGTCTTCGAGCTGACCGACGCCGAGAAGTCCGCTGCCAAGCGCTTCATCGACTTCGCCGCCGGCCTTTGCTTCGCACTGCGCGGCCGCATGGTCGACCTGACCAAGGGCTTGGACACCGACCGCCGCGTCTTCGCCATCGTGCCGGAGCGCGCCAACATCTCCACCCTGGAGCTGGAGCGCGCAGCCCAGCTGCGCTAAGAACGCCACGACGTTAAATCCCCGGGCCCTGCCCGCCGGTTAAACCCGGCGAGGGCACCCGGGGATTTTTGCGCATTGCGGGGTAATTCCCCGAAGGTGGGGGTAGTTCGGATAGGGTCGGAAGGGTGAGTCAATTAGGAATTATTCTGTACGCCGTGCTCCGGATCTTTTCCCTGGCGCTAATCGTGCGCATCATCATCGAGATGATCCAGTCCTTTTCCCGGCAGTTCAACCCGCCGCGCTGGTTCATGATGTGCGCGGAGCCGCTGTTCGCGGTCACGGATCCGCCCGTAAAAGCCCTGCGCAAGGTCATCCCGCCGCTGCGGTTGGGCGGGGTAGCGCTGGACATGTCCATCATCGTCTTGTTCATCATCCTGGCCGTCCTGATGAATATCGTCATCGCCACGATGGTCTAGCTGCCACGGTCTAGCCGGCCTCCGGCGGGTTGGGCCAATCCGTAAACGGGCGGGGTCCGGCGGGGTAGAAGTAAACGAAAGTGCAAAATCGTCAACCTCGGCTTAATATTGAGACTTGAGTAATCGTCCGTTACTGTGTCTTTTTGGTTACAATGAAACGAAGAATCGTATTATTGTCCGATTAGAAAACCTTGGGTCGGGCGACGAGTGTAGGCTCGTAGCTTGATTCATATCTTCTATTGACTCCGGAAACCTCCGGGGTTGCACCGACTTGAAGGGGAAGAGAAGTCAATGCCGCTGTCACCAGCTGATGTACACAACGTCGCGTTCAGCAAGCCGCCGATTGGCAAGCGTGGCTACAACGAGGACGAGGTCGACCAGTTCCTCGACCTGGTTGAAGACGCCCTTGCCCAGCTGCAGGACGAGAACGACGAGCTGCAGTCGCAGGTCAACAGCCTGCAGTCCGGCTCCGGCGCCGCCACCGCTTCCGCGGCGTCCGCTACCTCTTCGGTCGATGAGGCCGCCCTCCGCAAGGAGATTGAGGCAGACCTGCGCTCCCAGCTCGACAAGGAATACGAAAAGAAGCTGGCCGACGCCAAGGCTGAGGCTGCGCAGAACGCTAAGAAGGAGCAGGCTTCCGCTGCCGCTGGCAAGTCCAGCGCCGACTCCAAGGAGCTGAAGGCCGCCCAGGACGAGGCCACCAAGGCCAAGCAGGACCTGGACAAGGCTCGCCGCGACCTCGAGGCTGCCAAGAAGGAAAACCAGGAGCTGCAGAAGAAGGTCGCGGACGTCTCCGCTTCCTCCGCCAAGGAGGCCCCGGCCGCTGCCGCCACCGCGGATGCCAACGGCCTGGCCACCCCGGAGACCCACATGCAGGCCGCCCGCGTGCTGGGCCTGGCCCAGGAGATGGCCGACCGCCTGACCAACGAGGCCAAGGCCGAGTCCGAGTCCATGCTGACCGACGCCCGCACCGCCGCCGAGAAGCAGCTGTCCGACGCCGACACCAAGTCCCGCACCCAGCTGGACGAGGCCCAGAAGAAGGCCGACGCCCAGGTTGCCGAGGCTCAGCAGCGCGCCAAGCAGACCGAGTCCGAGGCTAACTCCCGCGCCGAGGCCCAGATCCGCCAGGCCGAGGAGAAGGCAGCGGCCCTGCAGGCTGACGCTGAGAAGAAGCACACCGAAATCATGAACACGGTCAAGCAGCAGCAGACCGCCCTGGAGACCCGCATCTCCGAGCTGCGCACCTTCGAGCGCGAGTACCGCACCCGCCTGAAGACCCTGCTGGAGTCCCAGCTGGAAGAACTCGAGACCCGCGGCTCTGCCGCCCCGAACGGCGAGTCCAACTCCTAAGGCTGCGCCGGGGAAGAACATCTTTCCCGTACCGCCTCACGCCCCCGCACGCCCACGGTCATAACCGTGCGCGGCGGGGGCTTTGGTGTAGGTTTAATGCATAAGCCATCGTGAGAACCGCATCTGCGAGAAAGGGCGTCATCTTCCATGCTGATTGCTGCCTTGGTCTTAGCGTTTATCGCTTTCATCGCCTTCGTTAACTACCTGTTGTCCGCGGCCACCTGGTCGCTCGTGGTGGTTTTCGTCGCGGCGGCCGCCGGCATCATCCTGGTTTTAATTGACGCCTTCGCCAAGCACCGCGGGGACCGGACGTCGCCGCACTCGCAGCCAGAGGACGCGGAACACCGGTCCTAGCTGTTTTCCCGTTTCCGCCGGGCGAGTCGAAAGGAAACCCGCGGGGACTGGCTCAGCCGGCGCTCGGGCGGCTATACTAAGGGCTTATATACGATGATCCGGCCATCACCGGGGAGTATTCCGGAAGAACGGCGCTGCTTTTGCGTTATCTGAGCAGCGCTTATTAGAACCGGGCGGGTGGGACCGTCAACTCCTTCACGACCAACGAAGCGGGAGCGCTAATTTTAGGGCTCCAAGCGGGGTGGTACCGCGTCTATTACAGGCGTCCCCGCGGTTTGATTGAATTACCGCGCGTGAAGGATGGAGTAAACCGTGAACCACCACAGCCCCAATGTTGGCGGCGTGTACCCCAAGGTCGATATGACCGGCGGTTCCAGCCGCTTCCCGGACATGGAAGAGGTCGTCCAGGACTACTGGAAGAAGGACGAGACCTTTAAGGCCTCGTTGGAGCAGACTGAGGATAAGCCGGAGTACATCTTCTACGACGGCCCGCCTTTTGCTAACGGCCTGCCGCACTATGGCCACCTGCTGACCGGCTACGTCAAGGACATCGTCCCGCGCTACCGGACCATGGCGGGTAACTACGTCCCGCGCGTGTTCGGCTGGGACTGCCACGGCCTGCCGGCGGAGCTGGAAGCCGAAAAGCAGCTGGGCATCACCGACAAGGGCCAGATCGAGGAAATGGGCCTCGAGCGCTTCAACGAGTACTGCGCGTCCTCCGTGCTGCGCTACGCAGGGGAGTGGAAGGACTACGTCACCCGCCAGGCCCGCTGGGTGGATTTCGACCACGGCTACAAGACCATGGACTTGGACTTCATGGAATCGGTCATGTGGGCGTTCAAGGAACTCTACGACAAGGGCCTTATCTACCAGGGCTTCCGCGTGCTGCCGTACTCCTGGGCCGAGCACACCCCGCTGTCGAACCAGGAGACCCGCCTGGACGACTCTTACAAGATGCGCCAGGACCCGACGCTGACCGTGACCTTCCCGGTCACCGGTGCGCTGGCCGGCTCGGCCGCGGAGGAGACGCTGCAGGCCAACCCGGAGCTGGCCGATGCCTCCTTCCTGGCCTGGACCACCACCCCGTGGACCCTGCCGTCGAACTCGGCCCTGGCCGTGCACCCCGAGGTCACTTATGCCCTGGTGCGCGTCGGCGGCGAAGGCGAATTTGCCGGCCGGCTGTTCGTGCTCGCCGACGGGCTGCGCGCGGCGTATGCCAAGGAGCTGGGCGAGGACGCCGAGGTCGTCAAGACCTTTACCGGCGCTGAGCTGACCGGCTTCAACTACCAGCCGATCTTCGACTACTTTGCCGATATGCGCAACGGCTTCCAGGTGCTGTCCGCCGACTACGTGACCACCGAGGACGGCACCGGCGTTGTCCACCAGGCCCCGGCCTTCGGTGAGGACGATATGAACACCTGTGCCGCCCACGACATCGAGCTGGTCATCCCGGTCGACGACGACGGCAAGTTCACCTCCCAGGCGCCGGACTACGAGGGCCAGCTGGTCTTCGACGCGAACAAGGAAATCATCCGCGACCTGAAGGCCGCCGGCCGGGTGGTGCGCCACCAGACCATCGAGCACTCCTACCCGCACTCCTGGCGTTCCGGCGAGCCGCTCATCTACAAGGCGATGCCGTCCTGGTTCGTCAAGGTCACCGAGTTCCGCGATCGCATGGTCGAGCTCAACCACAACGAGATCGAGTGGATGCCGGGCCACATCCGCGACGGCCAGTTCGGCAAGTGGCTGGAAGGCGCCCGCGACTGGAACATCTCCCGCTCGCGCTACTGGGGTGCGCCGATCCCGGTGTGGGTCTCCGACTCCGAGGAATACCCGCGCATGGACGTCTACGGCTCGCTGGACGAGCTGGAGCGCGACTTCGGCGTGCGCCCGACCTCGCTGCACCGCCCGTACATCGATGAGCTGACCCGCCCGAACCCGGACGACCCGACGGGCAAGTCCACCATGCGCCGCGTGCCGGACGTGCTGGACTGCTGGTTCGAGTCCGGCTCCATGCCCTTCGCGCAGAAGCACTACCCGTTCGAGAACAAGGAGTGGTTCGAGACCCACTCGCCGTCGGACTTCATCGTCGAGTACTCTGGCCAGACCCGCGGCTGGTTCTACGTCATGCACGTGCTGTCCACCGCGCTGTTCGACCGCCCGGCGTACAAGAAGGTCGTCGCCCACGGCATCGTCCTGGGCAACGACGGGCTGAAGATGTCCAAGTCCAAGGGCAACTACCCGGACGTTAACGAGGTCTTCGACCGCGATGGCTCGGATGCCATGCGCTGGTTCCTCATGTCCAGCCCCATCCTGCGCGGCGGTAACCTCATCGTGACCGAGCAGGGCATCCGCGACGGCGTGCGCCAGGCGTTGCTGCCCATCTGGAACGCCTACTCCTTCCTGCAGCTCTACGCGGGCCAGGAGGCGCATTTCGACACCTCCTCGACCAACGTGTTGGACCGCTACATCCTGGCCAAGACCCACGACCTAGTCAAGAACGTCGACTCCGCCCTGGCGAATACCGATATCGCCACCGCCACCGAGGAGGCACGCCTGTTCGCGGACGTGCTGACCAACTGGTACGTGCGCCGTTCCCGCGACCGTTTCTGGTCCGGCGACGCGGAGCACCCGGAGGCCTTCAACACCCTCTACACGGTGCTGGAGACCGTGGCCCGCGTCTTCGCCCCGCTGCTGCCGCACATCAGCGAGGTCATCTACCGCGGCCTGACCGGCGAGCGCTCCGTCCACCTGACCAGCTTCCCGGATCCGGCGGACTACCCGGCTGACGATGCCCTGGTCGCCGCCATGGACGCCACCCGCGCGGTGGCCTCGGCGGCGTCCTCGGTGCGCAAGTCCAACAAGCTGCGCAACCGCCTGCCGCTGCCGAAGCTGACCGTGGCCATGGCGGGCGCGGACAAGCTGGCTGACTTCGCGGACATCATCCGCGACGAGGTCAACGTCAAGGAGGTCGAGCTGACCGAGGACGTGGACTCCGCCGGCCGCTTCGAGGTGGTCTGCAACGCGAAGGTCGCCGGCCCGCGCCTAGGCAAGGACGTCCAGCGCGCGATCAAGAACCTGAAGGCGGGTAACTACGAGCGTCAGGGCGAGGAAGTCGTCGTCGACGGCGACATCACCCTGCACGCCGACGAGTACACCGAGCGCCTGCAGGCGGCGGATCCGGACTCGACGGCCCGCATCGACGGCGTCGACGGCCTGGTGGTGCTGGACACCAACGTCACCGAGGAGCTGGAGGCCGAGGGCTGGGCCGCGGATGTTATCCGCGGCCTGCAGGACGCCCGCAAGGCCTCCGGGTTCGAGGTCAGCGACCGCATCTCCGCGGTGCTCTACGTGCCGGCGGAGAAGGAAGAATGGGCCCGGCGCCACGCCGAGCACATCGCGGCCGAGGTGCTGGCCACGGACTTTGCGGTCAGCACAAACGCCCCCGCCGATAGCGAGGGCGTGCACCAAGTGGTGGCGGGAGTTACCGCCACCGTCGCGAAGAATTAATTCGCGCCCGGCAGGTGCTTGCGCCAGGCCAGGGACACGTTGCCCAGGCAGAACAGCGCAAGCACCGCGCCGACGGAAAACAGGCTAGTAAAGCCGATATACGGCGCTAGCGCCGAGAACGCCATCGGGATAAAGAACCCGAGGTAGGCGATGCAGTAGTAGACGGCGGTCAGGCCGGCCAGCTCCCGCTCGCCGGCGATCCGCTGCACCTCGGACAGGCCGGCCACCAGGGCCAGGCCGTAGCCGGCGCCCATCGTGGCCGCGGCGAGGATGCCCAGCGGCAGTGACAGGGTGTGCGCGGCGGCCGCGCCCAGCAGCGTGCCGCAGGTGATGACCGCCATGGCAATCGCCGAGGCGCGCGCCGAGCGGTTGGTGTCAATGACCTGGCCGAGCATCTGCACGCCCACGCCGCAGCCCAGGGTGATGACCGTCATCAGACCGGAGAAGGCGATGGGGACGTCGCCAGCCGAACGGGACAGCAGCTGGGGCAGGAGGGCGTAGGCCGCGCCCGCGCAGCCGAAGACCCACGGGGCGACCGGAACCACCACGCGCAAAAAGCGGCGGTGGGCGGCGGCCGGGATGCGCAGCATGGCCAGCATGTCGCCGATGGTCAGCTCCAGCACCGTGCGCTTAATCGACCCGCGCATGGGCTGGCGGGTCTCCGGGGCGTGGCCCAGCCACCAGCCGGTGGCCAGGGTGAGCACGATGTGGATGACATAGGCCAGGTGGGTGGGCCACGGTCCCCACTGCGCGAGCACCGAGGCGAGCCCGGCGCCGACGAGGAATCCGACGGTCAGGCACAGCGAGGCCTTGCGGGCGCCGCCGCGGGGCTCGAGCTCGGTGATCCAGGTAGAACCGACCGCCATGACTAGGCCCAGCGCCATGCCGCAGAGCACGCGGCCGCCGGCGATAATCAGCGGCTCGTTCGGGGCCACCGACAGCAGGAAGGAACCGAACAGGGACAAGGGGGCGGCCGGCAGCAGCGTGGGCTTGCGGCCGATGAGATCGGACAGCGGACCGCCGATGAGCAGGGCGGGGATGATGCCCACCACGTAGGCGGCGAGCAGGCCGTTGACGGTGACCTGGCTGAAGCTGGAGACCTCGCGGTACATCACCAGCAGCGGGGTGAATTCGTTGCCGCCCCAGGCGACGGCGACCATGGTGCCGGCCACCGGCCACCAGGCGTGGGCGGGATAGGACTTAACAAAGGGGATGCGTTCGGTAACGGTAGTGGTCATAACTGATTTCGGGAATTCGTGAGGTGTTCGGATAAGGCGTGGCGGTAGGCGTCGAAGTCGCCCGCGATGAGGGCGCGGGTCAGCTGGCGGTGGCCGTCGACGAAGCGGCGGGCGCGCGCCGGGCTGCGCCCCACCGCGGTGGCGGTGAAGCGCTGCTGCTGCTCGCGCAGGCTGTGGCCGAGCTGGGAGAGGAAGCGGTTGCCGCCGTTGTCCATGATGGTCTGGTGGAACTTGGCGTCCAGGCGGGTGTATTCGGCCAGATCCTCAGCCGCTAGGGCCTCGTCCTGCTCGGCGATGATGGCCTCTAGCACGCCGCCGATGACGTGTCGCTCGCTGTCCGACAGGCCGCAGATGTGCTCGGCGGAGAAGCGATCGATCAGCTCGCGGGCCTCGTAGACCTCGCGGATATCCCGGGCGGTCAGCGGCTCCACTAGGGCGCCGCGCTTGGGGTAGAGCTGCAAGAAGCCCTCGACTTCGAGGCGAAGAAAGGCCTCGCGGACGGGGGTCCGGCTGCAGCCGAGCTCCTGGGCAACTTCGCCCTCGCTCAGCATGGTTGACCCGGGCACGGTGCCATCGATAATTCGTTCCTTGAGGTAGGCGTAGGCGCGTTCCGCCGCGGGCGGGGAGGGGTGCTCGGTCTTTGTATGCAACATGGATACATCATGGATCCAAGTTGGGGTGCGGGGCAAGTGCTCGGTTAAGATCGGGGGTATGCAGCGCTGGGTTCTCCACATCGACATGGACGCGTTTTTCGCCTCCGTCGAGCAGCTGACCCGGCCCACCCTGCGCGGCCGCCCCGTCCTCGTCGGCGGCCTGGGAGGCCGCGGCGTGGTCGCCGGGGCCAGCTACGAGGCCCGCGCCTTCGGGGCCCACTCGGCGATGCCCATGTACCGGGCCCAGCAACTGGTCAGCGCCCGCGCCGTCGTGGTCCGCCCCCGGCGCGTGGTCTATCAGGCCGCCTCCCGGCGCGTCTTCGAACTGATTTCCTCCCGCGTCGGGCTCATCGAGCAGCTGTCCATCGACGAGGGCTTCATGGAACCGGCCCAGCTGCAGGGCGCGAGCGCCGAGACCGTCTTCGACTGGTCCGAGGAACTGCGCGCGGCCATCCGCGAGGAGACCGGCCTGCCGTGCTCCATCGGGGCGGGCACGGGCAAGCAGTTCGCCAAGATCGGCTCGGGCGAGGCCAAGCCGGACGGCACCTTCGTCATCCCCGCGGACAAGCAGCTGGACTTCCTGCACCCGCTGGACGTGGCCAAGCTCTGGGGAGTGGGGCCCGTAACCGCGCAGAAGCTGCACTCGATTGGGATTAAGACCATCGGCGACTTGGCGGGGCTGAGCAAGCGCGAGGTGGAAATCTCGGTCGGCTCCATTGTCGGCGGCCAGCTGTGGGAGATGGCCCGCGGCATCGACCCGCGCGAGGTCGCCCCGCGCGCCATTTCCAAGTCGATTTCCGCCGAGCACACCTACCCGAAGGATCTGGTCACGGAGGCGGAGGTGGACGCGGCCATCGACCGCGCCGCCGAGGGCGCGCATGTCCGCCTGCTCAAGGACGGGCGGGGAGCGCGCACGGTGACGGTCAAGCTGCGGATGGCGGACTTCCACATCGAGTCGCGCTCGGCGACCTTGCCGTACGCCACCGACGACTTCGAGACCCTGCGCGCCGCGGCGTTCAAGCTGGCGCGCTACCCTGCGGAGCTCGGCCCCATCCGCCTGGTCGGCGTGGGGTATTCCGGGCTGGAGACCGCCCGCCAGGACGTGCTCTTTCCGGAGCTGGACCGCGAGATCGTGCGGCCCGTCCCGCCGGATAGCGACTTCGAGACCGGCGTGGCCGACCACACGGTCGACACCGGCCCCGTGGCCGTCGATGTCGCCGATACCCCCGACAGCCAGTGGGTGGCCACCCAGGACGTCTACCACCCCGAGTACGGGCACGGCTGGATCCAGGGCGCCGGCCACGGGGTGGTCAGCGTACGCTTCGAAACGCGCGCGACCGGGCCCGGGCGCACCAAGTCGCTGGCCGCCGACGACCCGGACCTGGTACCGGCCGACCCGCTGGACTCGCTGGCCTGGGACGAGTGGTTCGCCTCCCGCGAGGACGGCCTCGGCGGGCTAGGCGAGGACTAGAAGTTAAAGACCTCCGCCGGGTCCACGCCCCCGGCCAAGCAGGCCGCCAACAGGATGCGCGCCTGCCCCGGGCGCAGCGGCCCCGCGCCCAAGGCGCCGGCCGCGCCTAACGATGCGCCCCCGCCGTCGCCGCCGTAGGCCAGGCGCACCGCGCCGTAGGGCGAGCGCGTCGAAATGACCACGCTGACCCCGCCGCGCGCCGCCTCGCTCAAGGCCTGGCCTATCGCCGGGGACATGTTGCCTGAGCCCATGGCCGCGACGACGATGCCGCGGGCGCCGGCGGCACAGGCGGCATCGACCAGCTCGCGCCCGGCGCCCGGGTACGCCGCGAGGGTGGTCACCGGGGCGTCGGCCAGGGCGCCGGCCGGCAAGGGGAAGCGCGCCGGGAGCGCGTCCGGGACCGCCAGCGACTCAAAGGCCTCCAGCTCGCTGGTATGCCGCTTGCGCACGCCTGCCGCCGGCAGGACCTTCCCGCCGAAGCACACCCACGCCCCGCCCGTGCCCTCGGCGGCGTGGCGGTCTACGGTGTCCAGGGCCAGCTGCAGGTTGCCCGGCCCGTCGGGATCCGGGTGGTCGGCGGCGCGCTGGGCGCCGGTGAGCACCACGGGCCGGGCGGGGGAGAGCTGGCAGGCCAGGGCCATGGCCGTTTCTTCCAGCGAATCGGTGCCGTGGGTTACCACCACGCCGGCGGTGGCGGGATCGGCCAGCAGTCCGCGGACCTCGTCCAGCAGCCCGTCCAGGTCGGCCGGGGTGATGGCCGAGGAATCCAGCTGCAGGTAGTCCACGGCTCGGACCGGGTGCGGGCTGTCCAGGCCCCGCACCAGGTCGGCGGCTTGGCGGGTGGGCACCAGCGCGCCGGAATCATCCTGCGTACACGCGATGGTCCCGCCGGTGGCCAGGACGACGATGGAAGGGGACGCGGAAGTGGAATTCATGCGCTCCAGCATAACCTTGAGCGGCCGCTGCGAGCGGGCGGAGTTTGTGAATTGGCTGATAGCTCCGGCGCGCGTGTTTCGCCGGTGGCGAGATAGCCGGTAGCATAAATAAAGTTGACAGGCGCGCTCGAGATGACCGCGCGCTGGACCCTATGCAAGGAGATCTATTTCGTGATTAACGCTCAACTTGGTCGTCGGATTTCCGCCGCGGCACTCGCCACGGCCGCCGGGCTGGCGCTGGCCGCCTGCTCTTCCGACGAGGAAGAGAACAACGCCCCCGACTCCGCCGCGACCACCCAGGCGGAATCCACTGAGGGGTCCGAGGGCGGGGACAGCGCGACCCCGGAGCAGCCGACCGCCGCGGACCTGAACGCCGTGTTGGCCACCGCCACGGATCCGGCCGCCTCCGAGGAGGATAAGGTCGCCACCGTCCAGGGCGGCGAGACCGCCCCCGAGCTCTTCGAGACCATGGCCGCCTCCAAGGCGGAAACCGGCGCCACCTTCGAGGTCGTCGACCCGGTCCTGCCGGGCTACGCCCCGCAGTCCGTGCTGGCCACCGTGAACTTCAGCGTTCCGGAAGAGCCCGGCCAGACTGCCGACAACGTCGAGTTCGTCTACGAAGACGGCAAGTGGAAGCTGTCCCAGTCCTGGGCCTGCACCCTGATCACCAACACCGTCGCCCCGGAGCAGGTTCCGGCCATGTGCACCGACGGCACCGTCGAAAACAACGACGGCGCAGTCAGCGAGCAGTAAGCCCGCCCGCTACCGCGCAACGACGCAGCCGAAGACCCCCCGCCATAGCGGCCGGGAGGGTCTTTCGCTGCCTGCGGGCAGGGCGTTTTAGGAAAAGTCCAGCGCGGTAGCCGAGGTCTGGATGACGCGCACGTCGGATTCCGGCGTGCCGTAGGTGATCTTGGTGTGCATGCTGACGTTGCCGGCAACCGGCAGGGGCTTGCCCAGGTCCACGGTCAGCGAGCCCTCGCTGTTGGTGCTCGAGTCCAGCACCTTCAGCTCCTGCCCCTCCAGGTCGGTGCCCTCCGCCTGGCCCTCCAGCGACAGCGCGCCCAGCGACGGGCGCTGGTGGATCTCCACGCCCAGCTCCGCGCGGCCATCCGCCAGCGATTCCAGCGTGAAGGTCGTCTCCTGCAGCAAGACGGCCTCGCCCGGAACGCGCGATTCCACGGTCCAGGTCGCGCCGGGGCCGATCTCCTCGTCCGGGAACACCACGGGCAGGGCCGTCAGCTTGGTGATGGCCTGCTCCGTAATCGCCCGCGCGTTATCCGTGGATTCCTGCGGGGCGGCCAGGCGCAGCGAGGTCATCTGGCCGTTGTCCTCGGCCCGCCAGCCAAACTGGAACCCCTCGGCCGAGGAGATGTCGGCGTCGCCGTCGAAGCCGGGCTCGCCCACGGTGAAGAAAGCGTTGCGGGTAGCCGGCGCCTGGCCCTCGGTGGCCTCGGAGGCCTCCTCCACGGAGCCGGTCAGCGGCAGGTGCGTGGTGGCGGTGTCGATGTCCTCGGCGCGGAAGTCGGCCGCGGCATCGGCCTGCAGCACGTCCTGCTGGAAGCCTTCCGTGATATCCAGGTTGAGCTCCTGCTCGGAGTCGATATCGGCGAAGGTCAGCAGCTGCTTGTCGCCCTGGCCGGTGGATTCGACGGTGACCCGTGGGGCATCGACAGCCATGCCCACGGGCTGCTCCACAGCCGGGCCGGGGGCTTGGTAATTGCAGCCGGCCAGCAGCAGGGAGGTAACTAGGACAGCGGGGATAGCTTTAACACGAAACACGTATTCCAAATTACCGGATCGATACGTTTACAATGGACCGGGTGAGCCCAACTAAAAGGAGAAATCTCGGATTAATGGCCACCATTGTGGTGGCGGTGGCAGTCCTCGACCAGGTGACCAAGGCGATCATGCTGGCGTGGCTCGACGAAGGCGAAGCCGTCGCCGTCATCGGGGACTGGTTCCGGTTCTTCCTCGTCTTCAACCCCGGGGCCGCCTTCTCCATGGGAGGGGAGGGGTCGACCTGGCTGTTCACCACCATCCAGCTGGCCTTCGTGGTGGGCGTGGCCATCGCCGCGCCGCGGATTAAAGACCCCGGCCAGGCCGTCGGGCTGGCGATGATCGCCGGCGGGGCCCTGGGCAATTTCATCGACCGCATCGCCCGCGAGCCGGGCTTCTGGTTCGGTCACGTCGTGGATTTTATCTCCGTGGGATCCTTCGCCGTGTTCAACATCGCCGACGCGGCCATCACCGTCGGGGTGGTCGTCTTCATCGTCGCCATGTTCTTAGAGGAAAGGAGCCAAGCCCGTGCACAGGGAGAGTAGAGCACTGCCCGTCCCCGAAGGACTCGCCGGTATGCGGGTCGATGCCGCCCTATCCAAGCTGCTCGGCTTCTCCCGGGCCACCGCGGCCCAGCTGTGCGCGGACGGCGACGTCACCGTCGACGGCAAGCCGCAGAGCAAGTCCGACCGCCTGCTGGAGGGTGGCTGGCTGGACGTGACCATGCCGGAGCCGCCCAAGCCGCTCATGCCGACCGAGGAGCTGGTCGAAGGCATGGACATTCTGTATTCCGACGACGACGTCATCGCCGTGCACAAGCCCGTCGGTGTGGCCGCCCACCCCACCGTCGGCTGGGAGGGCCCCACCGTCGTCGGGGGCCTGGCTGCCGCCGGGTTCCGCATTTCTACCTCGGGCCCGCCGGAGCGCAAGGGCATCGTCCAGCGCCTGGACGTGGGCACCTCCGGCGTGATGGTGGTCGCCGCCAGCGAGCGCGGCTACTCGGTGTTAAAACGCGCCTTCAAGGAGCGCACGGTGGAAAAGACCTACCACGCGCTGGTCCAGGGCCTGCCCGATCCCATCGAGGGCACCATCGGTGCCCCCATCGGCCGCCACCCGTCCGCCGGCTGGAAATTCGCCGTCACCGAGGACGGCAAGCCGGCCGTGACCCACTACCAGCTCATGGAGGCCTTCCGGGAGGCCAGCCTGCTGGAGGTCCACCTGGAGACCGGCCGCACGCACCAGATCCGCGTGCACATGTCCGCCACCGGGCATCCGTGCTGCGGGGATCCGATGTACGGCTCCGATCCCAACCTCGCGCAACGCCTGGGGCTTATCCGCCAGTGGCTGCACGCGGTCAAGCTGGGCTTTTATCACCCGGTCAGCGGCCGCTGGATGGAAATCACCGCGCCCTACCCGGACGATCTGGCCCACGCCCTCGACGTGGTGCGCGGATGAATGGCCGCGGCTGGGCAGTCGTCGGCGTCGCCGCGGTCGGGGTGGTCTGGGCGGCCGGCGCCTTCGGCGCGCAGCCTACCGCGCCGCTGCAGGGCGACCAGCTCGGCCCCCAGGCGGGCGAGGACCCCGGCGCCTACATCACCCGCGCCGACGGCCTCCTGGCAGAAGCCGACGATGCCACCCCGACCTACGCGCTCGTGACCTTCCAGTCCGCGCTATCTGTCCAGGACGCCGCCGATGTCGTGGAGCCGGCCGGGCGCGTCAACGCGATGCTGGTGGGCGCGTCCGAGCCCATCGCCCTGCCCGAACCGGTCGCCGGGGCGGACCGGGCGGACGTCTTCGACGCCGCGCTGGACCAGACGCAGGCCGGGCTGGACGGGGTCGGGCGCGTCGAGGTGCCCCGCGAGCTCAGCGCCGTGGTGGTCTGGGACACGGGCGAGGTCCTGCGGGCCGTCGCCGCGGCGCCGGAGGTGGCCGCCGTGGAGCCCGCGCCCGACGATGCCGCCTGGGGCAGCTTCGCTATTCGCCCGCCGGGCGCCCTGTAACCCGGCTCGCCCTGCGCGGCCGGTGGCGCAGCAGGTCGATGAGGTAGACCGCCACGGCCACCCAGATGATGATGAATCCGACCCAGCGCTCCGGGGGCATGTGCTCCTGGGTGACGAACAGCGCCCAGAGCATCTGCATGGTCGGGGTGATGTACTGGAGCATGCCGATGGTCGCCAGCGGCAGGTGCTTGGCGCCCTGGGCGAAGCACAAAAGCGGCAGCGCGGTGACCAAGCCGGCGCTGATAAGAAGCAGCGGGTGCAGCGGGCCCTGGTTGAAGAAGGTGCCCTGGCCGCCGGCCTCGAGGTAGATGAGGTAGCCCAGCGCCAGCGGGACCATGACCAGGGTCTCCGCCGCCACGGAGCCGGTCGAGGAGACCGAAATCTTCTTCTTGAGCAGCCCGTAGATGCCGAAGCTGAACGCCAGCGCCAGCGAGATATACGGGGTCTGGCCCGTCATGAAGGTCAGCCAGAGCACCGCCACCGCGGCGATGATGACCGCCGCCAGCTGGCCGCGGCGCAGCTGTTCCTTCAAGAAGATGATGCCTAAGCAGACCGCCACCAGCGGGTTGATGAAATAACCCAGGGCGGCGTCGGCGACGTGGTTGGTGTTAATCGCCACGACGTACACGCCCCAGTTGATGGTGATCGCCACGCCGCAGGCGGCCATCCAGCCCCAGGTGCGCAGGCTGAAGGCTTTGAGCTCCCGCCAGCCGCCGGTGGCCAGCAGGTAGGCGCCGACGAGCACGGCGGTCCACACCACGCGGTGGGCGAGGATCTCCAGCGGGTCGGCGGGCAGCAGGAGCGGGAAGAAGGCGGGGAAAAATCCCCACATCAGGTAGGCGGCGAGTGTATACAGCATTGGCTTAAAAGGTACTCCTCCCGCGCCGGACGGGCCGTCTTGACGCACCGGCTAGAATAGCCGGCATGGTCAAAAACTCCTCCTTCGTCCACCTGCATAACCACACCGAGTTTTCCATGCTGGACGGCATGGCCAAGGTGGATCTGCTGGCAGAGGAGGTCGGCCGGCAGCAAATGCCGGCGGTGGGCATGACCGACCACGGCAACATGTTCGGCTCCGACGCCTTCTACCGCCGCATGACCGGCGCAGGCATCAAGCCGATCATCGGCATCGAGGCCTACATGGCGCCGGGCTCCCGCTTCAACAAGAAGCGCCAGCTGTGGGGCAACCCGGACCAGAAGCGCGACGACGTTTCCGCCTCCGGCGCCTACCTCCACCAGACCATGCTGGCGGAAAACGCCACCGGCCTGCAGAACCTGTTCAAGCTGTCCTCGCTGGCCTCCTACGAGGGCCAGCTGGGCAAGTGGCCGCGCATGGACGCCGAGCTTATCGCCGAGCACGCTGACGGCATCATCGCCACCACCGGCTGCCCCTCGGGCGACGTGCAGACGCGCCTGCGCCTGGGCCAGTTCGACGAGGCCCTGGAAGCCGCCGCGATGTGGCAGGACATCTACGGCAAGGACAATTACTTCCTGGAGCTGATGGATCACGGGCTCGACATCGAAAAGCGCACCCGCGACGCCCTGCTAGAAATCGGCCGCCGCCTGGACCTGCCGCCGCTGGTGACCAACGACTGCCACTACGTGCTGGAGTCCCAGGCCCCCAACCACGAGGCCATGCTGTGCGTGCAGACCGGCAAGACGCTCAACGACCCGGATCGCTTCAAGTTCGGCGGCTCGGGCTACTACATCAAGTCCGCGCAGCAGATGCGCGAGATCTGGGACGAGATGGTCCCGGACGGCTGCGACAACACCCTGTGGATCGCCGAGCGCGTCGGCGACTACAGCAAGGTCTGGGAGGAACACACCCACGACCGCATGCCGATCGCGGACGTGCCGGAGGGCTACAGCCCGACCTCCTGGCTGACCCACGAGGTCATGGAGGGGCTCAAGGCGCGCTTCCCCGACTCCGAGGTGCCCGACGAGTACATCAAGCGCGCCGAGTACGAGATCTCGGTCATCGACATGAAGGGCTACCCGTCCTACTTCCTCATCGTGGCCGAGCTCATCAAGCACGCCCGGTCGGTGGGCATCCGCGTCGGGCCGGGCCGTGGTTCCGCCGCCGGCGCCCTGGTCGCCTACGCGCTGACCATTACCAATATCGACCCCATCGAGCACGACCTGCTCTTCGAGCGCTTCCTCAACCCGGAGCGCCCGTCCGCGCCCGATATCGATATCGACTTCGACGACCGCCGCCGCGGCGAGATGATCACCTACGCCGCCGAGCGCTGGGGCGAGGACAAGATCGCCCAGGTGATCACCTTCGGCACGGTCAAGACCAAGCAGGCCATCAAGGACTCCGCGAAGGTGCACTTCGGGCAGGAAGGCTTCCAGATGGCCGACCGCATCAACGCGGCCCTGCCGCCGGCCATCATGGCCAAGGACATCCCGCTGGCCGGCATCACCGACCCGGAGCACGAGCGCTACTCCGAGGCCGCCGAGGTGCGCAACATGGTCGAATCCGACCCGACCGTCCGCCAGATCTACGACACCGCCCGCGGCCTGGAAGGCGTGGTCCGCCAGGCCGGCGTCCACGCCTGCGCGGTGATTATGGCCTCGGTGCGGCTGATGGACCACATCCCGATGTGGAAGCGGCCGGCCGACGGCGCCATCATCACCGGTTGGGACTACCCGGCCTGCGAGGCCATCGGCCTGCTGAAGATGGACTTCCTGGGCCTGCGTAACCTCACCGTCGTCGGCGACGCCCTGGAAAACATCCGCAAAAACCGCGGCGAGGAGATCCACCTGGAGGACCTGCACGCCGACGACCCGGCCGTCAGCCGCGTCTACGACCTGCTCTCCCGCGGCGAGACCCTGGGCGTGTTCCAGCTGGACTCCGGCGGCATGCAGGAGCTGCTCAAGCGCATGAAGCCGACGGGCTTCAAGGACATCGTGGCATCGCTGGCGCTCTACCGCCCGGGCCCGATGGGCGTGAACGCCCACTGGGACTACGCCGACCGCAAGAACGGGCGCAAGGAAATCACCCCGATCCACCCCGAGCTGGCCGAACCGCTGAAGGAAATCCTGGACGAGACCTACGGCCTCATCGTCTACCAGGAGCAGATCATGCGTATCTCCCAGAAGGTAGCCAACTACACGGCCGGCGAGGCCGACGGCTTCCGTAAGGCCATGGGTAAGAAGAAGCCCGAGGTGCTCGCCCAGCAGTACGAGAAGTTCTCAGGCGGCATGTTCGACAACGGCTACTCCAAGGACGCCGTCGATGCCCTCTGGGGCACCATCGAGCCGTTTGCGTCGTACGCGTTCAACAAGTCCCACGCCGCCGGCTACGGGCTGGTCTCCTTCTGGACCGCCTACCTGAAGGCCTACTACGCGCCGGAGTACATGGCCGCGCTGCTGACCTCGGTGGGCGACAAGAAGGACAAGTCCGCCATCTACCTGTCCGACTGCCGCCACCTGGGCATCAAGGTGCTGCCGCCGGACGTCAACGAGTCCGACGTCGACTTTCAGGCCGTCGGCGAGGACATCCGCTTCGGCATGGGCGCCATCCGCAACGTCGGCGCGGACGTGGTGGAGTCTTTGATTTCTACCCGCCGCGAGAAGGGCGCGTTTACCAGCTTCTCCGACTACCTCGACAAGATCGAGCTGGCTGCGTGCTCCAAGCGCGTGACCGAGTCGCTCATCAAGGCCGGCGCCTTCGACTCCCTGGGCCATCCCCGCAAGGGGCTGATGCTCATCCAGGAGGACGCGGTGGACTCGGTGCAGACCACCAAGAAGGCCGCGGACAAGGGCCAGTTCGACCTGTTCGCGGGCTTCGGCGGCGACGACTCCGAGACCGCCAACGCTTTTGCCATCGAGGTCCCGGACGAGCACTGGGAGCGCAAGCACGAGCTGGCGCTGGAGCGCGAGATGCTGGGCCTGTACGTCTCCGGCCACCCGCTGGACGGCTTCGAGGAGGCCCTCGACGCGCAGACCGACACCCCGCTGCCCAAGATCCTGGCCGGCGAGGTCCGCGACAAGCAGGAGCTGCTCATCGGCGGCATCATCTCGGGCGTGGACCGGCGATTTTCCAAGAAGGACGGCTCGCCCTGGGCCATCGTCACGGTGGAGGACCACCACGGCGCGCAGGTGGAAATCCTGGTCTTTAACAAGGTCTACTCCCTGGTCGCGCCGCAGATCGTCGAGGACAACATCATCCTGGCCAAGGTCCAGGTCAAGATCCGCGACGAGCGCATGTCCCTGTTCTGCAACGACATCCGCGTGCCCGATCTCGGCCCCGGCAACGGCGCCGGCCTGCCGCTGCGGCTGACGATGCGTACCGACCAGTGCACCATGGACAACATCGCCAAGCTCAAGCAGGTGCTGTCCAACAACCGCGGCGAGTCCGACGTCTACCTGACGCTGACGTGCGGCGACGAGTCCACCATGATGATTTTGGGCGAGGATCTGCGCGTGGAGCGCTCCGGCAACCTGATGGGGGATTTGAAGGCGACGATGGGCGCGGGCATCCTCGGCTAGCCAGCGCGGGTGAATATAAACGTCGGGGCGGAGGCCCTCCTCAGTTAATGTAGACAGCACAGTCTACTAGGAACGAAGGAGAGCCTCCCATGGCCAACAAAATTCGCACCACCCACGTCGGCTCGCTGCCGCGCACCCCGGAACTGCTGGAGGCCAACCATAAGCGGGCCCAGGGCGCCATCAACGACGAGGAATTCCACGCCATCCTCGAGCGCTCCGTCGACGAGGTGGTCAAGCGCCAGGTCGACCTGGGCCTCGACATCATCAACGAGGGGGAGTACGGGCACATCACCTCCGGCGCCGTCGACTACGGCGCCTGGTGGAACTACTCCTTTACCCGCCTGGGCGGGCTCACCATGACCGACACCGACCGCTGGGCCAACGGCGAGGTCGTGCGCTCCACCCCGGGCAACCCGCGCCTGACTTCCTTCCCGGACCGCCGCGACCGCGCGCTGTTCTCCGAGGCCTACGAGGATCCGGAGTCCGGCATCTTCACCGGCCGCTCCAAGGTGGGTAACCCGGAGTTCACCGGCCCGATTACCTACATCGGCCAGGACCAGGTCGACGCGGACGTGAAGCTGCTGCGTCAGGTCATGGACAAGGCTGGCGCCACCGAGGGCTTCGTCGCCGCTCTGTCCCCGGGGTCCGCGGCCCGCCTGAAGAACAAGTACTACGACGACGACTTCGACGTCGTGCGCGCCTGCGGCGAGGCGCTGAGCCACGAGTACAAGGCCATCACCGACGCCGGCTTCACCGTCCAGTTCGACGCTCCCGACCTGGCCGAGGCCTGGGACCAGATCAACCCGGAGCCGTCCGTGGAGGACTTCCGCGGCTTCGTGCGGGATCGCATCAACGTGCTTAACGATGCCATCCGCGATCTGCCCGTCGACAAGACCCGCCTGCACATCTGCTGGGGCTCCTGGCACGGCCCGCACGTGACCGACGTGCCGTTCGCCGACATCATCGACGAGATCCTGCAGGCCAAGGTTGGCGGCTTCTCCTTCGAGGGGGCGTCCCCGCGCCACGCCCACGAGTGGCGCGTCTGGCAGGACCACGAGCTGCCCGAGGGCACGGTCATCTACCCGGGCGTGGTCTCGCACTCCACCAATGCCGTGGAGCACCCGCGCTTGGTGGCCGACCGCATCATCAAGTTCGCCGAGCAGGTCGGCCCGGACAAGGTCGTGGCCTCCACCGACTGTGGCCTGGGCGGGCGCCTGCACCACCAGATCGCGTGGGCGAAGCTGCAGTCGCTGGTCGAGGGCGCGGAAATCGCCTCGCGCGAGCTGTTCTAGCAGCTAAGTTATCCACAGCCCCCGCCTGGTGCGGGGGCTGTTTTTGTGCCTAACGATGCCTCCCTGCGGCTACCTGGTCACGTTGCTCCATTTTTCGGCCCTTAGGCAGGTGGCGCGGAGAAAAAGGGCGTTTTCTGCTGTTTCGGGCCGCGTGCAGGATGGTTAGTTTGTTCCGAGTTATCCACAGATTGGGTTTTCGGGCCTTGTCGGGGTTGACGTGTGCTTCTAGCGTGTGGGGCATGACAGCAATGACAGCCATGGACACTTTGAAAGCAGCGCACTCAATCTTCGCGGACGGGATCCAGTATTTGGGCCTGTGCCGCGAGTTGAGCCTGCCTGCCCTGAAGGCTGTCATGTCGGACGTTGCCGCAGCCGCGCACCATCGCGCCTGCCAAACCTTCTTCGGGCACACTACGTATACGAGGAAGCAGGCCGCCGCGAGGAAAGGCGCCGCGGAATCCGGACACCACCTGGACACGTTGCTGGTGTTGGATAACGCCTTCCGCCGGGTACGCCACAAGGACCACGCCTGGGCGATGCTCATCGAACTCTGCAACACGCCTGGCACCACCAAACAACTCCGCCGCCTGGCCAACAAGAAGGTCCTGGAGCTCAACCGCCCGGCACCGCCGGCCGAAGGTGTGCGCGTGACCCGCCGCAAAGACGGCCCCAGCACGTTTTCGGTGACCGGGGACCCGGAGCTGGTGGAATACCTCTGGGCGTCAATTAAGACCATCCCGGATGTCGAGGCACTGTTTAGCGGCGGACTGGAGAAGCAGCCCAAGGCCACGCACGTGGTCATCTCCCTGCCCGACTGGGTGCGCATCCTGTCCGGTGATGGGGACGATATCACCCTGCGGCTGAGCAACGGGACCACCATGACTGGGGCCGAGTACGTCCGCCAATGCTTGCTGGATGCGGGCCTGGCCACGTTGGTGGATCCTAGGCGCGGGCCGGTCAACCAGTACCGCTACCAACGGCATGCTTCACCCAAGCAGAATGACATGGCGAAGGCGGAGACCACCACCTGTGCCTGGCCAAACTGCCGCAAGCCGGCCGATGAGTGCCAGGTCCACCACATCCACCCCTGGGTAGACGGCGGTGAGACCAACCAAGAAAACCTCACCTTGTTGTGTGAGTTCCATAATTCCTGGAATGATGACGACCCGGCCTACCCCAGACACGGGAGGGTCAACCGAAGACACGGCAAGGTGACATGGGACCCGCCCTGGGGTGGCGGCCCCTAGACCCGCCACGAGACCAGGCTGCGAGAGGGCACCCCAAGGGACAAACCCAGCCAAAAGACGCGAAAAGGCGCCACGGACCACGTCCGTAGCGCCTACTCGGCGTGCCTTAAGTCCTTAGAACTTAACGCCGGCCTGCTTCAGGAGATCCTTGAGCGGGTTGAGAATAGCCGGGTTGATCTGGGCGAGCATCACGGTGGCCTGAACGATGCCAGCCAGCAGCGCACCCACCACAGAGACCCACGACATGACTTCCTTGAACTTTGCGGTCGTCTCGACGCTGGAGCCGAACATGGTATCGGGCTCCTCGTCCTTGCCGTCCGAATCGCCGCCCGTCTGGTCGCCGCTATCGGAGTCGCCGTTGGCCTCGGGGTCCTCAGGGTTCCCGGAGTCGCCGGCGTTGCCGGTGTCCTCGCCCTCGCCGGTGCCGTCGCCCTCAGCGGGGGTTTCGGTAGCGGTCGAGGTGGGGGCCGAGGTGTCGGTGGCCTCTTCGGCCATGGCGACCGGGGAGACGAGCCCGAAGGTGACAGCAGCGGCAGCGACAAGGGTGGTGCTAAGGCGAGTGCGGCGCATGGTGGAAACTCCTTAAAAACAAGACGAGAGCAACGATGACAAATATCCTCAGATGAATTTATCAGGTTGTTTGGAGATGTCTACCCCTGCGGTCTCAATAGTGGGCCAGGGCACCCAGGCGCTGGGGATTGTCTGTCAAACTATAGGTATTGCGCCACGGCCGCCAACCGGCCCGCTAGAATAAACCGACATGACGCAAAACTTCGACCCCATCCGAGCATCCGACGTCCAGCTGGCCCAGTCCCGCATTTCGTCCGAGATCGCTCCCACCCCCTTGTACTACTGCCCGCGTCTGTCCCAGATTACGGGCTACGAGGTCTACCTCAAGCGGGAAGACCAGCAAGACGTGCGCTCCTATAAGATTCGCGGGTCCTATTTTGCGATTTCCAACCTGTCGGAGGAGCAGCGCGCCGGCGGGGTAGTGGCGGCATCGGCGGGCAATCACGCCCAGGGCGTGGCCTATGCCTGCCGCACGATGGGCATCAAGGGCAAGATCTTCGTGCCCGGCCCCACCCCGAAGCAGAAGCGCGACCGCATCAAGGTCCACGGTGGCGACGCGGTCGAGCTGGTCGTCGTGGGCGCCAACTTCGACGAGGCGGCAGCCGCAGCCCGCGCCGACGCCGAAGCCCGCGGTGCGACCATGATCGAGCCCTTCGATGCCCGCGACACGATCACCGGCCAAGGCACCGTCGCCGCGGAGATCGTCTCGCAGCTGTCCGCCCAGGGCCGTAGCCTCGACGCGGTCGTCGTCCCGGTGGGCGGCGGCGGACTGCTGGGCGGCATCGTGAGCTACTTGGCGGACATGTCCCCGCGCACGCAGGTCTACGGCATTGAGCCGCAAGGGGCGGCATCGCTGACCGCGGCGCTGCGGGCGGGCGAGCCGGTCACCCTCGACGAGATTGATCCCTTCGTCGATGGCGCGGCCGTCGGGCGCATTGGTTCGCTGCCCTTCGACATCGTCAGCCATAACCGCGAGCGGGTCAGCTGTGACACGGTCTCCGAGGGCGCGGTGTGCACGGAGCTGCTGGAGCTGTACCAGAACGAAGGCATCATCGCCGAGCCCGCCGGCGCCCTGTCCGTGGCCGGCCTCCAGCTTGTCGATGCCCCCGCCGGCTCCACCGTCGTCTGCATCATCTCGGGCGGCAACAACGACGTGCTGCGCTACGCCGAAATCATGGAACGCTCCCTGGTCCACCGCGGGCTCAAGCACTACTTCTTGGTCAACTTCCCGCAGGAGCCCGGGCAGCTGCGCGCGTTCTTGGAAGAGATCCTGGGGCCGCACGACGACATCACCCTGTTCGAGTACCTCAAGCGCAACAACCGCGAGACCGGTGCGGCGCTGGTCGGCCTCCAGCTCGGGGAGGCCGTCGGCCTGCCGGGCTTGCTGGCCCGGATGGAGGAGTCGCGGATTAAGTGCCAGCGCCTGGAGCCGGGCACGCCCGAGTACGAATTCCTGGTGTCTTAATGGAGCGCTACCCGCTGCCCGCGGCCGGGAAGGTCACCGAGCACGAAGTAGAAATCAAGCGCTCCCGCTTCATCGCGCTAGTTACGCGGGCGCAGAATGAGGACGAGGCGCGCGGTTTCATCGCGAGTGTGCGCGAGCGCTTCCCGGACGCCCGCCACCATTGCAGCGCCTACGTCTACTACCAGGACGGCGCGCAGCCGGTGGAGCGTTCCTCCGACGACGGCGAGCCGTCCGGCACCGCCGGCAAACCCATGCTCGACGTGCTCAAGGGCAGCGGCATGCTGGACGTGTGCGCGGTGGTGGTCCGCTACTTCGGCGGCATCAAGCTGGGCGCCGGCGGGCTGGTGCACGCCTACGGAGGCACGCTCAGCGAGGCCGTCGCGCAGGTAGACCGCGTGACCCGCGCGCAGCGGGAGCTGTACACGATCGAGGTGGAGCACGCCGAGGCCGGCCGCCTCGAGGCGGAGCTGCGAGCCCGCGGCTACGACGTCCGCGACACCCAGTACGGCGCCGCGGTGACCTACACCTTGGCCTGCGCGCCCGGCAGCCGGGACGGCCTGGAAGCCGAGCTAGCGGCGCTGACGCAAGGGCGCGTGGCCCCGCGGGCCGGCGGGCGAGCCTGGGTGGAATTACCTGGTACGTGAGGTAGAATAGCTAGCCATGACCATGCAGCGACGTCCCAACAATCCGATTGAAGCGCGCAAGCAAGCAGTCCGCAAGCACTCCCGCAACGGCCTCATCTCCGTGGGCGCCGGGGTCGGCGGCGGCGTTCTGATGACTATCCTGTTCGGCAACCCGGGCTTTTGGTTAGTGCTCGGCCTGGTGGTGGCTGTCGTCGGTGGCGCCGCCAACTTCCTCAAGGTGCGCAAGATCATCAACCAGAACTACAACAACTACTAATTCATGGATAACCAGCCTGCTGGTAGGCCGGTTCGCATCGACGCGTGGGTCTGGGCGGTGCGCATGTTTAAAACCCGTTCCGCGGCCGCCGATGCCGTCAAAGCCGGCCACGTCAAAATCAACG
The DNA here is from genome assembly GCF_040946105.1 of Corynebacterium sp. LK2590. Lineage (NCBI taxonomy): Bacteria > Bacillati > Actinomycetota > Actinomycetes > Mycobacteriales > Corynebacteriaceae > Corynebacterium > Corynebacterium sp. LK2590. Next base: position 155,420 of record NZ_JAYWMH010000001.1, read on the forward strand.
GCGAGGCCGTCAAGCCCGCGCAACAAGTCGTCCCCGGCGACCGCGTCCGCGTGTGGAAGGACCACCACGAATACGACCTGGAGGTGCTAGCCACCGTGCGCAAGCGTGTCGGGGCGCCGGTCGCGCGCACCTGCTACACCGACCACGCGCCGCCGCCCCCGCCGCGACAGTTCCAGCCGTCGGTGCCCGTTCGCGCGAAAGGCGCGGGGCGGCCCACCAAGCGGGAGCGCCGCCAGATGGAAAAATTCCGCGGCGGCTTCCGCTAGCCTAGCCGCGCAGCTGCTTTAAGCGCCCGCGCAGGCGCTTGGCGCGATCGGCGCGGTTGCCGGTGCGCGCGGTGGCATCGATGTGCGCCTGCCCGAAGCGGTTGAGCAGGAGATCGTCGACCAGCCGGATATGGCCGGGGCGGAAACGGTACTGGAAGGCCTCCTGCAGGGAGGCGATGTCTTCGTCGTTGAGCAGCTCCTGGAGCTGGCGCACGGTGGTGACCCCGTTGAGCTCGAGCAGTTCCGCCAGCCAGCGGTAGTGATCCGAGCGTGACCGCGGGAAGCGCGAGCCCAGCAGCATGGTGAGAATCCCCGGCAACGTCTCTGCGGTGACCACGACGTCTTCGGTGGTCTCGGTGCGCGGGCTCTTGAGCGCGGCGATCTCGTCGAATTGCTGATCGGCGAGCTCGATCAGCCCGGCGGCCAGCGTGAACAGGCGGTCCACCTGCGGCGAGGGCGGGTTCGGGCCCTGCTTGTAGCGGATGTCGTGCTCGAACTCGGCCCAGGCGTGCTGCAGGACGGTGCGCACCTGCACCTCGAAGGTGAAGCCGCGGTAGGCGGCCAGCTCCTCAATGGCGTCGGTCACCCGCAGCACCAGGTGGTGCGAGCCGTAGCCGAAGCCGCCGGAAATCCGCGTCTGCGCCGCCTTGTCGACCGAGCGCAGGACCTCGAAGGACTCGCTCAACACGTCGATGGCCTGCGGGATGGCGGTGGAGTGGAAGACCGTCGCGCGCACGCCGACCAGATCGTGGATATCCTCCCACGGGTGCGGGTAGACCGGCTCGCCGTCGGCGTTGCGCTTTTTCGCCTTCGCCTTGAACGAGGACCAGCTCTTCACGCGGGCGGAGACGTGATCGAAGATGACGCCGGCATCGTTGAGCAATTCTTCGATGGCGGCATGGAAGTCCGCGGCGGCGTGCGGGTGCTGCCGGTTCCAGTCGTGGTAGCGGTTGCCCAAGCGGGCCACGGGGCGGCTCCTTTCCCTAAATGCTTAAAAGTCGAGGCAGTAGTCCTGCGGAAACCCCTGCACCAATAGTAACGGCACCGACGACAATTGCACCCGATGCCGCGGCCGCGTTTCCTGCGCCCGCCGCGCCCAGGCCGTGGCCTCCTGGTGGCTTACCCCGGCCAGCGCAAGCACCGTGACCGGGTCGGGCACGAGGTAGACCAGGCGCTCGGCGGCCAGGATGTTGCACAGGTGCTCGTCGAGCAGCAGGAAGGCGCGCGGGTGGGCCAGCCAGGAGCTAATCGGGTAGCGCGAGGTGGCCACCTGCACACCGTTGGGGCAGCCGGGGCCGAGGACCGCGCTGGCCGGCCGCATCCAGAACTGGGTGCCGTACTCGGAGCGGGAGGCCTCCGCCAGGTTGATGGCGGCGAAATCCCATGCGTGTTGGATGGACACTCCCAGCTCGTCCAAGCCGCGCTGGCTGACGTTGATGCCGCCGTCGGAGGTTTGGCACCGCAGCGTCATCGACCAGTTCTGTGACAGCGGCAGGGTGGCCACGGAGTCGCAGAAGCCATCGTCGGACAGGCCGGTGTTACTGGTCCAGCGCTGGCGGACCAAGCGGGGCAGGAGACCGTCTAGGCTCAGCTCCGGGTGCGTGGCGGGGTGGATGGCGGTGGTCACGACTACTCTCCTGACGGGTCGGCGGGAATCCCTGACGAGTAGTTAGACTGCGCCGCGGCCGCAACGGTTCCCTAGAACGGAGGTTCCTCGCTCAACCCCACGGCATCGAGGAGCTCGTTGGCGCTCCAGAAGGTGATCTCCTGGCCCTTGTCGCGCAGCTCCTCGGCACGCTTTTCCTTGGATGTCTTCTTCGCCCACGTGCCGACGACCAGCAGGGTGGTCTTTTTCGTGACGTTCTTGCCGATCACGCCGCCGCGCTCGGCGATGGCGGACCACAGCTGGCCCTTGTCGAAGGGCTCGAAGTCGCCGGTCAGCGTGACGTGCTGACCATAAAGCGGGCCTTGCGGGTCGGCGTCGTCGTTGGGCTCGGGGATGGTCTCCGGCGTGGCGACGGTCTTCCAGGGGGCGGGGCGGCGCGCGCCGGACTCGCGGGTCTGCGAGCGGAAATCCGTGCCGGCGCCTAGGTCGGCCGCCGAGGTCGGCGCCACGTTGTCCTGGAGGACCGGCATGACCTGCTCGGCAGACAGCGCCCCCAGGCGGAAGCCGCACTCGTCGAAGAGGCCGGCGATGCCGCCGGTCAGCCCCAGCTTCTGCGCCAGGCCGGCGACGATGACCCCGGCGGCGCGGGCGTCGGCGCAGGCGTCGTGGTGGCTAAAGGACTCCATCCCGCACGCCGCGGCGACGGTGGGCAGCTTGTGGTTGGCCACGTCGAGCACCCCGCGGGCGGAGCAGTAGCGCGCCAGCGCCAGGGAGCAGGCCAGCTGCCAGTCGGGGACCTCGCTGGAGGTGGCCTGCAGGGCGGCGTGCAGGGCGCTGGAATCGAACTGCGCGTTGTGCGCGACGAAGACGTCGCCGCCCACAAAATCCACCAGCTCGGCGGCGACGGTGGCAAAGGGGGCGGCATCGGCGACATCGGCGGCCGTGATGCCGTGGATGGAGATGTTGACGTCGTCGAAGTCGGGCCAGGTAGCCGGCGGCTGGCACAGCCAGGTTCGGGACTCGGTCTCGCGGCCGTCGCGGAAGCGGACCGCACCCAACTGGCAGATAGACCCCCAGTGCCAGTTGGCGGTTTCGACGTCGACGGCGGTGAAATCCAGCCCCGGCACGCCCGGGTCGTGCTCGCCGCTTTGGGCGGCGGCGATCAGCGCGCGGATGGCCTCGGCGTCCTGGTGCGGGTCGACGGGGATGGTCACGTCCGTGCCCTCCAGCGCCACCCAGCCCTGCGCGGTGGCGGTGGGCTCGCGCACGCTCACCCCGTTGATGTCGGCGAGCGGGACCGAGGTGGTGGCCGGCTTCCCCAGGCTCAGCGACAGTACGGAGTGGAGGATCTCCACGCTGGTAGCGGTGACATCGACGAGGGCGCCGTGGGCTTTAACCGACACTAAAATCAGGGCCTTTCCAAGCAGGAACTAATCGAGAACGGGCGGCTCCACCTGCTTGAGCAACAGCGTGGAGCGCGGTTGCACATCGATGGTACCCGCTGCCGGGATGAGGATTTCTTCGGTGGGGTACCCGCCGGGGTGTGCGGTGTCGACCACCAGTTTCCACTTCGCGCCGAGATCCTGGGTGGGCAGCGTGAACTCGATTTGCTCGTGGTGGGCGTTGAAAATCATCACGAAAGAGTCGTCGACGATCTTCTGGCCGCGGGCATCGGGCTCGCTGATCGCGTTGCCGTTTAAATAGACCATCAGGGATTTGCCGAAGTCGTGGTCCCAGTCGTCCTGCGTCATCAGCTTGCCCGAGGGTACGAGCCAGGCGATGTCGCGGTCGCGCGCGTCGGTGCCCAGCGGGCCGCCGGCCAGGAAGCGGCGGCGCCGGAAGACCGGGTGGCGGTGGCGGATGCCGATGAGCCGCTTGGTGAAGCCGTAGAGCTCGGAGTTTTTCTCTTGATCCAGCAGCGACCAGTCCATCCAGGCGATCTCATTGTCCTGGCAGTAGGCGTTGTTGTTGCCGGACTGGGTGCGGCCGAATTCGTCGCCGTGGCTGAGCATCGGCGTGCCCTGGCTCAGCAGCAGCGTGGTCAGGAAGTTGCGCTGCTGGCGGCGGCGCAGGCGCTGGATGTCCGGGTCGTCGGTGGGGCCTTCGGCGCCGTGGTTCCAGGAGCGGTTGAAGGACTCGCCGTCCTGGTTGTCCTCGCCGTTGGCCTCGTTGTGCTTGTCGTTGTAGGAGACCAGGTCGGCGAGGGTGAAGCCGTCGTGGGCGGTGATGAAGTTGATGGAGGCGGTCGGGCGACGGTCGTTGTTGCCATAGAGATCGGAAGAACCGGTCAGCCGGGAGGCGAATTCGCCGAGGGTGGCCGGCTCGCCGCGCCAGAAGTCGCGGACGGTGTCGCGGTACTTGCCGTTCCACTCGCTCCAGATCGGCGGGAAGTTGCCCACCTGGTAGCCGTCATGGCCGACGTCCCAGGGCTCGGCAATGAGCTTGACCTGGCTGACCACCGGATCCTGCTGGACCAGGTCGAAGAAGGTGGCCAGCTTGTCGACGTCGTTGAGCTCGCGCGCGAGCGTGGCCGCCAGGTCGAAGCGGAAGCCGTCGACGCGCATCTCGGTGACCCAGTAGCGCAGCGAGTCCATGATCATCTGCAGCGAGGACGGGTGGCGCACACTCAGCGAGTTCCCGGTGCCGGTGTAGTCCATGTAGTACTCGGGGTTGTCATCGTCCAGGCGGTAGTAGGCCTGGTTATCGATGCCCCTAAACGCAATGGTCGGGCCCATATGGTTGCCCTCGGCGGTGTGGTTGTAGACCACGTCCAAAATGACCTCGATGCCGGCGGCGTGGAAGGCCCGCACCATCGTCTTGAACTCGGCCACGGCCTCGCCGGGCTTGCGGGCGAAGGCGTAGTCCTGGTGGGGCGCGAAGAAGCCGAAGGTGTTGTATCCCCAGTAGTTGCGCAGGTCCAGCTCGCGCAGGCGGTCGTCCTGGAGGAACTGGTGGACGGGCATGAGCTCCACGGCGGTCACGCCGAGGTTGCGCAGGTAGTCGGTCACCGCCGGGTGCGCCATGCCAGCGTAGGTGCCGCGCAGGTGCTCCGGGACGCCGGGGTGCTGCATGGTCATGCCCTTGACGTGGGTCTCGTAGATGACGGTTTCGTTTTCGGGCGTGTGCGGGCGGCGGTCCCCGCGCCAGTCGAAGAAGGGGTTAATGACCACCGAGTACATGGTGTGGCCGAGCGAGTCGGAGGTGTTGCGCCCGGTGCCGGGATCCTCGGCGTGGATGTCGTAGGAATACAGCGCGGCGTCCCGGTCGAATTCCCCGGTGAAGGCGCGGGCGTACGGGTCCACCAACAGCTTGGAGGGATCGCAGCGCAGGCCGGCCTCGGGGTCGTAGGGGCCGTGGACGCGGTAGCCGTAGCGCTGGCCGGGCGAGACATACGGCAGGTAGCAGTGCCAGACGTGGGCGCTGACCTCGGTAAGTTCGATGCGCTCTTCCTGGCCGGCGGCATCGATAAGGCAAAGCTCTACCTTGTCGGCTACCTCGGAAAAGAGGGCGAAGTTGGTACCGGAACCGTCGAAAGTGGAGCCCAGCGGCGAGGGGGAGCCGGGCCAAACTTGGGTGATCTGGGGGCGGTGAGTTGCGCTCATGGCTGCTTAGCTTAATGCCAACCGGGCGCTTTCACCTGTCGAGCGAATCGATGCCCGCCAGCACGATGTCCACCGCCCGCGCGAGCTTGGCAGCCCCGGCCTGGAGATCTGCGCTGTCCTCTGCGTCCTCGCTACCGGTGGCCGCCTGGAATTGCAGCAGCGACTGCTCCAGGGTGGTAGAGCCTAAGACCAGGTGGACTACCGACTCGGCGCCGAGCTGGCGGGTGGCATCGTCAGCGCCGTGGCCGGCGCTACCCAGCGCGGCCTTGAAGCGCGCCACGAGCTGCTCCCAGGCCAGCGAGTGCGGCTGGGACAGGGCCGCGGAGACGACCTCCGCGCCATCGCGGTGGGCCAGCAGGCTAGCGCGCAGGCTCAGGCTGAGTTCGGCGGGGGAGGTACCGGACAGGGGTGCCAGGATGGCATCGGAAAGCGCGGAAATCAGGCCCTGTTTGTTGGAAATATGCCAGTAAAGCGCCCCTGGGGCTACCCCCAAGGATCCCGCGACGCGCCGCATGGTGGTGTCTGCCAGTCCGTAGGTATCTAGCAGGTCAAGGGCGGCTTTGATGATGGTCTCGCGGGATAACTGCACGGTGACCCAGTCTAGCGGGCCGGCTCTGCGCGGGCCAGAAGCCCCGCGTTCACAGGTTCCTATGACCAAACTGTAACTGTCCTGCCACACAAAGGTTGTTATGATATTCGACGTTAAGGGTGTACTGCCGCTGCGTTAGGGTAGCGCCCCCCGAAAGCCTGTAGTCCCTCAAATCGTCAGGAGAAACGTTGTCCCTTTTCACCCCGTCTAAGATGTCCGTTGCCGCGCTTGCGCTGGTCGTTCCACTGACCCTCACGGCTTGCGGTTCTGACGAGGAAGACTCCACCGAGGCTGCTCCGTCGACCGAGACCGCCACCAAGGAGGCCCCGAGCTCCAAGGCCAAGGACGAGGATAAGGACAAGGACGCCGAGAAGTCCTCCGAGGTCAAGGATAAGGACAAGGACAAGGATAAGGACGCCGAGAAGTCCGCGCAGGGCAAGGAGCGCTCCGCTGCCAACCAGGACGGCGGCAACGGCGGCGGCGACCAGGCCGCGGCGGCCGAGTCCCTGGTCGACCCGTTCGAGGGCGGCGACCCGCTGCAGGGCCAGGCCGACATCGCCCCGGTCGAGAGCGGCCAGGCGGCCGACGGCGCCGTCTCCGGCGAGATCAACGGCCTGGTCCGCGGCCTGTACGACCAGCAGGACATGCGCTCGTTCATGCGCTACATGCCGGATCACACCTGCCAGCGCGTGCTGGACGCGCAGCCGGAGCTGCGCAACGCCGATTACAGTCAGATCCCGCAGGTCTCCATGGACGAGGCCAGCAACGGCCAGTGGAAGAACACCTTCGTCCAGGACATCCGCGACATCCAGGTCAAGGACAACACCGCCTCCGCCACCGTGGAGGTAGCCACCCCGCAGGGGCCGGACACCACCACCATGCGCTTTGCCAACGAGGGCGGCAACTGGACCTTCTGTAACTAGTAACGCCCGGCAGGGTAGCCTTGAAGGCTATGTTGAGCCGCTCGTTTACTCCACCCCGCAGCGTCGGTTTCGCTGCGGGGTTATTCGCTTGCGTAGTCGTGGTCTTCGGCGTCGCGGGCATCTTGTGGGGGCTATGGCGCCCGCGCGTTGCCCTCGCGGAGCTGCCCGAAGGCGGCTTCGGCGTGGACTTGGGCTCGGCGCCGGCGGTGGCGATGCTCAGCTACACCGTGATTACCGGGGTTGCCGGCACGGTCACCGGGGTGCTGGCCTTCACGCGGGGCGCGCGTTTCCGCGGTTTAGGCACCTTGCTGTGGGTGGGCGTGTGCGCGCTGGCCGGGGCCGCGGCCTTCGTAGTCTTTTCCGGCCTCCTGGCGCCCACCGAGCCGCCCGCGATGGTCGACGGCGCGGAGTTCGTCCCGCCCTTCCCGCTCGGGGTAGCCCTGTTGGCCGCGCCCTTTATGGCGATGTTCGGCTACTGGTCGGCGGCGTTTGTCAGCGGCGACGACGCCTGGGAGGCCCAGCCGGCCCAGGAAGCCCCGGCCGCGGCCCCGGCTACGGCCGGCGACCACCACGCGGCCTAGTTGGGCCACTTGACGGGGGAGACGCCCACGACGTCGCGGGCAATCGAGTCGAGCCCGTAGAGGATGTTGTGCAGCCCGATGCCGATGTGCTGGGTCAGCTGCGCGTCCGTGAGCCCCTCGGCCGTGACGACGGAATAGTCGATGTGGACGTCGACGGTGCTCTCGGCATCTGGGTCCGCGTCCTCCGCGTCGGCCGAATTCAGGTGGCAAAACGCCGACGATGCCTCCGTGGTGCGGTTCCAGTCGTTGCAGGTCAAAAACAGCTTGGAGAATTCCGCGGCCGGCAGCTGCGGCTCCCAGCGGCCGTTGATGACCACGGAGGGGCCGGAGTCGATGGCGAAGCTGACCAGGACCTCGTTGATCCAGGCCAGGACGGGGCCGTCTTCGAGGCCGTGCTGGTTGACCACCCCCATCTGGCGCAGGCGCTCCCGCAGCCGCGGGTAGCTCACGGGCGTCGGACGCTCGCTGTCGCCTTCGGCCGACTCCGGAACCCAGCCGGCCCAGCTGGCGTGCGCGCTGCGGCCGGGGGCCTGGTCGACCTCGGGGAAATGATCGATGAAGAAGTCGAAGGCGGCGCCGGCGTTGGAGAGGGCCCGGATGAGGCAGGACTCCAGCTGCGCGGTGGTCAGGCCCTGGTGGCTGACGATCGCCCCGTGCCCGGAGAGGGTGAGGTTTTCCAGGCCGCTGTGCTCGAAGACCATGGTGGGGGTGAAGCAGTCGTGGTTCCACTCGTTGAGCGCCTGGGCTAGGGCATCGATGGCGGAAAAGGCAATGGGGCCGTCGAATTCCAGCCGGCAGTTGATGACGGCGGGGTTATCCGGGTTGAGGGAAAAGGTCAGCCGGCAGTGCGGGCTGTGGTGGTAGACCAGCTGGGGCTGGGGCCCGTCAGCCCAGCGCAGCGGCAGTCCAATCTCCTGGGCGCAGGAGTAGACCCGCGGCAGATCGACCGGCGCCAACGAGTCCGGGTAACCGGGGCGGGGGGAGGTGGTCAACGCCTAACACCTGCTTTCTATTCGGTCTGTTTGGCGCCCGGGGCAGCGGCGCCGGCCGGGTGGGGGCGAAAAATCGGTCGTGCTCCAAGTCTATCTGGTGATACAGGCCCGGCACTGCGAAATTGCTCCTAAGATGGTCTCTACTACCGTTTTGGCCCTTTGAGGAGGCATAAGATTGCTCAATACCATTGATTTGCGGAATACCGAGCTGACGACGTCGGCGCTGCGGAAGGTTTTGCCCCGCGGCGGCGTCAACGTCGAATCGGTGGCCGGCACCGTCGCCCCCGTCGTCGAGGCGGTGAAGGAGGGCGGCGAGTCCGCCGCGCTGGACTACGGCGAGCGCTTCGACCACGTCCGCCCGGCGGCGGTAAAGGTCCCGGCCGCGGCTATCGATGCCGCCGTTGAGGTCCTGGAGCCGCACGTTCGCGCCGCGATCGAGGAGGCCATCGCGCGCGTGCGCAAGGTCCATGTTGAGCAGGTTCCGCAGCCGCACACCACCCAGCTGGGCGAGGGCGCCACCGTCACGGAGGTTTTCGCCCCCATCGAGCGCGTGGGCCTCTACGTGCCGGGCGGGCAGGCGGTCTACCCCTCGTCCGTGGTGATGAACGTGGTTCCGGCGCAGGCCGCCGGGGTGGAATCTCTGGTGGTGGCCTCCCCGCCGCAGGCTGATCACGACGGACTGCCGCACCCGACGGTGCTGGCCACCTGCGCCCTGCTGGGCGTGAAGGAGGTCTGGGCCGTCGGCGGCGCCCAGGCCGTCGCGCTGATGGCCTACGGCGACGACGCGGCGGGCCTGGAGCCGGTCGACATGATTACCGGCCCGGGCAATATCTTCGTGGCCGCGGCCAAGCGCCAGGTCTCCTCGTTTGTCGGGGTGGACGCGGAGGCCGGCCCGACGGAGATCGCCGTGCTGGCCGACGACAGCGCGGATCCCGTCTTCGTGGCCTATGACCTGATTTCCCAGGCCGAGCACGATCCGATGGCCGCCAGCGTGCTGATTACCGACTCGGAGTTTCTGGCCCAGCGCGTCGACGAGGAGATCGAGGCGCGCTACACCGCCACGGCCAACGCCGAGCGCGCCGCCGAGGCTCTGCGCGGGAAGCAGTCCGGGATCATCCTGGTCGACGACATCAACGCCGGCATCCGCGTGGCCGACGCTTATGCCGCCGAGCACCTGGAGGTCCACACCCGCAACGCCCGCACCGTCGCGGAGCGCATCCGGCACGCCGGCGCGATCTTCGTCGGCGAGTTCTCGCCGGTGCCGCTGGGCGACTACGCGGCCGGCTCCAACCACGTCCTGCCGACCTCCGGCACCGCGCGGTACAGCGCCGGGCTGTCCACGCACACCTTCCTGCGCCCGGTCAACCTCATCGACTACGACGAGACGGGCCTGAGCGAGGTAGCCAGCCACGTCATCGCCTTCGCCGACGCCGAGCGCCTGCCCGCCCACGGGGAGGCCATCCGCGCCCGCACCGAACGCTAAACCGCCAACTGCCACCCACACCGACCCTGTCAGAAAGGCTTGTCGTGTCCTTGTCCCTGGAAAACCTTCCCCTGCGCCCTGAGCTGCGCGGGCGCAGCGCCTATGGCGCCCCGCAGCTGACGGTGGCCAACCAACTCAACACCAACGAAAACCCGTACCCGCCCTCCGCCGAGCTGGTCGAGGAGCTGGTCAGCGAGGTCCGCCGGATCGCGCCGCAGCTCAACCGCTACCCGGACCGCGACGCCGTGGAGCTGCGCGAGGCCCTGGCCGACTACGTCACCGAGCGCACCGGCGTGCAGGTGGCGGCCGCCCAGGTCTGGGCGGCAAACGGCTCCAACGAGGTCCTGCAGCAGCTGCTGCAGGCTTTTGCCGGCCCCGGCCGCAGCGCGCTTGGCTTCACGCCGTCCTATTCCATGCACCCGGTGCTCTCCGCCGGCACCCAGACCGAGTTCCTGGAATGCCCGCGGGGCGCGGACTTTCGCATCGATATGGAGGCGGCGCTGAAGGCCATCGCGGAGCACCAGCCAGACGTGGTATTCGTGACCACGCCGAACAACCCGACCGGCGACGTCACGGAGCTCGGCGACATTGAAAAGCTGGTCCAGGCCGCGCCGGGCATCGTCATCGTGGACGAGGCCTACGCGGAATTTTCCGAGGGCCCTTCGGCCGTGCGCCTGCTGGCCGACTACCCGGAGAAGCTGGTCGTCTCGCGCACGATGTCCAAGGCCTTCGATTTTGCCGGCGGCCGCCTGGGCTATTTCGTGGCCGACCCCGCCTTCGTGGAGGCGGTCATGCTGGTGCGCCTGCCGTACCACCTGTCCGCCCTGTCGCAGGCCGCGGCCCTGGTGGCGCTGCGCCACCGCGCGGCGACCCTGGAGACCGTCGCGAAGCTCGCGGCCGAGCGCGACCGCGTCGTCGCCGGCCTGCGCCAGCTGGGCTACCGGGTCGTCGACAGCCAGTCGAACTTCATCTTCTTTGGCGAGTTTGGCGATCAGGCCGCCGCCTGGCAGGCCTTCCTCGACCGCGAGGTGCTCATCCGCGACGTGGGCCAGACCGGTTTCCTGCGGGCGACCGTGGGCCTGCCGGAAGAAAACGACGCCTTCCTCGCCGCGGCCGCACAGCTGACCGACTACCAGACCGACGCAGAGAAAGGACGCGACGCATGAACCAGCCGGAACCCCGCCGCGGGAAGGTCACCCGCCGCACCAAGGAATCCGACATCACGGTGAGCGTGAACCTCGACGGCACGGGCCAGTCGACGATTGACACCGGCCTGCCGTTTTTCGACCACATGCTCACCGCTGTGGCCACCCACGGCGGCTTCGACCTGGAGGTGAGCGCGAAAGGCGACATCGACGTCGACGCGCACCACACCGTCGAGGACACCGCCATCGTCTTCGGCCAAGCCTTCGCCGAGGCCGTAGGGGACAAGCGCGGCATCCGCCGCTTCGGCTCCCAGCTTTTGCCGATGGACGAGACCCTGGTCGAGGCCGTCGTCGATCTGTCGGGCCGCGCCTACTTCGTCATGCACGGGGAGCCGGAGCACCTCCAATGGCAAATCATTGGGGGCCACTACGCTACGGTTATCAATAGGCACTTTTTTGAAACCTTTGCCGCCCACAGCAAGACCACCCTGCACGTCAACGTCCGCTACGGCCGCGACCCCCACCACATCACGGAGGCCGAGTACAAGGCAGTCGCCCGGGCACTGCGCCAAGCGGTAGAATCCGATCCGCGCGTGGACGGCATACCATCGACGAAGGGAGCGCTGTAGCCGCATGTACATGATGGTCTGGATCCTTTTCCTGCTGGGTGGCCTCTTTTGGGGCGGGGCCTGGACGGCCTACCAATCCGGCTCACGTTTCTGGACCATCGTCGCCTCCGCACTCGGCGGCATTACGACCATTACCGCGTTAATTTGGATGATTGGGGAGATGCAATAGATGGCAGAAGCAGGCGCAACGCAGGGCAAGGTTAGTCTGTGGAAGGTCCCGGGGTTCCCGGAGACCATGGTCGCGGTGGCGGCTGCCTTCGGCGCGTGGTCGCTGCTGCTGCCGGTGCTGCCCATGGCGGTGCTTGATTCCGGCGGGTCGAATACGCTCGCCGGCGGCTCGACGGGTGCGTTCATGGCCGCGACCGTCATCACCCAGATGTTTACGCCTTGGCTGCTCAGCCGCTTCGGCTACCGCCCGGTCATGGCCGTGGCCGCCGGCATGCTGGGCATCCCCGCCCTGGGCCACCTGCTGGGCATGGAGATCTGGCAGGTGCTGCTGTTTTCGGCGCTGCGCGGCGTCGGCTTCGGCGCGCTGACGGTGGCGGAATCCGCGCTCATCGCGGAGCTAGTCCCGCTGCGCCTTTTGGGCAAGGCTACCGGCACCATGGGCCTGTTCATTGGTCTATCGCAGATGATCTTCCTGCCGGTGGGCCTGGCGATGGCCGAAAACATCAGCTTCGCCTCGACCTATTACACGGCCGCGGCCATCGCCTGCCTGGCGGTGGTCATGTGCCTGCGCCTGCCCAGCGTTCACCCGCGCACCGGCGGCGAGTCCGAGACCACCGAGGCGCCTCGGGCCTCCACCTGGAAGCTGGTCATCGTCCCGGCCCTGGCGCTGACCACGCTGTCGATGAGCTACGGTGTGGTCTCTTCCTTCCTGCCGGCCTCGGTCCGCGAGATCGACCCGGCCACCGGCGCGGTCCTCGGCGGGCTGATGCTGTCCATCGTGGGCGGTTCCGTCATGGTCTCCCGCCTGTTCGCGGGCGTGGTCGCCGACCGGCTGGGCGAGCCCGGCCACCTCTACATCCCTGCCCAGTTCATCGGCGGCGTGGGCATGCTGCTCATGGCGGCCGCCATGGTCAATGGCTGGTCCGTATGGTGGATGGTGCTGGCCTCGGTCTTTTTCGGCATCGCCTTCGGTATCGGGCAGAACGAAGCCCTGCTCTCGATGTTCAACCGCCTGCCGCGTTCGAAGATCTCGCAGGCCTCGGCGGTGTGGAACATCTTCTACGACGCCGGCACGGGCTTGGGCTCGGTCGTGCTCGCCGCCCTGGTCACCGGCTACGGCTACGCGGGTGCGTACGGGGCCGGCGGCGCGATCATCCTGGCCGGCATCCTCATGACGAGCCTGGATGCCTTCCTCGGCCGGCACCGCGTCGCCGAATTCGACAACATCCGTACGCGCCTGCGCCGCCTGCGTAGGGCGCCGGCCCAGAACCAACGCCGAACCGTGTCTAGGACCGAAGAACTTAACAACGACAACCGCACCACCAACAACAAGGAGCTGGACTAGTGGCGCAGAAATTGGTAGCCCTGCTGGATTACGGGGCCGGGAACCTCCGGTCGGCCCAGCGGGCATTGGAAGCAGCCGGGGCCCGGGTCGAGGTCACCGCCGATCCGAAGGTGGCCACGGAAGCCGACGGCCTCGTCGTGCCCGGCGTGGGCGCCTTCGCCGCGTGCATGGAGGGGCTGCGTGCCATCCAGGGCCCGCGGATCATCGGCCAGCGGTTGGCCGGGTCCAGGCCGGTGCTGGGCATCTGCGTCGGCATGCAGGTGCTCTTCGACGGCGGCAACGAGCACGGCATCGAAACCGCCGGCTGCGGGGAGTGGCCCGGCCTGGTCACGCGCCTGCAGGCCGACGTGCTGCCGCACATGGGGTGGAACACGGTGGAGCGGGACAGCGACGGCGCTATGTTCGCCGGCATTGATCCGGAGGAGCGCTTTTATTTCGTGCATTCCTACGGCGCGCGAACCTGGGAGCTGGAAACCGAAATCACCACCCCGCCGTCGGTGGCGTGGGCCAGCCACGGCGGCGACCGCTTCGTCGCCGCGGTAGAAAACGGCGCCCTGTGGGCCACGCAATTCCACCCGGAGAAATCGGGGGAGACCGGGCTGAAGCTTTTGTCCAACTGGATGGGCACCCTGTAGGTAGGATGTAGACGATGACTCAGCACACAGATTCCTTCGTCCTCCTGCCCGCCGTCGACGTCGTGGGCGGCCAGGCCGTGCGCCTCGAGCAGGGCAAGGCCGGCACCGAAAAGTCTTATGGGGATCCGCTCGCGGCCGCCCTGCAGTGGCAGGAGCAAGGCGCGCAGTGGCTCCACTTCGTCGACTTGGACGCCGCCTTCAACCGCGGGTCCAACCACGAGATGATGGCCGAGGTCGTCGGTAAGCTCGACATCCCCGTGGAGCTGACCGGCGGTATCCGCGACGACGCCGGGGTAGAGCGCGCCCTGGCCACCGGCGCGCGCCGCCTGAACATCGGCACGGCCGCGCTCGAAGACCCGGAGTGGATCGCCCGAGTCATCGACAAATACGGCGACAAGATCGCCGTCGATCTGGCGGTCCGGGAAGAGGCCGGCGAGTGGCGCACCCGCGGCAACGGCTGGGAGTCCGACGGCGGAGACCTCTGGGAGGTCCTCGAGCGCCTCGACGCCGCCGGCTGCCAGCGCTTCGTGGTCACCGACGTCACCAAGGACGGCACCTTAACCGGCCCCAACCTGGAGCTGCTCCAGGACGTGACCATGGCTACCGATGCCGCGGTGACGGCCTCCGGGGGCATCTCCGCGTTGGAGGATGTCACGGAGCTGGCCACCTTCTTCAACCGCGGCATCGACTCCGCGATCATCGGCAAGGCCCTCTACGAGGGGCGCTTCCGCCTGGACGAGGCCCTTAAGGCCGTGGCCCAGGTCGAACCGCTGCCGGCAGAGACCCCCATCGACCTCCTTGATTCCTCGGAAGACAGAGGATAAGCCCGAAACAAAACACCGCAGGATAAACCCCGACCGAGGATGAGTGAGTACGTCATGACATCGCCGCTGGAATTGCTGGCCTTCGCCGAGGCCATCGTGGATGAGACCACCGATCGTTTCCGCACCGGGCTAGGCGCGAAGCCGGCCCAGTTCAAGGGCCAGGGCGATTTCGCCACCGAGGTCGACATCGCCATCGAGACCAACCTGCGCCAGCGCCTGACCCAGCTGACCGGCATCCCGGTCTACGGGGAAGAATCCGGCGGCAAGCTGGCCGAGACCGTCTGGGTGGTCGATCCTATCGACGGCACCGCCAACTACTCGGCGGGCAACCCGCTGTGCGGCACCCTGGTGGCGCTCGTCCAGGACCACCAGCCCGTCGTGGCCGTCGCGGACTTCCCGTTGCTGGGCCGGCGGGTAGCGGCGGCTGACGGTGCGCCGCTGCGTTCCGTCGGGGGCCCGCCGAGCGGCTTCGGCGGCGGGGAAGACGCCCTGGGCTTCGACGAGGCCCGCGGGCACGTTGGCTGCTCGTCGCACCTGCAAACGCCCATCTTCAACGATCTCAAGCGCAAGGGTCTGCGCCCGCGCATCACGGGATCCGTGGGGCTGGACAGTGCCTTCGTGGCCCAGGGGGTCTTCGACGGCGCGGTGAATTTCTCCCCGCACGCCTGGGACAACGCCGCGGGCGCGCTGTTTGTGCGCTCGGCCGGCGGCCTGGTCACCGACCCCTACGGCGAGGAATGGTCCGTGCATTCGGCCGGTATGGTGGTCGGCACCCCGCAGGTGCACGCGACCATCTTGGATTCCATCCGCGCCAACCAGGCTGACAACTGAAACAGCAGCCACCAGACCAGTAAACACACTGTTAAAACACACTGTTAGAAAAATTCCGAAGGAGTGTGCTCCCGTGACCTTGTCTGTGCGGGTCATTCCCTGCCTCGACGTCGATAACGGCCGCGTGGTCAAGGGCGTCAATTTTGAAAACCTCCGCGACGCCGGCGACCCGGTGGAGCTGGCCGCCCGCTACGGCCAGCTCGGCGCCGACGAACTGACCTTCCTCGACGTGTCCGCGTCGAAGGAAGGCCGCGGGACCCTCATCGATGTCGTGCGCCGCACGGCCGAGCAGGTCTTCATCCCGCTGACCGTGGGCGGGGGAGTGCGCAGCGCCGAGGACGTGCGCGCGCTGCTGCGTGCCGGCGCGGACAAGGTCTCGGTCAACACCGCGGCCATCGCCCGCCCCGAGCTGCTGCGGGAGTTGGCGGAGATTTTCGGTTCCCAGTGCATCGTGCTCTCCCTGGACGCTCGCCGGACCGCGCAGCAGCAGGACTGGGCCCCGTCGGGCTTCGAGGTCACCACGCATGGTGGCACCCGCTCCGCCGGCCTCGATGCCCTGGAGTGGGCCCGGACCGCCGCCGACCTGGGCGTCGGCGAGATCCTGCTCAACTCCATGGACAGCGACGGGACCGAGGGCGGCTTCGACACCGAGCTCATCGCCGCCGTGCGCGCCGCGGTCAACGTGCCGGTGATCGCCTCGGGCGGGGCGGGCGCGCCGGAGGACTTCCCGCCGGCCGTCGCCGCCGGCGCGGACGCGGTCCTGGCCGCCTCCATCTTCCACTTTGGCAAGACCACCATCGGCGCGGTCAAAGACGCCCTGGCGAACGCCGGTTACCCGATCCGTCCGGTGCCGGCGGCGGAAGCGGAGGCGCAGCCGGCCGCGGCCAGCCCGGCGGAGTGCGCGCTGGCCCCGGCCATCGCTAGCCGACTGAAGCGCAACGCGGACGGGCTGGTGCCCGCCGTCGTCCAGTCGGAGGACGGGCAGGTGCTGATGCTGGCCTGGATGGACGATCACGCGCTGGCCTACACCTTGGCCACCCGCCAGGGCACGTACTATTCCCGCTCCCGGCAGGAATACTGGGTCAAGGGCAAGACCTCCGGCAACACGCAGGAGGTCTTGGGCGTCAAGCTCGACTGCGACGGCGACACCCTCCTGGTGACCGTCCGACAAAAGGGCGGGGCCTGCCACACCGGCGATCGCAGTTGCTTCGACGCCGATGTACTACTCTAGGATCCCTGAGTAACCGCAGGAAGGGAGTAGACGTGGGAAAGCGAATTGGCCCGCTGCTCATGGCCCTCGGCGCGATTGGGCTGTGGGGCTCGTCGCGCATGAGCTGGGTCCAGGCCTCCGCAGAGGACGACAAGTCCGGCGGGCAGGTCGTGGATATCCTCGGCTCGCACTGGTCGGTCGAGCTCATGGCCGTCATGCTGTTGCTGCTGGCCGGCACGCTGGCCGGGCTGGTGCTGCGGCGGCTGGCCCGCCGGGTGGTGGCGATCGTCTGCGCGGTGGCGGCGGCCGCGGTGGCCTGGCGGCCACTGCAGCTGCTGACCGCCGGCCCGGACGTGCAGCGCGCCCAGGACATCCTGCAGGCCGGCCAGGACAATGACCTGGCGGTGGACGTGACCTCCATTTCGGACTGGGCCGTCATCACCGAAGCCTCGGCACACACCGCCGGCCCCGTGCTCGCCTTGGTCGCTGCGGCCGTCGCGCTTTTCGGCGCGGTGCTGCTGGCCACCCGCCCGGGCGAGGACACCGCGCGTTCCAACAAATACGAAACTCCCGCCATGCGGCAGGAGAAGCTGGCCCAGGATCTGGAAGAATCCCCGGACAGCGGCCGGGTGCTGTGGGACGCGCTGGACGCGGATATTGACCCCACCGATTTAGACAACCAACGTGGGCGTTTAACCTAAAGTTTGCCAATCGGGGGTACCTCTGGATTTCCTCTGGGCACGTTTGAGGGGATAGCCTTTAGGTGAGACTGCGCATGTGATCCTTGTCGCTTACTTCGAGGAGGTGCCCCGGTGCCCACCCCTATTGCCGTTGACCGTCTAGTCACCGGCGTCCTCGAAGACGTAGCCGCGCGGGAGGCGAAGGTCTCCTTCCAGGACATCAAGGCGAAATCCCGCTCGATGGAACCGCCCCGGGACGCCAAGGCGGCGCTTTTGACCAACGGTTGCTCGGTGATCACTGAATTCAAGCGCGCGGTGCCGTACCTCGGCGAAATCGCCCGGCTGGACAACCCCGAGCGCATGGCGCGCCTCGCCCAAGACTTCCAGGAAGCCGGCGTGGTGATGATGGCCTGCCAGACCGACCGGCGCCGCTTCCGCGGCTCGCTGGACGACATGCGCCTTATCCGGGCGGCCACCGAGGTGCCTATGATCTGCCGCGACATCATCGTCGACCCCTACCAGATCCACGAGGCGCGCTGCTTCGGCGCGGACGTCGTTCCCTTGCAGGTCGCCCTCCTGGAGCAGGCGCGCCTGGAGGCGCTGTTGGATCGGATTGAGTCGCTCGGCATGGTCGCCCTGCTGGAGATCCGCAGCAGCCAGGACGCGGACCGGGCCATGCAGGCCGGCGGGACCGTGGTGGGCATTAACGCGTGGTCGCTGTCCTCGGACGCCATCGACCGTGGGGTCTTCGCTGAGATTGTGCCGGGCCTGCCCGAGTCCCTGCTGCGGATCGCCGTCGGTGGGGTCGAGAACCCCCGCAACCTCCTGGGCTACGCCTCGCAGGGCGCCGACGCCGTGATGGTCGGCGAGTCGGTGATGTCCGCCCAGGATCCGACCGCACTGGCTCGCAGCTTGGTGGCCGCCGGCAAGCACCCGGCCTGCCCGTCGCGCAAGACCCCCTGATCTCGCATTCGGGTGGGCTTTGGGGCACACTGTGTACGTGCAGATTATGAACTTGGCCAATATCCCGTCCCCGCCGCAGGGCGTGTGGCACGTGGGCCCGATTCCTATCCGCGCCTACGCGCTGTGCATCGTCGCCGGCATCCTGGTGGCTATGTGGATGACCCTGCGCCGTTACCGCGCGATGGGCGGGAACCCGGACACCGTCTGGGACGCCGCCATCGTGGTCATCCCCGCCGGCATCGTCGGCGGGCGCCTCTATCACGTCATCACGGATTACGATAAGTACTTCTGCGCCGAGTGCAATCCGGTCGACGCGCTGAAGATTACTAACGGCGGCCTGGGCATTTGGGGCGCGGTGGCGCTCGCGGCGGTGGCGCTGTGGGTGATGTTCAAGGTCAAGGGCATCCCGCTGGGGCCGTTCGCGGACGCGGTGGCGCCGGGGCTGGTGCTGGCCCAGGGCATCGGCCGCCTGGGCAACTGGTTTAACCAGGAGCTCTACGGGGCGGAAACCGACGTTCCGTGGGCGCTGGACATCTACTACCGCGTCGACGAGGCCGGCCGGGTAGCGCCGGTCAGTGGCACCTCCACGGGCGAGGTGATGGCCTCGGTCCACCCGACCTTCCTCTACGAGCTGCTGTGGAACGTCGCCGTGTGCCTGTTCCTGCTCTGGGCGCACCGCGCCTGGAAGCTGGGGCACGGGCGGGTCTTCGCCCTCTACGTCATGGGCTATACTTTTGGCCGTTTCTTCATCGAGCAGATGCGCACGGACGAGGCCACGCTGATTTTCGACGTGCGCGTCAACGTGCTGGTTTCCGTGGTGGTCTTCGTGGCGGCCTGCATCGTCTTCTTCCGTCTGCCGCGCGGGCAGGAGTCCGCGGACGAGGTGGATCCGAAGTTTCCCGCGGCCGCTCAGGAGCGCTCCGAACCCTAATGTGGGAATCTGTGGGATTGTTTCCGTTTTTGCAGTGGCACCCGCCGCGGGGGCGGGGTACGTTGGGAATGGTTAGGCAGTCACCATTACAGGAGTAGGCACAGATAAATGTTGGATAGAAGAACCAAAATCGTATGTACGCTCGGCCCCGCGGTCGCGAGCGAAGACGCTATTCACCGCTTGGTCGAAGACGGCATGGACGTTGCCCGTCTCAACATGTCCCACGGCGACCACGCCGATCACGAGCAGAACTACCGCTGGGTGCGCGAAGCCACCGATAAGACCGGCCGCGCGGTCGGCATCCTGGCCGATCTCCAGGGCCCGAAGATCCGCCTCGGCCGCTTTAAGGAGACCGAGACTTACTGGGAGACCGGCGAGGTAGTCCGGATTACCATCGACGACGTCGAGGGCACCCACGACCGCGTGTCCACCACCTACAAGGGCCTGGCTAACGATGCCCAGCCCGGCGACCGCCTGCTCGTCGACGACGGCAAGGTAGCCCTGGTCTGTAAGGAAGTCGACGGCAACGACGTCGTCTGCGAGGTCACCGAGGGCGGCCCGGTCTCCAACAACAAGGGCGTGTCCCTGCCGGGCATGGACATCTCCGTGCCGGCGCTGTCCGAAAAGGACATCGAGGACCTGCGCTTCGCCCTGCGCCTGGGCGTGGACTTCATCGCCCTGTCCTTCGTGCGCTCGCCTGCGGACGTGGATCTGGTCCACGAGGTGATGGACGAGGAGGGCCGCCGCCTGCCGGTCATCGCCAAGCTGGAGAAGCCGGAGGCCGTGGACGCGCTCGAGTCCATCGTCCTGGCCTTCGACGCCATCATGGTCGCCCGCGGCGACCTGGGCGTCGAGGTCCCGCTGGAGCAGGTCCCGCTGGTGCAAAAGCGCGCCATCCAGATCGCCCGCGAGAACGCCAAGCCGGTCATCGTCGCCACCCAGATGCTGGACTCGATGATCGAAAACTCACGCCCGACCCGCGCGGAGGCCTCCGACGTGGCCAACGCCGTGCTGGACGGCGCGGACGCGGTGATGCTCTCCGGCGAGACCTCCGTCGGCATCGATCCGCACAACGTGGTGCGCACCATGGCGCGAATCGTCTCCCGCGCCGAGACCGACGGGCGCGTGCCGCCGCTGGCGCACGTCCCGCGCACCAAGCGCGGCGTGATTTCCTATTCCGCCCGCGACATCGCCGAGCGCCTCAACGCGAAGGCAATCGTGGCGTTTACCACCTCGGGTGACACCGCCCGCCGCGTGGCCCGCCTGCACTCGCAGCTGCCCCTGCTGGTCTTCACCCCGAACCAGGCGGTGCGTTCCCAGCTGGCGCTGACCTGGGGCGCGCAGACCTTCCTGAGCCCGCAGGTCGGCTCGACGGATGAGATGATGGAGGCCCTGGACGAGGCCCTGCTGTCCATGGACGCCTACGACGAGAACGACCTCATGGTCGTCGTCGCCGGTACCCCTCCGGGAATCTCCGGCAACACCAACATGATCCAGTGCCACCTGCTGGGAGAGACCCGCTCCTAAGGCACTGACACGGCGAGCGCCCGGCACCTGAACTGGTGCCGGGCGCTCGTGTGTGTCCGGGCCCGCTAGTCGATGGGCAGGGAGTCGAGGTGCCAGACCTCGGTGGCGTAGTCGTGGATGGTGCGGTCGGCGGAGAAGCGGCCCGAGTAGCAGATGTTGAGCCAGCACTTGCGGGCCCAGCCGCGCGGATCGTCGGCGTAGTCGGCGGCCGCCTGGTCGCGCTTGTCGCGGTAGTCGGCGAAATCGCCCAGGACGTAGTAGGTGTCGGCGGCGGAGGTGCCGTAGCCGTCGGTCAGGCTGGAGCGCAGGTCGTCGAAGTTGCGGTCCAGCGTGCCGTTGGTCAGGGCTTCGAGGGCGCGGGCCAGGCCGGGCACCTCGTGGTAGAGCGCGCCCGGGTTGTAGTTCTCGCGCAGGCTGGGCAGCTCGTCGTTGCGGGCGCCGAAGATATAGGCGTTCTCGCGGCCGACCGCGTCCACGATCTCGACGTTGGCGCCGTCGAGCGTGCCGAGTGTCAGCGCGCCGTTCATCATGAACTTCATGTTGGAGGTGCCGGAGGCCTCCTTGCCGGCGACGGAGATCTGCTCGGAGACGTCGGCGGCCGGGATGATGTGCTCGGCGGGGGAGACGTTGTAGTTTTCCACGAAGACCACACGGATGATGTCCCGGGTGGCCGGGTCGTTGTTGACCAGGTCGGCCACGGAGTTGATAAGCTTGATGATTTCCTTGGCGCGGACGTAGCCGGGCGCGGCCTTCGCGCCGAAGATGAAGGTGCGCGGGGTTGGCTCCTCGCCGTCCTGGGTGATGCGGAAGTACAGGTCCAGGATGTAGAGCGCGTTGAGCAGCTGCCGCTTGTACTCGTGCAGGCGCTTAATCTGCACGTCGAACAGGGAGTCCGGGTCGACCTCGGCGCCCTGGTGGCGGTGAATCCACTCGGCGAAATCGCGCTTGTTGGCGGCCTTGACCTCCGTGAGCTCATCGAGCAGCGCGGCGCCGTCCGGGCCGTCGGCGAGCCCGGCCAGGCCGGCCAGCTCGTCCAGGTTGGTCACCCAGCTGTCCGAGCCGTTGGCCCGGGTGAGCAGGTCTGCCAGGCGCGGGTTGCACATCTTGAGCCAGCGGCGCGGGGTGACCCCGTTGGTCTTGTTGTTGAACTTCTCGGGGTACATCTCGTGCCAGTCGCGCAGGGTCTCGGCCTTGATGATCTCGGTGTGCAGGGCCGCCACGCCGTTGATGGAGTAGGAGGCGTAGCAGGCGATCCAGGCCATGCGGACCTGGCCGTCAGCCACCGGGGCCAGGTAGTCGATGGTGCCCTGGTCCAGGCCGTGCTGGGCCATGTCCTCGCGGAAGCGGCGGTCGATCTCTGCGACCAGCTCCCAGATGCGCCAGAACAGCCGCTGGAAGATTGAAACCTCCCACTTTTCCATGGCCTCGGCCAGGACGGTGTGGTTGGTATAGGCGAAGGTCTCGGTGACCACCTTCCAGGCATCGTCCCAGCTCATCTGGTGCTCGTCGAGCAGGATGCGCAGCAGCTCCGGGATGGCCAGCACCGGGTGGGTGTCGTTGAGCTGGATGCAGTTGTAGCGGGCGAAACCGCGCAGGTCGTCGCCGTGGTGCTCGAGGTAGTTGTCCACCATCTCCTGCAGGGAGGCGGAGACGAAG
The DNA here is from genome assembly GCF_040946105.1 of Corynebacterium sp. LK2590. Classification (NCBI taxonomy): domain Bacteria; kingdom Bacillati; phylum Actinomycetota; class Actinomycetes; order Mycobacteriales; family Corynebacteriaceae; genus Corynebacterium; species Corynebacterium sp. LK2590. The sequence goes on from NZ_JAYWMH010000001.1 coordinate 178,006, forward strand.
AAGTACTGCTGGCGCACGCGCAGGACCTTGCCCTCGTAGGTCGTGTCATTGGGGTAGAGCACGCGGCAGATGTCCATGACGCGCTCGCGCTCGACGATGGCGTCGGTAAACCGCTGGGAGTTGAAGGCGTCGTAGTCGAAGTCGTCGATGGGCTCGGACTTCCAAAGGCGCAGGGTTCCCACGTTGCGGGTGCCGTAGCCGGTGATCGGCAGGTCGTAGGGGATGGCGCGCACATCCATGTCGTCGAAGTGAATGCGGCGCTGCGTGCTGGCGCGGCGGACCAGGAAGTCGTAGCCGTTTTCCATCCACGCGTCCGGCTTCTCGACCTGGTAGCCGTTGTCGAAGGTCTGCTTGAACAGGCCGTAGCGGTAGAGCAGCCCGTAGCCGGTCACTGGCAGGTTCTGGGTGACCGCGGAGTCCAGGAAACAGGCGGCTAGGCGGCCCAGGCCGCCGTTGCCCAGGGCCGCGTCGTGCTCGGCCTCGAGGACGTCGGCCAGCTCGCGCCCGGTGGACTCGACGTAGGCGCGGGCGTCGTCGACCAGGCCCAGGTTCGTGAGGTTGTTGAGGAGTGCCCGGCCCTGGAGGAATTCGGCGGAGAAATAGTGCTGGCGGCGGGCCGGCGCGTAAGTGCGGCGGGTGGTCTCCCAGTCCGCGGCGATGTGGTCCATGACCGCGTTGGCGAGTCCGGACCAGTACTTGCGGTTAGAGGCGGCAGGAGGGGTCACGCCGGCGGCGGCGCGGACGTGACCGGGGATGACAGAGGAAAAATCCGTGGGAGAGGTCATGGGCAAAGACACCTTCGCGTCGAGGGAGCGTGTAAAACACTGCCTACTGTAACGGAAGGTCGCCCGGCCCGCCCGACTTCGCGCGGGGCGCCTTAGCGGCCCAGATAGGCCAGCACCGCGGTCAGACCCGCCTGGGTGGAGGCCTTAACGGTCGGGGCGTAGTCGGGCAGGAAGTCGGCCTGGTGGTTGACCGGCGGGGTATCTAGCTGCTCGGCCGGGGTGCAGCCGACGTGCCAGAAATAATAGGGCACGCCCCAGGCCTGCGGGAGATAGCAAAAGTCCTCGGAGGCGGTGCTGCCCGTGGAGGTGACGGACTGCTCGCCGAAGACGGCATCGAAGGCGGGACGGAGGGCGGCATCGACGCCCGCGTCGTTGTCGGTGACCTCGCCGTGGGCGTAGTACTCGAAGGTCGGATCCTGGGGGCTGCCGGAGGCCCAGCACTCGGCGCGCACGACGCGCTCCAGGCTGGCGTAGACGCGCTCGGCCACCTGCGGGTCGTAGTAGCGGGTGTTGAGGACCAGCTCGGCGGAGGCCGGGATGATGTTGTTCTTGTCGCCGGAGTGCAGCTCGCCGACGGAGATGACGAAGAACTCGTGCGGGGCCACCTCGCGGCCGACGATGCCCTGCAGCCGCACCACGATCATCGCCGCCAGGAAGGTCGGGTCGATGGAGTTGTGCGGCATGGAGGCGTGGGCGGAGCGGCCGAAGACGCGGATGCGCAGGCTGTCGCAGCCGGCCATGATGGGCCCGGGCGTGCTCTGCACCGTGCCCGCCGGCCCGGGCATGATGTGTTGGCCGAAGCAGACGTCCGGCTTCGGCACGCGATCGGTCAGCCCGTCGGCCAGCATGTATTTCGCCCCCATCGAGGACTCCTCGGCCGGCTGGAACAGCGCCAGGAAGGTCCCGGACCAGGCGTCGCGCCGGGCGTCGAGCACCGCGCACACGCCGAGCAGGGCGGTGGCGTGCATGTCGTGCCCGCAGGCGTGCATGGCGCCGTTGGTGGAGGCGTAGTCCGCGCCGGTGGCCTCCCGGACCGGCAGGGCGTCGAAGTCGGCGCGCATCAGCGCGGTGGGGGTGGCGTCGGTGGCCGCGTTGCGGAAGATGGCGACCATGCCGTAGCCGCCGATGCCGTCGACCACCTCGCAGTCCATCCCCTCCAGCCGGGCGCGGATCTGGGCCGCGGTGCGTTCCTCCTCGTGGGAGAGCTCCGGGTGGCGGTGGAGATCCTGATAAAAATCCTCCTGCCAGGACAGGTCGACGCCGTGCTCGCGCACGAATTCCGGATTTTTTGTGGGGGAAGCCATAGATCTCACTCCGTTAGTTTGGGTAGGGTTACCTGCATGCCACTTATTCAGTTCGATGTTCTCGTCCCCGACCACCAAGCCGAGCGCGTGGAGGACGTCTTCCGCGAAGCCTTGGACCGGCTCGTCGACAACGGGCAGTTGGCCCAGGCGAGTGTAAAGCGTCATGATACTCCGCGCCTGGCAGAGGGGGTAGAAGACCAGCTGCGTCAGACCTACCGCGACGAGCACGAAGACCGCGACCTCGACGACGCCCAGGTCCGCCGCTACGCCCTGTCGGTCGAGGGGGCGACCGGTTCTATCAACCAGCTAACGATGGTGCTGTCCCGCCTGCTCACCCCGTACGCCGCGCTGCCGAAAGACCACGTCCTGCTCGAGGACGAGACCGCCCACGAGCGCCCGGCCATCTTCCCCTGGACCGTGGATATCCAGCGCTAGCCCCCTAGCTGTTCCTTGATCTGGCGGGCCAGGGCCTGGCCGGCCGCGCGCAGGCGTTCGGGCATCTCGCCGCCCGCCGGCAGCGCGGCGCTGAGGCTGCCGGCGGGCGGCTCGGCATCGTCGGCGAACTGGCCGGCCGCGATGGCCACGCGCGGCGCGGCGGGGGAGGCTGCCGCGCGCTCGGCGACGGTGCCCACGACCTTGCCGGTCAGCGACTGCGCGTCGAAGCGCCCCTCGCCGGTGACGACGACGTCGGCGGCGGCCAGGTGCCGGTCGAGATCCAGCGCGTCGGCAACGTAGTCGGCCCCGCTGACCACACGCACGTGCTCGTCGTTGCCCCACAGGATGCGCGACATCCAGCTCAGCCCTACCGGGATCGCCCCGGCCGCGCCGAAATGCTCGGCGGCGGGGTCCTGCTCGGTGAACTCGCACAGGCGCAGCAGCGCGCCGGTCAGTAGGGCGACCTGCTCGCGGCTCGCGCCCTTCTGCGGGCCGTACATCGCCGGCGCCTGCTGGGGGACGCAGCGCGTATCCGCCAGCAGGGTGTAGTCGAGCATCCCGGCCTTGTAGTTCAGCTGCGCGGTGTCGATGTCGCCCAGGCGGACCAGCTCGGCCGGGCCCTGAGCCAGGGCGAGGCCGCGGGCGTCGTGGGGCGCGGCGCCGAGTGCGCACAGGATGCCGATGCCGCCGTCGACGGTCGCGCTGCCGCCCAGGCCCAGCACGATGGATTTGGCACCGCGGGTCTCGGCGTCGGCGATGAGGGCGCCGGTGCCGAAGGAGTCCGCGCGGAGGGGATCCGGGCTATCGGCGACCGTCGGCAGGCCGGTAGCGGCAGCGACGTCGATATAGGCCGTGGCGTTTTCCGGATCGAAGTAGTATTCCGCCTCCGTGAGCCGGCCGAGAGCGTCCACCGAGGGGATGTGCACGCGGGCGAGCTGCCGGCCGGCGAGGCTGGCCGCGGTGGCCAGCGCCAGCGCGGTGCCTTCGCCGCCGTCGGCTAGCGGGCAGGTCACCACCGTGGCGTCGGGGAGTTCCTGCCGGATTCCGGAGGTCAGGCCGGCGGCGGCCAGGCTCGAGCTAGCGGTGCCTTTGAAAGAGTCTGGGGCGACGACGATATGCATGGGCGCAATTATAGGGCACGCTTTTTCTCTCACCCGCGGCCAGCCGGTGAAAGCTGGGGCGCTTCACCCCTTAATTTCGGTACTATGACAGAAAATATATCTCGCAAAAACGCAGCTAGGAAGGGGTGAGTAATTTTTAGCGCCCAAAAAGTGGTTGCGAAAGTGGCCTCGCCCAAGGAAACTGTCACTAGACAGGCCCCGCGAAAACCGGGGACTGGTCGAAGCCAATTAGTTACTACCGAGCAGGAGAAGACATGTCCGTAGACCTCCAGATTTCCGATTACTACAACAAGCTGCTGAAGAGGAACGCGGGCGAGCCGGAATTCCACCAGGCGCTCTCCGAGGTCCTGGACTCGCTGAAGATCGTCCTGGAAAAGGATCCCCACTACGCGGATTACGGCCTGGTCGAGCGGCTCTGCGAGCCGGAGCGCCAGCTCATCTTCCGCGTGCCGTGGACCGACGCCGAGGGTAATATCCGCGTCAACCGCGGCTTCCGCGTCCAGTTCAACTCGGCGCTGGGCCCGTACAAGGGCGGCCTGCGCTTCCACCCGTCGGTCAACCTGGGCATCATCAAGTTCCTGGGCTTCGAGCAGATCTTCAAAAACTCCCTGACCGGCCTGCCCATCGGCGGCGGCAAGGGTGGCTCGGACTTCGACCCGAAGGGCAAGTCCGACCAGGAAATCATGCGTTTTTGCCAGTCCTTCATGACGGAGCTGCACCGCCACATCGGCGAATACCGCGACGTGCCGGCCGGTGACATCGGGGTCGGCGGCCGCGAGATCGGCTACCTCTTCGGCCAGTACCGCCGCCTGTCCAACCAGCACGAGTCCGGCGTCCTGACCGGCAAGGGGCTCAGCTGGGGCGGCTCCCTGGTGCGCACCGAGGCCACCGGCTACGGCACCGTCTACATCACCGAGCAGATGGTCCAGTCCCACGGCGAGGACCTCTCCGGTGCCCGCGTGATCGTCTCCGGCAGCGGCAACGTGGCCATCTACGCCGCCGCCAAGGTCCAGGAGCTCGGCGCGACCGTGGTCGCGATGTCGGACTCCGCCGGCTACGTCACCACCCCGGACGGCGTGGACATCGAGCTGCTCAAGGACGTCAAGGAAAACCGTCGCGAGCGCATCTCTGCCTACGCTGCGGAAGCCGGCGGCAACGTCGAATACCACGAGGGTGCGGGCATCTGGTCCGTGGCCGCCGACGTGGCCCTGCCGTGCGCCACCCAGAACGAGTTGGACGGCGACGCTGCCCGCCAGCTCATCGACAACGGCGTGAAGTACGTGGCCGAGGGCGCGAACATGCCGTGTACGCCGGAGGCCGTCCACGCCTTCCAGGACTCCCACGTCAACTTCGTGCCGGGCAAGGCCGCCAACGCCGGCGGCGTGGCCACCTCCGCGCTGGAGATGCAGCAAAACGCCTCCCGCGACTCCTGGTCCTTCGACTACACCGACGACCGCCTGCGCCAGATCATGTCGAATATCTTCACCAACATCGACAAGACCGCCGCGGAATACGACCGCGAGGGCGACTACGTCGCCGGCGCGAACATCGCCGGCTTCAAGAAGGTCGCTGACGCCATGCTCGCCCAGGGCGTCATCTAAAACCGGCGCGCCCGGCCCGGACGTCTCCCTAGTTTTTATAGGGGAGGTGGCCGGGTTTTTCCGTGCGCGGTGCAGGGGCAGGGAAGGGGAGCGGAATAGTCTCAAGTGAAACTTGAGATTTTCCGGGCTTTCCCAGTGTGGGAAGCCGCCGTAGCTGGTTGCGCTGGCTAGGCTGGTCATCATGTACCGCGTATTCGAAAGCCTTGATGAACTAGTACAGAACCTGGAGCAAGCCCGGGGCGTTCCCATGACCTCGAATTGCATGGTTCCCCGCAACGAGATGCTCGCCCTGCTCGACGATCTGCGTAACGCCCTGCCCGTCGAAATCGACGACGCGCAGGACGTCCTCGACAAGCAGGATGAGATTATCCGCGGCGCCGAGGAGCGCGCCGAGCACACCGTGGCGGACGCCAACGCGCAGGCCGACGACATCATCGCCCGCGCCCAGGTGGACTCCGAGTCCATGGTCGCCGACGCCCAGGCGCACGCCGCCGGCTTGGTCGAGCGCGCGCAGAACGAGGCCGATTCCACCGTGGAAAAGGCCCGCGCCGACGCCGAGCGCGCCGTCGCCCAGGGGCAGGAGTCCTACGAGCGCGCCGTGGCCGCCGGCCAGGAAGAGCAGGACCGGCTGGTCTCCGAGTCGGAGGTGGCGCGCCGGGCCAACGAGGAAGCCCACCGGATCGTGGACACCGCCCACTCCGAGTCCCACCGCCTGCGCACCGAGTGCGACGAGTTCGTGGACAGCAAGCTCGGCGAGTTCGAGGAGACCCTCAACTCCGTGCTGCGGACCATCTCTTCGGATCGCACGGCCCTGCGCCGCGGCGCCGGTGCCGCCGGCCGGGCTGGCGGCAGCGACTACTCCCGCGGTTACAACGGCTACAGCCAGGATTCCTACGAAGCCGGCTACGACAGCGGTTACGACAACCGCGGATAGACTCCGGCCCGGCCTAGCTGGCCCTGCCCGCTAGGGGCGCGGCCAGCTGCGGGCGGGAAGATACTAGAAATACGCCGGCGTGCGCTGGGTGCTGGTGGGCTCGACGGGCGCGGACTTGATGTTGAGGAAGGCCGCGATCAGGGCGAAGATGAGCCCCGGCAGCGCGCACAACGGCCACAGCAGCATGAAGGACGTCAGCAGATCGCCTTCCCCGCCGCTGGTGACGTGGCCGGTTAGGAGCCCGTAGGAATAGACGGAGGCGTGGACCAGCCCGATCCCGGTGGTCAGAGCGCCGACCGAACAGAACGCGGCACTGAGAGGTTCCTTCGCGCTCCAGGTCAGCTGGGCGGCGCAGACCGCCATGCAGGCAGCGCCCAGCAGCACGGTGATTTCAAAGGGGACCGGTACAAACAGCAGGATGCCGACGACCATGCCGGTCAACAGCGCGATCAGGCAGACGCGGCGCAGGCGGGAGCCGGTGGAACCGGTGATCCCGGCCGGGTGTGGCCCGCGCAGCCGGCGGACGAGGCAGCCCACCAGGCCAAGGCAGACTGTCGGGGCGATGACCGCGAGGGGAAAAGACCACGCCACCTCGCGCAGGCCCGCCAACATGGATTCGTTCATGGTCTACCAGTCTAGGCAGGTCGCCCGCGGGGTTAAAGGAAAAATCGGGCTCCCCAACGCATTATGACCGCTCGCTCAGGAGGCTGACAGGTTACCCAGCAAAGTCTTTAGCTAGCTGTGCGTCTGGGCAGCGCGTGTGCCGTGTTGACCGGCGGGGTAGGATATCCGGTGATATGACTTCACCACTGAAATTTAACGTTGCTTCGCTGCTGGGCGCGTCCGCCGAGGGCCTGCCGACCCAGCGCAGCCAGACCGGTCCCGCCCCAGCGCGCATCGGCGGCGAAATGCTTGCCGTCCCAGAGGGCGAGGAGCTGACCGTGGACGCGACCCTGACCCCGCTGGGCGGGGGCGTGCTTGTCGATGCCGACGTGCGCGGCCTCCTGCACGGCGAGTGCTCCCGGTGCTTAAGCCCCCTGAACCCGCCGCTGGACATCCACGTCAGCCAGGTCTTCGCCGCCGACGACGATTTCATCACCGGCGATCCGGAATCCGAGGAGGAACAGGGCTCCGGCGACGAGATCGGCCAGGTCGAAGGCGACGAGGTGGATCTGCTGCAGCCGGTCATCGACGAGGTCGGCCTGAGTCTGCCTTTCGCCCCGGTCTGTGAGAACGGCTGCGATATCCAGACGCCGAAGGGCGTGACCACCGGGGTGTCCGGCGAGAAGGACCCGGACGACGAGAAGGTGGACCCGCGGTGGGCCGGGCTGGAGAAGTTCCTGTGAGCAAGAAAGCAAAGCTAGATCCGCTGGCCGCCTGGGCGGTCGCCTACGACGCGGTCGATCACACCCCGCTGCGCGAGAAGCTGCAGGTCAACCTCGACGACGAGCACCTGCGCCTGGCGCTGACGCACCGCTCGTTTGCCAACGAGAACGGCCACCTGCCCAACAACGAGCGCCTAGAGTTTCTGGGCGACGCCGTGCTGGGCCTGTCCGTGGCCGCGCAGCTCTACGAGCAGTACCCGTCCCGGCCCGAATCCGACATCTCCAAGATGCGCGCCTCCATCGTCTCGCGCTACGGCCTGGCCGATATCGCCCGCGAGATCGGCCTGGGCTCCTATATCCTGCTGGGCAAGGGCGAGCAGTCCTCCGGCGGGGCCAACAAGGAGTCGATCCTGGCCGATACCACCGAGGCGCTGCTGGGGGCCATCTACCGCCAGTTCGGCTTCGCGACCGCCCGCCGGGTGGTGCTGCGGCTGTTCCAGCATAAGATTGACACCGCCACCGTCGCCGGCCGGCACCTGGACTGGAAGACCACCCTGCAGGAGCTGTGCGCCGAGCTGCACGCGCCGATGCCCGTCTACGAGGCCAGCTCCACCGGCCCGGAACACGATCAGACCTTCACCGCGGTCGCCCTAGTCAACGGCCAGGAATTCGGCCGCGGCGAGGGGCATAACAAGAAGCTGGCGGAGCAGCAGGCCGCGCACCTGGCCTGCGACAAGCTGCGCGAGTCCCCGCGGCTGGTCGCCGGTACCGCGAACCCGGGTGCGGCGAGCGACTAGAGCCCAACAACACCGTGCCGGAATTACCAGAAGTTGAGGTGGTCCGCCGGGGGCTGGAGCCCTACGTGGTCGGGCGCACCTTCGAGGCCGTCGAGGTCCTGCACCCGCGCGCCACACGCGGCCAGGACGTGCCCTTAGGCGACCTGCTCGTCGGCGCCCGCGTGCGCGCGGTGGCTCGTCGCGGCAAATACATGTGGTTGGAGCTAGCCGGCGAGCCCCCCGACGACCCCGCCCGCAACGTGGTCTTTATCCACCTGGGCATGTCGGGGCAACTGCGCGTGGGACACAATGATTCCGCCCACGTGCGCATCCGCACGCAGCTTAGCGGCGGGGTGGAACTAGACTTCATCGATCAGCGCACCTTCGGCCGCTGGCACTACGGTCCCCTGGAGGCGATCGCGCACATCGCCCGGGACCCGCTCGATCCGGCCTTTGATATCGCGGCGGCCGCGCGCCGGATCACCGCGAAGAAGGTGCCGATAAAGACCGTCCTGCTGGATCAGACGGTGGTCTCGGGTATCGGCAATATCTACGCCGACGAGGCCCTGTGGCTGGCCGGCCTCGACCCCCGAAAGCGGGCGAGTACGCTGCGCCAGTACCGGGCCCGCGAGGTCATCGAGGCTGCCGCGACGGTCATGCGCACCGCGCTGGCCGCCGGCGGGACGAGTTTCGACTCGCTCTACGTCAACGTCAACGGTGAGTCCGGGTATTTTGCCCGGGATTTGAACGCCTACGGGCGGGCCGGGCTGCCTTGCCGCCGGTGCGGCAACCTGCTGCAACGGCGGGTGCTGGGTGGGCGCTCGACGCACTATTGCCCTCAGTGTCAGGCCTTCGAGTGATCTCCCATAGCGTGATCTAGGCTATGTTATTTACATGACTTTTCTCGAAAACATCGTTGGCGCAGGCAACGATTTTCTGTGGACCTGGGTGGTGCCGTGGCTGCTGATCGGCGCGGGCATCTTCTTCGGCATTCGCACGGTTTTGGTCCAGATCCGCATGGTGCCCGACATGTTCAAGGCCGTCGTCGAGCGGCCCAACGGCACCGGGCGCGATGAGGACGAGGACTACGGCGGCATCTCCGCTTTCAAGGCCTTTACCATCTCGGCCGCTTCCCGCGTGGGCACCGGCAATATCGCCGGCGTGGCCGTGGCTATCTCCCTGGGCGGTCCTGGCTCGGTGTTCTGGATGTGGATTATCGCCATCCTGGGCGGCGCGACGGCCTTCATCGAGTCCACGCTGGCGCAGCTGTGGAAGGTCCGTGACGGCGACGCCTACCGCGGCGGCCCGGCCTACTACATGAAGCGCGGCCTCGGCTGGGGCCCGCTGGGCGTTATCTTCTCCGTCGCCATCGCCTTTACCTTCGGCTTTGTCTACAACGCTTTCCAGACCAACGCCATCGCGGATTCCCTGTCGACCTCGATGGGCAACGACAGCTTCGCCTTCAAGGCCATCGTGGGCGTTATCATCGCGGCGATTTCCGGGCTTATCATCTTCGGCGGCGTCCAGCGCATCGCCAACATGACCCAGCTCATCGTGCCGTTCATGGCCGGCGCCTACCTCATCGTGGGCCTGTTCGTCGTGGTCACCAACCTCGATGCCGTCCCGGCCATGTTCGAGGCCATCATCGGGCACGCGCTCGGCTTCAAGGAGATTGCCGGCGCGGCCCTGGGTACCGCGATGATGCAGGGCATCCAGCGTGGCCTGTTCTCCAACGAGGCGGGCGAGGGTTCGGCCCCGAACGCGGCGGCGACCGCGACGGTTTCCCACCCGGTCAAGCAGGGCCTGGTCCAGACCCTGGGCGTCTACTTCGACACCCTGGTCGTGTGTACCATCACCGCGTTTATCATCCTGCTGGGCTCCGAGGTCAATTACGGCGAGGAAGCCGAGGGCGTGTCCCTGACGCAGACCGCGCTGTCGTCCGAGGTGGGCGACTGGGGCATCCACTTTGTGACCTTCATCCTGTTCTTCCTGGCGTTCTCTTCCATCCTGGGTAACTACTATTTGGCCGAGGCCAACGTCGAGTACCTGTCGCGCTCCAAGGTCGTGTTGGTGGTCTTCCGCCTGGTGGTCCTCTTCTTCGTCTGGTTCGGCGCGGTGGGCACGCTCCCGCTGGTCTTCTCGCTGGCCGATACCGGCGCCGGTACCATGGTCGTGCTCAACATCATCGCCATCGTCCCGCTGAGCGGCGTGGCCATCAAGCTGCTCAAGAACTACAACGAGCAGCGCCGCAAGGGCGTGGACCCGGTCTTCCACCGGGACATGCTGCCCGAGGTTAAAAACGTCGAATGCTGGGACGGCAGCGACCCGGTTACCCGCCGCAGCGTGGAGGATCGCCAGATCCTGCGCGACGATGCCGCCCCGGACAAGTCCTAGCCCGCGGCAAGGATTCAGTTAGCCCTCTAGCACCAGAAAGGTGACAGCACGAATGACCAAGCGCATGACCGCCTTCGTCCACGGCCACGTCCAAGGGGTGGGGTTTCGGTGGTGGACCCGTTCGCGGGCGCTGGAGCTCGGGCTGTCGGGGCACGCGACGAACCTGCGGGACGGGCGCGTCCAAGTCGTCGCGGAGGGGCCGGCCGCCGACTGCGCGCGGCTGCTCGAGCTGCTGCGGGAAGAGCCGTCAACGACGTCTCGCCCCGGCCGGGTGGATACTGTCGTGGAACAGTATTCCGACCCGCGGGGCGAGGAAGGCTTTATCGAGCGTTAAGAAATAACCGGGCGCCGGTGGATGGCCGCGGCTAGCGCGGCGGCCGGATCGTCGTGGACACGAGGTTCGGCGGCTCGGGGAGGGAATGGGTGACCTCCACGGCACGCTCCAGCAGCTCCTCTTTGTCCATGGCGAAATTCGTCTCCGCCCAGCACATGATGATGTTGAACAGGAGCCCGTTCCAGGTCACCCCGGCGATGGTGTCCTCGAATTCGTCGAGGTTCTTGTTGAGCTCTTCGAGGATGCGGTAGTGAGCGCCGGCGGAGATGGCCAGGGTCAGCTCCTCGCGGTACTGCCAGGTCTTGTCCAAGACCGCGGCCCAGTAGCTGCGCAGGGAATCGCGGGCCGAGGGGGTGGTGCCAATCTCGTCGAAGACGCGGTGGATGAACTGCTCCACTACTGAGTCTTTGGTGGGGAAGTGCCGGTAAAACGAGGAGCGCGAAATCTTCGCGGTCCGGATTATCTCGGAGGCCGTGATATCGGCAAACAGCTTGTCCTTGGCGAGGACTTTGACGGCCTGGAAAACTGCCCGACGGGTTTCTTGCTTGCTGCGCTCGTTGTGAGCACGCAAGACCCGGGCCTGAGGAGTGGTCACCTTGTTTTCAACTCAGCTTTCTGGGGTAGGGTTCAACCGGGGAAGTTGAACTGATGTTAAAGTTCTAATCCTAGAGCATGTTAATGAGGAATCTTAACTTTGTTCAGCAAAATTTTACCTCATATGTTAACACCGTTTGATGTTGGCCAAATTTATATTTGACCTTTGTTCTTCGCGGCGCTTAGCGGCCATTGGTGTGAAGCCTAGCGAAGCTAAGTTGTTAGACTTTATCCAATGCACCTGAAATCACTCACGCTCAAAGGGTTTAAGTCCTTTGCCTCGGCGACGACGCTCAAATTCGAGCCAGGGATCTGCGCCGTGGTGGGCCCGAACGGATCGGGCAAATCCAACGTGGTAGACGCCCTCGCGTGGGTAATGGGGGAAGGCAGCGCCAAGACGCTGCGCGGCGGCAAGATGCAGGACGTCATCTTCGCCGGCGCCGGGGACAAGAAGCCGCTCGGCCGCGCCGAGGTCACCCTGACCATCGACAACTCCGACGGGGCGCTGCCCATCGACTACCGCGAGGTCTCCGTGACCCGCCGCATGTTCCGCGACGGCGCCAGCGAGTATGAAATTAATGGCTCCAAGGCGCGCCTCATGGATATCCAGGAGCTGCTCTCAGACTCCGGCATTGGCCGCGAAATGCACATCATCGTCGGACAGGGCAAGCTCGCGGAAATCCTCGAGTCCCGGCCGGAGGAGCGCCGCTCCTATATTGAGGAAGCGGCCGGCGTCCTCAAACACCGCCGCCGCCGCGAGAAGGCCCAGCGCAAGCTCAACGGCATGCAGGCCAACCTCGACCGGCTGACCGACCTGACCGAGGAGCTGGGCAAACAGCTCAAGCCGCTTGCCCGCCAGGCCGAGGCCGCCCAGCGCGCAGCCACCGTCCAGGCGGACCTGCGCGACGCTCGCCTGGGGCTGGCCGGCGCCCGGATCGTTTCCTTGCGCGGCCAGCTCGACGATGCCCGCGCGGCCACCCAGCGCACAGCCGAGTCCCTGGCCACATCCCAGGCCGTGCTGGAGGAGACCACCGGCGCCCAGCTCGACCTCGAGACCGAGCTGGAAGAGGTTGCCCCCGCAGCGGAGGCGGCCCAGCAACTCTGGTTCGACCTGTCCAACCTGAGCGAGCGCATCGCCGCAACCCTGCGCATTGCTGCCGAACGCGCCCGCACCTCCGGCGAGGCCACCGCCTACCAGGGCCAAGACCCCGAAGAGCTGGAGGCGCGCGCCCGCCAGGCGGACGAAGACTACGAGATGCTGCTGGCTAGCGCCGAGGCCGCCGCCGAGGCCTTCGAAGAGGCCAAGGAGGAAGTCGCCGCCCGCCAGGAGGAATACGCCGCGGAGGAAAAGGAGCACCGCGCCCAGGTCCGCGCCCTGGCGGACCGCCGCGAAGGCGTGGTGCGCCTAGTTGCGCAGGAAGAATCCCAGACCAGCCGCGTGGAACAGGCCGAAGCCGAGCTCGCCCGCCAGGAGGCCACCTGCGAGTCCACCCGGGAACGCGTGAGCCAGGCCCGCCGCGAGGCCGACGACGTCGGCGACAAGCTCACCGCCCTGCAGGCCGAGCGCGAGCCCTTGGACGAGGCGCACGTGCGCGCCGCCAGCGAGTCCGACGCCGCCGACAAGCGCCTCGAGCAGCTGCGCGACGATCAGCGCGACCGCGACCGCGAGGTCTACACGCTGCGAGCGCAGATCGATACCCTCGCACAGACCGCCCCGCCGGCCGTCGAGCTCGGCGCGGACTTCTCGCCGCTGGCCGATCACGTCACCACTAAATATGACTCCGCCCTGGCCGCGGCCCTCGGAGCGTTCGCGGAAGCCCAGGCCGGACAGGTCGACGGGGACCTGCTCGAACAGCTCAGCGGCGCCGCCCGCACCGCCGTGGTTGATACCGAGGCCCCGGCCAGTTCCGGTTGGCGCCTGCAGGCGGAGCTGCCCGCCGGGACCAGCTGGCTGCTCGACGAGGTCGAGGTGGACCCCGCCGTCAGCGCCGGCCTGAACCGCCTGCTCGCCGACGTCGTGCTCGCCCCCACGGTGGATGCCGCCCGGGAGCTCGTCGCCGCCGATCCGCGCCTGCGGGCCGTGACCCCGGACGGCGTGCTCTGCGGCGAGGGCTGGTTGCAGGCCGGCACGGGCGCCTCCTCGACCGTGGAGGTTAGCGCCCAGATCGCCCAGGCGCGCCAGCGCCTGGAGGCCGCCCAGACCGCCGCCGAGGAGCTGTCCGGCACCCTGGAGGGCGCCAAGCAGGCAGCCGAGGAAGCGCGCGTCGCGGCGGCCTCGGCGACCGCGGCCCTGCAGGAACACGACGCCCAGATCGCGGCCTGGCAGCGCGACCACCAGCGCCTCCTCCAGCAGGTTGAGGCCAATACGAAGGAACACGAAAAAGCCGCCGCTCGCGCCACCGAGCTGGATGTCCAGCTCGATAAGGCCCGGGAGGAACTGGAGCAGACCCGCGACCGGCTCAGCCGCGTCGACGACGACGAGGCCACCGAGGAGCCGGACTCCGCGGCGCGCGATGCGGCATCGACCGCCCTGGAGCAGGCCAAAAACCGCCAGGTGGAGGCCCAGTACGCGGCCCGTTCGGCCCAGGAGAAGGTCTCCCAGGTCGCCGGCAAGGCGGATAACCTGCGCCGGCAGGCCGAAAACGAGCGCCTGGCCAAGCAGCGCCACGACAACGCCCAGGCCCGCCGCCGCGCCCAGGCCCGCCTGGCCGCCGCCGTGCAACGCCACGCCGAAGACCTCGCGGCCCGCGCCGCCGATGCCCTCGACCGTGCCACCGAGCGCCGCGACGAGCTGGTCAACCAGCGCAACGCGCTCAACACCCGGCTGGCCTCGGCCAAGCAGGCCGTCTCCTCCGCCAGGCAGCAGGCCGAAAGGTTCACCCAGCAGGCCCACGACGCGGAGGTCGCCCAGACCCAGGCGCAGGTCCGCGTCGACGAGGCCGAGGAGAAGGTCACCGAGCAGCTCGGCATCTCGATTGCTGATCTGCTGCGCGACTACACCCCGGGCCCCGAGTTCGATCAGGCCGCGGAGAAGAAACGCCTCAAGCAGGCGGAGAAGGACTTGAACTCGCTGGGCAAGGTCAACCCGCTGGCGCTGGAGGAGTACCGCGCGTTGGAGGAGCGCTACCGCTACCTGTCCACGCAGCTCGACGACGTCATCCAGGCCCGCCGCGACCTGGAAGGGGTCATCGAGGACGTCGACGCGCGCATCCTGCAGCTGTTCACCGACGCCTGGCGTGACGTGGAGGCGGAATTCCCGAAGGTCTTTTCCACGCTCTTCCCGGGAGGGGAGGGGCGCCTGGTGCTCACGGAGCCGGATTCCATGCTGACCACCGGCATCGAGGTCGAGGCCCGCCCGCCGGGCAAGAAGGTCAAGCGCCTGTCCTTGCTTTCCGGTGGGGAGAAGTCCCTGACCGCCCTGGCGATGCTGGTCGCCATCTTCCGCGCCCGCCCCTCGCCCTTCTACGTCATGGACGAGGTCGAGGCCGCCCTCGACGACGTCAACCTGCGCCGGCTCATCGCGCTGTTCGAGGAGTTGCGCAACGACTCGCAGCTCATCGTGATTACCCACCAGAAGCCGACGATGGACGTGGCCAACGTGCTCTACGGCGTGACCATGCGCGGCGACGGGATTACCCGCGTCATCTCGCAGCGCATGAATCCCGCCGGCACGGCTCCGGGCACCGAGCAGGCTGCTGACGATGCCGCCCGCCTCGGCGTCGATGCCTCCTCCCGGGGTTAAACCCCGGGCCCACCTCACTAGCGCGGCCGTTTGCTGGCACTATGGAAGGCATGGAATCTAACTTAGCGCTATGGATTGGCATTGCCGTCGTCGTCCTTATCGTCATCGCCCTAGTGGCGGTGGTCTTAGTAGGCAGGCGCCGCGGCGAGAGCAAGAAGGTGTCCTTCAACCAGGAAGACACCGAGCCGAAGGAACTGACCCAGCAGGAAAAATCCGGAAACTACCAGGCCAAGTCCGGCTTTAACTTCGCGGCCGGCAGCGAGCCCGAAAAGCAGCCGGCCGGCAACCCGAACGCCGCCGGCAACGCAAACGCCGCGGGCATGGCCGGCGTCTTCGCTTCTGCCCACGACGAGCCGGCCAAGGCCGAGCAGCCGGCTCCGGCCACCCCGGCAGAGCCCGCGCAGGCCGACAGCGAGAAGGTTGGCAGCGAGAAGGCTGCCAACGAGGATACCGAGCGGACCGAGAGCGTCGAGGACATCGCCGCCGCGGCCGTAGCCCGCGCGAAGTCTGACGAGCTCGCCGATGCCCCGCTCGCCTCCGAGGCCGACCGCGCCGAGGCCGCCGTTCCGACTGACAAGGCGCCGCAGGCTCCGAAGGCCGAGAAGGCTGAGAAGGCTCCGAAGGCCGAGCCGACCGAGGCAGGGGAGAAGACCGCCCCGGCCACGCAGACCGCGGATGCCGTCTCGGCCGAGCCGGTCGAGCCGGTCGAGCCGGTCGAACCCGCTGAGCAGGCTGAGCCGGCTGAGCCGGCCCAGCCGGAAGCCGCGGACCAGTCCGCCCAGGATGAGACCTCCACCGCGGAGGCCGAGGAAGCCGCCGCTGCCGCCGACGCGCAGACCAGCTCCGCGGAGCGCGCCCTCGAGGAGACCCCGGTGCCTACGCCGGCACCGGCCGCAGAAGAGGTTGAGCAGCCGCAGCCGGAGCCGGAGGCTGAGCCCGCAGCGGCGGAACCGCGCGAGGAGATCGCTCCGGCCGTCGGCCGCCTGGGTCGGATGCGCGGGCGCCTGTCGCGCTCCCAGAACGCCATCGGCCAGGGGCTGATGGGCATTCTGTCCGCCGGCGACCTGGACGACGACGCCTGGGAGGAAATCGAAGACACCCTGATCATGGCGGATCTGGGCACGAAGTCGACGCTGAAGGTGACGGAATCGCTGCGCGAGAAGATCGCCGAGCGCGGCGTCAGCAGCGAGGACGAGGCCCGCGCCATGCTGCGCGAGGCGCTCATCGAGGCCGGCCACGTGGAGATGGACCGCTCCATTAAGGCCATGCCGCACGACGGCAAGCCGGCCGTCGTCATGGTCGTCGGCGTCAACGGCACCGGCAAGACCACCACTACCGGCAAGCTGGCGCGCGTGCTGGTCTCCCTGGGCAAGAAGGTCCTGCTGGGCGCCGCGGATACCTTCCGTGCCGCGGCCGCGGACCAGCTCGAAACCTGGGGCAAGCGCGTGGGCGCGGAGACCGTGCGTGGCAAGGAGGGCGCGGACCCGGCATCGGTGGCTTTCGATGCCGTCGCCGCCGGCGTCGAAAACCAAGTCGACGTCGTCCTGGTCGACACCGCCGGCCGCCTGCACACCTCCACCGACCTGATGGACCAGCTGGGCAAGGTCAAGCGCGTGGTGGAAAAGAAGTCGCAGGTCGACGAGGTCCTGCTGGTCATCGACGCCACCGTCGGCCAGAACGGCCTGGTCCAGGCGCGCATCTTCCGCGAGGTCGTGGACATCACCGGCGTGGTGCTGACCAAGCTGGATGGTACCGCCAAGGGCGGCATCGTCTTCCAGGTGCAGGAAGAACTCGGCGTGCCCGTCAAGCTCGTCGGGCTGGGCGAGGGCTCGGACGACCTGGCGCCCTTCGAGGTCGAAAGCTTCGTCGACGCTCTATTGGGCAGCTAAGCGACCCGCCTTTCTATTCACCTTCGGCCCCCGGCTGCAACCGACAGCTGGGGGCCAAAGTGATCGGTGATTAGCTCGGGCAGTGACGTGATCCGGATTAACCACAGTGCTAATCTGGGGAGGCTGTATTGATGCTATTTTCAGCAAACTCCATACATGTCCATTACCGTCCATCGTGTTAAGGCTTTAAACCTGTGACGCTTTTATATGTTGTCCTTCTCGCGGCGCTGGCAGTGGTGTGCTCGCCCGTCGCGGTCAAGGTACTTGATCGAAAAGCAGGATGGCCGCTGGCGGCCATCTTCGTCGTGGCGGCGGGACTGATCCTCCGAGAAATTCCCGCGATTTCCAGCGGGAATGGCATCGAGTACCAGCTGACCTGGGTCGCGGACTTCCTCGCGCCCGGGGTGGACGCTGGGGTCTCGTTGCGCGCGGATGCCCTCGGCGCGTTTTTCGCGCTGCTGGCGCTTGTGATCGGGGCTGTCGTCCTCGTCTATTCCGCCGCGTACCTTCCCAAGCACCAAGGCAACGTCAGCTTCTACACGCTGATGACTGCTTTTACCATGTCGGTGCTCCTGCTCGTGCTGGCCGACGACGTGATCGTCCTGTTTATGGCCTGGGAGCTGGTCTCGCTGGCCTCGTTCATGCTGATTGCGCGCTCCGGCGCCACCGGTGAACCGGGCTCGCAGCGCACCCTCGTGCTGACCTTCATCGGCGGCCTGACGCTGCTGACGGCCGTGGCCATCGCCGCCACCGCCGTGGGATCGACCAACCTGCACGCCATCCTGACCTCCCCTGTCTGGGCCGAGAACCAGGCGCTGACTGTCGGGGTCGCGGTGCTCATCGCTGTCTCCGCCTTCACCAAGGCCGCGCAGTTCCCGTTCCACTTCTGGCTGCCCGAGGCCATGGCGGCCGCCACGCCGGTCTCCGCGTTTCTGCACGCCGCCGCCGTGGTCAAGGCGGGCATCTACCTGCTGATCCGTTTCTCGACGATCTTCCACGACGTCGCGGTCTGGAACTGGCTGCTGATCGTCGTCGGCATGGGCACGGCCATTATGTCCGCGCTCTTTGCCGTCCAGAAGACGGACCTGAAGAAGCTGACCGCTTATTCGACGGTCTCGCACCTGGGCTGGATCGTGGCGACTATCGGCGTGGGCACCCCGTTTGCCATCGCCGCCGCCGTCGTCCACACCCTGGCGCACGCGCTGTTTAAGTCTTCGCTGTTCATGCTCATCGGCGTCATCGACCACGAGGCCGGCTCCCGCAACATCAAGGACCTGGGCAAGCTGTGGAACAAGATGCCGTTCACCTTCGTCTCCGTGGTCATCGGCGCGGCCTCCATGGCCGCGGTCCCGCCGCTTCTGGGCTTCGTGTCCAAGGAGGGCATGCTCACCGCCTTCCAGGACGCGCCCATTGGCAATGCCGGGGTAGTGGTCCTGCTGATTGCCGCCGGCATCGGCGCGCTGCTGACGTTTACCTACTCGGCGAAGCTCGTCTTCGGCGCCTTCATCGACGGCGACAAGGACATGTCCGGCGTCCACGAGGCCCCGGTATCCCTGTGGCTGCCGGCCGCCCTGCCCGGACTCATGTCCGTGCCGCTGGTCTTCGTCCTCGGGCTTTTCGATGCCCCCTTGGACAACATCGCCGCCGCCGTCGGCATGGAACACCACAGCCACCTGGCGCTGTGGCACGGCATCAACGTGCCGCTGGTTATTTCCGTGGTGGTGCTGGTGCTCGGCATCGCCGGCCTGGCCGTGCGCCGCCCGCTGTGGTCCGCCCTGGAGTCGCGGGAACTGCTGCCGACCAACGGCAACCAGCTCCTGCACGGGGTGCACAAGCTCAGCGAGGGCATCGGCCGCGTCTTTGCCTCCCTGGCCGCCACCCACAACCCGTCGCGCCACCTGCTGCCCATCGTTTTGCTGGTGGTCCTGCTGGCGGCGGCGACGCTGTTCGGCAGCGAGGGCATCGACGGCGAAGCCCTGGCCCCGCGCGTCGACGGCCTGGACAACCCGTGGGACCTGCTGCCGCTGGGCATCATCGTGCTCTCGATGTTCGGCCTGGTGCGCACCCAGAACCGCCTGACCGGCGCGGTCATGGTCGGCGCGGTCGGCGTCGGTGTCACCCTGCAGATGTTCCTGCTGGGTGCCCCGGACGTCGCCCTGACCCAGTTCACGGTGGAGGCCCTGTCCGTCATCGTGATGATGATGGTGCTGCGCTACCTGCCGGAGAAGTTCGAGCCCGTGCGCAACCCGCGCCGCCGCTACGGCTCCGTGGTGGTGGCCGTGCTGGCTGGTATCACCGCCTTCCTCGGCGTGTGGACGCTCATGGGCCGCCACGAGCGCTCCGACCTGGCCGAGTGGTACCTGAACAACGCCCCGGACATCACCGGCGGCGACAACGTCGTGGCCACCATCATCGTCGAGTTCCGTGCCCTGGATACGCTGGGCGAGCTGTCCGTGCTGGGCATGGCCGCCGTGGTTATTGCCGCGGTGACCTCCACGCTGCCGCGCTTCCCGTTCTCGCCGGGTACCCGCCCGGCCCCGTTCGGGCAGTCGCAGCTGAACTCCGTGCCGATGCGCAAGGCCCTGCAGATCGTGGTGCCGATCCTCGTCATCATGTCCGTCATCGTCTTCTTCCGCGGCCACAATGCCTCCGGCGGCGGCTTCCCGGCCGCCCTGATCATGGGCGCGGCCATCGGCCTGACCTACCTCTCGCGCGGCCGCGACGAGATCGTCTTCGGCCAGATGGCGCCTATCCGTCTGACCGGTATCGGCATCATCATTGCGCTGCTGGCCGGCTTCATCGGCTACCTGGCCGATCCGAGCGGCTTCCTGGTGGCCATCCACGGCGAGGCCCTGGGCCAGCACTGGACCACCTCGCTGATCTTCGACCTGGGCATCTACCTGGCCGTGCTGGGTATGCTCACGATGGCCATCAACGCCCTGGGTGGCTACCTGCGCCCGGGCACCGAGCGCGAGTACCTGCCGTGGGTCCACGACGACGACTCCGTGCTCACCAACACCCCGCAGGCCACGATGGACGACATCGACGACCCGTACCCCGACCCAATCAACCCGGCGCAATCGCCGAAGCCGGTGCTTACCCGCTCGCGGCGCGGCGCCCGTAAGAAGGGGGAGAAGTAAATGATTCTGGCTTTGACCATCGCCATCTTGATCGGTGGGGCCGTCTACCTCATCCAGCAGCGCGGCCTCGTGCGGATCGTGCTCGGCATGATGTGCTTCGGCCACGGCGCCAACCTGACGCTGCTGGCCACCGGCGTCTACTCCTTCCGCGGGGAGGCCTTCCCGTCGCAGACCCCGCCGGAGCAGATGGCGGACCCGCTGCCGCAGGCCTTCGTCCTGACCGCCGTGGTCATTTCCATGGCGACCGCGACCATCCTGCTCACCCTGGCCGCTATGGGGCCCAACGACGACACCGATGCCGCCGACCCCGTCGACGACAACACCGTCGACCACCCGTTCTCGACCCTCGGGCGCGACGCGCACAACCAGGACATCCGGCAGCGTTCCGACGAGGCGGTGCGCCGCATCCAACACGCGCGCGACGCCTACGAGGACGTCTACGAGACCCAGCAAGCTGCCGCCGACCGCACTGCGAAGGAGGGCTAGGCACCAATGTACGACCTAGTAAGCCAAATGCTGCCCCTGTTTCCGGCAGTACCGCTCATCGCGGCGGCCTTCGCGCTGCTGGCGCCCTGGCGCCCGGTCCGCGACGCCATCATGCTGGTGGTGCCCGCCGTCGGCATCTTCGCCGGCCTGGGGCTGCTGGCCTACACCGTTAACAACGGCCCGGTGGCCCACAACGTGGGCATGTACCCGGGCAACGTGGCCATCCCGTTCGTGGGGGATTCCTTCTCCGCGATCATGCTGACAACCGCGATGATCGTCTCCTTCGGCGCGAACTGGTTCGCTATCGCCGGCGGGGAGACCAAATCGCGCTACTACCCGTCGCTGACGCTCATCCTGCTGACGGGCGTGGCCGGCGCGCTGATCACCGCCGACCTGTTCAACTTCTTCGTGTTCATCGAGGTTATGTTGCTGCCCTCCTACGGGCTCATCACGATGTCCGGCACCTGGGCCCGCCTGGCCTCGGGCCGCGCCTTCGTGCTGGTGAACCTGTTCGCCTCCACGCTGCTGGTGGTGGGCGTGGGCTACATGTACTCCGTGACCGGCTCCGTCAACATCGCCGCCCTCAACGGCGTGGCGGCCGGCAACGGCCCCGCCACGGTGGCCGCCGGACTGATCATCATCGCGATTTCGGCCAAGGCGGGTATCTTCCCGGTCCACACCTGGTTGCCGCGCACCTACCCGGGCACCTCCGCCGCGGTCATGGGCTTGTTCTCCAGCCTCCACACCAAGGTGGCGGTCTACATGCTCTACCGCCTCTACGTCCACCTCTTTGACTTGGACGCGCGCTGGGGCGCCCTCATCGTCGTGGTGATGATCCTGTCGATGGCCGTCGGTTCCTTCGGCGGCCTGGCCGAGGCCACCATCCGCCGCGTGCTGGGCTACCAGATGCTCAACGGCATGCCGTTCATCCTCATCATGCTGGCGTTCACCGCCGCCGATGGGCAGCGCGCGCTGGCCGCCGGCATCCTGTACACCATCCACCACATGATCACGGTCGGCTCGCTCATTCTGGCCTCCGGCGCCATCGAGGAGACCTACGGCACCGGCCGGCTCACCAAGCTTTCCGGCCTGGCCCGCAGAGACCCCATCATCGCCTGGATCTTTGCCGCCGGTGCCTTCTCGGTGGTCGGCTTCCCGCCGTTTTCCGGCATGTGGGGCAAGGTCATGTTGGTCGTGGAGATCGCCCGCAACGGCAACGGCTGGGCGTGGGCCGCGATCACGGCCATCGTGGTGGCGTCCTTCGCCGCCTTCCTGGCCATGCTGCGCGTGTGGCGTAAGGTCTTTTGGGGCCGCCAGCTCTCCCAGGACGAGGTCCCGGACGAGTTGGTCATTCGCAAGAAGCTCATGGCGCCGTCGGCGGCGCTCATCCTGGGCTCGCTGACGATGTTCATCCTGGCCGGCCCCGTCATCGACTTCACCATGGCGGCCGCGGGCGACCTGCTGGATACCGGCAGCTACATCCACGCGGTGCTGGGCGATGATGCCGTCGCGTTGCCTAACCCGTCCGTTCTGGAGGGAGGAGCATAAATGCACGTCGTAACGTATATCCTCTGGTTCATTAAGGAGATCTTCGTCTCCGGTTTCCAGCTCGCGGCCTGCTCGTTCAAGGCCGACACGGGCTACCACCCGGTCATCGTCCGCTACCCGCTGCGTGTAACCAGCGGCTGGGAGCTGTTCTGGCTGACCTCCTCGATCACCGCCACGCCGGGCACCCTGTCGCTCGGCCTGCGCGAACCCCCGCGGGAGGGCCTGCCGCGCATCGTCATCGTCCAGGCCGTCCTCGGCGATGACCCCGCGGAGGTGTTGGCCGGCATCGCCGAGATGGAAGAGCGCCTGGCCCCGCACGTCAAGGAACTCGACTACGGCGTGCCCGGGCAGGGCAGCGCCACCGAGGCCGACCCGGCGTTCTACGAGTACCCGCTCGAGTCCGTGGGCCGCTACCTTCGCGCGCCGGAGCTGGCGGAGACGGAGGACCAGCCCATCTCCGAAGACGAGACCCTGGCCACCCGCAGCTGGCGTCGCCAGCAGAAAGGCAAGGACGTGTAAATGTTTGACGTATCCGCTTTTACCGCTTTCGACTGGTTGGTTGCCGCCTGCGTGTTCATCATGGGCCTGTGCGTTTTCGCCGCGCTGGTGCTGACCCTGCGCACGCGCGACGAGCTCACCCGCGCGGTGGTCGCCGACCTCATCTTCTACGGCATGCTCGCCATCTTCCTGGCCCGCTCGACCATCGTCTACTCGTCCATCGCCTACGACATCGCGCTGCTGGCCGCCATCGCCGGCGGCGTGCTGCCGACGCTGTCGATGGCCCGCATCATCTCGAAGGGAAGGCGCTAACCCCATGGCTATCTACGAAATTGTGGCGTCCGTACTCGTTGTCGTCGCCACGGTGCTGGTTGTGGCCACCACCGTGGCGGTCTGGCGCGCGCCGGACGCGCTGACGCGGGTCAACCTGCTCGGCCCGACCATCTGTCTGGCCATCCCGCTGCTGCTCGTGGCTAAACTGGTGGTGGACTTTTCCACGGAGGGCTTCGACTTCATGTCGCTCATCAAGGCGCTCGCCGCCTGCTTCGGCGTCTGGATCATCGGTGCCATCGGCTCCTACTACATGGGCCGCTCGATCTACGGCGTGACCATCACCGACGTCAAGCACGCCCTCCGCACCCAACAGCAGCAGAAGCAGCAGTAGAGCACAGGAAGGTTTGAACCCATGAAACTCGTGACCGCCATCGTGAAGCCGTTTACCCTGCCGGGGATCCGCGAGGCCCTAGGCCAGCTGGAGGTCCACGGCCTGACCGTGACCGAGGTGCAGGGTTTCGGCCGCCAGCGCGGCCACAGCGAGGTCTATCGCGGGGCGGAATACGCCACGGACTTCGTGCCGAAGGTCAAGCTCGAGATGGTCGTGGCTGACGATGCCGCCGCCGAGGTCATCGACGCCGTCGTCGACGCCGCCTACACCGGCAAGATCGGCGACGGAAAGATCTGGGTCAGCCCGGTCGAAGAGGTCGTCCGCGTGCGCACGGGGGAGCGGGGAGAATCCGCCCTCTAGAACTGCGGGACAACGCCTATCAGCGCGCGGTCGAGCTCCTGCGCAGCCTGCCCGTCCCGCCGGGCTGTGCGCTGGCCGCCACGGGTTCTTTCGCCCGCCGGGAGATGACCCCGCGCTCCGACCTGGATCTTATGCTGATGTGTCCGGATGACGCGCCCATCCCGGACGCCACCGATATCTGGAACCCCATCTGGGACGCGGGCTACCACCTGGATTTTGCGGTGCGCACCCCGCGCGAGTGCGGCGAGATCGCCGCCCAAGACACCGCCGCCGGCCTGTCCCAGCTGGAACTCACCCACGTTTCCGGCTCCAAAATGCTTGTCGATGCCGCCCGCGCCCGCCTCTATTCCTCCTGGCGGCGCCAGCTCCAGCGCAACTTCGACGCCTTTATCGACCTAGCCATCCGCCGCTGGCACCGCTCCGGCTCCGTGGCGACGATGACCAAGCCCGACGTGAAGAACGGGCGCGGCGGCCTGCGCGATATCCAGCTTTTGCGTGCGCTCGCGTTGGGTAACCTCTGCGACGCGCCGGACCTGAGCGCTGAGACCCGCCTACTGCTCGACGTGCGCACCCTGCTGCACGAGCATGCGCGCCGGCGCCGCGATGTGCTGGATCCGGAGTTCGCAGCATCGGTAGCCGCGGAGCTGGGGTATGCGGACCGCTACGAACTGTCCGCGACCCTGGTG
This sequence comes from Corynebacterium sp. LK2590, assembly GCF_040946105.1. NCBI lineage: Bacteria > Bacillati > Actinomycetota > Actinomycetes > Mycobacteriales > Corynebacteriaceae > Corynebacterium > Corynebacterium sp. LK2590. The sequence goes on from NZ_JAYWMH010000001.1 coordinate 202,622, forward strand.
GATACCGCCACGCGCGTCGACCGCGCGGTGGAACGCGGCCTCGCCACGGCCCGGGGGCTGGTGGGCAAGCGGGGAGCGCACTCGCCGCGGCGGCCGCTGGACCTCGACGTCATCGATAACGGCGGCTATATCACGCTGTCGCGCCACCCCAACCTGGAAGACCCGGCCCTGGTCCTGCGGGTCGGGGCGGCCGCGGCCCGCACGGGGCGCCCGGTCGCCGCGGGGGTCTGGCACACGCTGCGCGAACTGCCGGACCTGCCGGAGCGTTTCACCGCCGCGGCCACCGATGACTTCTTCGCCTTGTTGTCCTCGCCGGCCAACACGCCGCGGGTCATCCGCCAGATGGACGCGCACGGGCTGTGGGAGAGGATCGTGCCGGAGTGGTCGCACATCCGGGGGCTGATGCCGCGCGAACGGGTCCATACGCACAGCATCGACTACCACAGCCTGGCGACGGTGGCCCGCTGCGCCGAGGACCGGACGACGGTCGCGCGGCCGGACATCTTGCTGCTGGCGGCGCTCTACCACGACATCGGCAAGGGTTATGACCGCCCGCACGCGCTGGTCGGGGCGGAGATGGTAACGCGCATAGCTGCGCGCCTGCGGCTGAACCTGGCCGATAGGTCGCGGGCGCAGACGCTGGTCGCCGAGCACACCACCTTGTCGCGGCTGGCCCGCACCATGGACCCGACCTCGGACGCGGCCCGCGACGCGCTCCTGGCCGCCTGCCACTACGATCAGCTCACCGTTTCCTTGTTGGCGGTGCTCACGCGCGCCGATGCCGAGTCCACCGGCCCCGGCGTCTGGAACACCCGCCTGGAGTCCGCCGCCGGACTGCTGAGCCGCCGCGCCCGCGAGGCCCTGGTGCCGCAGCCGCACGTGCGCCCGCGGGTGCCCGCTCCCAGCGAGTTGACGGTCACCCGGGACAGCGACAACCAGCTGCTGACGGTGTCGTTGCACGCGGACCAGGCAGGCATCGTCGAGGCCCTGGCCCTGCTGGCCGCCCTGGGGTGGACGGTGGTGACCTCGCGCATGGAATACACGGGCGGGGCGCTGGCCGCGGAGTTTTCCGCGCGCACGGTGCAGGAGTCCTGGGAGGACGCCAGCGATATCGACCGCTTCTTGCAGGCCTACAAGTCCGGCGTGCACTCGCGCCTGCCCCAGGTTGCCGGCGGGCACACGACGGCGATGTTCAACGCGGAAGGCCTGCTGGAGGTGCGCACCGTCGAGCGGCGGGCGGCGCTGGGCACGCTGATTGCCCAGCTACCCGAGATCGAATGGATGGAGCACGCGGCGTTGGGCGCGACGATGATCGTGACCATCTGCCTGCGCGGCAATCCCTATTCGGGCCTGAGCCGGGCCGCGGTGGTCGCGAATGTGACCGCGGCCCTGTCGAGCGACTAAGCTGGGGGAGTTAATAGATAACCCCTAGATAATGGAGAGCCAAGAAACGTGTTTGAGTCATTGTCCGATCGCTTGCAATCAGCCCTTAAAGGGCTGCGTGGCAAAGGCAAGCTGACCGAGGCAGACATCAACGCCACCGCGCGCGAAATTCGCCTCGCGCTGCTGGAGGCGGACGTCTCCCTGACGGTAGTCCGCGGGTTCATCAAGCGAATCAAGGCGCGCGCGGCCGGTGCGGAAGTCTCCGAGGCACTCAACCCGGCCCAGCAGGTCATCAAGATCGTCAACGAAGAGCTGGTTGAGATCCTGGGCGGCGAGACTCGCCGGTTGAACCTGGCGAAGAACCCGCCGACGGTCATTATGCTCGCCGGCCTGCAGGGTGCCGGTAAGACCACCCTGGCCGGCAAGCTCGCCAAGCACCTGGAAAAGGACGGCCACACTCCCATGCTGGTGGCCTGTGACCTCCAGCGCCCGGGCGCGGTCCAGCAGCTGCAGATCGTCGGTGAGCGCGCCGGCGTGAAGACCTTCGCCCCGGACCCGGGCACGTCCCTGGACTCCCACGACCACGAGATGGGCACCTCCCACGGGGACCCGGTGCAGGTCGCGCGCGACGGCATCGCGGAGGCGCAGCGCGCGCAGCACGACGTGGTGATTATCGATACCGCCGGCCGACTGGGCATCGACGAGACCCTGATGACCCAGGCGCGCAACATCCGCGACGCCGTCAACCCGGACGAGGTCCTGTTTGTCATCGACTCGATGATTGGTCAGGACGCCGTCCAGACCGCCGAGGCCTTCCGCGACGGCGTCGACTTCACCGGCGTCGTGCTGACCAAGCTGGACGGCGACGCCCGCGGTGGCGCCGCCCTGTCCATCCGCGAGGTCACCGGCAAGCCCATCCTGTACGCCTCCACGGGCGAGAAGCTCGCCGATTTCGACGTCTTCCACCCAGAGCGCATGGCCAGCCGCATCCTGGGCATGGGCGACATGCTCTCGCTCATCGAGCAGGCGGAGTCCACCCTCGACCAGCAGAAGGCCGAGGAGGCCGCGGCCAAGATGGGCAGCGGCGAGCTGACCCTGAACGACTTCTTGGATCAGCTGCTGATGATCCGCAAGATGGGGCCCATCGGCAACCTGCTGAAGATGATGCCCGGCGGCAAGCAGATGAACGAGATGGCCGACATGGTCGACGAGAAGCAGCTCGACCGCATCCAGGCCATCATCCGCGGCATGACCCCGGCCGAGCGCGAGGATCCAAAGATCCTCAACGCGTCGCGTCGCAAGCGTATCGCCAACGGCTCCGGCGTGAAGGTCTCCGACATCAACCAGCTCATCGAACGCTTCGAGCAGGCCAAGAAGATGATGACGAAGATGGCCGGCCAGTTCGGCATGGGCGGCGGCTCGCGCTCCGCGACGAAGAAGAAGCCCAAGGGCCGCAAGGGCAAAAACGGCAAGCGCAAGAAGGGCAAGGGCGGCGGCCGCCAGCGCTCCGGGATGCCCGGTGGGATGCCGGGCATGCCGGGCGGTATGCCCTCCATGGAGGAGCTGCAGAAGATGCAGAACCAGATGGGCGGCGGTGGCATGCCGGGTATGTCCGGGATGCCGGGCATGCCCAAGGGCATGGAAAACATCGACCTCAACAACCTTGACTTCGGCCAAGGCAAGAAGAAGTAACTAGTAGTAGATTTCCTCCGCCGGCTCCGGCTCCGCTTCGACCTCTGGGACGAGCGGGGCCGGAGCTTCTTGCTGCTGCGGCTCGCCCGCCAGGAAGGGCGCGATGAGGTCCTCCAGCAGCGGCTTCATGGACATCGCGTAGGCGTTGGAGATGTGGTGCATGTCGCGGTAGACCATGACGTTGCCGATAACGACCGGGCACTTTTCTTCGTCGCAGTACCAGTCGGAGGTATCCACCGCGATCATGTTCGGCCACTGCGCCAGGATGCCCGCCGAAGGGTCGACCGGCTGGTAGTTCTGCTCGCGGGTCGTACCGCAGCCGATGGCGTCTTCGTTGGCCACGTAGCACTCATCGAACTCGATGGGGTTGAAGTTCTCGTCAAAGCCCCACGGGTTCTCGCGCAGGCCCAGGAACGGGATCTCGTTGTCGGCCAGGACTTCCCAGAAGCGCTCGTAGCCGGCCGGCACGACGTCCGGGCCGGTGCCGTGCTCGCCCATCGGGCGCGTGGTATTCGAGATGACCAGGTCGGGGTCGGCATCGAGGATGCGCTCGGTGGCCAGCTCGGACCACTGGGCGCAGTCCGGGGTGACGGTGAGCTCGTCGCCCAGCTCAATGGGGCAGTCCTGGCGCAGCAGCGGCACGACTTTGAAGTTCATCTCCTTGCCCAGCGAGTCGATGGCGGAGGCGTATTGCTCCGCGTGGGAGCCGCCCACCAGGTAGACCTCGACGTCGGAATCCGGGTCGCCGAAAATACACGGGTTGCCGTCCTTGTCGATCTCGAAGAAGGAGTCGCCGGGCTCGGTGTCTGGGACGAAGCAGTGCTGGTAGGCCACCGGCGGGACCATGCTGCCCACGCGCACCGGGTCGGGCTTGACCGGCTGGTTATCCGGCACGTCCTGGCCCATCAGGGCCATCACGCCGGGGTAGAGGGCCGGGTCCAAGTACTCGGCCTCCTCGCTGTCGAGGGTCGACTTGAACCACGGGTGCACGGACAGCAGGGCGATGACCAGGGCGGTCGCCGCCACGCCGCCGGCCGCGCGCAGGGCGCCGACCTTTTCCCGCATGGTCGCCAGGGCCTTGTTGACGGGCATGTCGTCGGCCAGCGGGCGCTTGCGATGCTGCCGCAAGGGGGCCTCGATGAAGCGGTGGGTGGCATCGGCAAGCACGAGGGACAGGGCGATGATGATGGCGCCCAGCCACCAGGCCGGGCGATCCATGCCGAGCGCCGAGGTGGACAGGATGAGCAGCGGCCAGTGCCACAGGTAGAGGGAATAGGCGACATCGCCGAGCCAGCGGGCCGGCTTGGACGCCATCGCGCGGGAGATGCGGCCGCCCCCGCCGATGATGATGAGGACGGCGCCGCCCAGCGGAATCAGGGACAGCGGGCCCGGGTAGGCGGTGGAATCCGCGATGGCCGCGCCGGTGAACATCAGCAGCAGCAGGCCCAAGCCGGTGACGACGTCGGACAGGCGCTGCGGGATGCGGATGCGATGGCCGTAGATGGCGAGCACCGCGCCCAAGGTCAGCTCCCAGGCGCGGGAGAAGGTCGAGTAGTAGTTTTCCGGGGTGCCAAAGAAGCCGAAGCGGCTGGCGCAGGCGAAGGAGGCGATGGTGACCACGATGAGGATCGGGCCCGCCACCGCGTTGACCTTGCTGGACCGGCCCCGCCAGCGCATAACGGCGCCCAGAATCAGGGCGAAAGCGATACCCAGCAGGTAAAACTGGCCCTGCACCGACATCGACCACATGTGCTGCAGCGGGGAGGTGTCCGCCGCGGCGGCCGCGTAGTCGGCGTTCTGGGAGGCTAGCTCCCAGTTCTGGTAGTAGAGCATCGTGGCTGTGATCTGCTGGGTCAGCTCGATGCGCATCAGCTGCGGCGTCCAGAAATACACCAGCAGGTAGGTCACCGCAATGACCAGTGCGAGGGCCGGCACGAGGCGGCGCAAGGTACGCCAGATGGGCCACCAGGGGTTAAAGGTGGCGTTCGGCTTTGTCACATAGCGCAACTGGGAGCCGAGGAAGAAATAGCCGGAGAGCAGCAAGAAGACGTCCACGCCGCCGGAGACACGACCGACGAACACGTGGTAGATAACCACCAGACCGATGGCAATACCGCGGAGACCGTCGAGGTCGTACCGGTACTGAAAACTGCGTGGGGAATCCTGTGACATAAACTCTATTCGCGTTTCATTCTTTGACGTGCGACTTTGGCCCGAGTCTGCGGGCACGGACGCTTAGTAGGTTACTCTGTCCCAGCCTAGAGTCCACATCAACGTACCCTACGGCGCGTTGGGATTTCGTTTTTCGGGGGTTTATCCAGTAATGTGTCTAGGGTTGCTGCGTAAACCCGTTCCCGTCTACGGTCGGCCGGTAGTCACGCGCAGCTAAAAACCCAAGGGTTGAACCGGCCCGCCGGCAAGCGGCGGGTGTCTGAACTGCCCAGTGACTTAAGTAAAGGAACCTCACATGGCTGTCAAGATTAAGCTGCAGCGGTTGGGCAAGATCCGCACCGCTCACTACCGCGTTGTCATCGCGGATTCCCGCACCCGCCGCAACGGTAAGGTTATCGAGAACATCGGTATCTACCAGCCGAAGCAGGAGCCGTCCCTGATCGACATCGATTCCGAGCGCGTTCAGTACTGGCTGTCCGTCGGCGCCCAGCCGACCGAGCCGGTTCTGGCGCTGCTGAAGGTCACCGGCGACTGGCAGAAGCACAAGGGCCTGCCGGGCGCCGAGGGCACCCTGAAGGTGGCCGAGGAGAAGCCGTCCAAGCTGGACCTGTTCAACGCTGCTCTGGCTGAGGCCAACAACGGCCCGACCATCGAGGCCATCACCGAAAAGAAGAAGAAGGCCAAGGAAGAGGCCGAGGCTAAGGCTGCTGCCGAGAAGGAAGCAGAAGAGAAGGCCGCCGCTGAGGCTGCCGAAGCCGCCGAGGCTGCCTCCGAGTCTGAGGCCGAGGGCGAGGCTTCCTCCGAGGAGTCCGCTGAGTAATCCTCAGTAGCTTTCATCCCGCCAACCCCGCGAGGTTGGCGGGATTTTTCGTTTTGGCACGCCGAGTAGGCGCTACGGACGTGGTCCGTGGCGCCTTTTGCGTGTTTCTGCTGGGTTTGTTCCTTGTGGCCCGGAGGTCGTGGGGTCGCTGGCCTTGTTCCTGGTGGTGTCCCCTCGCAGCCTGGTCTCGCGGCGGGTCTAGGGGCCGCCGCCCCAGGGCGGGTCCCATGTCACCTTGCCGTGTCTTCGGTTGACCCTCCCGTGTCTGGGGTAGGCCGGGTCGTCATCATTCCAGGAATTATGGAACTCACACAGTAGCGTCAGGTTCTCCTGGTTGGTCTCACCGCCGTCGGCCCACGGGTGGATGTGGTGGACCTGGCACTCATCGGTCGGCTTGCGGCAGTTTGGCCACGCGCAGGTGGTGGTCTCGGCCTTGGCCATGTCCTTCTGCTTCGGTGAGGCGTGGCGCTGGAAGCGGTACTGGTTGACCGGACCCCGCCGCGGATCCACCAGCGTGGCCAGGCCGGCATCCAGCAGGCATTGGCGGACGTACTCGGCCCCAGTCATGGTGGTCCCGTTGGTTAGCTGCAGGGTGATCTCGTCCCCGTCGCCGGACAAGATGCGCACCCAGTCGGGCAGGGAGATGACCACGTGCGTGGCCTTCGGCTGCTTCTCCAGTCCGCCGCTAAACAGGGCCTCGACATCCGGGATGGTCTTAATTGACGCCCAGAGGTTTTCCACCAGCTCAGGGTCGCCGGTGATAGAAAAAGTACTCGGTCCGTCTTTGCGGCGGGTCACGCGCACGCCTTCGGTCGGCGGTGCCGGGCGGTTAAGCTCCAGGACTTTCTGGTTGGCCAACCGGCGCAGCTGCTTGGTGGTGCCGGGGGTGTTGCACAGTTCTATGAGCATTGCCCAGGCCTCGCCCTGGTTGCGCACCCGGCGGAAGGCGTTGTCCAGCACCAGCAACGTGTCCAGGTGGTGTCCGGATTCTGCGGCACCCCGGCGGGCGGCGGCTTGCTTGCGCGTGTAGGTCGTGTGCCCGAAGAAGGTTTGGCAGGCGCGATGGTGCGCGGCTGCGGCAACGTCCGACATGACAGCCTTCAGGGCAGGCAGGCTCAACTCGCGGCACAGGCCCAAATACTGGATCCCGTCCGCGAAGATTGAGTGCGCTGCTTTCAAAGTGTCCATGGCTGTCGTCGTCATGCCCCACACGCTAGAAGCACACGTCAACCCCTACAAGGCCCGGAAACCCGATCTGTGGATAACTCGGAGCACAGTAACCATCCTGCACGCGGCCCGAAACAGCAGAAAACGCCCGTTTTTACGGCGCCACCTGCCTAAGGGCCGAAAAATGGAGCAACGTGACCAGGTAGCGGCAGGGAGGCATCGTTAGGCACAAAAATGGCCCCCGCACCGGGCGGGGGCTGTGGATAATGCCCACCGAGGCGCGGGCACGCGAACAGGAGGAAACCGCTAGTAGTATCTACTAGTCCAGCAAGGCTTTGTGTACTGTTGCGAAGACGTGATCGGCTAGCTGCAGTTGTGTCGACTCCTCGAGCGTGGACAGGTGGCTTTCGAGGCACAGATGCGTGAAGCCGTGCAGAGTGGACCAGGCGCTGATGGTGTTGTGGAGGAGCCGCTCCTCGGACAGCGCGGTGCCGGCCTCGGAGGCGTAGGCGGTCATGGCGCTGCGGTAGGCGAGGATGGCCTCGACGTGCGAGTGCGGCAGCTGGTGGCGGTTGGCTAGCTCCGCGGGGGACAGCGCCTCGGCGTTGCTGAGCGTGGCGCTGAAGGCGGTGGCGAAGGTCGTGTCCGCGATGTTGAGCATGCAGCGGAAGAAATTGGGCTCCTCGCAGGAGAAATTGAAGTAGGCCCAGGCGGCATCGTGAAGCGCTTGGCTGGCGGTGGTGGTGCCGGCGCCAAAGCTGTCGAGCGCGCCTTGGGTGCGGCGGACTAGCTCGCTGATGGCGGCCTTGGCGACGGCGTGCTGGAGCTCGCCCTGGTTCTTGAAGTGGCGGTAGGCGGACGTCGGGGAAACGTCGGCCTCGCGGGTGACCGCCCGGATGGTCACGGCAGAGGGGCCTCCGCGCTTGCCGTACTTGGTTGCAATGCGTAGCAACTCGTTGTACAGGTCACCGTGATGGTAAGGCTTCGATCGCTGTTCCACCCTCGCCACGGTATCACTGAATTTTTATCCAAGAACTGTCTCGCGTAGTGAGAAGGCGGCGCATGGGGGTGAAAAGTCTTTATTTATTGGCGCGGATTTTCTCCCGTGTGCATCATGAGCAGCATGACGGCAGGGGCGTCACCTTTGTTTTTCTCCGCGGGGCAATCGACCCGGTGCGGCGCGTAGGCAGGGAGGTGGATCACAGTGCCGGGGGTGACGGCAGCGGACTGACCCTCGAATCCAAAAGTGACTTCTCCGGCCAAGCACTGCACCGTAATGGGGTGGGCGGCCTTGTGATCGGGCAGGGACTGGCCGGGCAGGAAGCTGAATAGGATGAGGTTGACGCCGTCGGCGGTCAGTACGCGGCGGACTCCGGGGCGGGGCCGGGAGGCATCGCTGGGCGGGGCGAGCTCGAGCAGGTTGAGGTGGGTCAGTGTGCCCTCGGCCGGGGTGGCTTCGCCGAAGGTCTCGGGGCGGTTAATCGGTAGGTGGTCCATCGGTGTCCAGTCTAGCGAGCGCGCCAATTAGTATGGTGCGTATGGATTTGATGATTGGCCGCGTCGTGAAGTCGCACGGGGTGAAAGGTGAGGTCGCGGTGGACGTGACCACGGACGACCCAGACGCCCGCTTTGCGGTGGGTGAGGTGCTGCAGGGCAAGCAGGGAAACAAGGAGCACACGCTGACTATCGCGTCGGTGCGCCCGCACCAGGCGCGCCTGTTGGTGCGCTTCGAGGAGATCCCGGACCGCACCGCCGCAGATTCCCTGCGGGGCACCAAGTTCTTCGCGCCCCCGCTTGACGATGCCGACGACGACGGCTTCTACGAACACGAACTGTTGGGCCTGCGCGTCATCCACGACGGCGCGGACATCGGCGAGGTCACCGCCCTGCAGCCCGGGGTCGCGCACTCGCTGCTGGAGTTTAGCGGCGCCGAGGGGAGCACGGGACTTATCCCGTTCGTGGAGGAAATGGTCCCGGAGGTTGACCTGGAGGCGGGGACCGTGACGGTCACCCCGCCGGAGGGGCTGCTGGATCTATGAGGCTCGACGTAGTCACGATCTTCCCGGAGTATCTGGAGCCGCTGCGCCACGCGCTGCTGGGTAAGGCCATCGAGCAGGACCTGCTGCAGGTCGGCGTCCACGACCTGCGCCAGTGGGCCACGGACCGGCACAAGTCGGTGGATGATTCCCCGTTCGGCGGCGGTCCGGGCATGGTCATGAAGCCTACGGTCTGGGGCCCGGCGCTGGACGATGTTGCCGCCGGCACCGGTCCGGCCGCTACCGCCGCGCGCTTGGAGTCCTCGCTGCCGCACCTGAACCGGGCCCGCCACGACGAGCTGGAGAGCATCGAGGCGCGCCCGTATGCGGGCGACGGCGCCCCCGGCGAGGAGGACGACCGCCCGCTGCTTATCGTGCCGACGCCGGCGGGCGAGCCGTTCACGCAGGCGCACGCGCGGGAGTTTTCCCGCGAGGACCACATTGTTTTTGCCTGCGGGCGCTACGAGGGCATCGACCAGCGCGTCATCGACGACGCCCAGCGCCGCTACCGGGTACGCGAGGTCTCCATCGGCGACTACGTGCTTATCGGCGGCGAGGTCGCGGTGCTGGTGATCGCGGAGGCCGTGGTCCGGCTGGTGCCGGGCGTGCTGGGCAACCAGCGCTCGCACGAGGAAGATTCCTTCTCCGACGGGTTGCTGGAAGGCCCCAGCTACACCAAGCCGCGCGTGTGGCGGGAGCTTCCGGTGCCGGAGGTGCTGGCCTCGGGCGATCACGCGAAGGTGGACCGCTGGCGCCGGGAGGAGTCGCTGCGCCGCACCCGGGCCCGCCGCCCGGAGCTTTTGGAAGGTGCCGAACTCAGCGAAGCCGACCGCGCCTTCCTGGCAGGCCTCGACGCGGATGGGGAGGCCCAGTAGGCATGGAGGTATCTACCGATCTGTCCGTCCTGGTGGGCGAGGAGGAGCTGCGCGCATGCGTGCCCGCGATGCCCGCCGCCCTGGCCGAGCGCCGCGTCACCGTCAGCGACATCGCGGTCGAGGTCGTCGACGCCGAGTGCGCGGCGGACAACGTCCTGGTCCGCGAGTACGTCTGGAAGCACGGCCAGGAGCCGGTCGGGCTGGTGGTGTGGCGGGTCATCGTCAACGCGGAGACCACGCTGGCGCTGCCGAAGGTGACCCAGGCGGTCGCGGAGACGCTGCCCGCCGCGGCGCTAAGCTACGGCACGAGCGAAATCGGACACACCGAGTTTGGCCTGGGCACGACCCTGGCGTACTCGTCGTCCCGGTAATTTAGATTCTTAGTAGAAGAGGTGTTTTGTGAATATTGCAGCCACGATTGCTGCGGAATTGAACGTGCGCGTCGACCAAGTCGAGGTCGCGCTCAAGCTCATGGCGGAGGGCAACACCGTGCCCTTCATCGCCCGCTACCGCAAGGAGGCGACCGGCGGGCTCGACGATGCCCAGCTGCGCACCATCGAGGAGCGCGCCACCTACCTGCGCGAGCTGGAAGAGCGCAAGGAAACGGTGCTGGCGGCCATCGAGGAGCAGGGCAAGCTGACCGACAATCTGCGCGCCCAGATTGTGGCCTGCGAGTCGAAGGCCCGCCTGGAGGACCTGTACCTGCCCTACAAGAAGCGGCGCAAGACGAAGGCGGACATCGCCCGCGAGGCCGGCCTGGAGTCGCTGACCGATAAGCTCATCGAGAACCCGGCGGCGGACCCGGACAAGCTGGCTGAGCAGTTCGTGACCGAGGGCTTTGCCGAGCCGAAGAAGGCGCTGGAGGGCGCTCGGGCCATCCTGGTGGACCGCTTCGCCCTCGATGCCGACCTGGTCGGCCAGGTGCGCGAGAAGTTCTTCGACGACGGCGCGCTGGGCGCCCAGGTCGTCGAGGGTAAGGAGGCCGAGGGAGCGAAGTTTACGGACTACTTCGACTTCTCGGAGCCGTTCGACTCGCTGCCGTCGCACCGCATCCTGGCGCTGCTGCGCGGCGAGTCCGAGGGCGTGCTGCACCTGAACCTGGACGCCGGCGAGGACGCGGCTTACGAGGGGATCATCGCGGATCGCTTCGACCTGGATACCTCCTCGGCCTGGCTGGCCAACGCGGTGCACTGGGGCTGGCGGACCAAGCTTTACGTCTCCTCCAGCCTGGACGTGCGCATGCGGCTGAAGGAGCGGGCCGAGGAGGGCGCGTTGCAGGTATTCGCCACGAACCTGCGCGACGTGCTGCTGGCCGCCCCGGCCGGCCAGCGCGCCACCCTGGGCCTGGACCCGGGCTACCGCAATGGTGTGAAATGCGCGGTCGTGGACGCGACCGGCAAGGTGTTAGATACCACCATCATCTACCCGCACCAGCCGCAGAATCAGTGGTCGCAGGCGGTTAAGGCGCTGGCCACCTGGTGCGCGCAGCACTCGGTGGACCTGATGGCCATCGGCAACGGTACCGCCTCCCGCGAGACCGAGAAGCTGGCCGGCGAGGTCGCTGACCTGGTCGCCCAGGCCGGCGGGGCGCGGCCCACACCCGTGGTGGTCTCCGAGTCGGGGGCCTCGGTCTACTCGGCCTCCCCGCTGGCGGCGGAGGAATTCCCGGACATGGACGTCTCCCTGCGCGGGGCGGTCTCGATTGCCCGCCGCCTCCAGGATCCGCTGGCCGAGCTGGTCAAGATCGACCCGAAGGCCATCGGCGTGGGCCAGTACCAGCACGACGTCAACCAGACCCAGCTGGCGCGCACCCTGGACGCGGTCGTCGAGGACGCCGTCAACGGGGTAGGGGTGGACCTGAATACCGCCTCGGTCCCGCTGCTGGAGCGCGTCGCCGGGGTGAACTCCACCATCGCCGGTAACATCGTGGCCTACCGCAACGAGCACGGCAGCTTCGCCAGCCGCAAGGAGCTCAAGAAGGTTCCGCGGCTAGGGCCTAAGGCCTTCGAGCAGTCCGCCGGCTTCCTGCGCATCACCGGCGGCACCGACCCGCTGGATGCTTCCGCGGTGCACCCGGAGGCCTACCCAATCGTGGCGGCGATTGCGAAGTCGACGGGGCTGGGCATCGGCGAGCTGATTGGCAACTGCCGGGTGTTGAGCGCGCTGAACCCGCAGGACTTCGCCGACGAGACCTTCGGTGTGCCGACGGTGACCGACATCATCGCGGAGCTGGACAAGCCGGGCCGCGACCCCCGCCCGGAGTTCAAGACCGCCACCTTCCGCGAGGGAGTAAACAAGGTCTCCGACTTGACCCCTGGCATGATCCTGGAGGGCACGGTCACCAACGTTGCCGCCTTCGGCGCCTTCGTGGACGTGGGGGTCCACCAGGACGGGCTGGTTCACGTGTCCGCGATGAGCCACAAATTCGTCTCCGACCCGCACGAGGTGGTCCGCTCCGGCGAGGTCGTCAAGGTCAAGGTCATGGACGTCGACGTGCAGCGCCAGCGCATCAGCTTGAGCCTGCGCCTGGACGACGAGCCCGGCCAGGACGGCAAGCCTGCTAAGGAAGCCAAGGGCGGTCGGGGCCCGAAGGGCGGCGGCAAGAAGCCGAACAAGCCGCGCGGCGGCAAACGCGGCCAGGTGGCAGCCCCGCAGGGCGGCTCCATGGCCGACGCGCTGCGCAAGGCCGGCTTCGGGCGCTAAGAAGCGCTGCCCGGGATGCGCCCGATGGGAACGACCCGGGTGCCATCCCACTGGAAGGTGACGTCCTCGGTGTAGTTCGGGGAGTCGGCGAAGCCGCCGCCGGCGGCATCGAGGGCCTCGTAGTCCTTGAAGCGGACCGTCACGGAGTCCTCGGTGCTGTCGATGACGGTGTGCTGCTGGGGCGGGTCGCTGCCGACACCCAAGAACTCGCCGTTGTGGAAGAGCATGAGCTGGGTCCCGTACTGCGCGTTGCCGCGCTCGGCCTGGAGGACCGTAGCCCAGGTCAGCGTATGGCAGGGGTTGTAGTTGGTCTCGCCCAGGTATTCCCACCCGTAGCTGTTGGCGGGAAGCTTGTCGAGGTTGTCGTAAATCTCGGCGGCCTGAGTATCGACGGCGCAATCGGCGTCGTGAGGCGCAGCCTCCACGGCCGAGGAATCCGGTGCTGCCGTTGACGCCGGAGCCGACGTCGTCGAAGTCTCTTGAGCTGTCTCCTCCGCGGTCGAGGTCGGGGCGGTCGCGGAACTGGTAGAGCTGGCCGGAGCGCTGGCAGTATCGCTAGCAGGCTCGCTGGCAGTGTCGACGGAGTCGGGATTGCTGCACGCGGCCAGCAGGCCCACGCACGCGGTGGCAATCGCAGCGGTTACGGTGGCGGTGACACGGTTCTTCATAGGGCCAAAGTACCGCACGCCGGGATTTGGCGTGGCCTTTATGGTTGTGTCAAAATAGACAACTGCTGTATGTAACAGGCACGAACCGGCGCCTTGGCGCTAGGGTCCTCTGTCTTAAACTGAAAAGGATTCAAACAATGAGCAACATCATCGACAAGATCGATGCCGCGCAGATGCGCGACGACATCCCGGCCTTCCGCCCGGGCGACACCCTCGAGGTTGACGTGAAGGTCATCGAGGGCAGCACCGAGCGTACCCAGCTGTTCAAGGGCGTCTGCATCCGCCGCCAGGGCTCCGGCATCCGCGAGACCTTCACCGTCCGCAAGGTCTCCTTCGGTATTGGTGTCGAGCGTACCTTCCCGGTGCACTCCCCGAACCTGGCCTCCATCAAGGTCTCCCGCCGTGGCCGCGTCCGCCGCGCCAAGCTGTACTACCTGCGCGACCTGCGCGGTAAGAAGGCCCGCATCAAGGAGCGCCGCTAGTCGCTCCCCGCGCACCCAAAGCTCGTGGGTGCGCTCCACGCCGCCGGTTCCTCGGACCACTAAGTCCGGGCCGGCGGCGTTTTGTCATGTCGGGGCCGTTTCGGCGGCTGCCCGCGAGGTGCTCGCCGCCGCGGTCGGCATTGTTGATAGGATCTACTGCGTGAATTACGACAACACAGCATCAACCCCGACCCCGGATGAGCCCGAGCAGTCCCCGGCGCAACCGGTGGAGCAGGAAAAGAAGCAGCTGCCGTGGCTGGTGGAAACGGCTCTGATCGTCGTGGGCGTGCTGCTGGTTGTCGGCGTCGTGCAGACCTTCATCGGCCGCCAGTACGTCATCCCGTCGGCGTCCATGGAACCGACCCTGCACGGCTGCGAGGGCTGCACCAACGACCGGATTTTCACCGAGAAGATCAGCTACTACGGCGACAACCACCCCGAGCCGGGCGACGTCATCGTCTTCGAGGGAACCGACTCTTGGAATACCAACTACCAGTCGCCGCGCTCGGATAACTCGGTCATCGCGGCCATCCAGGAGGCGCTGAGCTTCGTCTCCCTCGCCCCGCCGGACGAGAACACGCTGGTCAAGCGCGTCATCGCGACCGGTGGGCAGACCGTGTCCTGCCAGGCTGGCGACCCGTCCGTCATGGTGGACGGCAAGCCCGTCAACCAGGATTACGTGATGGATCCGCCGACCTACCCAGTTGACGAGAACTCCGGCTCCGAGGCCTGCGGCGGTCCGTACTTCGGCCCGGTGACCGTGCCGGAGGGCAACTACTTCATGATGGGCGATAACCGCACCAACTCGGCGGATTCGCGCTACCACCTCGACGACCCCTACCACGGCACCATTCCGGACGAAAACGTGCGCGGCAAGGTAGCCTTCGTCTTCTTCCCGTTCGACCGGCTCGGCGGTGTCGATGACCCGGACATCCAGCAGTAGCCAGCCTGCGCGTTCACCCCGGCGTGATTTCCGGCGCGCGGGGGATCCCCGCCCGGATACCCGCCGGGCGGGGCAGCGGCCGGCCCAGGCGCCCCGCTACGAGGACGACGGCGCCAGCTGGTGGCGCGGCATGGCCCTGGCCGTCGTGGCGACCGTCGTGCTGCTGAGCCTCATCCAGACCTTCATCGGCCGGCTCTACGTGGTCCCGTCCGGTTCGATGGAGCCGACCTTCCACGGCTGCGCCGGCTGCGAGAACGACCGCATCGCGGTGGAGCGGGTCTCGTATTATTTCCAGGACCCGCAGCCCGGCGACGTCATCGTCTTCGCCTCCACGCCCTCCTGGGACGGCGAGTTCACCGTGGAGCGCTCGAACAACGTGCTGGCGCGCGGCCTCCAGAACCTGTTCTCCCTGGTCGGGCTGGTGCCCAACGCGGACAACATCCTGACCAAGCGCGTCATCGCCACCGGCGGGCAGACCGTGTCCTGCCAGGCCGGTGACCCGGCCGTGATGGTCGACGGTCGGCCGACGGATCAGTCCTTCGTGCTGAGCCCGCCGGTCAACGAGATCAACCCGCTGACCGGCTCGGAGGCCTGCGGCGGGGACCACTTCGGGCCGGTGACCGTGCCGGAGGACAGCCTGTGGGTGATGGGGGATTCGCGGACGAATTCGCTCGACTCCCGCGCCCACCTGGGCGATAACCGGCAGGGGACCATCCCGGTCGACAACGTCCGCGGCAAGGTGCGCGCGGTGGTCCTGCCGCTGGGGCGCGGCGGCATCGTCGAGCACTCGGACATCCTGGGGTAGCCGGACGTGCGGGCACTGAAACAGTTGCGGACCTACGAGGTCGCGCTTTCCAAGGCGGGCCTGGGGCCGGTCGCGGGCGTGGACGAGGCCGGCCGCGGGGCGTGCTGCGGGCCGATTACCATCGCCGCCTGCGTGCTGCCCGACAAAATCATCCCGGAGCTTGCCACCCTGACTGATTCCAAGAAGCTCACGCCGCGGGCGCGTGAGCGGCTCTATCCCATCATCCAAGACTGCGCCCGGGCCTTCGCCGTCGTGCACATCGGGCCCGCCGACATCGACCGCCGCGGCATCCAGCACGCCAATGTCTCCGGGATGCGGCGGGCGGTCGCGCGCCTGGACCTGCGGCCGGGCTATGTGCTTACCGATGCCCTGAAGGTGCCCGGCATGCCCTGCCCGCAGCTGCCGATGACCGGCGGCGACGCGGCGGCTCGGTGCATCGCGGCGGCGAGCGTGCTGGCCAAGGTCTCTAGGGACCGGCTGATGGCCGAACTCGACGAGCGCTACCCGGGCTACGGCCTGGCCGGGCACAAGGGCTACGGGACGGCGGCGCACACGCGCGCCGTCGAAGAGCTGGGGGTGAACCCGCAGCACCGCCTGAGCTATGCGAACGTCGCCGCCGCGCAGCGAAAATACCTGGGCGCGCCTTGACGTGTGCGGGCCGTGGGCAGAATATGCTGGGCGTTATTACCTGCCCACGCGCTAAGGAGGAAGACCAACGTGAGTGCCGAGGACCTGGACAACTACGAGGCTGAAGTCGAGCTGTCGCTCTACCGCGAGTACCGCGACGTGGTCAGCCAGTTTTCCTACGTGGTCGAGACGGAGCGACGCTTCTACCTGGCGAACGCGGTAGAGCTCATCCCGCACACCTCCGGTGCGGACGTCTACTACGAGGTGCGCATGTCGGACGCCTGGGTCTGGGACATGTACCGCGCGGCCCGCTTCGTGCGCTACGTCCGGGTGATCACCTACAAGGACGTCAACATCGAGGAGCTCGATAAGCCCGATTTCGTCCTGCCCGACTAGGGCTGCGGCACTATAGGCACTGGCGGGGCGGCGCGCAACTTGGAGCGCGCGGCGCCTGTGGATAACTCGGGGTGGAAAGCAGTTATCCACAATTTCGGCCCGCGCGGGCCCAACTGCCCTTGTGCGGGGGTTGACTGTGGCGGTGTGATGTGGGTGTGCCGGTCGGCACGCGTTTTAAGCCACAGATTTTTGGGGGAATTTCTACATGCACACCGCCTATACACGCAACCATGCCTTAGCCCGCCGCGGGGAAGCTTACGCGGCGCAGTTTTACCGCCGCCGCGGCGGCCAAGTCCTGGCCCACAACGTCCACTACGCGGTCGGGGAGATCGACCTTGTCGTGCTGGCGGGCGATACCGTCATCTTCGTTGAGGTCAAAACCCGCAGCCGGCGCGACTTCGGCGTCGCCGAGGCCGTGAGCCCGCGCAAGCTGGCGCGCCTGCGCAAGGCGGCGCGGCTCTGGCTGAAGGACAAGCCTTTCACGCAGGTGCGCTTCGACGTCGTGGCGCTGGTGACCTGCGGCGCAGGCTTCGAGCTCGAGCACTACCCGGGGGTCGATGATGGCGCTCGGTAAATGCTATACCACCGCCCTGGACGGGGTCTTGGCCAACGTGGTCACCGTCGAGGCCAATATCGGGGCCGGGCTGCCGGGCACCCACGTGGTGGGCCTGGCGGATGCCGCCATCACGGAATCGCGCGAGCGCATGCGCACCGCGGTGACCAACTCGCAGCTGCGCTGGCCCAAAACGAAGATCATCATCTCCATGTCGCCGGCGTCCATGCCGAAGTCCGGCTCCCACTTCGACCTGCCCATGGCGCTGGCCATCCTGGTCGCGGCGATGGGCCCGGAGGCGGACCTGGAAACGGGCATCGACGGCGCCAGCCCCGCGGGGCGCCTGGCCAGCTGCCTGGTGCTGGGCGAGCTGGGCCTGGACGGGACCGTGCGCGGGGTGCCCGGGGTCATCCCGGCGCTGCTGTCGGCGCGCAAGCACGGCTACCGCACGGTGCTCATCCCGCCGGACAACGCCGCGGAGGCCGCGCTGATTTCCGACATGAACGTGCTGGTAGCGCCGACGCTCGAGCGGGCGCTGGCGTGGGTCTGCGGGGCGACGCCGCTGCAGTCGGCCGCCGCGGCGGCCGGGCCGGGCGCGCACGCACAGGCGCCGCGCACGCCGCTGGATTTCCGGGACGTGGCCGGCCAGGCGCCGGCGAAGAAGGCCGCGGAGATCGCGGCGGCCGGCGGCCACCACCTGATGATGGTCGGCCCGCCCGGCTCCGGAAAGTCCATGATTGCGGCGCGCCTGCCCAGCATCCTGCCGGCGCTCAGCACTGACGAATCCGTCGAGACCACCGCCGTCCACTCGCTGGCGGGCTCGGCGGGCACGGTCATCGGGCACGCGCCGTTTATCGCCCCGCACTCGTCGATTACGCGGGCGGGCCTGCTCGGCGGCGGGGGAGCACGCGTGCGGCCGGGCGCGGTCAGCCTGGCCCACAACGGGGTGCTCTTCCTCGACGAGGTCTCCGAAATCCCCGCCGCCTTCCTGGACGGGCTGCGCGCGCCGCTGGAGGAGGGCATCGTGCGCGTGGCCCGGGCGCGCCGGGAGGTCAGCTTCCCCGCGCGCTTCCAGCTGGTCATGGCCGCCAACCCGTGCCGCTGCGGGGCCGACCAGGCCTCCCGCTGCCGGTGCCGCTCCGCCGACCGGCAGAACTACCTGCGCAACATCTCCGGCCCGCTGCGCGACCGACTGGATATCATCCTGAGCCTGAGCACCCAGGGGGCGGTCATCGGCAGCGCGGACGAGGAGCCCTCGGCCGTCATTGCTGAGCGGGTGGCCGCGGCCCGGGAGCGTTCCGCGGCCCGGTGGCGAAGCGCCGGCCTGGATGCCCGCACCAACGCCGCGGTGCCGACGTTTTGGATGCGGCGGGAATACCCGGCGACCGAAGACGCGATGGAAACGCTCAAGGCCCTGCTGCTGATGGGGGATATCACGCAGCGCGGCATCGATAGGGCGCTGAAGGTGGCCTGGACGCTCGCGGACCTGGCAGGCCTCAAGCAGCCGGACCTGGACTTGGTCTCGCAGGCGCTGGAACTGCGGCAGGACTCGACGCTCTAATCCAGAAACGGAACAACTACAGGGGGAGGAAAACTTTTATGTCCGATTTTCACTTGCGCACCGAGCTCGACGCCTGGGTCTACCTGAACCGGGTCGTGGAGGGTCCGTCGCGGCACCTGGCCGCGCTGCTGGCCGAGTACCCGGTCGACGAGGTCGCCCACGGCGTCTACCACGCCCGGGACTGGATAGGCCCGCTGCTGCGCCAGACCGCCAGCCGGCGCGATTGGCTGCGCCAGGACGAGGACCTAGCGGCCGCCCGTAGCGTGGGCGCCCGGCTGATCACGCCCGAGGACCCGGAATGGCCCTGCGAGGAGTTCGGGAGCGCCTTCGGCTTTTTCGGCCAGGCGGCGGGGGAGGCCCCGGCCAGCTTCGACGCGGAGGCTGTGGCCCCGCACTCGCTGTGGGTGCGCGGCGGCAGCCTGCGGCAGGCCGTGCAAGAATCCGTGGCCTTAGTTGGTACCCGGGCGATGAGCCGCTACGGCTACGAGGCGACCCAGCTGCTCACCCGGGACCTGTGCCAGCACCACGTCACGGTGGTCTCCGGCGGGGCGCTCGGCATCGACACCACCGCCCACCAGCAAGCGCTCGACAGCGGCGGGTTAACGGTGGCGGTGGCCGCGTGCGGCATCGATTACCCGTACCCGGCGCGCAACGAGCCGCTGTTTAACGCCATCGCCGCGCGCGGCGTCATGGTCAGCGAGTACCCGCCGGGCACCACGCCGCAGCGCCACCGCTTCCTCACGCGCAACCGCCTGGTGGCCGCGCTGACTGCGGGGACCGTGGTGGTGGAGGCATCGTTTCGCTCCGGGGCGCTGAACACCGCGAACTGGGCGGAGGCCCTCGGCAAGGTGGTCATGGCCGTGCCGGGGCCGATTACCGGGCGCGGATCGGTGGGCTGCCACCTGCGCATCCAGGAACAGCGCGCCCAGCTGGTGGCGAACGCGGAGCAGATCCGGGAGCTCATCAGCCCGGTGGGGCAGGTGGACGCGGGCGAGCAGTTCGAGCTGGATTTCGCGGCCAGCCCCACCCAGCGCCTGTCGCGCAACGAGCTGCGCGTTTACGATGCCGTCCCGCCCAGCGACCGCGCCGAGGGAGCCCGCGCCCAGGACATCGCCCGCGAGGCCGGGATGCGCCTGCCGCTGGCCATCCACCTGCTGGTCGCGCTGGAAAAGCAGCAACTGGTGCGCCGCCAGGGCAACCTGTGGGTCCGCGACGGGTTGGCAGACGGGTACTAGGAGCTTCCCGCAGGCCTGACCGCCCGCGGACTAGACTGTGGGGCATGACTACCACGCCCCGCCCCGCCGGCCAGCTGGCCGAGGCGATCGAGGACTTCGCCGAGCACCAGCGGCTGGTGGAAGGCAAGTCGGCGGCGACCGTGCGCGGCTACCGCTCCGACTTGCTTGACTTGTCCCGGACGGTGGGCACGTTCGCGGAGTTTCGCCTCAACGCGTTGCGCGCGTGGCTGGCGGAGGCGGTCAGCCAGGGTAAAGCCCGCTCCACCCTGGCGCGCCGTACCGCGGCGGTGCGCGCCTTTTCCACGTGGGCGCAGCGCCAGGGCCACCTGGACGCCGACGTGGCCGCGCGGCTGGTCAGCCCCAAGGTGGACAAGCACCTGCCGACCGTGTTGGGAACTGACCAGGCCGGCGAGCTGGTCGGCAACGCGGTCTCCCACAACGAGGAGGAATTTGCCCGCGACAGCGCGATCTTGGAGCTTTTGTACGCCACCGGCATGCGCGTGGCGGAGCTGGCCGGGCTCGACTGCGACGACGTCGATCTCGCCCGGGGCACCGCCCGGGTCACGGGTAAGGGCAACAAGCAGCGGGTGGTGCCCTTCGGGCACGCGGCCGCCGATGCCCTGGCGCACTGGCTCGACGATGCCCGCCCCCGCATGGCCGCCGTCGAAGACGCCCTGTTCGTCGGTGTGCGGGGCAAGCGGATTGATGTGCGGCAGGTCCGGCGCATCGTCGAGCGCGCCGGGGCCGTGACCGGCACGCCGGATCTCTCCCCGCACGGGCTGCGGCACTCGGCGGCGACGCACTTGCTCGAGGGCGGGGCGGATCTGCGCGTGGTCCAGGAACTTTTAGGGCACTCCTCGCTGCAGACCACGCAGGTCTACACGCACGTCTCCGCGCAGCGCCTGCAGGAGGTCTACCGCCAGGCGCATCCGCGGGCGTAGAAAACCGGCCTAGGAGGTCGCGGATGCCAGCGGCTTGAGGCGGATGACCGGGCTGCCCAACAGGCTGAGTGGGTCGAGGTAGTCTTCCGCGCCGCGCCGGGCACCCCAGTGCAGGCCGGGCTTGTCGTCGTGCGGGTGGCCCAGCGTGCCGATGACCTGGCCGGCGGCGACGGCCTCGCCGCGGCTGACCCGGGCGTGGACGGGCTCGTAGGTGGTGCGGATGCCATCCGCGTGATCGATGGAGACCACCGGTTTTCCGGCAACCACCCCGGCGAAGGCGACGTGGCCGTCGTCGGCCGCGCGGACCGGGGAGCCAACCGTGAGCGCCAAGTCCACGCCGCGGTGGCCGGCGAGCCAGCGCTGCGCCGGCGGATCGAAGCCGCGCAGAACTTGGCCCGGGGTGGGGGAACCGGAGACGGGATCGACGTAGGCCACGGCGGCCGGGGGAGCGAGCAAGAACAGGAACAGGGTGGTCGAACAGCAGGCGGACAGGATACGGGGAACAATTCGTTTTAAAGTCATGCCTTCACTGTGACCGGGTGGTCGCCGTGGGGAAAGGGGCCGCAGCGCCGCCTGTGGATAACTCGCCGAAATCGGCCGAAGTGGTTGACTCGTCAACACGGGGTTATCCACAGGCACGCTTATGTTTTGGCGCGACCAGGTTTTGCGGCTATTATTGAGCACAGCAGTATGTCTTGTGTGCGTGCCTGAGCTTTTTCATCTTTTCCACGCGCGCGGCGTGCTGACTACGCGCGGCGAAGCCGCTGCCTCCTGCTAGAAGGTGCGCAGCAGTCGCGGCCAACGCGGTCCCCGCGGTTAAAGCGGGGTGTTGGCCACGGCCTTCGTAGCCAGGGTGCGGGATAAAAACCCGCACGAATATTTTGTCCAAAACCAAAACCGAACTAGGAAAGCGAGCGAAACATGGCAGTCGTAACCATGCGCGAGCTCCTCGACGCTGGTGTGCACTTCGGCCACCAGACCCGTCGCTGGAATCCGAAAATGCGCCGTCACATCTTCACCGACCGTAACGGCATCTACATCATTGACCTGCAGCAGACCCTGACCTACATCGATGAGGCCTTCGAGTTCGTCAAGGAGACCGTCGCACACGGCGGCACCATTCTTTTCGTGGGCACCAAGAAGCAGGCTCAGGAAGCTGTCGCCGAAGAGGCCGAGCGCGTTGGTATGCCGTACGTCAACCACCGCTGGCTGGGCGGCATGCTCACCAACTTCCAGACCGTTGCCAAGCGTCTGAAGCGCATGAAGGAGCTTCAGGCCATGGACGCGGCTGAGGACGGCTACAAGGGCCGCACCAAGAAGGAAGTCCTGATGCTCAACCGCGAGCGCACCAAGCTGGAGCGCGTCCTGGGCGGCATCTCCGACATGACCAAGGCTCCGTCCGCACTGTGGATCGTGGACACCAACAAGGAGCACATCGCAGTCAAGGAAGCTCACAAGCTCAACATCCCGGTGGTTGCCATCCTGGATACCAACTGCGACCCGGACGACGTCGACTACCCGATCCCGGGTAACGACGACGCCATCCGCTCCACCAAGCTGCTGACCGGCATCGTCGCCACCGCAGTCGAGGAGGGCCGCAAGGCTCGCGAAGAGCGCCAGCTGGCCGCCGCTAAGGAAGCCGCCGGTGACTCCGCCTCCAAGGAGCAGCGCGACGCCGCTGAGGCCGCCGCCGCTTCCGACCCGGCTTCGGCTACCGAGGCTGAGCAGTCCCCGGACGACGCACTCAAGGTTGAGGGCGAGGTCCAGAAGCCGGAAGGCCAGCAGCCGGCCGGCAACTAAGCCCCTAAAAGGCTAATCCAACAGTTACCCCCGCGCCCCCGGAAACGGTGGGCTCGGGGGGTTTGCTGTAGCGTATGCTGGTGGACGCTTACCTTGGCTAAACACCACCCGCTGTGCGCGCGGTGAGTGTCGAGGCAAGCGGCATGAGCACTGAAGCTTTAGGACAAGCGGGCCCGAGCCCGGCTTGGGGAGTGTAAAAAGGCCACCCTACGCCGGCGGCACCTGAGCTAATCGGCTACGCTTGTGCATCGAACATCGTTTTTTACACAAGGAGGATCGCCCGAATTATGGCGAACTACACTGCTGCAGACGTTAAGGCACTGCGCGAGGCAACCGGTTCCGGCATGCTCGACTGCAAGAAGGCACTCGAGGAAGCTGGCGGCGACTACGACAAGGCCGTCGAGCTGCTGCGCATCAAGGGCGCTAAGTCCGTCTCCAAGCGCGCAGACCGCGAAGCTACTGAGGGCCTCGTGGCCGTGTCCGGCAACACCATGGTCGAGATTAACTGCGAGACCGACTTCGTGGCGAAGAACGAGGACTTCAAGGCTTTCGCCGCCAAGATCGCCGAGGCTGCCGCTGCCGCAAAGGCTAACTCCACCGAGGAGCTCAACGCTGTCGAGATCGACGGCAAGGCTGTCTCCACCCTGATCGACGAAGAGTCCGCCAAGATCGGTGAGAAGCTGCAGGCTCGTCGCGCCGTGACCATCGAGGGCGACAACGTCACTACCTACCTGCACCAGCGCTCCGCCGACCTGCCGCCGGCAGTGGGCGTGCTGGTTGCCTACGAGGGCAACGCCGA
This sequence comes from Corynebacterium sp. LK2590, assembly GCF_040946105.1. NCBI lineage: Bacteria > Bacillati > Actinomycetota > Actinomycetes > Mycobacteriales > Corynebacteriaceae > Corynebacterium > Corynebacterium sp. LK2590. The sequence goes on from NZ_JAYWMH010000001.1 coordinate 226,280, forward strand.
GGGCGCACACGCCGTCGCTCTGCAGATCGCCGCTATGAACGCTGAGTACCTGACCCGCGAGGAAGTTCCTTCCGAGATCGTGGAGAAGGAGCGCTCCATCGCGGAGGCCACCACCCGTGAGGAGGGCAAGCCGGAGGCTGCCCTGCCGAAGATCGTGGAAGGCCGCCTGAACGGCTTCTTCAAGTCCGTTGTCCTGCTGGAGCAGGCTTCGGTCTCTGACAACAAGAAGACCGTCAAGCAGGTCGCTGAGGAAGCCGGCACCACCATCACCGGCTTCGTCCGCTACGAGGTCGGCGCCTAATAAGGCCCCAGCCCTAGCGCACTAGGTGCGCGCGCTTTTGCCCCAGGCAAGCTCCTCCCACCCGGGAGAGCTTGCCTGGGGTTTGTCGTATCTTCGGGCAGGCCCGTGCGCGGCGGGGCGGGGCATGGGGAAGCAGGCCACTGGAGTGGGTAGAATGAATTCGACTCGCGTTTAGACGATAAGTCGAAACGAAAGAAACCTTGTTTTACGTTCCATGGCAAAGGAGACGACATGCCTGAAACCACCCCAGAAGGCACAAACAGGACCGGCTACAAGCGCGTAATGCTCAAGCTCGGCGGCGAGATGTTCGGCGGCGGCAAAGTGGGCATCGACCCGGACGTGGTCGAAAACGTGGCCCGGCAGATCGCTGAGGTGGCGAACAACGGCACGGAGATCGCCGTCGTCATCGGCGGCGGCAACTTCTTCCGCGGCGCCGAGCTGTCCCAGCGCGGTATGGACCGCGCCCGCTCCGACTACATGGGCATGCTGGGCACCGTGATGAACTCGCTGGCGCTGCAGGACTTCCTGAAGCAGCTGGGTGTCGACTGCCGCGTGCAGACCTCCATCAACATGGCGCAGATCGCGGAGCCCTACCTGCCGCTGCGCGCCGAGCGCCACCTGGAAAAGGGCCGCGTGGTCATCTTCGGCGCCGGCATGGGCATGCCATACTTCTCCACGGACACCACGGCGGCGCAGCGCGCGCTGGAGATTGGCGCGGAGGTCCTCTTCCTCGCTAAGGCTGTCGACGGCGTCTACTCCGACGACCCGCGCACCAACCCCGACGCGGAGCTCTACAGCGAGATCACCCCGAAGGAAGTCATCGAAAAGGGCCTCAAGGTCGCGGACGCGACCGCCTTCAGCCTGTGCATGGACAACAACATGCCGATCCTGGTCTTCAACCTGCTAGAGGAGGGCAACATCGCCCGCGCCGTGGCGGGCGAACAGATCGGCACTCTGGTCCAGTCCTAATAGCAAAAGAAGCGCTAAACCTGCTAGGGTTTTCCCCAGCTAGTTTCGATATTTCAAGGGAGAAACGTTAACTCATGATCGACGATATTCAACTCAGTGCGGAAGAGCACATGGCCGCCTCGGTGGAGCACACCCGCGAGCAGCTGGTGACCATCCGAACCGGCCGCGCTAACCCGGCCATGTTTAACGGTCTGGTCGCGGAGTACTACGGCGCCCCGACGCCCATCACCCAGATGGCTACCGTGTCGGTCCCGGAGCCGCGCATGCTGCTCATCAAGCCCTACGAGCAGTCCATGATTGGCGAGATCGAAAACGCCATCCGCAACTCCGACCTGGGCGTTAACCCCACTAACGACGGCCACGTGCTGCGCGTTACCGTGCCGCAGCTGACCGAGGAGCGTCGTAAGGAAATGGTCAAGCTGGCCAAGTCCAAGGGTGAGGACGGCAAGATCGCCATCCGTAACATCCGCCGCAAGGCCATGGAGTCGCTGAAGAAGCTGCAGAAGGACGGCGACGCCGGCGAGGACGAGGTCGTGGCCGCCGAGAAGGAGATGGAAAAGATCACCTCCGGCTACATCGAGCAGGTCGATCAGCTCGTCGACAACAAGGAAAACGAGTTGATGGAGGTCTAGCCTCCGCTCGAACGAGATGAGTAGGGTGCCGCCGCGTCACGCAATAGCCTGCCGCGGGGGCCAAGTTTTATTGCCCTTTCGATACTTCTTTGCCGATTGAAGGAATGCCAGTGACCAATCCTGCTTCGTCCGATCCCGCGCCCGCCCAGGCGGCGCCTGCTCGGCGCCACCTGCCGAAGCCGAAGAACGGCGCGGGACGCAACCTCTCGGCCGCCATCGGCGTGGGGGTCGCCCTCGGGGCGTTGGTTATCTTCGCGGTGTGGGTTGGCCCGCTCGCGTGGTACCCGGTGGTCTCCGTCGCCGTCGGCGTGGCCATGTGGGAGGTGCTTACCCGCCTGCGGGAGCATTCCTACCACCTGCCGCGCACGCTGATGATCATCGGCGGGCAGGCCATGGTCTGGATTTCCTGGCTCGCGGAGGCCGGCGGTTTGGTGGCGGTCTACGTGACCGCGGTGCTGGCGCTGATGTTCGGCCGTCTGTTTCACAACGGTCGGCACCGACCGCCGATCCACTACATGCGGGACATGTCGGTCGGCATCTTCGTGCTGACCTGGATCCCCCTCTTCGGCACCTTTGCCGCCATGCTCTCGCGGGTGGAAACCCCGCTGGCCAGCGGCTCGGCCTCCATTTTGACCTTCATGTTGTGCGTGGTGGCCTCGGATACCGGCGGCTATATCGCGGGCGTGATGTTCGGTTCGCACCCGATGGCCCCGGCCGTAAGCCCCAAAAAGTCCTGGGAAGGATTCGCCGGTTCCATCCTGTTCGGCACCGTCGCCGGTGCCCTGAGCGTGAAATTCTTGCTCCACACCGACGCCTGGATCGGCGCGATCATGGGCGTGGGGCTGGTCTTCTGCGCGACCCTGGGCGACCTGGTGGAGTCCCAGTTCAAGCGCGAGCTGGGCATCAAGGACATGTCCGCCATCCTGCCCGGCCACGGCGGCCTGATGGACCGGCTCGACGGCATGCTGCCGTCCGCCATGGTCACCTGGGTCGCGATGTCCTACCTGGCGACCTAGCGGCCGGCGCGCTTGACCTGGCGGCGCAGCTCGAACATGCGCCAGCCGCCGACGCACGCCATAATCAGCGCGCCGGCGATAGCAAACAACAAGAAGGCGATGCCGGCGGGGAAGTCACCGCTCCAGCCCAGGAAGTTGACCGGCACGGACTGCTGGTTCTGCATGATGAAGACGATGAGCAGGATAAGCAACAGGAAGCCGATGATGAGAGCCACCCAGGTGGAGGCGGCGAAGGAACCGGAGACCTTGCCCTTGCCCTGCGGCTTCTCGTCGGTGGCCGGGGTGGTCTCCAGGGCGCCGGAGTCGGCACCTGCTCCGGTGGTGGCGGGGGACTGGGGGTGCGTCGAGCCGGCGCCTTCGTAGGCGTCGGTGTAATCCGGTTCTGCGTTTCGGGAATGTGTCATATAAATATTTAAACGTGTCGCGGGTTGGTTGCGCCACTTCTGGGCCGCGTGGGCGCCGTTAGATTGGGCACTTGGCCCGCAGACGTGCCAAAATGGGAGGCATTATGGCACAGTCTGTGAAACTTAACTTCTCGGCCCCGCGGCGTGGTCTGCCGCCGAAGCACTTCGCCGACCTTTCCCACGAAGAACGCGTAGCCAAGCTCGCGGAACTCGGCCTGCCGAAGTTCCGCGCGAAGCAGCTGGCCCAGCACTACTACGTCCACTACACCAACAACGTCGAGGACATGACCGACGTCCCGGCTAGCGCCCGCCAGGACATCCAGGACGCGCTCTTCCCGGAGCTGATGACCCCGATCAAGCACTCGGGCACGGACGACGGGGAGACCACCAAGTCCCTGTGGCGCCTGCACGACGGGACCCTGCTGGAGTCGGTACTGATGCGCTACCCGGGGCGCGCGACCCTGTGCATCTCCTCCCAGGCCGGCTGCGGCATGGCCTGCCCGTTCTGCGCGACCGGCCAGGGCGGGCTGGACCGCAACCTGTCCACCGCGGAGATCGTCGAGCAGGTCCGTAACGCGGCGAAGGAGATGGCCGCGGAGGGTGGCCGCCTGTCCAACATCGTCTTTATGGGCATGGGGGAGCCGCTGGCCAACTACAAGCGCGTCGTGCAGGCGGTGCGCCAGATCACCGCGCCCGCGCCCTTCGGCTTCGGCATGTCCATGCGCAACGTGACCGTCTCCACCGTCGGCGTGGCCCCGGCCATCCGCAAGCTGGCGGACGAGGACCTCTCCTGCACCCTGGCCGTCTCCCTGCACACCCCGGACGACGAGCTGCGCGACACCCTGGTGCCGATCAACAACCGCTGGTCGGTCGAGGAAGTCTTGGACGCCGCGCGCTACTACGTGGAAAAGACCTCGCGGCGCGTGTCCATCGAGTACGCGCTCATCCGCGACAAGAACGACCAGGACTTCCGCGCCGACATGCTGGGGCGCAAGCTGCACCAGGCGTTGGGCTCCAAGGTCCACGTCAACGTCATCCCGCTGAATCCGACGCCGGGCTCGGAGTGGGACGCGGCCCCGAAGGCGCGCCAGGACGAGTTCGTCCGCCGCGTCCAGGCCCAGGGCGTGCCGTGCACGGTGCGCGACACCAAGGGCCAGGAAATCGCCGCGGCCTGCGGCCAGCTGGCCGCCGAGGAGCGGGACGAGGATTCCGCCGACGCCAAGGAGCCCGCCGGCGTTTAGTTTTAGCCGGCGGGCGGGATAGCCAGCTGATAATCTGGCGGGCATGACGCAGCCCAACTTTCCCCAGCTCGCCGCTGATCCGACCACTCAGGCCTTCGCGGTGCGGGGCCTGAGTAAAGCTTTTTCCGGCACCCCGGCCGTGGACAACCTCAGCCTGGACATCCCGCGCGGTTCGCTTTACGGCATCGTGGGCCCCAACGGCGCCGGCAAGACCACCATGCTGACCATGGCCTGCGGGCTCGTGCGGCCCGACGCCGGGCAGGCCTACCTGGCCGGCCACGACGTGTGGACCGAGCACAACCAAGCGGTCGCCCGCGTCGGGCTGCTCATGGACGGCGCCCCGGTTTTTGATCGCCTGAGCGGTCCGGAGTACCTCTACTACCTGGGCGCGCTGCGGGGGATGGACGAATCCGTGGTGGCCAGCCGCTCCGAGGAGCTGCTAGCGGCGCTGCAGCTTGCCGATGCCGGCTCCAAGTACATCGCGGACTATTCGGCCGGCATGTCCAAGAAGATCCTGCTGGCCGGCGCCCTGCTGCACGCCCCGGACGTGCTGGTGCTAGACGAGCCCCTGGAGGCGGTGGATCCGGTCTCCGGCCGGCTTATCCAGTCGATCCTGGGGGAGTTCGTCGCCGGCGGCAAGACCGTGATTTTGTCCTCCCACGTGATGGAGCTGGTCGAGGGGCTCTGCGATCACGTCGCGGTGATCCACCGCGGGCGGGTGGCCACCTGCGGCCACGTCGATAACGTGCGCCAGGGCCGCAGCCTGACCGACCTGTTCATCGAGCTGACCGGCGGCGGCTCCCTGGCCGAGGGCTCCCTGGGCTGGCTGCGGGGTGGCCGCGATGACTAAGAAATCGGTGCCCGCCACGCTGTTTTCCCTGCACCGCACGCTGTGGACGCGCAGCTTTAAGTCCAACCCGTCCCAGACCTGGCTGGTGGCGCTTTTCGCCCTCTACGCGCTCATTGGCCTGGCCAGCGTGACCCTGAACGTCGGCCTGGAGGTCTCCGAAGGGCCGGGGCGTTTCCACGCCCTGACCGGTGCCGTCGCCCTGGGCACGGCGGCGCTGATCGTCATCAGCATCTTCATGCCCGCCGGGGAGCGGCAGGTCGGTCCGCTGGATCTGCGCGGCCTGCCCATCGACGCCGCCACGGCCGAGCGCGGGCTCGCGCGGGTGGCGCTGTGGTCCAGCCGCGTCTTCATCGCCGCTGCGGTCACGCTCATCTTCGCGGCGGCCGGATCCCTCATCCTGGCGGCAAACGGCGCCGCCTCGATGATCGTGGTCTTCGTCCTGGGCCAGGTCTTCTCGCTCGCGCTGGCGGTGGTGTGGACCGAGGTCATCGCGGGCGCAGCGCAGCTGGTGGTCAAGGAGATGGGGGCCAGCAAGTCGCGGACGTCGATGATTTCCGGACTCGGCTTCGTGCTGGTTATTTTCGGCTTCGTCGCCGTCCAAAACCTGAGCGTCGACGGCCTGCCCATCGTCGGCTTCGGCGAGGTCGCCGCCTGGACGCCGTTGGGCGCCGGCATGGGCTGGGCGGCATCGATAGCCAACGGGCAGTGGGCGCAGGCTTTAGGCCAGCTGCTGGCCGCCGTGGCCTTTTTGGCCTTGGGGCTGTGGCTGTGGCGCCGGCAGACCGCCCGCGGCGTCCGCCAGGCCTACGAGTCGGCACCCCAGGCCTCGGAAGGCACGCGGGCCCAGGGCGTGGGCGCCCTGCGGCTTCCGGGCCTGCCCTATGCCAGCCCGGCGGCGATGGAATACAAGCGCGTGCTCCGGTACTTTATCCGCGATACGCGGCTGTCGTCCACGCTTCTGCTCCTGCCGGTAATGATCATCTTCGCCGTCGTGATGAGCCTCGGCGGCCGCGGGGTGGAAGGGTTGTTCTTCCTGGCCTTTACGGGGGTCTTGGGCGGGATCAGCGCCTCCAACGATTTCGGCTACGCCGGGCCCAGCAACTGGGTGACCATGATGACGCCGCTGCGCCCGCGGGTCTTCCTCTACGCCCGCCACCTGGCCATGATCACCCCGGGCGTTATCGCGGCGGTCGTCCTCTTCGTCATCTTGCTTATCATTCAGCCCGATCCTTCGCTGACCGCGCTCGTGGGCGTGGCCACCCTCGGCCTGCTGCTGTCGGCCTGCGGGCTGTCCATGGTGATGACCACCTTCAACCCGTATCCCATGTCCGCGCCCGGGGCGAACCCCTGGACGGACAAGTCCGGCATGCAGGCCGCGGCGTTTATTAGCGCCTTCGTCGTACTGCTGGCCGGCTGGCTGCCGATCGCCCCCGGCGCCGTCCTGATGACCATCGGGGTGAGCCAGTCCTCGGCCCTGCTCACCGGCCTGGGCGTGCTGGTTACCGTGGCCCTGCCCGCGGCGATTTACGCGACGGCCTGGGTACTCTGCGGCAAGCGCGTGGATAAGCAGATGCCGGAGATCTACGCCAAGGTTGGCACCTACGTGAAGTAGCGCGGCGAAGGGCCACCTGCCGTGGATACGAAAAAGCCGCCGGCCCCGGGAAGGGGACTGGCGGCTTTAGTCTTGCGCGGTTAAGTGCTTTTTAACGCTCAACCTGGGCGGTCGGAACGGCCTTGCCGGTGGCCTCGACGGCCTCGCCGACGCGCAGGTGGGACACGCGAGAGGGCTCGATGTTCAGGGCGCGCAGCTGGGAGTCGGTCAGCTCGGCGTAGGGGCCGCCGAGGGTCTTTTGCTCGTAGGTCCAGTCCAGCTCCTGGTAGCCCTCCGGCTGGTTGCGGGCGGTGATGGTGCGCACCTGCTTCATCTTCGGCTGGAAGAGGTCGATGATGAGGCCGATGGCGATCAGCGCGGCGAAGAGGAAGAGGTAGATGGTCTCCACGTGGCCGTGGTGGTTACCGAAGTTGTAGCCCAGCAGGATCAGGACGGTGATCCAGCCGGCGACCTGAACACCGGTATGCGGGGTCCGGGACCAGCCGAACTCTGCCGAGGGGACGTCATCGGTGGAAACTCCGCCGTGGACCTCAGGAACCAACTTGTGGGAAGACACGTGCACTCCTTTTGCGTGTGCGCCTTAAGCCCACGCCCCAGGCCGGGGCGCGGCACGGCGCTATAGGCCAACTATCTGGGCCCTATTTTAGAACATTGACGCGGGCCCGTGCGATCGAACACCCCCGCCGCGCGGGGGCGGGGAAGCTACTACTCTAGGACGGGTGAGTATTAAGCGCGTTCTGATCCTGGGATCTACCGGCTCTATCGGTACCCAAGCAGTGGAAGTCATCCGGGCCAACCCCGAGAAATTCGCGGTCGTGGGCATCGCCGCCGGAGGCCGTGACCCGCAAGCCATCATCGAACAGGCCCGGCAACTCAACCTTTCGGCTAACCACGTCGCGGTGGCCAACACCGAAGCGGCCGCGGAGGTCTCGGCGGCGCTGGGCGGGCAGGTCATCGCCGGCCCGGACTCCGCGGAGGAGCTCACCCGGGCAGTCGCCGCGGATACGGTGCTCAACGCCTTGGTCGGTTCGCTCGGGCTCAAGGCCACCCTGGCTGCCATTGAGACCGGCGCTTACCTCGCGCTGGCCAACAAGGAGTCCCTGGTCGCCGGCGGCGCCCTGGTCACCAACGCCGCCCGCGAGGGGCAAATCGTGCCGGTGGATTCGGAGCACTCCGCCATGGCCCAGGCGCTGCTGGCGGGTCGGCGCGGCGAGCTGCGCTCGCTGGTGCTGACCGCCTCGGGCGGGCCGTTCCGGGGCTGGACCCGCGAGCAGATGTGGGAGGTGACCCCGCAGCAGGCCGCCCAGCACCCGACGTGGTCGATGGGGCAGATGAACACCCTGAACTCGGCCACGCTCATCAACAAGGGGCTGGAGCTTATCGAGGCGACGTTGCTCTTCGACGTGCCCGCCGCCGACATCGAGGTGACCGTGCACCCGCAGTCCATCGTGCACTCGATGGCCACCTTCGTCGACGGCTGCACCATGGCGCAGGCCTCCCCGCCGTCGATGAAGCTGCCGATCTCCCTCGCCCTCGACTGGCCGAACCGCGTGCCGGATGCGGCCCCGGCGCTGGACTTTAGCAACGCCTACACGTGGGAATTCGAGCCGCTCGACGACGAGTCCTTCCCCGCGGTGCAGCTGGCCCGCCAAGTGGCGACCACCGGCGGCAGCCACCCGGCGGTATATAACGCGGCGAACGAGGAAGCGGCCGCGGCCTTCTTGGCCGGGCGGATTCACTTCCCGCGCATCGTGGACATCGTGGGCGAAGTGGTAGGTGACTGCGCGGGTTATGCTGGTGTACCCTCAAGCGTCGACGACGTCCTCGCGGTCGAGCGTGAGGCCCGCGCCCGCGCGAACGAGCGCGTGGATTACTACGCCCGCTAGCCAGCTAGAAAGCAGTACTGTTAATGGCCAACATCTTGGGGATAGTCCTGTTCGCCTTGGGCATCGGGATTACCATCGCCCTGCACGAGGCGGGGCATATGCTCACCGCCCGCGCCTTCGGGATGCGGGTGCGGCGCTATTTCATCGGCTTCGGGCCCAAGATTGTGGGCTTTACCCGCGGGCATACCGAATACGGGCTGGCCGTCCTGCCGGTCGGCGGTTTCTGCGATATTGCGGGCATGACCCCGCAGGACGAATTCCTCACCGAGGAGGAAAAGCCCCATGCAATGTACACCAAGCCGTGGTGGCAGCGCATCGCGGTGCTCAGCGGCGGCGTGGCCGTGAACCTGGTCCTGGGCTTTTTGATCCTCTTCATCGTCGCCCAGACCGCGGGCCTGCCGGATCCGAAGGCGGACTACCGCCCGCGCGTGGGCGAGACCGTCTGTAGTGCGGCCGCGGATGCCGCCGGGAATATCCAGCCGTGCCAGGGGGATGGCCCCGCGGCCGCGGCCGGGGTGCGCCCGGGCGACGTCATCCTGACCCTGAACGGGGAAGAGGTACCGGATTTCACGGCCCTGCGCGACGAGGTCCTCCAGCTGCCGGGCGAGACCGTCGAGCTGGGCATCGAGCGCGACGGCCAGGCCCGCACCGTCGAGGTGGCACTCGACACCGTCCTGCGCCCGAACCCGCAGGGCGAGCTGGTCGAGGCCGGGTCTATCGGGCTGGTCAACCAGCCGCTGGACACGGTCCGGCAGTACGGCTTCTGGGAGGCGTGGCCGGCCACCTGGCACTACTCCTGGAACATGCTGGAGGCGACCGTCGAGGGCATCAAGCAATTCCCGGCGAAAATCCCGGGAGTGGTGGCCTCCATCTTCGGCGCCGAGCGCGACGAGCAGGGCCCGATGTCGGTCGTGGGCGCCTCCCGCGTGGGCGGTGAGCTGGTGGAAAACGACCTGTGGGCGGCGTTTTTCATGATGCTGGCGACGCTGAACTTCTTCCTGGCCTTGTTCAATCTCATACCGCTCCCGCCGTTTGACGGCGGCCACATCGCGGTCGTCATCTACGAAAAGATCCGCGACTTCTTCCGGCGTTTGGCCGGCAAGCAACCCGCTGGCCCGGCGGACTACACCAAGCTCATGCCCGTGACTTATGCGATCGCGGCGGCGCTGCTCGCCGTGGGTCTGGTCATTATCGTCGCGGACGTGGTCAACCCCATCCGGCTCTTCGGCTGACCGGACCGCCCCAGCGCAGGCGTCGGAGCGCGCCCGGCAGTGCTAAAGTGGGGGCGTTATCGGTAGTACCGCACAACCTGTCCCTACTTTTCCTTCGCAAGTGCCGGCCCGCAGCGGGCGGGCACCCGCGGAGGGGCGAGGACAGGCCGGCAAATCAGACAAGCAAGGAGCGTGCATGTCAACCTCTATTGGTCTCGGCATCCCCGAAGGACCGCCGCCTACCCTGGCCCCGCGGCGTAAGACCCGCCAGCTTTCCGTCGGCCCCGTCGGCGTGGGCTCGGAGCACCCGATCTCGGTCCAGTCGATGACCAACACCAAAACGCACGACATCAACGCCACGCTGCAGCAGATCGCACAGCTGACCGCGTCCGGCTGCGACATCGTGCGCGTGGCCTGCCCGAAGCCCATCGACGCCGAGGCGCTGCCGGCCATCGCGAAGAAGTCGCCGATCCCGGTCATCGCGGACATCCACTTCCAGCCGAAGTACATCTTCCAGGCCATCGAGGCCGGCTGTGCCGCGGTGCGCGTGAACCCCGGCAACATTAAGGAGTTCGACGGCCGCGTCAAGGAGGTCGCGCAGGCGGCCGGGGACGCCGGCATCCCGATCCGTATCGGCGTCAACGGCGGCTCCCTGGACAAGCGCCTGCTGGAAAAGTACGGCAAGGCCACCCCGGAGGCTCTGGTTGAGTCCGCCATCTGGGAGGCCGGCCTGTTCGAGGAGCACGGCTTCGGCGACATCGCCATCTCCGTTAAGCACTCCGACCCAGTTCTCATGGTGGAGGCCTACCGCCAGCTGGCCGAGCAGACCGACTACCCGCTGCACCTGGGCGTTACCGAGGCCGGCCCGAAGTTCATGGGCACCATCAAGTCCTCGGTGGCCTTCGGTTCGCTGCTGTCCCAGGGCATCGGCGACACCATCCGCGTGTCCCTGTCGGCCGACCCGGTGGAAGAGATCAAGGTGGGCGACCAGATCCTGCAGTCGCTGAACCTGCGCCCGCGCAAGCTGGAGATCGTCTCCTGCCCGTCGTGTGGCCGCGCCCAGGTGGATGTCTACACCTTGGCCGAAGAGGTCACCGCCGGCCTCGACGGGATGGAATTCCCGCTGCGCGTGGCCGTCATGGGCTGCGTGGTCAACGGCCCGGGCGAGGCTCGCGATGCCGACTTGGGCGTTGCCTCCGGCAACGGCAAGGGCCAGATCTTCGTCAAGGGCGAGGTCATCAAGACCGTGCCGGAGGACAAGATCGTCGAAACGCTGATCGAGGAAGCTCAGCGCATCGCTGAGGAAGAGGGCATGGAAGCCGTCGAGGACGCCAAGGCCGAGGTCCGCGTCACTAAGTAACAAATTGGCCTAGGCCGGCGCGAAAGATGTGTTGGTCACGGCCCGCAGCCACCGCTTGAGTAATGTTTGCACATATGAAAAAGGCGGTGGCTTTGCTGTGCGTAACAGCGTTAGGTAGTAGCGGGGTAGTGGCCTGCACGCCGAAGCCTCCCTCAGTCGAGCCGGTCGCCGAGGAGGTCTTCACGGCCCTCGAGGAAGGCGATCCGCAGTCCCTGGATGGGCTGGTCGACAACGCCGCGGCCACGCAACAGGTCTTCCAGGAAAGCTACGACGGTCTGCAGGCCGAGGGCGTGGACTTCGAGCTGGCCGGCGTCAACAGCCACGATCCCGGCTACGCGACGGTGGATTACTCGGTGACGTGGACGCTGCCGCGGGACCGGCAGCTGCATTACGACACCCAGATGGCGCTGACCAAGTCCAACGACGAATGGACCGTGCGTTGGCAGCCGTCGATGATCCATCCCAAGCTGGGGGCGAACCAGCACTTGGAGCTGCGCGCCATCGAGGCCGAGCGGGCCGGGGTGATCAGCTCGGACGGGGTGGAGCTGCTCAGGCCGGGCACGGAGTTCCGCCTCCTGGTGGACGGGGAGAAGACCACCTCGCCCCGCGGCCTGGCCGCGCGGATTTCCGACGCGGCCTCCCGGGCCCAGGCCGAGGATGAGACCGTCGGCGATATCGACGCCAAGGAGCTGGCCAAGACGCTGGAGGCCAACACCGGCACCTATTCGGTGGGGATGTACAGCGAGGCGGCCGGCAAGATCCTGCAGGAAGAGCTGGCCGGGGTGGACGCGGTCCGGCTCAACGAGGAACCGGCGCTGGTGACCAAAGACCCCGGCTTTGCGCCCGACATTATGTCGCGCGTGCGTTCCCTGGTCCAGGACGACGTGGACGGCAACAACGGCTGGAGTATCGCCGTGGTCAACGAGCACGGCGCGGCGCTCAGCGACGTCGAGCGGCACGCCCCGGAGCCGGCTCCAGCGCTGAAGGTGGGCATCGACTACGACGTCCAGCGCGCCGCCCAGGAAGCCGTCAACGCCCGCTCGGGGCAGGAAGCCATGATGGTGGCGATGCGCCCCTCGACGGGCGAGATTCTCGCCGTCGCCCAGACCACGGAGGCCGACAAGAAGGGCGATTTGGCCCTGCAGGGCCAGTACCCGCCGGGCTCGGTATTCAAAATCATCACCGCCGGGGCGGGCGTTGTCCACCAGGGCCTGGACCCCAGCACGATCGTGCCGTGCCCCGGCACGATGGATATCTACGGCCGCGTGGTGACCAACTACAACGGCTTCGCGCTGGGCGATGTCCCGCTCGAGCGGGCTTTCGCCCAGTCGTGCAACACGACCTTCGCCGATATCTCCACCAAGCTGGATCCGGGCGAACTGAAAGACATGTCCAAGTCCTTCGGCCTGGGCATCGACTACGAGGTGCCGGGGCTAAACACCATCACCGGCTCGGTCCCGGTGGGTGAGGAGCCGCTGGAACGCACGGAGGCCGGCTACGGCCAGGGCCACGACCTGGCCAGCCCGTTCGGTATGGCGCTGGTCTCGGCGACGGTGGCGGCCGGCAAGCGACCGGTGCCCACCCTGCTGGCCGGCCGGGAGACCAAGGCCAGCGAGGACGTCAACGGTCCCACCCCGGAGGTCATCGAGAAACTGCGGCAGATGATGCGGGCGACGGTGACCAACGGTACGGCCTCCGGCATGCAGGCCGGAGGGGAAATCCACGGCAAGACCGGCGAGGCCGAGATCAACGAGGGCTCGCACGCCTGGTTCACCGGTTACCGCGCCGACGACGATATCGCCTTTGCCACCCTGGTGGTCCTGGGCGGCGGCTCGGAGGTCTCCGTGGCGATGACGGACAGCTTCTTCCAGAAACTGGACCAGTACCGCGCCGAGCCGGATCCGGACACCCCGCCGGCCCCGGCCGAGAACTAGCGCGCGCCGCCGACAGCGCCCACGACGCCGGAACCCGGCGGGTCGCGCAGGCGTCATGGGGACTACGATGGAGACCATGACTAACCGCGGAAAACTGCAACCTGGTAAAGAAACTCCCGTGCGCACGGTCGATGAGTCCATCGAGCGCCCCGAATACGTCTGGAAGGACACGGTCCAAGAAAATATCGGGGAGCCGTTCGTCCAGACCCCGGAGACCATCGAGGCCATGCGTGAGGCCTCCAAGATCGCGGCCAACGCCCTGCAGGAGGCCGGCAAGGCGGTCGCCCCGGGTGTCACCACCGACGAGGTCGATCGCGTGGCGCACGAGTACATGTGCGACCACGGCGCTTACCCGTCGACCCTGGGGTATATGGGCTTCCCGAAGTCGTGCTGCATTTCCCTCAACGAGATTGTCTGCCACGGCATCCCGGATAGCACCGTGATTGAGGACGGCGACATCGTCAACATCGACGTCACCGCGTACAAGAACGGCGTGCACGGCGACACCAACGCCACCTTCCTCGCCGGCAACGTCTCCGAGGAGCACAAGCTGCTGGTCGAGCGCACCAAGGAAGCGATGATGCGCGGCATCAAGGCCGCCAAGCCGGGCCGCGAGGTCAACGTCATCGGCCGCGTCATCGAGTCTTATGCCAAGCGCTTCGGTTACAACGTCGTCGAGGACTTCACCGGCCACGGCGTGGGCCCGACCTTCCACAACGGCTTGGTCGTGCTGCACTACGACTCCATGGCCTACCGCAACGTCCTGGAGCCGGGCATGACCCTGACCATCGAGCCGATGATCAACCTGGGCTCCCTGGATTACGACATCTGGTCCAACGGCTGGACCGTGCAGAACAAGGACGGCAAGTTCACCGCCCAGTTCGAGCACACCCTGGTCATTACCGAGGACGGCAACGAGATCCTCACCCTCCCGGACGAGAACTAGGCACCCTTCATCCCCGCCGGCGCCCACGCCGAGCGGGGAGAAGACATAAAAAAGGCGCCGGCCCCACAAGGGGACCGGCGCTTTAGCGTATTCGAGTTAACGCTTTACTTGAACAGGCCGTCGAAGATGTGGCCCGGCAGGATGCCGTTGAACACAGCGTAGTTGTAAGCAGCGATCAGGCCGCCAACCAGGGACAGAACGCCGCCGGCGATGGTGGCGTCGCGGAACAGGACGTCCCACTTCGGAAGCTGGTCGTTCTCGACCTTTTCCTGGCCGAGGGTGTCAACGCCGGTAGCCTGGTGTTCATCCTTAACGACGGCATTGCCATTCTCATCCAGATCCCAAGCGCCCAGGTCCTTGCCCCACTTGGAGGACAGGGAGCCGATGGAGCTGGACTTGGTCTCCTCGGAGACGTTGTCCTCGGCGGAGGCGATGGCGGTGCCGGAGAAGGCGACGGTCAGAGCGGTGGCGGCAGCAACAGCTGCGGTGCGGAAGTTACGCATTTTAGTTACCTTTCAGGGAAACGAGTTGAGCTGAGTGCTGTCTTAGCGGGAGAACGGGCCGTACTTGATGAAGTTGTCCAGCGGGCCAACGATCATGCCCAGGGCGGTGCCGATGCCGCCGGCGATCAGCAGGCCGTACAGAGCCTTTGCCCAGTTCGGGACCTCGGAGAAGTCCTTGGAGGAACCGAAGATAGCAACAGCGTTAGCCGGCTTCTCGCCCTCGAGGTTCAGACCGGTGTTGATCTTGGAGGACAGGCTCGGGGTGTAATCCGGCTTGGTTTCGTCCTTCTCAGCACCATCGGTGGTCTTCGGGTCGTGCTGCTCGACGTTGACGTCGTGGTCGCCCTGGTTAACGGTGGTCTCAGCGGTAGCAATGGAGGTGCCGCTGAAGGCTACAGCAACGGCAGTGGCGCCAGCGATGGCTGCTTTGCGAATACGCATATTAATTCCTTAAGAGAGGTCGTAACGTGCAAGGCTTCCCTCGTGGAAACCCATTGTGTTTTGTGACAATTCCAGCAAACTGCCAGATTACACTCGGTCCCCGGACAGTGGCTGGAGCTGGTGTCAAAGACGAATGCTAACGGATATGGTGCGCAAATGCAGCTTGTTCACACTAATTGGGGGAGGAAAAACTATCAGTCTTCTCCAAGCTTAATAAACTTAAATTCAATTAAGGACAACTGTTTCACCCTAAAGTCCCCGCTATGCCGATGCCGGTGTGACTACTGTGACGAGTGGTGAAGTAGTCGCACCGGCGGCCCGGATGAATATTTTGGGAAAATTTAGGAAAAATCTAGCCCCAAAAGTGCGTTCTCGGTGAGCTCCGGCAGAGCCGGGTGGATCCAGTACTGCTTCGTGGCGACCTCACGTACGTCCAAGCCGAAGGCCATCACGGTGATCATCTGCTGGATGAGGGTGGAAGCCTGCGGGCCGTAGTAGTGCGCGCCCAGCAGCTGGCCGGTGGCCTTGTCCGCAATCAGCTTGCAGATACCGGTGTGGTCCTCCATAGCCCAGCCGTAGGCCACATCGCCGTAGTCCTGGACCTTGACGGTCACGTCGTAGCCCTGCTCGCGGGCGGCCTCCTCGGTAAGGCCCACGGTGGCGATCTGCGGGTGGGTGAAGATAGCCGAGGGCACCAGGTCGTGGGGCATCGGGTGCATGTCGTCCGGGTGCAGGATGTTGTGGCGCACGGCCTTGGTCTCCGCGTTGGCGACGTGCTTGAGCATGTACGGCGAGGAGACGTCGCCGAGTGCCCACACTCCGTCTGCGGTGGTGCGGCCGTAGTCGTCGACGGCAATGCGCCCGTCCTCGCGCATCTCGATCCCGGCAGAGTCCAGGTTCATCTGGTCGCCGTTGGGCACGCGGCCGGTGGCGATGAGAATCTCCTCGGCGGTGATGGTCTGGCCGTTGTCCAGCTCCAGCTCCACACCCTCGCCGCCTTCGCGCAGGGCGGTGCCGTTGGCGCCGGTGATGACCTCGAAGCGCTCCTTGGCCTGCTCGTTAAAGCGGGTGGACAGGTCCTTGTCGAGGAAGCGCAGAAGCTCCTCCGAGCGGTTGACGATGGTGACCTGCGTGCCCAGCCCGTCGAAGACGTGGGCAAATTCCATGGCGATGAACCCGCCGCCGACGATAATCAGCGACTTCGGCTGCCGCTCCAGGCGCATGATGTCTTCGTTGGTGCGGTAGCGAACCCCGGAGTTCGCGTAGACCTCGGGGATAAGCGGGCGCGAGCCGGTAGCGATGATGATCTGCTCGCCACTAATCGTCTTGGCCTCCTCGCCCTGGCCGGTGCGAATGGTCTTGGGGCCGACGAAGCTGGCGTGCTGGTCGTAGACAGTAATATTCGGGGTCTCGTCTCCGCGGCGGTAGGCCTCGCCGCCCTCGGCGATCTTATCGATGCGCTGGTGGAAGACGCGGTCCACGATGGAGTCCCAGTCGACGTTGTCCACGTGGGCCTGGATACCCAGCTTGTCGGCCGTGCGGGTGCCGTAGGCGGTATCGGCGGCGTAGACGTACATCTTCGTCGGGATGCAACCGACGTTCATGCAGGTTCCCCCGAAACGGCCGGACTCGACGATGGCGATGGACTTGTCGTCGAATTCCGGGGTAGGGATAGAGTTGCCCGAACCGGCGCCGATGATGATGAGGTCGTAGTGGGCATCGACAGCCGGGGCAGCGGCGGACTGGGTCATGGATTTTCTCCTTATATAAATAGTGGGGAAGTGGGGCCTTGCAGGGCGGGGGCCTCGGGGAACCGGGGGACGGAAAGTCCTCTTAAGTACTAGTGTGCCCGTGCTAGCCAGCGGGAGCTAATCTCAAAGGCCTCGCGGCGCGCGGGCGGCAGCGACAAAAAGACTTCGTGTCGGGCGCCCAGGATCGGACAGACCGTAATGTCTTGGCCCAAGAGGGGAGCCCAGTGGACGGTCTGGGAGACATCGACGACGGCATCGGCCGTGTCCGTCTCCGGCGAATAGGGCTTACCCAGCCGCGAGCGGGTCGAGCACAACACTAGGCCCGGCACGCCGATATCGATGGCCCCTTGGTGGATCTGGTCTTGGCCGGCAATGACCCCGCGCAGCCATCCCAGGTACTTCTTGTGCCCGGACAGCGGCTTCAAGGTGGTGTCGTAGTCCCACTCGCCGTAGCGGGAGGCGTGGATGGAGTCGCCGAAAGCGCTCAAGCCCCCGCCGGGGAAGGCCACCTTGGGGAAGGCCTTGCCGATGGCGTTGATGACCGGCTTGGCGGCCCGCAGGACAGGTCGCGGCACGCCCATGATGTCCAGCCACGGGCTATTGAAGATAGCGGAGGATACTCGCGCGTGTGCGGTGGGCTGGGACGTGCGCAACCGGTCCAACCAGAGCGGCACGATGACCCCCGCCGTCGAGTGCGCGATAGGAGTGACATCGGGGTGCGGGCCGCAGATTTCTTCCAAGGCCGCGTCGAGATCGGCGTAGTATTCCTCCATCGCCGCGGCGTAATGCCAGGTTTGGCCCTCCCGGCGGGAGCGGCCGCATTTGTGTAGATCAATGGCGTAGAAGGCATAGCCGCGGTCGTGGAAATAGCGCGCCACGTGTGCCTGGAAGAAGTAGTCTGTCATCCCGTGTACCCACAAAAGGGCTGGGCGGGTAGTGAACTCTTCGTCCTTTTCGGCCCCCGCAGGGGTAGCGGCGGCGCCGGCCGTAGCTGCCCCATCCGGGCCGGGGTAGTACCGGACGAGGGTGGCGCACAGGTCGCCTTCGCCCAGCGGATCGGGGCCTAATTCGAGGGTGCGGGCGGAAAATCCCGCGCCCAAGCGGTCCGGGTGCCAGTGGTCGGTTTGGTTCACACTCATGCCCCCAACTTTAGGCACAACTGGGCGTCAATCGCGCGATTGGCGGGGCGTCAGTACAAATCGCCGGGCTACCAGCGTAGGGTTGTAGACAACGCGTTTGCCTGGGGCCGCGAAGCCGGTGACCCAGGCACTGCGCTGCGAAAGGATCGGATAGCCCCTTTTGCGAAACTTTGACCACAATCATGTTGAATATGAAGAGGTAAGTAACAAGGTGTCCCCCGCAAAAAACGTCGTCCAAGCCGTTGACGAGGTAGACGTAGCACTCGTCGGCGCCGGCATTATGAGCGCCCCCCTGGGTGCGATGCTCCGCGAGCTTGAGCCCAGCTGGACCCAGATGGTCTTCGAGCGTCTCGACGCTCCGGCCGAGGAGTCCTCCTCCCCGTGGAACAACGCCGGCACCGGTCACTCCGCGCTGTGTGAGCTTAACTACACCCCGGAGAAGAACGGCCGCATTGATGCCTCCAAGGCGATGAACATCAATGAGAAGTTCCAGGTCTCCCGCCAGTTCTGGTCCCACCAGCTCAACAACGGCATCTTGACGGACCCGCGGGAATTCATCAACCAGGTTCCCCACATGTCCTTCGCCCAAGGCGAAATCCAGGTGGACTACCTGCGCCGCCGCTACGAACTTCTCAACAAGAACCACATGTTCCCCGAGATGCAGTTCTCCGCGGATGATTCCGTCTTCGCAGAGAAGCTTCCGCTCATGGCCCAGGGCCGCGACTTCAACTCCCAGAAGGTCGCCATCTCCTGGACCGACGTGGGAACCGACGTCAACTTCGGTGCCCTGACCAAGCAGTTCCTCACCGCCGCCAAGGCCGCCGGCACCGAGGTCCGCTACGGCCAGGAGGTCTACGACCTCAAGCGCGACGGTGGCGTGTGGAAGATCTACTCCAAGAACCGCCACACCGGTGATACCCAGATGACCAAGGCGAAGTTCGTCTTCGTCGGCGCGGGCGGCTACGCCCTCGGCCTGCTGCGCAAGGCCGGCGTCCGCGAGGTTGCCGGCTACGCTGGCTTCCCGGTCTCCGGCCTGTGGCTGCGCGCCACCAACCCGGAGCTCATCCAGCAGCACCAGGCCAAGGTCTACGGCAAGGCTAGCGTCGGCGCCCCGCCGATGTCCGTGCCGCACCTAGACACCCGCGTCATCGACGGGGAGAAGGGCCTGCTGTTCGGCCCGTACGGCGGCTGGACCCCGAAGTTCCTGAAGAAGGGCTCCAACCTGGACCTGTTCAAGTCCATCCGCCCGGACAACATCCCGTCCTACCTGGGCGTGGCCGCCCAGGAGTTCGGCCTGACCAAGTACCTGGTGCAGGAGGTCATGAAGGACTTCGACGACCGCATGAAGTCCCTGCGCGAGTACGTGCCGTCCGCCGACCCGAACGACTGGGAGACCATCGTGGCCGGCCAGCGCGTCCAGGTCATCAAGCCGGCCCCGGCCCCGCGCTTCGGCTCCCTGGAGTTCGGCACCACGCTGATCAACAACCCGGAGGGCAACATCGCCGGCCTGCTCGGCGCTTCCCCGGGCGCTTCCATCGCCCCGGCCGTCATGCTGGAGCTGCTGGAGCGCTGCTTCGGTGAGCACATGATCCAGTGGTCCGAGAAGATCTACGAGATGATCCCGTCCTACGGCGAGAAGCTGACCAAGAACCAGAAGCTCTTCGACGAGATGTGGGAGTTCACCCAGAAGACCCTGAAGCTGGACCAGGCCTAAGCCTGTTAGCTGAAGACGGCTTCTTTTAGCAACAAGCCCCGCCACGGCGCTACGCCGTTCGGCGGGGCTTGGTGTTTCTTCGGGTGGTGAGCTCGGCTGCCCACGGAGTGGGGCCGCGGATGCGGCGGCCCTAGGTCCCGCAGTAGGTCAGGTAGTTCTCCAAGCCACCCGGGTCGGGCTGGGTGAGCAGCTCGCGCTCGTTGTCCGGTAGCGCGTCCACGCCCGCGTCCGGGTCGGACAGGGCGGCCACTAGGCGCTCGGTGGGGGCGAAGTTACCGTCCGCGGCGGCGTCCAGGGCATTTTCCACCGCGCGCGGGCGCGGGATGAAACGCGGGTGGTGCTGGTCGAGGCGCGCGGCATCCGGGCCGGCGGCCAGCCACTCGTCTACCCATTCCGTCTCGCCCAGCGCGTCGGCCAGGCGCCGGGAGGCCGCAGCGTCCCCGCCGGCGGCCGCGGCAAGCTCGCGGTGGCAGGTGCACAGATCCGGTTGGTTTTCGGCGAGCAGCTCGCGCCAGCGCCGCACCAGCGCGTCCGGTGCGTTATCGGAAAGTCCCAGGGTCTCCCGCCGCGTGTAGGCAGTGGCGTAGTCGCCGAAGCGCTCGCCGAAGCTATCGACCTCCTGCTGGGCTACCTCGGTCGCGCGGTTGGCATCCTCGCCCAGGATGGGAAGCAGGGACTCGGCCAGGCGGGTCAGGTTCCAGCCCAGGATGTTGGGCTGGTGCCCGAAGGCATAGCGGCCGAAGCGGTCGATGGAGGAAAAGACCGCGTGCGGGTCGAAGCGCTCGCCGAAAGCGCAGGGGCCGAAGTCGATGCTCTCGCCGGAGATGGTCGTGTTGTCCGTGTTCATCACGCCGTGGATGAAGCCGGTCTCCTGCCAGCGGACGACGGTGGCTATCTGGGCTTCCATGACCGCGCGGTAGAAGTCCCGGTAGGGCTCGGCGGAATCCGCCAGGGCGGGGTAGTGCCGCCGGATGGCGTAGTTCGCCAGCGAGCGGGTGGCCTCCGGGCCGCGCAGCTGCGCGTAGTGGAACGTGCCCACCCGCAGGTGACTGGCCGCCACGCGGACGGAAATGCCGCCGGGCAGGGCGCGCTCCCGGGCCACGGGCCGGCCGGTGGAGATGACCGCCAGGCAGCGCGTGGTGGGGATCCCCATGGCGTGCAGGGCCTCGGAGAAAACGTACTCGCGCAGCATGGCCGGCAGGGTGGCGCGCCCGTCCGCGCCCGGCCGGGAAAACGGCGTCCGGCCCGAGCCCTTGACGTGCAGATCCCGCAGGACCCCGTCCGCGTCGCGGACCTCGCCCAGCAGCAGGGCGCGCCCGTCGCCCATGTGCGGGTTGAACTGCCCGAACTGGAAGCCGGCGTAAGCCATCGCCTGCGGAGGCTGGTCCGCGGGGTTGCCGCGGCCGCACAGGAAGGTAATGCCCTCCGGGCTGGCCAACCACTCCGGGTCGAGGCCGAGACCAACTGCCAGCGGCCGGTTGAGCAGCACCAGGCGCGGGTCGGGCTGCTCTTCGCCCCAGCTAGCGCGCACGAAATCAGGCAGCGCCTGGGCGAAGTCGGCGGTTAGTTCGGTGCCGTTGCCTAGATCAAAGGTCATGGGCCCAGCCTAACGGGATTTAAATATCCACGTGGCCGGCGATCCGCACCGTGGCGCGGCCGCCCACCCAGAGGTCCTCGCCGGTGTCGCGGATCTCCACCCGCCCGGCGCGGCCGCGGCACGTGCCCTGGCTGACCCAGTACTCCGGTCCCACTGCCCCTTGGGAGCGCAGGAACTGGGCAGCCCCGCCGTTGAGCGAGCCGGTCACGGGATCCTCGTGGTCGGGCGTGAACGCCCGGATGACATAGGCCGGGGAATCATCCTTGTCGTCGTCGCTGTGGTCGACGTTTTCGCTGTCCTGTCCAGTCATGCCCACGACGCCCAGCTTGTGCGGGGTGGTGGGGCGGAAGGTATCGATGGCGCGCACGGCGGCGGCATCGGCGAGCTGGACCATGCGCCAGCCCGGGCCGTTGTCCACCCAGGCGTGGGAGATGACCGCGGCCGGGTCCACGCCGATTGCACGACAGCTGTCGGCCAGCTCTTCCTCGCTCAGCGGGCCCTTTTTCTGCAGGGGCGGGGTGGCGAAGAAGAGGGGGCCGTCGCCGGCGGCTTCCTGGCGGATGGGGATAAGGCCCGCGGCACATTCCTGCGTTAGCCGGCCGGGCTGGCGCGGGGTGCCGCCGAAGGCGAGCCAGGCCCGCGCGCTACCCAGGGTGGGGTGTCCGGCGAAGGGAAGCTCGGTGTGCGGGGTGAAAATCCGCACCCGGTAGTCCGCCTCCGGGGTGGTCGGACGCAGCAGGAACGCCGTCTCGGACAGGTTCGTCCAATTGGCTATGGCCTGCATCTGCTGGTCGCTTAGAGCGTCCGCGTCGGCGATGACCGCGAGCGGGTTGCCGCTAAAGGCGGTGGTGGCAAAGACATCGGCTTCGCAATATTCGTGGCGCATGGCGGCGATCTTAGCGCGTCGGCCCGCGCGATCCCGCCTAAGGTAGAGGGCATGAACTTGCCGTTGTTTTCCCGCGTCGAGCCCATCCAGACCATGGTCGACGGCACCATCAAACAGGTCAACCCCTTCTCCGGGACGGAGGTGTGGACGGTGCCCGGCCGGGGCAACCGCCCCTTGGCCACCACCAACGGCACGCCTCACCCCGCCGAAGGGGACGACGATAAGCGCTGCGCCTTCTGTACTGGGCGAAAGCTGGAAACCCCGCCGGAAAAGGCACGGATCCTGGCCGACGGGACCATCGTCCGGCACGCCATGCCCGCGGAACTCGACGCGACGGCACCGTTGTTTAGGCGCGTGCCCAACCTGTTCGAAATCGTCTCCTACGACTACTGGCGCGCCAACTACGGCTACCGCATGGACCCCGCCACCGCCGCCCACCAGGAGGCTTACCTCGCGAACCCGGAGGGCCGCCGCCACGTCGAGGCCATCATCGCGGCGAAGGCCAAAGCCAGCAGGCAGGACCTGCCCCGCGGGGAGGAGGAATTCCAGGCCGCGGCCGCGCCGTTTTTCGGCGGCGGGCACGACGTCATCATCGCCGACCGGCACGTGGACTCCGCCGGCGGGCTATTGTCCTCCGGGCGGCTGACCCCGGACGAGCACCTGCGGATGATGCAGCTGTGCATCGACTCCATGCGGGATCTCTACGAGCACAACCGGTACGTCTCCTACGTGGCCGCGTTCCAGAACTGGTTGGCGCCGGCGGGGGCGTCGTTTGAGCACCTGCACAAGCAGCTGGTGGCCATCGACGACCGCGGCATGGCCTCCCAGCGGGAGGTTCAGCTGCTGCGCTCCCACCCGAACATGTACAACGAGTGGGCGGTGGGATACGCCGCGAAGCACAACCTCGTCATCGCGGAGAACCAGCACGCGGTGCTTTTCGCCGGCTTCGGGCACCGCTACCCGACGCTGGAGGTCTTCTCCAAGTCCGCCATCGGCCGCCCCTGGCGCCAGAGCGCCGAGGAAGTGCGGGCGGTCAGTGACCTGGTCCACGCGGCCCACGCGGCGGTGGGCCCGGCCGTGGCTTGCAACGAGGAATGGCACCACCAGCCCGTCGACGTGGCCGTGCCGCAGCCCTGGCGGATCCTCATCAAGCTGCGCATCTCGACGCTGGCCGGCTTCGAGGGCGGCACCAAGATCTACATCAACACCATCAGCCCGTGGGGCCTGAAAGACAAGGTGCTCGACGCGCTGACTACCGCCCACGCGGAAGGCCGGGTAGCCCCGGATATCCGCCTCGGCGACGAGTGCCGCACCGAGCACAACTGCCTGCGCTACAGCCTGTAAGGAACAGAAGGCGGCGGGCTAGACCACGAGCGTGAGTTCCCCGGCGGGCCGGCCGGTGGTCGCGGGCAGCTCCACCGTGAAGCCGGCACTGCCCAGCAGCTCGGCCACCCCCTCGGCATCGCTGGCGGGCTGCTCAGCGCCGGCGAGCTCGCGCGCGGCCAGGCCCTTGTAGTGCTTGTTGAAGTGGCTGACCACCTTGCGGCTGCCGTCCGGCTGCACGGATTCTACGCGCAGCGTCAGCGCACCGGGCACCGGGCCCAGCTGCTTGTAGGCTCCGGAGCGCAGGTCGATGATGAGCTCGCCGTCTTCCTGCAGAGCGCGCAACTCGTTGGTGATGGCCTTGCCCCAGCGCTTCTTCATCGTGGGCGCGGCCTGCCCGGGCTGGGCGCGCCGGGGCAGCTTGGTCGAGCCCGACAGGCGGTAGTGCGGGATGAAGTCCCCGGCGCGCACGACCCCGAACAGGGCCGAGCCGACCGCCAGGCGCTCGAGCGCGGCAGGCGGCAGGCTGGCCGGCTCCAGGGCGTCGTAGAGCACGCCGGTGTAGCGGTAGAGCGCCGGGGTAGTGGGGGTGGTGAAAAGCTGTTGGTTCGCCTCCGCCGACGCCAGGAGCTTTTCGGAAATGCCCAGCACGCCGAGGGCCTCGCGGGGCTCGAGCGCGCTCAGATCCGCGGCTATGTCCTGCCGGATTTCGTTCAGCGCCGGAAAGGACAGGGAATCCAGATTAAGGGGCGCGCCTTCGCCGCCGGTCGACTTCGTCTCTGAGGGAGGGAGGATCATGAACATAGCTTTAGGGTAGCGGGGTATATTTGTGACATGATTACTCGCCTGTCTGAGCTGTTTTTACGTACCCTCCGCGAAGATCCTGCGGATGCGGAAGTCCCTAGCCACAAGCTGCTGGTCCGCGCGGGCTACGTGCGCCGAACCGCGCCGGGCATCTACACGTGGTTGCCGCTGGGGTTGCGGGCGCTGCGCAAGATCGAAGACGTCGTGCGCCAGGAAATGAACGCCATCGGCGGCCAGGAAGTGCTCTTCCCGGCGCTGCTGCCGCGCGAGCCCTACGAGGACACCAGCCGGTGGACCGAGTACGGCGACAACCTCTTCCGCCTGAAGGACCGCAAGGGCGCGGACATGCTGCTCGGGCCGACGCACGAGGAGATGTTCACCACCGCGGTCAAGGACATGTACTCGTCCTACAAGGATTTCCCGGTGACCTTGTACCAGATCCAGACCAAGTACCGCGACGAGGAGCGCCCCCGCGCGGGCGTGCTCCGCGGGCGTGAGTTCACCATGAAGGATTCCTATTCCTTCGACATGTCCGACGAGGGCCTGGAGGACAGCTACCAGCGCCACCGCCGCGCCTACCAGAACATCTTCAACCGCCTGGAGATCGATTACGCCATCTGCCAGGCCACCTCGGGCGCGATGGGCGGGTCGGCCTCGGAAGAATTCCTGGCCGTGTCCCCGGTGGGCGAGGACACCTTCGTCCGCGCCACCGACGGCGACTACGCCGCCAACGTCGAGGCCGTGGTCACCCAGGCCCCGGCCGAGCGCGATTTCTCCGGCGCTCCGGCCGCTGAAATCCACGAGACCCCGGAGGCCGGCACCATCGAGGCCCTGGTGGACTGGGCCCGCGAGGCGGGCATCGAGGTCGACGGCCGGGCCGTCGAGGCCGCCGACACCCTCAAGTGCATGGTCATCAAGACCCGCCAGCCGGGCGGGGACTGGGAGCTGGCCGGCGTGCTCATCCCGGGCGATCGCCAGCTGGATGAGAAGCGCCTGGAGGCCAGCCTCGAGCCGGCCGAGTTCGAGCTGGCCGAGGAGGCCGACTTCGCCCGCCACGACTTCCTGGTCAAGGGCTACGTCGGGCCGAAGTCGCTCAACGACAACGGCGTGCGCGTGCTCGCCGACCCGCGCGTGGTCAACGGCACCTCCTGGATCACCGGCGCGGACGCGCCGCAGCGCCACACCGTCGGCCTGGTGGCCGGCCGCGACTTTAACGTCGACGAATTCGTCGAGGCCGCCGAAATCCGCGAAGGCGATCCGGCGCCGGAAGGCCAGGGCACCCTGCGCCTGGAGCGCGGCATCGAGCTGGGCCACATCTTCCAGCTGGGCCGCAAGTACACCGAGGCCTTCAACGTGTCCATCCTCGACGAAAACGGCAAGCGCGCCACGCCCACCATGGGCTCCTACGGCATCGGCATTACCCGCATGCTGGCCGTGCTGGCGGAGCAGCGCCACGACGACAAGGGCCTGAACTGGCCGGTGGAGGTCGCGCCCTACCAGGTGCACGTGGTCGTCGCGAACAAGGACCAGGCCGCCATGGCCGCCGGCGATGAGCTGGTCGGCAAGCTCGACCAGCGCGGCATCGAGGTCCTCTTCGACGACCGCCCCAAGGTCTCCCCGGGCGTGAAGTTCAAGGACGCCGAGCTACTGGGCATGCCGTTTATCGCCATCCTCGGCCGCTCTTTCGCCGACGGCATCATCGAGCTGCGCGTGCGCGGCGGCGAGACCCTCGAGGTCCCGGTTGATGAGATTGTCGACACCCTGGTGGAGCGGGTGCGTGGCAATGAATAGGGCACAGGTTTTCGCCGCGGCCCTGGGCGGCATGGGAGTGCTGCACTTCGCCGCGCGCGACGCATTCGAGTCCATCGTCCCGCCGCAGCTGCCCGGCCACCCGCGGCTGTACAACTACGCCTCGGGGCTGTGGGAGCTAGCCACCGCCGGCCTGCTGCGGCGCAAGGACACCCGCCGGGCGGGCGCGGCCAGCGCGTACGCCTTGCTGCTGGCGGTGTGGCCGGCCAACTTCTACCACGCATGGAAAGAGCGCTCCGGCTCGGTGCCGAAGCGCTGCTATCACGTGGTGCGCTTGCCGCTGCAGATTCCCATGCTGCAGCTGGCGCGCCGTATCTATCAGGCGAACTAGCCCAGCGGGCCGCCGCAGTTCGGCCAGGCGCCCGGGCCCTGGGTGGCCAGGACGTTTTCCGCCACGGCGATCTGCTGTTCCGGGGTGGCCTGGTCGGCCTGCGGGGCGTACTGCTGGCCGCCGTGTGCCGCCCAGGTCTGGGCGTTGAACTGCAGGCCGCCGTAGTAGCCGTTGCCGGTGTTGATCGACCAGTCGCCGCCGGACTCGCAGGCGGCTACCTGCTGCCAGGCGTCGGCGCTAGCGGCGCCCGCGGTCGGGGCGGCGAGGCCGGCGACACCGATCGCGGTAGCGGCTGCGGCGGACAGGAAAGACTTCCGGGAAAACATAAACTCCTAAAAATAGGCTGCAAGGTCTGTCTGGTTGCATGAGCTACCGAGCCCGTCGGCAACCAACGACCGTCCAACTTAGGATCGTCCCCCGCGGCCATGCAATGAAAACCTCCGCAAAAACCGATAACGGTTTTCTGGCCGCCCGTTCAGGCGGCGTTAAGCTCGCCGCTGCGCCGGGGTGCCCGCGACGCCGCCGCAACCGCGATCAATCCCGCTAGGAGCGGGCGGCGACCGCGATGAGCCAGTCGCGCCACTCGGTGGAGGCCGACTGCCCGCTCAAGCGCGCGGCCTCCTCGGTGGCGGCAGCCCGCCAGGTCTCGGCGTTGGATTCGCGCAGGGACCGCACGAACTGTTCGGCGCTGGCCGCGTCCGTGGGCAGCTCCAGCCCGGCCGGCTCGTAGCCGGCGGCCGGCTGCGGAACGTCGCCGGTGGCCGCCAGCGCCTGTTGGAGCTGGGCGGTCAGGTGCGCGTGCGCGTCCAAGCGGGCGTCGATGATGGGCTCGAGCCAGGGCTCGGCGAACGCGCGGGCGAAGTCCAGGCCGAAGGACTGCTGGTATTCCCAGTCCAACAGCTCGCGCGCGGCCTCTGCCTGCTCCGGATCGAGGGTATCGACGGCCAGCTCGGGCGCGGGATCGGACTCGGAATCCGCGCCCGCGCCAGCCTCCGCGGCGAGGCTATTGACAGCGGCCGAGAGATCGATGGCCTGGTCGGTGACCAGGGGGCGGGACTCCGCCGTCACGGCGGTGAGCTGGCCAAGCACCGCGTCGCGGGCCCGGGTGAGCACGGCCGCGGAGTCCACGGAGTCTTCGGCGCCTTCGCCCGGGGCAGTTTGTCCGTCGGCTGTGGCTTCGGTGGCGTGCTCTACTTCGCACGACTCCGGCACTTGTCCGTCCCGGGTGCCGCACAGGCGGGCGACCTCCGCGTAGAGGGCGTCGGCCTGGCCCTGGCGCAAGTCTGCGTTTTCGGGATCGGTGGTATTCAAAGCCTGGGCGTCTGCCTCCGCGGCCTGGGCCAGCTCCACCAGGGTGGCGTCCGGCCGGGGACCGAAATAGTCCACCACGGGTTGGCAGGCGGTCGTGGCGGGCACGAGCGCAATAACGGCGACGGCAGGGGCGGCTAGCTTTCGGCGGTTCACGCAAGAGACTGTACCCGGTCGGGTTAGGCTAGAGGTTATGGCTTTCCCAGACTCGGCAACATTGACGGAATTCGTGCAACCGCTCATTCAGGACCGCGGCCTCGACGTCGAAGACATCAAGACCACGCGGGCGGGCAAGAAATCACAGGTAATCATCCGTGTGGACGGGGATAAGCGGCCGACCTCGGACGTGCTGGAGGAGGTCTCCGATCTCATCTCCCAGCGCTTTGATGCCGCCGAGGACGCCGGCGAGCTCAACTTCGGCGCCGGTTACACCCTGGAGGTCTCCACCCCGGGCGTGGACCTGCCACTTACTGCCCCGCGGCACTTCCGCCGCAACCAGGGCCGCCGGGTGGCCGTCGAGCTGGCCGATGCCCCGGGCCAGCGCACCGTCTGGCGGCTGGGCGCCCTCAACGCGGACAACACCGAGGTCATCGTCGTCCGCACGGTCAAGAAGGACCTCGAGGTGGAGATCCTGCGATTGGCTAATATCGCCCGGGCAGTGGTAGAAATTGAATTCGCGCAACCTTCAGCCGCCGAGCTGGAAATCGCGCGCGAAGACTTTGAACATGCGGCCGAGCGCGTCTCGGCCTAACGAGAGGATCGACAAGTGAATATTGATCTGGCGGCACTGCGAGCCATCGAAAAGGAACGCGAGGTTCCGGTATCTGAGCTGCTGCGCTCCATCGCGGGCGCCCTGCTGAGCTCCTACCTGGACTACCGCGGCGGCTCGGCCCGGGACAACGCCAAGGCCCGCGTGGACATCGACTCGGAGACCGGCGCGGTCGCCGTCATCGTCAGCGAGCTGGACCCGGAGACGGGGGAGCTGGCCACCGAATACGATGACACGCCGGAAAACTTCGGCCGCGTCGGTGCCCGGGCGGTCCGCGAGGCCATCTACGGCCGCCTGCGCATGGCCGAGGCCGATCGCACTTTCGATTCCTACTCTCACATCCAGGGCACGGTGGTCTCCGGCATCGTCGAGCGCGAGGCCACGCTGAATGCCCGCGGCATCATCGTCGTCCAGCTGGGCACCGAGGCCGAGCCCCAGGACGGCATCCTGCTGCCGGCCGAGCAGATCCCGGGCGAGAAGCTGGAGCACGGCGACCGCGTCAAGGCCTACGTCGTAGGGGTCAGCCGCAACGGCAACAACGTCCAGATCAACCTCTCGCGCACCCACCCGGAGCTGGTCCGCGGGCTCTTCGAGCTCGAGGTCCCAGAGGTCGCCGATAAGGCCGTGGAGATCCTGGCGATCGCCCGCGAGGCCGGCCACCGCTCGAAGGTCTCCGTCCGCGGCACCGTCAAGGGGCTCAACGCCAAGGGCGCCTGCATCGGCCCCCGCGGCCAGCGCGTGAACAACATCATGCGCGAGCTCGGCGGAGAGAAGATCGACATCATCGACTACCACGATTCCCCGGAGGTCTACGTCGGCAACGCCCTGGCCCCGTCCAAGGTGGTGCGCGTCGAGGTGCTCGACCCGGACGCCCAGGTCGCCCGCGTGACCGTGCCGGACTACCAGCTGTCCCTGGCCATCGGCAAGGAAGGCCAAAACGCCCGCCTGGCCGCCCGCCTGACCGGCTGGAAGATCGACATCCATTCGGACGCGGACGCCGCCGCCCACGAATAGGCGCGAGACGAGTTAGGCCCCACACGCGGAGTGTGGGGCCTAAGTTCATTTTTAGTCCACTTTGCCGTAAACTATTGGACGGCCCTAACGCGGCCAGGTTTCATGGAGCACAGCCAAGATTCGGAGGTAATGAGTGCGAGCTAATCGGGCCCGGCCCATCCGGCTTCGCACTTGTATCGCCCACCGAACGACGCATCCTGACTCGGAATTGCTGCGCGTGGTGGCAACCACCACCCCAGACGGCACGGTCATCGCCGTGCCCGATCCGCAGCGTTCACATCCGGGGAGGGGAGCGTGGATCCAGCCCACCCTGGCTGCCTACGAGCTAGCGGAGAAAAGGCGCGCCTTCGGGCGGGCTCTTCGCGTGTCTGCAGCTGTGGACACAGGTCAGATTAGAAAGTACTTGGAGGAAGAATCCGCCAAGGAACCCCATGCCACGGCCGGCAACGGCCGTGGGGAAGACCCTGAGATTGTAAGGAAGACCGAACACTGATGAGCGCACAACGATGAAGCATCAGCGATGAAAGTCCTACGTAAACCCTAGGGGTCATGACCGCCTTTCCGGCGCTTATGGCCTCTAGCTAACCCAAGAGGAGACAAGTGGCCGGAAAGCTACGTGTTCACGAGCTGGCTAAACAGCTCGGTGTAACCAGCAAGGAACTGCTCGCAACCCTGAAGGAACAAGGCGAGTTCGTCAAGACCGCCTCGTCCACCATCGAACCGCCGGTGGTCAAGAAGATGCGCGCCCACTATGAGGCGCAGGGCGGCGGCGACAACGCCGCCGAGCAGAAGTCCGCCAACCAATCCAAGCCCAAGCCGGGTGCCGCAAAGTCCGCCCCGAAGCCGGGTGCTGGCAAGGCAGCCCAGAAGCCGGGCGCTAGCAAGTCCGCTCCCAAGCCGGGTGCGGGCAAGGCTGCCCCGAAGCCGGGTGCGCCCAAGCCGGGCGCCGCTAAGTCGGCTGCCCCGAAGCCGGGCCAGGAGGCCCCGAAGCCGGGCGCGGGCAAGTCCGCCCCCAAGCCGGGTGCGGGCAAGGCAGCCCCGAAGCCGGGCCAGGGCCGTGGCGACAACAAGTCGCGCGGCGGCGAGCGCCCGACCCCGGGCAATGCCATGCCGCGCCCGATGCCGAAGCCGGGTGGCACCCGCCGGGTGGCCAACAACCCGTTTTCCACTGGCGGCTCCAGCGAGCCGCGCGGTGGCGGCAAGGGCGGCCCGCGTCCGGGCGGCACCAAGGGCCCGCGTTCCGGCGGCAACAAGCCGGGCCAGGGCCGCGGCGACAACAAGCCGCGCGGCGGCCAGTCCTCCGGCGGTCAGGGCGGCGGTCGCCGTCCTACCCCGGCGATGATGCCGTCGCACCCGAACCCCGCTTCCATGCCGTCCAAGTCCGCCAATGGCGGCGGTGGCGGCCGGGGTGGTCGCGGCCGCGGTGGCGGCCCGGGTCACGGTCCGGGCGGTTTCCGCGGTGGCCGTGGCGGTCGTCGCGGCGGTACCGCCGGCGCATTCGGCCGGCCGGGTGGCGCACCCCGCAAGGGCAAGAAGTCGAAGCGTCAGAAGCGGCACGAGTTTGAGGAGCAGCAGAAGCACGTCGTCGGCGGCGTTCGCCTGCCCGACGGCGGCGGCAAGACCGTGCGTCTGCGCCGCGGTGCTTCGCTGGCGGACTTCGCCGAGAAGATCGGCGCGGATCCGGCCGCCCTGGTCCAGGCGCTGTTCAACCTGGGCGAGATGGTCACCGCTACCGCTTCCGTCTCGGAGGAGACCCTGCAGCTGCTGGGTGCCGAGATCAACTACAAGGTCGAGGTCGTCTCCCCGGAGGACGAGGACCGCGAGCTGCTCGAGTCCTTCGACCTGCAGTTCGGTGAGGACGAGGGCAGCGAGGAAGACCTCGCTAAGCGCCCGCCGGTGGTCACCGTCATGGGTCACGTCGACCACGGTAAGACCCGCCTGTTGGACACCATCCGTAAGACCAACGAGCGCGAGGGTGAGGCCGGCGGCATTACCCAGGGCATCGGTGCTTACCAGGTAGACGTGGAGGTCGACGGCGGCGATCGCGCCATCACCTTCCTGGATACCCCGGGCCACGAGGCGTTTACCGCCATGCGTGCCCGCGGTGCCAAGTCCACGGACCTGGCCATCCTGGTCGTGGCCGCTGATGACGGCGTCATGCCGCAGACCATTGAGGCCATCAATCACGCCAAGGCCGCGGACATCCCGGTCGTGGTGGCGGTGAACAAGATCGATAAGCCGGAGGCTCAGCCGGACAAGATCCGTGGCCAGCTCACCGAGTACGGCCTGGTGCCGGAAGAGTACGGCGGCGACACCATGTTCGTGGACATCTCCGCCAAGGCGGGCCAGAACATCGAGGAGCTGCTGGAGGCGGTCGTCCTGACCGCGGACGCGGCCCTCGAGCTGACCGCCAACCCGGACATGGACGCCCAGGGCGTGGCCATCGAGGCCTACCTGGACCGCGGCCGTGGCCCGGTGGCTACGGTCATCGTCCAGCGCGGTACGCTGCGCATCGGCGACTCCATCGTCGTGGGCGACTCCTTCGGCCGCGTGCGCCGCATGCTCGACGAGTTCGGCAACGACGTGGAAGAGGCGGGCCCGTCCCGCCCGGTCCAGGTCCAGGGCCTCAACGGTGTCCCGGGCGCCGGCGACAACCTGCTGGTGGTCGAGGACGACCGCGTGGCGCGCCAGATCGCCGCCCAGCGTGACGCCCGCAAGCGTTCCGCTATGCAGGCCAAGGCCCGCAAGCGCGTGTCCCTGGAGGATCTGGATGCGGTGCTGAAGGAGACCTCGACGCTGAACCTGATCCTCAAGGGCGACAACGCCGGTTCGGTCGAGGCTCTGGAAGACGCCCTGCTGGACATCGAGGTCGACGACGAGGTGCAGCTCAACGTCATCGACCGCGGCGTCGGTGCGGTCACCCAGACCAACGTCACCCTGGCGGCGGCTTCCGATGCCGTCATCATCGCCTTCAACGTTCGCGCTGAGGGCAAGGCGACCAACGAGGCCAACCAAGAGGGCGTGGATATCCGCTACTACACGGTTATCTACCGCGCCATCGAGGATGTGGAGAAGGCCCTCAAGGGCATGCTCAAGCCCATCTACGAGGAGCGCGAGACCGGTGCGGCCGAAATCCGCGCACTGTTCAAGTCCTCCGCCGTGGGCACCATCGCGGGTTGTATGGTCACCGAAGGCCAGGTCAAGCGCAACGGCAAGGTGCGCATCGTCCGCGATGGCAACGTCATCGCCAGCGATGCCCGCATCGAGTCGCTGCGTCACGAGAAGGACGACGCCAACGAGATCAACGCCGGCTACGAGTGCGGTATGGTCCTGTCCTTCCCGGACATCCAGGTCGGCGACCAGATCCAGGCCTACGAAGAGGTCGAGGTCCCGCGCGACTAGTTCCTGCCAGTTGCCAGCTACTAGCTGGCGCTAACCGGTAGGTGTACTACCGGAAGCGATTGTCCCCGCCCCGCCATCGTGCGTGGCGGGGATTTTTCGTTGCGCGGGGAAGATAGAATAGATTAGCTTGAAGATCGATTTTTCCAACTCAGGTCTAGGAGGAGCAATGGCAGACCACGCACGCGCGGGACGCATGGCGAAGAGGATTCAGGCAATTGTTGCTAACGCCCTCGAACACAACATCAAGGACCGCCGCGTGGAGCTGGTGACGGTCACCGACACCCGGGTGACCGGGGATCTGCACGACGCGACGGTCTACTACACGGTCCGCGGCCGCGACATCGACGACGAGCCGGACTTCGACGCCGCCGCCGAGGCCCTGCACCGCGCCCGCGGCCAGCTGCGCAAGCTGGTCGGCGACCAGCTGGGCGTGCGTTTCACCCCGACGCTGAGCTTCGAGGTCGACACCGTGCCGGAGTCCTCGGCGCACATGGAACAGCTGCTGGAAAAGGCCCGCGCCCGCGACGCCGAGCTGGCGAAGCTGAAGGAAAACGCCCAGCCGGCCGGCGAGGCGAACCCGTATAAGGAGAAGGAAAGCGAGTAAACCCGTGCTCGAACAGGACTATGAGCGGGTAGTGGCGGCGATGCGCGCAGCGGACAGCGTGTGCATCATCACCCACCTGCGACCGGATGCCGACGCGGTGGGATCGGCCTGCGCGTTGAATATGGCGCTGCGGCAGTTCGACAAAACCACCCGCGTCGTCATCGGGCAGCGCCGGGAGATCTCCCGCAACCTGCTCACCATCCCCGGCGCGGAGGCCGTCGAGCTCGTCGATGACCTGCCGGACGGCTACGACCTGTACGTCACCGTGGACTGCGGCTCGCTGGATCGCACCGGTTCGCTGGCCCAAGCGGTGGAGGAGCAGGCGGCGGCCGGGCGGGTGGTCTGCATCGATCACCACGCCTCGAACCCCGGCTTCGGCTCGGTCAACCTGGTGGACTGCGATTGCGAGTCCACCACCGTGGCCCTGACGCAGATCCTGGACATGCTCGACGTGCAGATGAACAAGGACATCGCGCACGCGCTCTACGCCGGGCTGGTCACGGACACCGGTAGCTTCAGGTGGGGCCGGCCGGCCATGCACGAATACGCCGCGCGCCTGATGCACTACGGGCTCGACACCAAACAGATCGCAGTCGAACTGCTCGATAGCACCACCGCTTCCGATCTGCAGATGCTGGGACGGGTCCTCGCCGGCGTGCAGGTCGTCGAGGCCGGCTCCCACACGCTCGGCGTGCTGGTGGGCCGCCTGGCCGATATCGGGGATCACTCCGATGCCGCCGTGGAGTCGCTGGTGGAGTTCGTCCGCGCCCTGGACGGCACGGACATCGGCGTCGTGTTCAAGGAGCAGGCGCCGGGTGTCTTTGCGACCTCGCTGCGTTCCTCGGTCGTGGACTGCTCGTCCATCGCCCTGCGCTTCGGCGGCGGCGGGCACGTCCCGGCCGCCGGCTACACCGCCCACGGCACCCCGGAAGAAATCACTGAGAAGTTAGTGGAAGTTGTACGCACGTATTAATGACTAAAGACGAAAACTCTGCCGATACCACCCCCGACGCGAGCGCTGCCGCCACGAGCGATGCCGCCGCGAAGGAGGCCACCACGACCGGCGGGAAGGCCCCGGAGGTCACCCTGCGGCGCATCCTGGGGCTCGCACTTCCCGCGCTTGGCGTGCTGGCCGCGATGCCGCTCTACCTCCTGTTTGATACGGCCGTCGTCGGCCGTTTGGGCGCCGAGGACCTGGCGGCGCTGGGCGCGGCGGCCGCGGTGCAGTCGGTGGTGACCACGCAGCTGACGTTTTTGTCTTATGGCACCACGGCCCGCGGCGCGCGCCTGTACGGGGCGGGCAAGCGCGCGGAGGCCGTCGCCGAAGGCATCCAGGCCACCTGGGTGGCCCTCGGCGTCGGCACGGCGCTGGCGGTTCTCATGTGGCTTTTTGCCGAGCAAATTACGTGGTGGATGACCGGCAACGCCGACACCGCCGCGCGGGCGGCCCAGTGGCTGCACATCGCGGCCCTGGCCATCCCCATCACCCTGGTGGTCATGGCCGGCAACGGCTGGATGCGCGGCGTGCAAAATACCCGCAAGCCGCTGGTTTTCACCCTGGCCGGGGTTATCCCCGGGGCTATCTGCGTGCCCATCTTTGTCCACCTCTGGGGCCTGCCGGGCTCGGCGGCGGCCAACGTGCTGGGCATGGGGATCGTGGCCACGCTTTTTCTCATCGAACTGGCCCGGCAGCACGGCGGGTCCTGGAAGGTCCGCCCGCGAGTCATCGGCCGCCAGTTGGTGCTGGGCCGGGACCTCATCCTGCGCTCGTTGAGCTTCCAGGTCGCCTTCCTGTCCGCGGCCGCCGTGGCGGGCCGCTTCGGCACGGCCTCCCTGGCCGCGCACCAGGTCATGCTGCAGCTGTGGAACTTCCTGACGCTCGTGTTGGATTCCCTGGCGATCGCGGCGCAGACGCTTATCGGCGCGGCCCTGGGCGCCGGCTCGGCGCAGGCCGCCCGCCGCACCGGCGGACGCATTATGCACTATTCGGCCGGCTTCGCCGCGGTACTCGCCGCGATTTTCGCGCTGGGCGCCGGGGTCATTCCGCGGATCTTTACCAATTCCGACGCGGTGATTGAGGCCATGCGCGGGCCCTGGTGGGTCATGGTGGCGATGGTGGTTGCCGGTGGCATCCTCTTCGCCTTCGACGGCGTCCTGCTGGGCGCGGGCGACGCCGCCTACCTGCGCAACATCACCATCGGTTCGGTCCTGGTGGGCTTTTTGCCCGGCATCTGGTTGGCCTATGCCGCCGACGGGGGCCTGCTGGGGATTTGGTTGGGCC
This sequence comes from Corynebacterium sp. LK2590, assembly GCF_040946105.1. Lineage (NCBI taxonomy): Bacteria > Bacillati > Actinomycetota > Actinomycetes > Mycobacteriales > Corynebacteriaceae > Corynebacterium > Corynebacterium sp. LK2590. The sequence continues at coordinate 262,318 of NZ_JAYWMH010000001.1, forward strand.
TCGGGGCGTTTATCGCTTTGCGTACAATCGCGGTGGTATACCGTTTCTACTCCATGCGCTGGGCCGTCGTCGAGCCCCGCGCGGTGGCGGACGCGGAATAGCAGCCAACTGAACCGACAGCGACAACGAGGAGGACCAGGTGCCACGCACCCTGTGGGCGGTCGCGGACCTGCACGCCGCCGTCAAGGCGAACACGCCGCACATCGACGGCTTGGCGCCGAACAACCCCCAGGACTGGCTCATCGTCGCCGGCGACGTCGCGGAGCGCAGCGAGCTCGTGCTGCGGGTGCTGCGGCAGCTAAAGTCCCGCTTCGCCGAGGTCATCTGGGTCCCCGGCAACCACGAGCTGTTCAGCCGGTCGGGGGACCGCTACCGCGGCCGCGATAAATACGACGAGCTCGTCGCCGGCTGCCGGGACCTAGGCATCTACACCCCGGAGGACCCGTACCCGGTCTTCGCCGGGCACACAGTGGCGGGCTTGTTTACGCTCTACGACTACAGCTTCCGCCGCCCCGGGGTCAGCGTGGAGGAGGCCTTGGCCGCCGCGCGGGAGGCCCAGCTGGTGATGACGGACGACTTCGCCATCGCGCCTTTCGTGGACATCCGCGCCTGGTGCTGGGATCGGCTGGCCTATACCATCAAGCGCCTGTCCCGGATTTCCGGTCCGACGGTGCTGGTCAACCACTGGCCGTTGGTCCAGGAGCCGACGCTGCGGCTGGGGATCCCGGAGATCAGCCTGTGGTGCGGCACGCGCCATACCCGCTCCTGGGCTAAGCGCTACGACGCCAGCGCCGTTATTTACGGGCATCTGCATATGCCGGGCACGACCGTGGTCGATGGCGTGGAGCACCACGAGGTTTCCCTGGGCTACCCGCGCCAGTGGCGCCAGTGGGGAGCCGACCGCCGGCCAACCTGGCCGTACCCGGTCTTGCGGGAGGAGGACTGATCATGCTCGAGCCAAGCCTGTTCCCGGACTCCGCCCGGTTCTGCTACGTGCGGACCCGCTCGGAGCATTCCGACCTGATGAATTTCCAGGCGCTGCACCCGCTGGAGCAATCCATCGTCTCCCGGTCGGTCAACGTCCGCAAATCCGAGTTCGGCGACGCCCGCTGGTGCGCCCACGAGGCCCTGCGGGAGGCCGGCTACACCGGCAGTGAGCCGATCCTGCGCGGCGAGCGGGGCAAGCCGCTCTGGCCGGAGGGGTTTACCGGCTCCATGACACACACCGAGGGTTTCCGCGCGGCCGTGGCGGCGCCCACCACCAAGGTGCGCTCGCTGGGACTGGACGCCGAACCGGCCGAAGAGCTGCCGGAGGGCGTGCTGGCGATGATCGCCCGCTCCGGCGAGATCCCCCAGCTCTACCGGCTGCGCGCCGCGGGTATCCCGTTCGCCGACCGGTTGCTGTTCTGCGCCAAGGAGGCCACCTACAAGGCGTGGTTCCCCATGACGGACCGCTGGTTGGGTTTCGAACAGGCCGAGATCGACCTGCGCGAGGACGGCACGCTGATTTCTTACCTTTTGGTCAGGCCCACCCCCGTGCCGTTTATCTCCGGGCGCTGGCTGGTCCGGGACGGCTACGTGGTGGTCGCCACGACGGTGGACGTCAACTTTCCCTGAACCCGGAATCCGGGCCGGCGGAACGCAAGGCTGGAGAATCCGGGACGGAAAGCAGCGGGCTAGAGCGTGGACGGGCGCGCCACGAAGACGGTGGCCAGGCGCTTGCCCTTCTCCTTGACTAGGGCGACCGCGCGCCCGTCGGGGCCGACGGCGGCGTGCGTGCCCTCCAGCCCGCGGGGCTCAAGCCACTGTCCCATCGCGAGCGCGGCCTGCTCGTCGGCGGTGACCTCGAGGACGGGGTAGCAGCGGGTGAGCGCCTCGTCGAGGGAGAGTGACAGGCGGGGAGAATCCTCGAGCTCGGCCAGGGGAGCGGAATCAGACAGGCGGAAATTGCCCACGGCCGTGCGCCGCAGGGCGGTCAGGTGCCCGCCGCAGCCCAGCGCTTCCCCCAGGTCGCGGGCCAGGGAGCGGATATAGGTGCCGGAGGAACACTCCACGCTGCACTCGATATCGATCCAGCCGTCGGTCCGGGCAATGGAGTGCACCTCAAAGGAGTGGATGGTCACCGGGCGGGCGGGGATGTCCACGTCCTCGCCGTCGCGCACCCGCTCGTGGGCGCGCTTGCCGGCGATCTTGATGGCGGAGACGCTGGCCGGCCGCTGCATGATATCGCCGCGCAGGTCCTGGATGGCGGCGTAGATGCGGGCATCGTCGATTTCCTCGGTGGCCCCGCGCGAGGTGATTTCGCCTTCGGCGTCGTCGGTTGTGGTCGCCGCGCCCAGGCGGATGGTGGCCTCATAGGCCTTGGTAGCCGCGACGAGGTGGGCGAGGAATTTCGTGCCGCGCTCCAGCCCGGCGATGAGCACTCCGGTGGCCATCGGGTCGAGGGTGCCGGCGTGGCCGACTTTGCGGGTGCCGAAATAGCGGCGCAGCCGGGCCACGACATCGTGTGAGGTCATGCCCGCGGACTTGTCCACAATTACCAGTCCAGAGCTAGCGAGAGGATCCGTCATGGCCTTCGAGTCTAGGGCATGGGCGGCCATGTTCTAGCATAGAGGGCGTGGATATTTGGTATGGAATGGAAGCCATCAGCGACCAACTGGCGGCCAGCGTGGTCACCATCGGCGTCTTCGACGGCGTACACCGCGGCCACCAGCAGCTGATCGAGCGCACCGTGAGCCGGGCCCACGCCCAGGGCGTCAAGGCGGTCATGGTGACTTTCGACCCGCACCCGGTGACCGTCTTCTTGCCGCAGCGCGCCCCGCTGGCGGTGACCACGCTGCAGCGGCGCTTCCAGCTGGCAGAGCGCTACGGCCTCGACGCGGTGGTCGTCATCGACTTCACCCACGAGCTGTGCGGCCTGAGCCCGCGGGACTACGCCCAGACGCTCTTGGTCGACAAGCTGCACGCCCAGGGCGTGGTCGTGGGCGCGAACTTCACCTTCGGCGCCGACGCCGCCGGCACCCCGGCGGTCCTGAAAGAGCTGGGCCAGGAGATGGGCTTTGCGGTCGACGTCATTGAGCTGCTCGACGACGAGGGCGTGCGCATCTCCTCGACCACGGTGCGCCAGTTCCTCGCCGCCGGCCAGGTCGACCGGGCCAACTGGGCGCTGGGGCGGCACTTCTCGGTCTCCGGGCCCGTGGTCCGCGGGGCCGGGCGCGGTGGCAAGGAGCTGGGCTATCCCACGGCCAACCAGTACTTCCCGGACTCCATCGCCATCCCCGCCGACGGCGTCTATGCCGGCTGGTTCACCATCGACGAGCCCGCCGCGCCTATCGAGGGCAACATGGAGGCCGGAGTGGCCTACGCGGCGGCGATCTCCGTGGGCACGAACCCGACCTTCGGGGACGAGCAGCGCTCCGTGGAATCCTTCGTGCTGGACCGCAGCGCCGATCTCTACGGCCACGACGCGACGGTGCAATTTACCGCCCACGTCCGCGACATGGTCAAGTTCGATTCCGTCGACGAGCTGCTCGCGGCCATGCGCAACGACGTGGCGAAAACCCGCCAGCTGCTAGCACAAGACGCCCAGGCCTGCGGCTGGGAGCCGGGCACCTTTTTCCTGGAAAGCGAAAGCTAGCTAGCGCGGCTAAGCGCAAGGAAGGACGCCTAAGTGCGCAAGATCATCCTGGACCTAGACACCGGCATCGACGACGCCCTGGCGCTGGCGCTCGCCGTGGCCCACGAGGACCTCGAGCTTATCGGGGTACTGGGCACCTACGGCAACGTTGAGGTCGAGGTGGGCGTGCGCAATACTTTGGCGCTGTTAGAACTGCTCGGTTGCGAAGACGTGCCGGTCTTCGTCGGCCCGCAGCGCCCGGGCTTTGCGGTCAGCGCCGCCTCGGCCGGCATCCACGGCGCAAACGGCCTGGGCGGGGTAGAGCTGCCCGCGCCCAGGCGTCAGCCCGAGCCGGAACCGGCGGTGGATTTCTTAGTCCGCATGGCCCACCAGAACCGCGACACCGGCGATATCGTCTTCGTGCCCACCGGGCCCTCGACCACCCTGGCCCGGGCCCTGGAGCGCGACCCGGTGGTGGCCAGCCTGCCGGTCGTCATGATGGGCGGGGCGCTGACCGTGCCGGGCAACGTCACCGCCTGGTCCGAGGCAAACGTCTCCCAGGACCCGGCGGCGACCGATGCCGTCGTGCGCGGCTGCCAGGATCTGACCATGGTGGGCCTCGACGTGACTTTGCAGACGCTGCTGACGCGGGCGACCACCCGGGCCTGGCGGGCCGCCGGCACGGCGGCGAGCGTGGCCTATGCCGACATGGTGGATTTCTACATCGACGCCTACGCGAAAAACTCGCCCCACCTGGGCGGGTGCGGCCTGCACGACCCGTTGGCCGTGGCGGTCGCCGCGGAGCCAGACCTGGTCGGCTGCCGGCGGATGCCGCTCAAGGTCGACGTGGACGGGCCCACTATCGGGCGCACCATCGGGGACGAATCCCGGATCGGGGAGGACTCCGGGGTAGCAGTCGCCCTGGATGTCGACGCCGAGCGTTTCGTCGACGGCTTCGTCCGCCGGCTCGAGCGCGTGCTCGTGTGATTTGGTGGTTTGCGCCGCTAGCAGCTAAGATTTCCGGATAGCTTTGTGACTGCGGTCCGCAGCAGTTGCGGCGGCGCCTTTTTGGGTGCTTGATTTCATGCGGACTGAAATATGTTTGAGGAGATTATCTCATGGCACTGACCACTGAGAAGAAGGCCGAGATCCTGAAGGAATACGGCCTCCACGAGACCGATACCGGCTCCCCGGAAGCCCAGGTGGCCCTGCTGACCTACCGCATCAGCAACCTGACCGAGCACCTGAAGGACCACAAGCAGGATCACCACTCCCGTCGTGGCCTGCTGCTGCTGGTCGGCCGTCGCCGCGGCCTGCTGAAGTACCTGGCTTCCACCAACATCGACCGCTACCGTGACCTGATTTCCCGTCTGGGCCTGCGTCGCTAATTTCCAGCGTCGATTGTCGCACAAGGCGTTGAGCACCTGTCGTGCTCAGCGCCTTTTTTGCGATCTCTTAGGCGTTTTCTCCCGCCCGGCCGGCGGCCGTGGCGGCGGGGCTAGGAGGTCTCCACCACGATTTTCGTGGGCGGCGTTGTATCGGTCCGGCTTTTGAGCTGGTACGATTGAGCACCGTTGTGTGTGAATTCAACGTTGTACGACTACCGGCGACACCGACGATTGCCGGATGATGAGGAGAATTAACTTTAATGAGCGCTAACAACGCTGTTGAGTATGTAAACGACGAAGACTTCGGCATCACCGAAGCTATCGCCACGCTGGATAACGGGGACTTCGGTACCCGCACCATCCGCTTCGAGACCGGGCAGTTGGCCCGCCAGGCCGACGGCTCGGTGACCACCTACCTGGACGACGACACCATGCTGCTGGCCACCACCACGGCCTCCAACCAGCCGCGGGAGGGCTTCGACTTCTTCCCGCTGACCGTGGACGTGGAAGAGCGCATGTACGCCGCGGGCAAGATCCCGGGCTCGTTCTTCCGCCGCGAGGGCCGCCCGTCCACCGAGGCCATCCTGGCCTGCCGCCTGATTGACCGCCCGCTGCGCCCGACCTTCGTCAAGGGCCTGCGCAACGAGGTCCAGGTCGTCATCACCGTGATGTCCCAGGCCCCGGATGAGTACTACGACGTCGTGGCCATCAACGGCGCTTCCGCCGCGACCCAGCTGTCCGGCCTGCCGGTCTCGGGCGCCGTGGGCGGCGTCCGCATGGCGTTTATCGCCGATCAGAAGCACCCGGAGGGCCAGTGGGTGGCCTTCCCGAACTCCGAGCAGCACGACCGCGCGCTGTTCGAGATGGTCGTGGCCGGCCGCATTGTCCAGCGCAAGAAGGGCCGCAAGACCGTCGAAGACGTGGCCATCATGATGGTCGAGGCCGGCGCCGGCATCAACGTGGCCGAGCGCGTGGCCGAGGGTGCCCCGGCGCCGCAGGAGTCCGCCGTGGCCGAGGGCCTGGAGGCCGCCAAGCCGTTCATCAAGACCCTGTGCGAGGCCCAGGCCGGCCTGGCCGAGCGCGTGGCCAAGGAGACCCAGGAGTTCCCGCTCTTCCCGGCCTACTCGGACGAGATCTTCCAGGCCGTGGAGAAGAAGGCCAGCAAGAAGCTGGAGAAGCTGCTGACCATTGCCGGCAAGCAGGAGCGCGACGAGGCTACCAACGAGCACATGGAGCAGGTCGAGGCCGAACTGCTCGAGCGCTTCGAGGACGACGACGCCTCCAAGCAGATCCGCAGCGCTTATAACGCGGTGATGAAGGAGATCGTCCGCCACAAGATCCTGACCGAGGGCTTCCGCATCGACGGCCGCAGCGTCACCGACATCCGCGACCTGGGTGTCGAGGTCGAGCTGGTCCCGCGCGCCCACGGTTCCTCCCTGTTCGAGCGCGGCGAGACCCAGATCCTGGGCGTGACCACCCTGGACATGCTGAAGATGGAGCAGCACATCGACTCCCTGACCCCGGTCGAGTCGAAGCGCTACATGCACCACTACAACTTCCCGCCGTACTCCACCGGCGAGACCGGCCGCGTCGGCTCCCCGAAGCGCCGCGAGATCGGCCACGGCGCGCTGGCCGAGCGCGCCCTGCTGCCGGTCATCCCGTCCCGCGAGGACTTCCCGTACGCCATCCGCCAGGTCTCCGAGGCGCTGGGCTCGAACGGCTCGACCTCGATGGGCTCGGTCTGCGCCTCGACGCTGTCGCTGTACAACGCCGGCGTCCCGCTGAAGGCCCCGGTGGCCGGCATCGCCATGGGCTTGGTCTCCGGCGAGGTCGACGGCAAGGAGAAGTTCGTCGCCCTGACCGACATCCTGGGCGCGGAGGACGCCTTCGGCGACATGGACTTCAAGGTCGCCGGTACCTCCGAATACATCACCGCCCTGCAGCTGGACACCAAGCTGGACGGCATCCCGTCCGCCGTGCTGGCTGACGCGCTGGAGCAGGCTCGCGATGCCCGCTCCGCCATCCTGGCCACCATGGCCGAGGTCATCGAAGGCCCAGACGAGATGTCCCCGCTGGCGCCGAAGATTACCTCCGTGCAGGTCCCGGTCAACAAGATCGGTGAGCTCATCGGCCCGAAGGGCAAGACCATCAACTCCATCACGGAGGAGACCGGCGCCGACATCACCATCGAGGACGACGGCACCGTCTACGTCTCCGCCGAGTCCGGCGAGGCCGCCGACGCCGCCCTGGACAAGATCAACTCGATTGCCAACCCGCAGCTGCCGAAGGTCGGGGAGCGCTTCCTGGGCACGGTCGTCAAGACCGTCGCCTTCGGCGCGTTCGTCTCCCTGACCCCGGGCCGCGACGGGCTCATCCACATCTCCAAGCTGGGTGGCGACGAGCGCATCGAAAAGGTCGAGGACGTGGTCAACGTGGGCGACAAGATCCAGGTCGAAATCGCCGACATCGACAACCGCGGCAAGATCTCCCTGGTGCCGGTCGACGAGGACTAATAATCCAGCGGCTGGTAGGTCAATGACCTAGCGATCGATAGTTAAGGGGCCGGAAGGCCCCTTTTCTTGTATCGTTAGATGTATGGACACACCCCGACAGCGCGCTGGCGATAAGCAGCGCCACGCAGCCGCTGAGCTGGTCAGCCAGGCTTTCAGCGAGGGCAAGATCAGCTTGGCTGAATTCGACGAACGCTCCCAGCGCGTCTGGGAGGCCACCTACGTGGACCAGCTCACCGAGCTGGTCGACGACTTGGGGCTAAGCCACGACCTAGACAAGCGGGACACGCCCGCGCCAGCGCGCAACGCCAGCTACCCCGTGGTGGTTCCCAACCGGGAGGGCTCGAAGTTTTCGATCGGCATCATGGGCGGGGCAGAGCGCTTCGGCGGCTGGCACTGCGAGCCCAGCCACTTTGCCTTGAGCATCATGGGCGGCAGCGAGCTGGACTTCTCGGAGGCCACCATCGGCGCCAACCGCGTGGTCATCAACGCCTGGGACCTCATGGGCGGCTCGGAAATCCGCGTGCCGGAAAACTACAACATCCGCCTGGAAGGCTTCGGGATTATGGGCGGCGCGACCGTCAAGAACGGCCCGGGCGTGACCGTCCCGCTCTCGGAGGTCCCGGAAGACGCGCCGACTATCGTGCTGGTCAACTACGCGCTCATGGGCGGCAGCGACATCATCCGCGTGCCGGAGGTGCGCCGCCGGAAGGACTAATCCTTTCCGGCGCTCGCCTACTTAGCCGGCAAAGTCGATGACCACGCGCGGCGGGCCATCCATATACGTCACGGAGTAGGGGACTTTTTCTTTCAGGCCCACGACGAACTGGGACTGGGCCTCGAAGGCGCTGGTGAACTGGACCTCTTCGATGACGCCGGCGCCCGGGAAGCTACCGGTATCTAAGTATTGTTCCTCCAGCTCCGGCGTGGACGGCCACGGGGTGGGCTCGATTCCTAGGTCCAAGAAGGCGTTGCCGGCTACCTCGACGGGGTACCCGGAGGCCTGCTGGGTGGGCGCGTCGGTGTAGCTGGCGAACCAGCTGGCGGGGCCTTTACCGCTAAATTCGATGACCATGCGGGTAAAGCCGGCGTGCTCCGCGGTGCGCACGCGCACCGGGACCAGCTCACCGGCGCCTTGGGCCATGTGCTGCTCATCGTCCAGGGACGGGGTGCCCAGCATCTTCACCCCGTCGGATGCCCCGCCCGCAGGGGCGGTCGCGCCCTTCTGGACGGTGGAGGATTCGGCCGCCGCGGCCTCGTTGTCGGGGGCGGCGGAGGTAGACGTCACGGTGCTGGGGGAGGAGGTGTCGTTCGCGTTGTCGGAATTATCGTCATTCGCGCAGCCGGTGAGGACGAGGCCGGCCACCGCGAGGGGAGCGAGGGTAGAGATCCACTGGCGCATAGGGAGTCATCTCCTTGGGTAGGTAAAGGTTATCCCCAGTTTAGCCGAAACGCGTGTGACGGTTGTTAATTGTGACCAGCGGTTGCTAGTTCTTGAGCTCCACAATCTGGATCAGGTTGCCGCAGGTATCGTCGAAGACCGCGATCCGGGACGGTCCCACGTCGGTCGGCTCCATGGTGAACTCCACGCCGCGGTCTTGTAGCTCCGCGTAGTCCCGGTCCAGATCGTCGGTGAGGAACTGGGTCAGTGGCATCCCGGCCGCGCGCAGGGCGTCGGTGAACTGGCCGGCGGCGGGGTGCCCCTTGGGCTCGAGCACGATTTCCATGCCGGCCCCGGGCAGCACCGAGCCGTCCGCGGCCAGCTGCGTCGGGTTGGTGATGGTCAGCCAGCGGAAATCGCCGTGCGTGACGTCGTCCTTGACCTGGAAGCCAAGCGTACCGACGTAGAAATCGTGGGCGTGGGCCACATCATCGACCAGAATGGAACCGATATACATGCGCATGGGAGTCAGTATAGTGGCCAAAGCCTGGCGGCCGGGCGGTAGAATGGCCGGGGTAACAGAACGCGGGCCCCGGCCCGCAGCCGTGTATCCGTCGTCTTCCGCCACCGCCTCCCGCTGTGAGCGGCCGTGCCTTCCCGCGCGGTTAGGTGCGGGCGGATGACGCGGAACGAGACGAGACCACTACAGGAAGAAGGTAGCGCGATGAATATTCAAGTCGGTGTGCTGGGCGCAAAGGGGCGCGTGGGCGAGGCCGTCGTGGAGGCGGTGCAGGCTGCCGAAGACCTCGACCTGGCGGCGACCATTGACCACGGCGACTCCCTGGAGCTGCTCAAGACCAACGGCGTCCAGGTCGTCGTGGACTTCACCACCCCGGATTCCGTCATGGGCAACCTGGAATACTGCGTGTCCAACGGCATCCACTGCGTCGTGGGCACCACCGGCTTCGACAAGGACCGCCTGGCCCAGGTCAAGCAGTGGACGCAGGCCTCCGGCGCGGGCCACGTGCTGATCGCGCCGAACTTCGCTATCTCCGCCGTGCTGACCATGGTGCTCTCCCGCCAGGTCGCCCAGTACTTCGAGACCGCCGAGGTCGTGGAGTACCACCACCCGACGAAGCTGGACGCGCCGTCTGGTACGGCCGTGCACACCGCCGAGGGGATTGCCGCCGCCCGCCAGGAAGCCGGTATGGGCCCGATGCCCGACGCCACGGAGAAGACCCTGGACGGCGCCCGCGGCGCCAACGTGGACGGCGTGCCGGTCCACGCGGTGCGCACCCGCGGCATGGTGGCCCACGAGGAGGTCATCTTCGGCGCCCAGGGCCAGAGCCTGACCATCCGCCAGGACTCTTACGACCGCACCTCCTTCGTACCGGGCGTGCTGGTCGGCGTCCGCAACATCGCCGACCGCCCGGGCCTGGTGGTTGGGCTGGAATCCTACCTGGGACTCTAGGTCATGGCTGAGGTCAGTAACCTGCAGGTCGAGCTAATTGCGGCGACGGCCTTTCACGCCCCCACCGGGGTGGAATGGCAAGCGGATGCCACGGCCACGGATGCCGAGGCGCTGGTCGAGTTCGCGGGCCGGGCCTGCTACGAGTCCTTCGACAAGCCGAACCCGCGCACCGCGACCAACGCCGCCTACCTGCGGCACATCCTGGAGGTCGGCCACGCCGGCCTGCTCGAGCACGCCACGGCGACGCTCTACATCCGCGGCATCTCCCGCTCGGCCACCCACGAGCTGGTGCGGCACCGGCACTTCTCCTTCTCCCAGCTCTCGCAGCGCTACGTCCACCCCGAGCGGGCCTCCGTCGTACTGCCGGACCCCATCGCTCGGGACGAGCAGCTGACCCGACTGCTGCTGTCCGCGGTGGATGAGAGCCGTTTCGTCTACGAGGAGCTGCTCCACGCGCTGGAGGAGAAGCTGGAGGACGAGCCCAACGCGCTGTTGCGCAAGAAGCAGGCGCGCCAGGCTGCGCGGGCCATCCTGCCGAACGCGACCGAGTCTCGGATCGTGGTCACGGGCAACTACCGCACCTGGCGCCAGTTCATCGCCGCGCGGGCGACGGAGCACGCGGACACGGAGCTCCGCGCGGTGGCCGTGGCCTGCCTGCGGCTTTTGTCCCAGCAGGCGCCCGTGCTCTTTGATGATTTCCACATCACCACGTTGTCCGACGGCACGGAGATGGCTGCCAGCCCCTACGCGGGCTAGAACACCGCCATGCCGGGGGCGGATGCCCGCAGCTCGTCGATAAGCGGGTATCCTTGACGCCTATGAGCACAGGTATGACTGCACAGACCGGCATCGAGACCTTCGGCCGCGTCGGGGTCGCCATGGTCACACCGTTTGACCAGGACGGCGCCCTGGACTTGGGCCGGGCTCGAGAGCTTGCTGCGCACCTCGTGGACAACGGCATCGATTCCCTCATCGTTGGGGGCACTACGGGTGAGTCTCCCACCACCACCGTGGCGGAGAAGACTGAAATGCTAAAGGCCGTTAAGGACGAGGTGGGCGGCAGGGCACGAATTTGCGCTGGTGCGGGAACCAATAATACGGTGTCTTCCGTAGAGCTTGCCCGCACCATGGCGAATGCGGGGGCGGACAGCCTCTTGGTCGTGACCCCGTATTACTCCAAGCCTTCGCAGGCGGGAGTCCTGGCGCACTTCACCGAAATTGCTGGCGCCACCGATCTGCCAATTTGCGTCTACGACATTCCTGGTCGCTCCGGTATCCCGATCCACGCGGATACGTTACGCCGGCTGGCTGAGCTGCCCACCGTCGCGGCCGTGAAGGACGCGAAGGGCGACCTGCCACTCGGCGCTCAATTAATGCAAGAGACCGGACTGGCGTGGTACTCCGGCGATGATCCGCTCAACCTCCCGTGGCTTGCCATGGGGGCCAGCGGTTTCATCTCGGTCATCGGCCATGCCGCCCCGCAGGCTCTTGTGGAGCTTTATGCTTCTTTCTCAGAAGGAAACCTTGCCCGTGCAAGGGATATAAACGTAAATACTCTGGCCCCGCTCGTTCACGCCCAAGCGCGTCTGGGCGGCGCCACCTTAGCCAAGGCGGCCCTGCGACTGCAGGGAATCGACGTCGGCGAACCGCGGCTGCCTATTCTGGCAGCCACCGAGGATGAGCTGACCGAACTCCGCCGCGATATGCAACAAGCTGGAGTCCTATAAGTATGACTGAATCTCGAAACCGTGCCCGGAAAGTGACCCGCAAGGCGGGCCCGCCGACGGGCCAAGAAGCAGCCTCCAACGAGGCGGCATCGCCGGTATTCCAGGCCCCGCAGAACGCCGGAAACGACACTTCCGGTGCAGACGGCGGCAACGGAAACAACAACGGCAATTCTGATAACAAGAACAATCAGAACAACGGCGGCAACCAGGGCAACGACAACCACGGCGGTAACGGCAACAACAACGGCGGCAACCGCCGTTCCAACCGCTCCCGTGGTTCCCGCGGCGGCCGCGGTCGCGGCCGTGGCGGTAGCAACGGCAATAACAACAACGGCAATAACAACGGCAACGGTAAGGGCGGCAAGAACAACCGCAACAACAACCGGGGCCGCCGCAACGTGCCCAAGTCCATGCAGGGCGCGGATCTGACCAAGCGCCTGCCGGAGCCGCCGAAGCAGGCCAAGGGCTCCCTGCGTATCTACGCGCTGGGCGGCATCTCCGAGATCGGCCGCAACATGACCGTCTTCGAATACGACGGTCGCCTGCTGATCATCGACTGCGGCGTGCTCTTCCCGTCCTCGGGCGAGCCGGGCGTGGACCTCATCCTGCCGGACTTCGGCCCGATCGAAGACCGCCTGGACAAGGTCGAGGCCCTCGTGGTCACCCACGCGCACGAGGACCACATCGGCGCTATCCCGTGGCTGCTGAAGCTGCGCCCGGATATCCCGATCGTCGCCTCCCGCTTCACCATCGCGCTGATCGCGGCCAAGTGCAAGGAGCACCGCCAAAAGCCGAAGTTCGTCGAGGTCAACGAGAAGTCGGACGTTTCCTACGGCCCGTTCCGCGCGCGTTTCTGGGCCGTCAACCACTCCGTGCCGGATGCCCTGGGCATCATGCTGGGCACCCCGGCCGGCAACATCATCCACACCGGCGACATCAAGATGGACCAGACCCCGCTGGACGGTCGCCCGACCGACCTGCCGGCCCTGTCCCGCTACGGCGACGAGGGCGTGGACCTGATGCTGTGCGACTCCACGAACGCCAACGTCCCGGGCGTTTCCGCCTCGGAGGGTGACATCCCGGCCACCTTCAAGCGCCTGGTGGCCAACGCCCGTCAGCGCGTCATCATCGCCTCCTTCGCGTCCAACGTCTACCGCGTGCAGGCGGCTATCGATGCCGCCGTGGCCGCCGGCCGCAAGGTCGCCTTCAATGGCCGCTCCATGATGCGCAACATGGAGATCGCGGAGAAGATGGGCTTTTTGAAGGTCCCGCGCGGCACTATCGTGCCGATTGACGAGGTCGCCAAGATGGCCCCGCACAAGACGGTCCTGATCACCACCGGTACCCAGGGCGAGCCGATGGCCGCGCTGTCGCGCATGGCCCGCCGCGAGCACCGCCAGATCACCGTCCGCGACGGCGATCTCATCGTCTTTTCCTCCTCGCTCATTCCGGGCAACGAGGAAGCCGTCTTCGGCGTCATTAACATGCTGTCGCAGATTGGCGCCGAGGTTGTAACCAACAAGGAGGCCAAGGTGCACGCCTCTGGCCACGGTTACGGCGGCGAGCTGCTCTTCCTCTACAATGCCGCGCGCCCGAAGAACGCCATGCCGGTCCACGGCGAGTGGCGCCACCTGCGCGCCAACAAGGAGCTGGCGATTTCGACCGGTGTCGACCGCGACCGCGTCGTGCTGGCGCAGAACGGCGTTGTCGTCGACCTGCACAACGGCCGTGCTCAGGTCGTGGGCCAGATCCAGGTCGGCAACCTCTACGTCGACGGCGTGAACATGGGTGAGGTCGACGCGGACACGCTGGCCGACCGCACCAACCTGGGCTCCGGCGGCGTGGTGTCGATTACCTGTGTTATCGACAACCGCACCTCCCGCCTGATGGAGCACCCGACGGTCGCGACCACGGGCTTCAGCGACGACGATCGCTCCGTGGTCCCGGAGGTAGCCGAGCTGGTCGAGAACACCATGAACGACCTGGCTGCCGAGGGCGAGAACGACACCTACCGCATGGTGCAGAAGATTCGCCGCAAGGTCTCCAAGCTCATGGATTCCAAGTACAAGCGTGAGCCGGTCATCCTGCCGACCATCGTTCCCACCTCGGGCGACGGTTCGCTGATTGATGACGACGAGGTCCACAGCGCCCGCGAATCCCTGTAGCGCTTAAACGCCGCGCATGCTCCCCAGCTCCCTTCCCATGGTTGAAGGGATATGCTGGGGAGCATGTCTTTTTCCGGTACTGAAAGAAACCGACTAGCCGATCTTTTCATCGACCTAGGCCCCGACGCCGATACCCTGTGCGAGGGCTGGACCACCCACGACATGGCCGCGCATCTCTGGCTGCGCGAGCACCGCCCCGACGCGGCCGCCGGAATGTTCATCCCGGCGCTGAGCGGCCACCTGGACAAGGTAACCAAGCAGGTAAAAAGCCGCGACTACGTGAAACTGGTCAACGCCTGGCGTGCGGGCCCGCCGAAGTGGAGCCCGTTCTTCTTGCTGGACTCCAAGCTGAACTTCGCGGAGAACTTTATCCACCACGAGGACGTGCGCCGGGCCAACGGCCAGACCGAGCCGCGGGAATTTTCCGCGGTGGTCGACGACGAATTTTCCGCTACGCTCCAGCGCTTTGCTCCACTGATGTTGAAGAAGTCGCGGCTGCCCGTCATCCTGCACCCGGCCGGCGGGCGCCGGATCGTGGCCGCGGACAAGCGGGGAGTGGCCGAGCGCGGCGACGCCGTGGTGGCTGTCTCCGGGCAGCCGGCCGAGCTGCTGCTGTGGGTCTACGGCCGGGACGCGGCCCAGGTGGAGATCGCAGGCGACAAGTCCGCCATCGTGAAGTCTAGTCTTTAGGCTTGACCGCAACTTTTCTTCGTGAACTGTGTGTTGCGCCTGTGATTAGTGGGGTATAAGCGGCTAGAGTTACAGGCATGTCTGTCAAGAATGTCTCGTCTCGCCGCAGTAGTTCCCCTGGCCGCAACAAACCATCGCCGGCCAAGCGGGCGCGTCCGGCGGGCCGTGGCAAGGCGCCCGAGACTTTAGCGGTACCCAGCGCTGCCGAGAGCGAGCATCCTCGCACCGGCAGCGCTTTCCGTGCGGTCGGGCACGGGGTGGGGGCGATGTTTTCGGCCACCGCCCGCGGCGTGAGCCGGGGCCTGGCAAGCCTGAAGCCGAGCGACGAAGACTTGCTGGACGAGGGCAACCCCGGTAACGATCATAGCGACGGCGCTGCGGCGCCGGTGGAGCAGAACACTAAGCGGCCGCGCCGCGCCAAGAGAAAGAAGTCAGAGATTACGCCTGAGGACACCCCGTCGAAAAGGTCGAAATTGGAAGAAGAGATTGACGAACACGGCGCGCTAGACACCGAAGAGGACGGCGCGGAGGCCGGCATATCCATCGGCAACCCGGACGCGGTTGGCCTGATCCTGCTGGGCCTGGCCGCGGTGATCGGTGCCTCCGTGTGGCTGGACATCGCCGGCCCCATCGGCGCCGGCATTGCTACCGTGGTCCACCTTGTCATCGGCGCGGGCGCCCTCGTGCTGCCCGTCGCCCTGGTTGCCCTGGCGCTGGTGCTCATGCTGCGCATCGGCGGGCCCTCGGGCGGCATCCCGCCCCGGGTCATCCTCGGCACGACCCTCATCGTGGTCTCCATGCTGGGGCTTATCCACATCTTCGCCGGCGACCCCACTGAGTGGGCCGACCGCATGAGCGCCGGCGGCGCCGTGGGCGCTTGGACCGGCGGGCTGCTGGCCCTGGGTTTCTCGGGCTACGTAGCCGTGCCGCTGCTCTTCCTAGTCATCGTCTACGGCGCGCTGAAGGTCACCGGCATTACCGTGCGCGAGGCGTGGGATCTGCTGGTTGATACCATTTCCGGCCTGCGCGGCAAGGACGCCGCGGAGGAGGACGCCGACGACGACGCCTACAGCCAGGTCAGCGATCACATCGACGATATCGCCGCCGGCCGCAACACCGAGCGCCGTTCCACGGCCCGCCGGGCCACCGGGCGCCTACTGCCCCAGAAGCCGAAGCCGGCCCCGCAGTCGGGCCCGGGCGCTGGTTCTGCTGCCGCGGGCGCCGCTGGTGCTGCGGGCGCGGCTGGTGCCGCCGCGTCCCCGGCTTCTGCCTGGAACTCCTCGGAGGCGGAGACCACCGCCCTGAACAACCCGGGCCGGTCGGCCGGGAGCAAGTCCAGCCAGCGCGACGAGCTGGCGGATACCAACGAGATCCCGGTCGTGCGCGACGCAACCCCGGAACCGGAAGACCTGTTTAGCGCTTCCCAGGACGCCGGGGCTGCGGAGCCCACGCGCACCCTGGACGCGGGCGCGCAGTCCACGCCGCGCTCGGCTGGTGCTCAGTCGAAGTCCGATGACGCGGTCTCGGCTTCGCGGGAGGCCATGCGCCAGGCGATTATCGCCCGCTCCGGCCAAGACCCTGCTAGAGGGAAGGCCGCCGACGAGGAAGAGCCGGCGGAAGAGCCTGTCGCAGCGGCTGCTCCGGCGACCCCGGCGACGACCGAGGACGGCGACTACGACCTGCCGACGACGGATCTGCTGACCGCCGGCACTCCGGCGAAGGAGCGCACCGAGGTCAACGACCACATCATCGCGGCTATCACGGACGTCTTCGAGGAGTTCAAGGTCAACGCCCAGGTGACCGGATTCAGCCGCGGGCCGACAGTGACCCGCTACGAGATCGAGCTGGGCCCGGGCGTGAAGGTCTCGAAGGTGACCAACTTGCAGTCCAACCTGGCCTACGCGGTGGCCACCGACAACCTGCGCCTGCTGACCCCGATCCCGGGTAAGTCCGCCGTGGGCATCGAGGTCCCCAACCCGGACCGCGAGATGGTGCGCCTGCGCGAGGTGCTCGACGCCCCGGCTACCCGTGCGCAGACCGACCCGATGCTCATCGGACTGGGCAAGGACATCGAGGGCGACTTCGTCTCGGCCTCGGTCAAGAAGATGCCCCACCTGCTGGTGGCCGGTGCTACCGGTTCCGGTAAGTCGGCGTTCGTGAACTCCATGCTGGTTTCCCTGCTTACCCGCGCTACGCCGGAACAGGTGCGCCTCATCCTGGTCGATCCGAAGATGGTCGAGCTGACCCCGTACGAGGGCATCCCGCACCTCATCACCCCGATCATCACGCAGCCGAAGAAGGCCGCGGCCGCCCTGCAGTGGCTGGTCGAGGAGATGGAGCAGCGCTACCTGGACATGAAATCCGCGCGCGTCCGCAAGATCGAGGACTTCAACGCCAAGGTGCGCTCCGGCGAGTACCAGGCCCCTGCCGGCTCCCAGCGCGACGTGCGCCCGTACCCGTACATCGTCTGCGTGGTCGACGAGCTGGCTGACCTGATGATGACGGCGCCGAAGGAAATCGAGGACTCCATCGTGCGTATTACCCAGAAGGCCCGCGCGGCCGGCATCCACTTGGTCTTGGCTACCCAGCGCCCGTCCGTCGACGTCGTCACCGGTCTGATCAAGACCAACGTGCCATCCCGCCTGGCGTTCGCCACCTCCTCGCTGACCGACTCCCGCGTCATCCTGGACCAGGGCGGGGCGGAAAAGCTCATCGGCATGGGCGACGCCCTGTTCATCCCGCAGGGCGCCGGCAAGCCGCAGCGCCTGCAAGGCGCGTTCGTCACGGACGAGGAAGTCCAGGCCGTGGTCGATGCCGCCAAGCGGCAGGCCCAGCCGAATTACACCGAGGGTGTTACCGAGGAGAAGCAGGATAGCAAGAAGAAGGAAATCGACGACGATATCGGAAAGGATATGGACGACCTCCTGGAGGCCGTCGAGCTCGTCGTCACTTCCCAGCTGGGCTCCACGTCGATGCTGCAGCGCAAGCTGCGCATCGGCTTCGCCAAGGCCGGTCGCCTGATGGACCTGATGGAATCCCGCGGCGTCGTGGGGCCCTCGGAGGGTTCGAAGGCCCGCGAGGTGCTCACCAAGCCCGAGGAACTCGAGACCATGCTGTGGTACATCAAGGGCGCCGACCCGGCCGAGGCACCCAAGGAGGTGCAAGAGGAAATGGCCCAGCAGGAAGCTGCGGGCGCCGCCGGTGAGGCGGACACCAACCCGGATGGGGCACCTGCCGGTGGGGAAGATACCCGCACCGTACAGGCAACCTACAACCCGTCGTCGGGGGCGTTTTAGGGCCGCCGCGGGCGGACTCGTGTAGGATTAATCGAGTCTTGGAGGGGAGTACCCCATTCTTCGGCGCTGATCGTCAACACGGCAGCGGCAGCACACACTGCCCGCTCCCGGTCGCGCCGGCCCGGTCATCCGGGCGGGGGAGACCTCCGGTCCATTTTTTGCTGTAACGACCGGAGGGATAAGTGCCATGAGTGTACCCGTATGGATTTGGCTGCTAACTGGCGCAGTCATTCTCGGATTTTTCGTCTTTGATTTCTACTCGCACGTGCGTACTCCGCACGAGCCCACCCTGAAAGAATCCGGTCTGTGGACCGCCTTCTATGTCGGTTTGGCACTGTTGTTCGGCGTGGTCATCTGGGTCCTGTGGGACCACGAGCACGCCGTGCAGTACTACACCGGTTACGTGACGGAGAAGGCGCTGTCGGTCGACAACCTCTTCGTCTTCGCCCTGATTATGGGCGCGTTCAAGATCCCGCGCAAATACCAGCAGAAGGTGCTGCTCATCGGCATCGTGCTGGCGCTCATCTTCCGCCTGATCTTCATCTTGCTGGGCGCCGCGGTCATCGCCGCCTGGTCGGACGTGTTCTACCTGTTCGCCATCTTCCTGCTCTACACGGCCATCAAGCTGATCGTGGATGAGGTTCGCGACGCCCCGGAGACCGACCCGAACGACATGGCGGTCATCAAGATGATCCGCAAGGCCATCCACGTCACCCCGCGTTACCACGGCGACAAGCTCATCCACCGCGAGGAATCCGGCCCCAAGAATGGCAAGCTGGCGCTGACCCCGCTGTTCGTGGCGCTGGTGGCCATCGGCCTGATTGACATCATGTTCGCCTTCGACTCCATCCCGGCTATCTACGGCATCACCTCGGAAGCGTTCTTGGTCTTTACCACCAATGCCTTCTCCCTGATGGGCCTGCGCCAGATGTACTTCCTGCTCGACGGCCTGCTGGACCGCCTGGTGTACCTGCCGTACGGCCTGGGCATCATCCTGGGCTTCATCGGCGTGAAGCTGCTGCTGCATGCCCTGCACGAGAACAACCTGCCGTTCATCAACGGCGGCGACGACGTCCCGGTGCCGGAGGTCTCCACCATCTGGTCGCTGATCATCATCGTGGGGGTCCTCGTCATCACGGTGTTGGCGTCCATCTGGAAGAACAAGCGCGACGAAGCCCAAGGCGGCATCAAGGTCTCCCACAACCACTACGACTGGGACGAGGAAGGCAACAAGATCGTCCGCGACAAGCGCGGCCACCTCATCGGCAAGGCCGACGAGGTCGCCAGCTCCGAGTTGCCTTAAAACCGAACTTGATGGGGCGGTGCGCTAACGCACCGCCTCACACCCGACCGTCCCGAGCGCGATCTTTTGAAAGCCAATATTTACACAGTTGATGGGGGAATTAGGTCGGGCTTTTGTCGCTGCGGCGCCGGAATAAGAGAAGGCGCAGGCTAGAAAATCTTGGTGACGGGGTTCCACTCGCGGAAGCTGCGGCGGGTGACCACGCCCGAGGTGTGGAACGGGTCGTCGTCCATGATCTTGATGGCGTCGGCGACCTGGGCGTCGTCGTCTAGCTGCAGGATGATGAGCGCTCCGCCGGCTGAATCCGGGTGGGGGCCGGAGCCGACAATGAGGCCCTTCTCGTGCAGGCTGTTGATGAATTCGCGGTGGGCGGGGCGCTGCTCCGACACCAGCGGGTTGGTGGGGGCGTAGTCGTAAAAGGTGGCGAAATACTTCATGCTCTCATCCTAGTTTTTCCGCGCCCGCCCCGGCGGTTTTCTTGCGGGACTAATTCTGTCCTGGTCTATCGTGGACGAGATTTACTCCCACAACTCGCGGCGGTTTGGCGTAGCCCGCCCCGTTGATTGCCCGGTGGGACCCCGTTTGGGCCGTGGCCAATAGGAAACGATCTAAAGCAGGTAAGATTGTAGGCGTGAGTCAACCAGGAACTAGGTCATCCAACCCCGGCCCAGCGCACAGCGGCGGCGGGGGCTTGAAGCGTGGCGGGGAGAAGCCCTCCAATTGGAACCTGCCCAACATCCTGACTAGCCTGCGGATCCTTTTCATTCCGGTCTTTGCCTGGCTCGTGTTGGCTGAACACCAGTGGTGGGCGTTTGCCGTCTTCGTCCTGCTGATGATTACGGACAAGCTCGACGGCGACATCGCCCGGGCTAAGGGACTCATCACGGATTTCGGCAAGATTGCCGATCCGATTGCGGACAAGGCGCTGATGACCACGGCGCTGGTCTGCCTGAATATCATCGGGGTCCTGCCGTGGTGGATCACCGTGGTCATCCTGGTGCGCGAATTTGGCATCACGATCTGGCGCATGGTCATGCTGCGACGCGGTCTGGTGGTTCCAGCCTCCAAGGGCGGCAAGCTCAAGACCGTTCTGCAGTCGCTAGCCGTAGCCATGTATCTGTGCCCGCTGCCCGACTGGATGAATATCCCGACGCTGACCGTCATGCTCCTAGCCATGGCCGTCACGGTTGTTACGGGCGTGCAGTACCTGGCGGATGCCCGGAAGCACAATGCCTAATCCTGCTGGTCCGAACCCCGCCGCCCGCGAGACGGTGACCGCGCTGAAGGAACGCGGCGAGACCGTCGCCTGGTGCGAGTCCCTGACCGCGGGCCTGGGCGCGGCCACGCTCGCCACGGTGCCCGGGGCATCGGCGGTGCTGCGCGGGGGACTGGTCACCTACGCCACGGAGCTGAAAACCACGCTGGCCGGGGTGGACCCCGCGCTCATCGAAGAAAACACGGTTATCTCCGCTCCAGTGGCGGAGGCGATGGCCGCGGGAGCGCGGGCGCGGTGCGGCGCCGACTGGGGTCTGGCCTTGACCGGAGTGGCCGGGCCCGACCCGCAGGACGGGCACTCGGTCGGCGAGGTCTGGGCGGGTCTTGCTGCCCCGGATGGCTCCCAGCATTCCTGGCAGGTGGGTGGTCCTGCTGGCCTTGCGGGTACCCGGGACGAGATCCGGACCGCGGCCGTGAGCCAGACGCTGACCAGAGCGGTCGAAAAGATTCGAAATTTTCCCCGCCGATAGGGAACAAAGTACGTTGATGAGCCGTTGGAACTAGTGATGAACACTACTACCGCACTGCTGGATACCCCCACCCGCTCCCATGCCGCGCCGTTAAACGAGCCGTTGCTGCGAGAGGCCCTGGGCTTGAGCCTGCGTGCTTTCCGCGCGGACAAGTCCGTGACTCTGCGCGAGCTCGCTGCGGTCGCCCACGTCTCCCCGGGCTATCTGTCCGAGCTCGAGCGTGGCCGCAAAGAAGTTTCCTCCGAGATGCTCGCGGCGGTTTGCGGCGCCCTCGACGTGTCGGTGGCCGATGTACTCATCGAGGCCGCCGGCTACATGGCGCTGCCATCGGTAGATGAAGAACTGGCGCAGACCGCCCCGGCTGCCTCCGAGCTTTAGCTCCCCTTAACGCCGCCTATTGGCAGCGTGTGCCCGCTATTTTCGCTACGATGGTGGGTCGAAGCACTACTGAGCAATCGATATGTTTAAAGAAAAGAGGCCCTTGGCTCATGGCTAACCCATTTTCCAAACTCTGGAAGTACCTGATGGCTTTGTTTGACTCCAAGATTGAGGAAAACGCCGATCCGAAGGTCCAGATCGAGCAGGCCATCGAGGACGCTCAGCGCCAGCACCAGGAACTGTCCCAGCAGGCCGCGGCCGTCATCGGTAACCAGCGCCAGTTGGAAATGCAGCTGAACCGCCGCCTAGGCGAGATCGAGAAGCTGCAGGGCAACACCAAGCAGGCCCTGCAGCTGGCCGACAAGGCCCGCGCCGACGGTGACGAGACCAAGGCGGTCGAGTACGAAAACGCCGCCGAGGCCTTCGCCGCGCAGCTGGTGACCGCGGAGCAGTCCGTCGAGGACACCAAGAAGCTGCACGACCAGGCCCTGCAGCAGGCAGACCAGGCTAAGAAGGCCGTTGAGCGCAACGCTATGGCGCTGCGCGAGAAGGTGGCGGAGCGCTCCAAGCTGCTGAGCCAGCTGGAGCAGGCCAAGATGCAGGAGAAGGTCTCCGAGTCGCTGAGCAGCATGAACGAGCTGTCCAACGGCTCGACCCCGTCGCTGGACGCCGTCCGTGACAAGATCGAGCGCCGCTACTCCAAGGCTCTGGGGCAGGCCGAGCTGGCCGAGAACTCCGTCGAGTCCCGCATGCAGGAGGTCCAACAGGCCGGCGTGCAGCTGGCCGGACACTCCCGCCTGGAGCAGATCCGCGCGGAGATGAACGACTCCAAGCCGGTCGAGTCGGGCCAGAAGAAGCAGCAGCTTGAGTCCGGCCAGAGCACCGGCGGCAACGCCCAGTCGGCGGCCGACAAGGCAGCCCAGCCGGAGGTCAGCAACGACGCCGTGGAGGCCCGCCTGCGCGAGCTGCGCGGCGAATAACCCGCACTAGCTACTTTGCTTAGCGTCAGCGCTCGCTGACAAAGACAAGCCCCCAGCCATCCCGAAGAGGGAAGCTGGGGGCTTGGTGCGTTGCGGACTAATCGCCGACGCCGCGGGCGGCCAGCGCCTCGCCCATGGCTTGGGCGCGGCGGATAGAGCGAATGACGACCGGGGTGGCGAAGGCCATCACGGACATGTTCGCCCCGCGGGCCTTGCGGGCGTCCAAGACCTCGCCGACGGTCTCGAACATCAGCGGGATGAGCCGGATGGTCAAGGACATCGCCAAGCTGATGGTCTCCACGGGCAGGCCGAAACGCGCCAGGGGAGCCAGGGTCCGCTCCATCGACTCCATGATCTCGTCCACCGTCGAGGTGAGCGTGAGCAGGAAGGCGACCTCCATGGCCGCGAAGATTGTCAAGAACATCACTGCCGCGTACTCGAAGTCGCGGGACCACCATTGGAAGGCCGCCAGCGGCACGAGGATAAACAACGGCGGGGTGAGCTGGCTGGCGATAATGGACGGCGGGACCTGGGCCAGGGCATAGGGGATAGCACCTACTACCACCGCGGCTAGGGCCCACGGGATGGTCTTGATGAAGATGCTGGTAACCAAGATAAAGACGATGATGATAGCCAGCTTCACCGAGGGGGAGGGCCGGTGGACGATGGTGTCTTTATCGACGTAGACATTCAGCGGTATGTTTTTGCGCCGCACGAGCGTTGACTCCTTTGCCTTAGAGCGGGCGGGCTGCCATGAGGTCGCGGTAGAAGCTCAATACCTCCGCCGGCGGGCCGTCGGCGGCGACCTGGTGCTCGTCGATGCAGATAACCCGGTCGAAGTCGGTGAGGAAGTCCAGGTCGTGCGTGACGACGATGAGCTGCTGCTCCAGGCTGGCGAACTCGCGCCGGATACGGTCGCGGTTGCGCAGGTCCAGCAGGGTAGTGGGCTCGTCGGCGAGGATCAGCGTGGGGTCGATGACGAGTACGGCTGCGAGCGCCAGCATCTGCTTCTGCCCGCCGGACAGGGTGTGCGGGGACTGCTCCGCTAGGTCCGTCAGCCCGAAACGCTCCAGGGCGGCGTCGACGCGGCGGTTGCGCTCCTCCTTCGACAGCTTGAAGCGGCGCAGGGAGAAGGCGACGTCGTCGCGCACCTGCGGCATGACGATCTGGTTCTCGGCATCGGAGAAGACGAAACCGATCTTCTTGCGCAGCTCTTTGCCGTTTTCTTCGACGTTGAGTCCGTCGACCGTCACCGTCCCGGTGGTGGGCTCGCCCAGGCCGTTGATAAGACGGGTCAGGGTGGACTTGCCGCTGCCGTTCGCGCCGATGATGCCGATGCGGTGCTCGGTAAGCTCCAGGCAAATATCGCGCAAGACCTCGGTCTCGTCGTAGGTAACGCCGACGTGGTCGAACTTAATTGTTGGCACGGCGGTCAGCTCGTCGCTTGGTAGCGCCCATGAGATCCGGGAAGGCGGCGTGCACGCCGTACGCGATGATGATGGCGACGACGAGCTTCAGGGAGTCCACGGGGACGAAGGCGAACTGGGCCACGGTGGCCTCGGTCAGCGAGAGGCCGGAGCGGACCATCAGGCCGATCGCGCCGCAAACGTACTGGATGAGCAGGGCCACGACACCGGCCAGGATGAAGATACCGATGCGGGCGCCCTTGGCGCGCGGGGCGCGGTAGGCGATGGAACCGGCAACCCACGGGGAGATCACGTAGCCGATGATGTAGCCCACGGTCGGGCCGGCCAGCGCGCGCAGGGTGGTGCCGCCGCCGGCCAGTACCGGCAGGGCCAGCCCCAGGAAGAGGAAGAGCAGGCCGACGGCCAGGCCGCGCTTGCCGCCTAGGACGAGCCCGGCCAGGATGATGGCGGCGTTTTGCAAAACGATCGGGACGCCGGCGGTGCCGACGGGGATGGAGACAAAGGCGAGGACAATGACGAGGGCGGTAAAGACCGCCACGTAGGCCAGACCGGAGGCCAGAGTATTCTTCTTCATGCCCGAAAACCCTAGCAGTGAACAGACAATCTGCAGGAAACGACCACTTTTGAACAGTGTTCATGCAGGACAGGAGCACCCCCGCTTTACCCCCATATAGTGAGGGAGTCAAACGTTTTTCTCTCCGCCCGCCGGGTTGGTTGACCGCAGATATAACGCGGTAGGATGGCGGGCATGCGTTTGACGGAGTACACCCAGCTTATTACGGACGAATTCGGGGCAGAAAAGGCCGCCTGGATTTCCCATTCGCATGTCCTGGCCGAGTTCGGGGATACCGCGGACGCGCTTATCGAACGCGGCGTCGATCCGGGCAAAGTCTGGGACGGGTTGTGCGACGACTTTAGTGTCCCGGAAGAGCGCCGACTGGGCGTGGACTATCCGACCAAATGATTCGTAGTCGGCGTGCCGCATTCGAAATTCGAACAGGCGTGCGTGTACTATGGGGTCGGTGTCCGTCGGTGGTATTAGCTTTTACGGTGTAAACGCCAGCGCGCGGGAACCCACCGGCTAGCCGGCGGAGTCTAAAAGTTAAGGCCGCGGGTTTATCCGTGCGCTGAGTTATCAACGCGAAGTGCTCTAAGTACTCAAGCCCCAAAAGACTTGTTAAAGAAAAGGTGAGTTAGAACCATGGCTGCTAAGAAGAAGTCCGCTAAAGCCACCGGAAATAGCGCGGATGACCGCAAGAAGGCGCTAGATGCCGCGATGGCCATGATCGAAAAGGATTATGGCAAGGGCGCGGTCATGCGCCTGGGCGATGACAACCGCCCGCCCATCCAGGCGATCTCCTCCGGCAACACCGCCATCGACATCGCGCTGGGCATCGGCGGCTTCCCGCGCGGCCGCGTGGTTGAGATCTACGGCCCGGAGTCTTCCGGTAAGACCACGGTGGCCCTGCACGCCATCGCGGAGGCCCAGAAGGGCGGGGGCATTGCCGCCTTTATCGACGCCGAGCACGCCCTCGACCCGGAATACGCCCGCCTGCTGGGCGTGGACACGGACAACCTGCTGGTCTCCCAGCCGGATACCGGTGAGCAGGCCCTCGAGATTGCGGACATGCTGGTTCGCTCCGGCGCCATCGACATCATCGTGGTGGACTCCGTTGCCGCGCTGACGCCGAAGGCGGAAATCGAGGGAGAGATGGGCGATAGCCACGTCGGCCTGCAGGCCCGCCTGATGTCGCAGGCGCTGCGTAAGATGACCGGCGCCCTGTACAACTCGGGCACCACCGCCATCTTTATTAACCAGCTGCGCGAAAAGATCGGCGTCATGTTCGGCTCCCCGGAGACGACCACCGGTGGTAAGGCCCTGAAGTTCTACGCCTCGGTGCGCTGCGACATCCGCCGCATCCAGACCTTGAAGGACGGCCAGGACGCCATCGGTAACCGCACCAAGATGAAGATCGTGAAGAACAAGGTCTCCCCGCCGTTCAAGATCGCGGAGTTCGACATCATGTACGGCGAGGGCATCTCCCGCGAGTCCTCCATCATCGACCTGGGCGTCGAACACGGCTTCATCAAGAAGTCTGGCTCCTGGTTCACCTACGAAGGCGACCAGCTGGGGCAGGGTAAGGAAAAGGCCCGCAACTTCCTCAAGGAAAACCAGGACCTGGCCAACGAGATCGAGAAGAAGATCTTCAAGAAGCTGGGCGTGGGCGCCGACGCCGCCAACGCGGACGAGGAAGTCGCCATGGACGTGCCGGGCGCCGACGATGACCTGTCGGATGAGTCGGTGGGCCTGGTGCCGAACGTCGACTTTGACGACGACGATCAGGACTAGGTAGATGCCGCAGCCATCGCCGGACAAGATCGCGCGGCTGCAGCGCGCCTTGGACGATTACGCGCACGGCAGCGGCGAGAGCGATCTCTTCGACAAAGAGGCCGAGGAATCCAAGTCCAAGGTCCGCGAACGCGCCTTGCGCCTGCTGGACCAGCGCTCCCGCTCGCGGCAGGAGCTCGCCCAGCGCCTGGAGAAGCTGGAATTCGACCCAGCCGTGGTCGGGGACGTCTTGGACGATTTGTCCCGGGTGGGGCTTATCGATGACGCCGCGTTTGCCCGCGAGTGGGTGCGCCAGCGCCACCAGGCCCGCGGGAAATCCGCCCGCGTGCTGGATCAGGAGCTGCAACGCAAGGGCGTCGGCGCCGAGGAGCGCCAGGAGGCGTTGGAGCAGATCGACGCCGCCGACGAGCGCGCCATGGCCTGGTCGCTGGCGCAAAAGAAGGCCCGCGGGGTGAAGGCCGTGCCGGCGGATCGGCACGAGCGGGACAAGGCGCTGCGGCGCATTGTGGGCGTGCTAGCCCGCCGCGGCTTCCGGGAATCCGACTCGCTGGATCTGGCCAAGAAGGCGCTGGCCGAGCGCGAGGCCGAGCTGGAAGCCTAGGCCCCGGGCGGTTATGAAATGGCCTGGTTGATCATTAAAATGAACCGGCGTGACTAACCCCATGACTGAAAACCCGCGCACCTACGAGGTGCGCACGTTCGGCTGCCAGATGAACGTGCACGACTCGGAGCGTATCTCCGGCCTCCTGGAGGACGCCGGTTACGTGGCCGCCCCGCAGGAGGCGGAGCCGGATCTCATCGTCTTCAACACCTGCGCGGTGCGCGAGAACGCCGACAAGCGTCTCTACGGCACTCTGGGCTCGCTGAAGAAGACGAAGGAGAACCACCCCGGCATGCAGATCGCCGTGGGCGGGTGCCTGGCGCAAAAGGACAAGGACACCGTCTTGACCAACGCGCCGTGGGTGGACGCGGTCTTCGGTACCCACAACATGTTCGCGCTGCCGACGCTGCTGGAGCGCGCCCGCCACAACGACGAGGCGCAGATCGAGATCGTCGACGCGCTGGAGGCTTTCCCCTCGGTGCTGCCCGCCAAGCGCGAGTCCGCCTACTCCGGCTGGGTGTCTATCTCCGTCGGCTGCAACAACACGTGCACCTTCTGCATCGTGCCCTCGCTGCGCGGCAAGGAGGAGGACCGCCGGCCTGGCGACATCCTCGCCGAGGTCCAGGCGCTGGTCGACCAGGGCGTGTCCGAGGTGACCCTGCTGGGCCAAAACGTCAACGCCTACGGCGTCCACTTCGCCGACCCGGACCTGCCGCGCGACAAGTACGCGTTTTCCAAGCTGCTGCGCCAGGTGGGCCAGATCGAGGGCCTGGAGCGCCTGCGCTTTACCTCCCCGCACCCGGCGGAATTTACCTCCGACGTCATCGACGCCATGGCGGAGACCCCGGCGGTCTGCCCGCAGCTGCACATGCCGCTGCAGTCGGGCTCGGACAAGGTGCTCAAAGACATGCGCCGGTCCTACCGCACGAAGAAATTCCTCCGCATCCTGGATGAGGTCCGCGAAAAGATCCCGCACGCGGCGATTACCACCGACATCATCGTCGGCTTCCCGGGCGAGACCGAGGAGGACTTCCAGGAGACCATGGAGCTGGTGCGTAAGGCGCGGTTTAGCTCCGCGTTCACGTTCCAGTATTCCCCGCGGCCGGGCACCCCGGCGGCGGAGATGGAACAGCAGATCCCTAAGGACGTCGTCCAGGACCGCTTCGAGCGCCTGGTGGCCCTGCAGGATTCCATCCAGGCCGAGGAAAACGCCCAGCTGGTCGGCACCGACGTGGAACTGCTCGTGCAGGCCACCGGCGGGCGCAAGAACGACCAGACCCACCGCCTGTCCGGGCGGGCCCGTGACGGCCGCCTGGTCCACTTCGCGGCCGTGGACGGCGACGGAAACGACCTCCGGGACGAGATCCGTCCCGGCGACGTCGTGCACACCACGGTGACGGATTCCGGCTCTTTCTTCCTGGTGGCCGACGCCGGGGTGAGCTCCCACCGCCGCACCAAGGCCGGCGATATGTCGGCTGCGGGCCAGACCCCGACCACTGCGCCGGTAGGCGTCGGCCTGGGGCTGCCGTCGGTGGGCCGGCCCGCCGAAACCCCGGCATCCGCTCACGGCGGGTGCTGCTAACTAAACCGAGTAAGGTCGAAGACTGTGACTGATTCAAATCGCCCGGAAACGCCATCCTCCAATTCGGAAGTAGAGCAGCCGGAATCGCTGCTCTATATCGAAAACAGCAAGGAGAAGCAGGCCGCCGCCGCGGCGGAAAAGCGGGCGGCGCGCACGATGGACCTGCGCGGCCAGACCGTCACCCTCTGGGTGGCCGTGGCCCTGTTCGTGGCCTACCTGCTGCTGCCGCACGCGGGCCCGGCCCGCGGTTTCCAAGTGCTGACCGGGCAGTCCGGCGAGGTGGAAATCTCCATCGTGGAATACGTCTTCGCCGTGCTGATGACCCTGGGCGTCGGCGTGCTGACCACCCTGACGCTGCTTACCCGCCGGGCCGCATTCGGCCTGGCCGGCTGGATGATGGCGACGGTGGCCTTCGCGGTCTCGCTGTTCATGTTCTGGGTGCGCGGCACCCAGGAGTACGGGGTCGGCATCGGCGCCGTGTGCGGGGTGGTCGCCTGCGGCCTGACGTTTATCGCCTACTGCCTGGTCGCCCTGCGCCGCAGCCCGGAGCAGCAGGAGGCCCAGGAACGCGCCCGCGCCGCCGCTGGGACCATGGACGAGGTCGGGCAGGTCCAGAACCGCATCCGCGCCACCGTGGATCCGGACAGCAACCCGCTGCTGGTCGATGACCGCCGCCAGCAGGCCGCGGCCCGCTACCGCCGCGATCACTGCGGGAATAACGCGAACTAAGCAGGCGCCCTAGAGGTCCCGCTGCCAGGCCGTGGTCACGGCGATGGGCCGGCTGCCCAGGCGCGCGTGCAGCGCCCGGGAGGCCACGTCGCTGAGCGCGGCGGAGCCGTAGACCCGGTTGAGCTCCGGCCAGAAGTCGCGGGCCATGACTAGCGCGGCGTTCGCGGTCGCCGTGGCCAGCCCCTGGCGGCGCCAACCCCGGTCGGTGACCATAAGCGTCCATTCGGCGATCTCCGCGTGCCCGCCGTGGTGGCGGCCGCATTCGACGAGGTTGCGCACGCGGCGGGCGGCCCCGGTGGCATCGATAGCCGCCACGAGGACGGTCTCGGACCGGCGCTCGTGCACGCGCCGGCGCGCCTCGTTGAGCCGGTCGGCAGTCCAATCCACCGGCTCGACGGTCATCTCCCCGTAGTCGGCGTCCTGGGAGGCCACCGTGAGCAGCTCGACGACCTGGGGCTTGATATCGGCGGGCAGGTCGTAGTTGTGGAAGGCAGCGAACTGCCACCCGTCCGGCAGGCCGGGGAGACCCGGGGAGTCCGCGGAGGGTAGTTCGCCCGCCTCCGTTATGCGGGTGACCAGTTGGGTCTCGGCGTGCCGGCGGCTAAAGCGACTGCGGGTGAAGACCTCCGCGAGGGAGGCGGGCAGGACTTCGTCGTCCGGCGCGTGCATCATTCCGGTGAGCACCCGGACACGGCCCAGGCGCTGGGCGAGCTCGCAGCCGTTATCCAGCATCCAGGCCAAGAGATCGGCGGCCTCCGGCTCCAGCGGGGTGCCCGGCAGAGGGAGGTAGCCCGCGTCTAGAACGCAGTCGAGCTCGACGTTGTCTAGGTCCTCTAGCTGCGGGCGGCTGAGCTGGATAAAGCCCATGTAATCCAGCTCCGGGATCTCACCGGTGCTGGCCAGTAGCGGGTAGCCGAGCGGGGAGAGCTCGCCCACGGGCACGGGCCCGGAGACCACCGCGAAAAGATCGGTGAGCATCTCCGGGGTGCCGCACAGCGCGTGCAGCGCCAGCTCCGCGGACATGGAGGCCGCCGGATCCCCGGTGGCCTCCTGGGCGGCCAGGTTCGACAGGAAGCTCAGCGTCCGGATGGCGTCGCTGGGCGCGGCGAAGACCGCCGGCTGGCCCGGGGCAACCGGGCGGCCATCGGTGGTGCGGGGAGCGGCGAGGTGGGCGAGGTGCAGGTGGGAGAAATCAGGCACGGGTTTTACTGCTCATCCAGCACCGCGGCGGCGGTCTGGGCCCACTGCTCCCACTGCTCGGCCTGGGCGCGCAGCTTCTTTTCCTTCTGCGTGTTGCCCTTGGCGGCGGCCGCATCCGCCTGCTGGTTAAAGTCCTGCGCCCGGGAGCGGAACTGATCCACGCGCGCCTGGGCCTCCGGGTCGGTGCGGCGCCACTGGGACTCCTCGGCGTCGGAGACGCGCTTTTCGACCTCGGCGATCTTGTCCTCGTACTCGCGGATCTGGTTGCGCGGGACGAAGCCTACTTCCTCCCACTTCTCCTGCAGCTCGCGAAGCTTGGCCTTGGCGGTGTTGAGGTTGGCCGCCGGGTCGATCTGCGGGGAGTACTCCGCCAGCAGCGCGTCCTTGGCCGCGGCATTGGCGGCGAATTGCTTGTCGCGCTCCGCGTTGACCTGGTTGCGGGCGTTGAAGAAGTGGTCCTGGGCGGCGCGGAACTGCGCCCAGAGGCGATCGTCGACCTCGCGCGGGGCGCGGCCGGCGGCCTTCCACTCTTGCATCAGGTCGCGGTAGGCGCGGGCGGTCGGGCCCCAGTCGGTGGAGTTCTGGAGCGCCTCGGCGCGCTCGACCAGCTCTTCCTTCTTCTTCCGGGCGGCAGCGCGGGAGCGGTCCAGCTCCGCGAAGTGGGAGCCGCGGCGGCGGTTGAAGGCGTCGCGGGCGCGGGAGTAGCGCTTCCACAGCTGGTCATCGGTCTTGCGGTCGATGCCCTTGATGGTCTTCCACTCGTCCAGGATGGCGCGGATGCGATCGCCGGCGGCTTTCCACTCGGTGGAGTTCTCCGCGATCTCCTCGGCCTCGGCCGCGAGCTTTTCCTTAGCCGCGATGGCCGCGGCGCGGCGCTCAGCCTTGTCGGCCTGGGCCTTCTCGCGCGCGGCGGCGGAGTGGTCCATGATGGCGGCCAGGCGCTTGTCCAGCGCGTCTAGGTCGCCAACCACGGCGGCGGTGGCCAGATCCGCGCGCAGGGTGGCGGCGGTGTCCTTGATGGAGTCGGCCTCCTGCGGGTTGGCCCGGAGGCGGGCCTCGAGCAGCTCGACCTCGGTGGCCAGGTCGTCGTAGCGCTTGCCGAAGTGGGCTAGGCCCTCGGCGGCCGTGCCGGCCTGCCAGGAACCTACGGCGCGCTCGCCGTCACCGGTGGTGACGTAGACGGTGCCGTCGTCCGCCACGCGGCCCCACTTAGACGGGTCGGACTTCGGCGTCTGGGACAGTGCTACCGGCGCGGCCGGCTTTGCCCCAGGCCGCGGGGTTTGACCCGGCTTCGGGGCCTGCGGCCGAGGGCCGGGCTTCGGCATGTTGCCCGGGTGCGGTACCTGTGATTGAGGAGCCATGAGTCAAACACCATCCTTGTGCAAAAATCGCCGCCGCGCGACACGGCTGCCTTTAACGGGAGTATGCGATTTCGCGCCCTAAAAATGCGCGAAGTGCCGATTCATTACTTTACCCGGTATTCACCCGCCACGTGCGGACTCCCAGCCGGGCGGGCGAACTGTGGGCCAGCCCCGGCAGCGGCTAAGATTATCCGCGTATGTCTACCCTCGTGATAATCCCCGGTTCCCCCGCCTTGGTGCGCGAACTCGCGCCCAGCGATGCCGCCGGAGCCCAGTTGCTCGACCACGCCCGCACGGCGCTGTGGCAGGCGGCGGTTAAGCTCCGCGCGAACGACGGGGCGGAGCACGTGCGCGTGCCGGTCGACCTGGTCTGTTCGCAGGCGCCGCGCTGGCGGACCGAGCACGCCGGCTCCTTCGCGGCCTGGGGCGCCCCACACGTCCGGGTCTCGGCCGGGCACTACCTGGCGGAGCTGGTGGCCCGCTACGTCACCGAGCCCGTCGACGGGGTAGAGGTGCGCGCCGTGCGCGAGCACCTCACCGCACCCGATCCGCAGGCCATCACCGTGGTCGTCGTCGACGGCAGCGCCGGGTTAGACGCCCGCGCCCCGCTGGCCGAGCTGCCCGCAGCAGCCGCGGTGCACCAGTGGTGCTGCGAGCTGCTTCGCGGCGGCGTAAACACCTACCCGCCGGAGTGGGACGCGGGCCAGCTGTCCGAGGCCGGCATCGTCGAGCCGGAGCCCTGGCTGGAGCTGGCCGAGTACGCCTCCCGCCGGGGCCTGCGGGCGGCGGAGCTTCTCGCCGCGGACGACTCCCTGGGTGTAGGGCGCTACGTCGCGCGCTGGGAGGTGGCCTAATGCTGCCGACCCCCATTGCCGTGGTGGGGCCGACGGCCTCCGGCAAGTCCGCCCTCGGCGTGGCCCTGGCGCACGCACTCGACGGGGAAGTGGTCAACGTCGACTCCATGCAGCTGTATAAGGGCATGGACATCGGTACGGCCAAGCTTTCCGTCGAAGAGCGCGAAGGCATCCCGCACCACCAGCTGGACGTCTGGGAGGTCACGGAGACCGCCTCCGTGGCCCGCTACCAGGCCGCGGCGGTAGCCGACGTGGAAGACATCCGGTCCCGGGGCAAGACCCCCATCCTGGTCGGCGGGTCGATGCTCTACGTCCAGTCCCTGGTCGACGATTGGCAGTTCCCGCCCACGGACCCGGACGTCCGCCAGAAATACGAAGACCTCCGGCTAGAGATCGGCACGGCCGCCCTGCACGACCTGCTGGCCGAGCGGGACCCGCAGGCCGCCGAGACCATCGAGGACCAGGACCCGCGGCGCACCGTGCGCGCCCTGGAGGTCATCGAGCTGACCGGCCGGCCCTTCCAGGCCAGCCAGCCGCCCAAGAACGCCCCGCCCCGCTGGGGGACCCGGCTGCTGGGCCTGCACGCCCCGGCCGAGTGGCTCAACCCGCGGATTGAGCTGCGCACCCGGCAGATGTTCGCCCAGGGGCTGGTCGGCGAGGTCGAAGGCCTCAAGGAGGTGGGCCTGCAGGCGGAGTCCACGGCCGGCCGGGCCATCGGCTACGCGCAGGTCCTGCAGTACCTCGACGGCCAGCTCTCCCTGGCCGAGGCGGAAGAAAAGACCACCTTCGGCACGCGCCGCTACGTGCGCCGCCAGCGCTCCTGGTTCCGCCGGGACAAGCGCATCTACTGGCTGGACGCGGCCGGCGACACTTTTGCCGAGGCTCAGCAGGCCTTGGGCCTGGGCTAGGAGCCGCGCCGACCCGGGCGCCCCAACCCCGCCCGCTGGGTGCGGGACTCAAGCAGTAGACTCGGTGCCATGCGAGTTAGCAAAGGTCACGGAACCGAGAACGATTTCCTCATCATCCCGAGCTTCGAGGAGCTCGTGGACCTGCCCGAAAAGCGCGTGCAGCGGCTGTGCGATAGGCGCGCCGGGCTGGGTGCGGACGGCATCCTGCGCGTGGTGCGCGCCGGGCAGCTGCTGGAGGCCGGCGAGATCGAGGCGCTGCCCGCCGGGCTGGAGCGCGAGGACTGGTTCATGGACTACCGCAACGCGGACGGCTCCGTGGCGGAGATGTGCGGCAATGGCACCCGGGTCTTCGCGCACTGGCTCAGCGCCCACGGGCTGGTCGATAGCGCCACCTTTAACGTCGGCACCCGCGCCGGCACCAAGAAGGTCACCGTGCATGCTGCCGATGCCACCGACGCCACCGTCAGCGTGCAGATGGGCGAGGCGAAGGTGCTGGGGCTTTCCACCGCGCAGGTGGGCACCCACCGGGTAGCCGGCCTCGGCGTGGACGTGGGCAACCCCCACCTGGCCGCGGTCGTGCCGGGCCTGGAACCCGCCGAACTTGCCGAGTGGGAACTGGGCACCCCGACCTGGGACCCGGAGTTTTTCCCGGCAGGTGTCAACGTGGAGATCGTCACCCCGGCGGCAGACGGCGAGGTGCACATGCGCGTGGTCGAGCGCGGCGTGGGGGAGACGCGCTCGTGCGGTACGGGCACGGTGGCCGCCGCGCGCGCCGCGCTGGCCGATGCCGGCCGCGGGGAAGGCACCTTGCGCGTCCACGTGCCGGGCGGGACCGTGGAGGTCACCATCACCGACGGCGGCTCGGTACTGACCGGCCCGTCGCGGATCGTCGCCGACGGGGAGACGAGCCTCTAGCTGGCCTCGCCCCCCAGGCGGTTGTCGGGGCCCTCGCCGTTGTAGCGGGTGCCCAGCCGCTGGGCAGACCGGCGGGCGTTAATCCAGGACTCCTTGATATCGAGCGCGCGCTGGTCGGTGACCCGCAGCAGCGACTCTAGGTCTTGGGTTTCTAGCTCCGTGCTGGCCAAGCGGGCATTGAGCCGGTTGAGGAAGCGGCGGGCGGAGGCGTACTGGTAGTGGAACCTTTCCACCGCCTCGTCGCCGCAGTCGTAGTCCAGCAGCGCCGGGCGGTGCAGGGTGCGGTCCGCGATGGTGTCGGCATCCTGGGCGTTGCTGAAGTGATCGAATTCGTCCATGACGTCCGTGATGTCTTCCGCCGACAGCTGAATGGAAGAACGCAGCACCCGGTGCTCGTGGGCGTCCGGGCGCATGGAGAGCATGACCCACACCGCGCCGGCCAGCAGGAGCGCGACTATCAGGCCGACCACCTTGAGCAGCCCGATGAGGAAGGCGGCGGCGATGATCGTCAACACGATTGCTAGCGCGCGGCGCTGGCCTGCGGATCGGGGGAAGGGCAGTGGCATGGGGAGGTCACCTCCTTAAAAGGGCGGTCAAATATCGGAAGCTACGAATAAACGGTCGGTACTTTGAGGGTTATCTTACCGTGTGAGACAGTCTTTGGCTTAGGAACAGCCGCAGCCGCCGGAGCCGCAACCGCAGCCGCCGCCGGATCCACACCCGCCCGTAGGGGCGGCCACGCTAGCCGTCAGCAGGGCCGAGCCGGCCAGGACCGTGTTCTTTGCCGGCAGCTCGCCGCCGTCGTCGGGCAGGCAAACATCCAGCGGGAAGGCGCCGTCGAGTACCACGTGGGCAAAGCGCTGGCCGGTCAGCTCGTTGGTCAGCCACTGGCTTTCCATAACGCGCCCGGCGAACTCGAAGGCCGGGGTCGGCGCCTGGGCGCCGGAGCCGGAGGCGATGATCTCCGCGCCGCTGGACTTGGCCACCGCCGGGAACTCGCCGGTTTCGGCCTCAAAGGCCTCGGCGGAGTCGTAGCGGCGGGTCTCCAGCGCCAAGGCGGTCAGGCTGACCTGCTGCCACTGCTGGGTTTCTTCCTCCGCCAGCAGCGGGCCCTGGGCGAGGTTCGCGGTCACCGTGGCTAGCACCGTGCCGAAGGGGTCGATGACCTCCAGGTGGGCGAGCACGTCGTTGACCATGTCGACGTGGGCGAAGGACTGCGTCACGGCGTTGAAGCCGACGAAGGTGGCAAACGGCTCCACGGCGAGGATGTTGAGCTGCGCGCCGCTCGGGTCGGTGAACTGGATGAGCTGCCCGCCGCGGACCTCGCCGGTGACCTGCAGGTGATCGGTGGCGATGGCCGCCTCGACGGCCTGTTGCCAGCGGTCGAAGTTAAAGCCCAAGGCCGCCATTTCCGGCAGCTTGTGTGCCACTCCGGCCGGTTGCCCGGCGCGGGCGGTGGGTACTGCCTGGTTCGGCTGCTGGGGAGAGTCTGGTTTCTCGGCCGCGGGCGTCGGGCCGGACTGGCTGGCATGCGTAGTCATGTCGATATTCTATCCCTCCGTACGCTGGCACTTAAATTCACGCCGCCCGCCCGCCGGGCCTGCCCGCTGCCCCCAGGTGGCACCCCACGGAAGCGGCGGTTTGTAGCTAGCCGGTGTCACTTGGGGTTTAGCGCAGTGACGTGGAAGAATAAGCACCAATATGACTGAATCTTCACAATTTAGTAACGAGCACGAAAAGCTGCTCGCCCACGCCTTCCGCGATAACGCGCCGCAACGGCCCGCGCACGCAGACGAGGAACTAAGCACCGGTGAGATGGACCTGGCAGAGCGCAACGCCCTGCGCAGCGTGACCCGGGAGACCACAATCCGCGCCGAGGACATCACGGATGGCTACGAAGTCGAGTACCGCAAGCTGCGCCTGGAGCAGGTCATCCTGGTCGGGGTGTGGACCGAGGGCACCATCGCTGAGGTCGAGGCCACCCTGGACGAGCTGGCCGCCCTGGCCGAGACCGCCGGCGCCGAGGTCGTCGAGCTCATCTACCAAAAGCGCGACAAGCCGGACTCCGGTACGTTCATCGGCTCCGGCAAGGTCAAGGAGCTCAAGGAGATCGTGGAGGCCACCGGCGCGGACACGGTCATCTGCGACGGCGAGCTCAACCCCGGCCAGCTGGCCGCGCTGGAGCGCGCCCTCAACACCAAGGTCATCGACCGTACGATGCTGATCCTGGACATCTTCGCCCAGCACGCGAAGTCGAAGGAGGGCAAGGCGCAGGTCTCGCTCGCCCAGCTGGAATACCTCTACACGCACACCCGTGGCTGGGGCGGCAACCTGTCGCGCCAGGCGGGCGGCCGCGCCGGCTCCAACGGCGGCGTGGGCCTGCGCGGCCCGGGTGAGACCAAGATCGAGACCGACCGCCGCCGCATCCGCACGGAGATGGCCCGCCTGCGCAAGGCGCTGCGGAACATGAAGACCGCGCGCGAGGTCAAGCGCTCCCGCCGCGCCGCGTCCACGGTGGCGCAGATCGCCATTGCCGGCTACACGAACGCCGGCAAGTCCTCGCTCATCAACGCGATGACCGGGGCGGGCGTGCTGGTGGAAGACGCCCTGTTCGCCACGCTGGATCCGACCACCCGCCGCGCGCAGCTGGGCGACGGCCGCCAGGTGGTCTTCACCGACACCGTCGGCTTTGTTCGCCACCTGCCCACGCAGCTGGTCGAGGCCTTCAAGTCCACGCTAGAGGAGGTGCTGGGCGCGGATCTCATGCTGCACGTGGTCGACGGCTCGGATCCCTTCCCGCTCAAGCAGATCTCCGCGGTCAACAAGGTCATCTACGACATCGTCAAGGAGACAGGGGAGAACCCGCCGCCGGAGATCATCGTCATCAACAAGATCGACCAGGCCGATCCCCTGGTGCTCGCGGAGGTCCGCCACACCCTGGACCGCGACAACGTGGTCTTCGTCTCGGCGAAGACCGGCGAGGGCGTCGACGAGCTGACCACCCGGGTCGAGCTCTTCCTCAACACCCTGGACGCGGACGTCGAACTCCTCGTGCCGTACACCCGCGGCGACGTCGTAGCCCGCCTCCACGAGGAGGGCACCGTGCGCAGCGAGGATTACTCGGAAGAGGGCACGCGGATAAGCGCCCGCGTGCCGCAGCAGGTCGCGGCGGAGTTAACCGAGTTTCGCGTGGATTAACCCCGCCTGGCGCAGGTGATCCATAATGAAGACTCGTGAGTAATATTTTCGGTTGGACCGTCCACGGTGACGGAAAGAAGATCGCCCCGGGGGCCGTGGTCGCCCCGGAAGAACGGCTGAACTGGCCGCGCACCATCGGCATCGGCATGCAACACGTCGTGGCCATGTTCGGCGCCACGCTGTTGGTGCCCACCCTGACCGGCTTTCCGGTCAACACCACGCTGCTGTTCTCCGGCATCGGCACCATCCTCTTCCTGGCGATCACCCGCAACCGCCTGCCGTCCTACCTGGGCTCGTCGTTTGCCTTCATCGCGCCGCTGTCCGCCTCGCAGGCCCAGGGCATCGGCGTGCAGGCCGGCGCCGTGATGTGCACCGGCCTGGCGCTGGTTGTCATCGGCCTTATCGTCAAGGCCGCGGGCAAGCGCGTTATCGATGCCGTCATGCCCCCGGCCGTGACCGGCGCCATCGTCGCCCTCATCGGCCTGAACCTGGCCCCGAACGCGGCTGCGAACTTCTCCAGCCAGCCGCTGGTGGCCGCGGTGACCCTGGTGGTCATCCTGCTGGCCACGGTGGCCGGCCGCGGCATGGTCTCGCGCCTGTCCATCCTCATCGGCGTCGTAGTCGGCTGGGCCTTTGCCGCGCTGACCGGCAACCTGGATCCGTCTGCCGGCGAATCCATTAGGGAGGCCGCCTGGGTGGGCCTGCCGCAGTTCCACGCCCCGGAGTTCAACCTCTCGGCCATCGCGGTGGCCCTGCCGGTGCTGGTCGTCCTCATCGCCGAAAACGTCGGCCACGTCAAGGCCGTCTCGGAGATGACCAACCGGGACCTCGACGACCTGGCGGGCGATGCCCTCTTCGCCGACGGCCTGGCCACCTCGCTGGCCGGCGGCTTCGGCGGCTCCGGCACCACCACCTACGCGGAAAACATCGGCGTCATGGCCGCCACGCGCGTGTATTCCACCGCCGCCTATTTCGTCGCAGCCCTGACCGCCATCGCTCTGGCGTTCATCCCGAAATTCGGCGCCCTCATCTTCACCATCCCCACCGGCGTGCTGGGCGGGGCCACCCTGGTGCTCTACGGGCTCATCGGCATGCTCGGCGTGCGCATCTGGATGGACAACAAGGTCAACTTCAACAACCCGGTCAACCTGACCGCGGCCGCCGTGTCGCTCATCGCCGGAATTGGCAACCTCACCCTCGACGTCTTCGGCGTCACCCTCGAAGGCATCGCCTGGGGCTCTGTCGGCATCATCATCGGTTACCCCATCATGAAACGCCTCTACGACCACGTCGGGGAAGGGCAGAACGCGAAGTACTAGTGCGCAGCTAGGCGAACGCTGAGCGGCCAGTAGAAATGCGCAAAAAGAGTTGGGGCCCAGGACAGCAAAGAACTGTCCTGGGCCCCAGGTTTATCTAAAACCGGGATTGGTGGCCTACTCGGCGTCCAAATCCTGCTCGATGAGGGAAGCGATCTTCTCGACGGCTTCGGAGTTCTCGGAGGTGACGGTGACCTCGTCGCCCTGCTCGGCGCCCAGGGCCATGATCATCAGGGACGAGGCGGCATCGGTCTCGTCGTCATCGTCTTCGCCCACCAGGTTGAGGAAGATGTCCTCATCGAACTCGCCAGCGGCGTCAGCGATGATGGAAGCCGGACGGGCGTGCAGGCCCACGGAGGAACCTACCTTGACGGTCTTGGAAGCCATGATTAATCAATCCTTTCATCGGTTGTTTTCTGCCCCAGTCTACGGCGCGCTAGTTCCGCGTGCCACGCCCCGCGCCGGAGGGCGCGCGACTGTGACGGACGCGGTAGCACCGCGGGGCGTTCCTGCTTTAAGCAGTGACGGGCTCGGCCTGGGCGGCGGCGTCCTTCGCGGCGGCCTCACGCACGGCCTTGTTCGGCCAGAACTGCTTGAGGGCGAGCACGCAGATGGTGGAGACCACCACGCCGGCGATGATCGCCAGGAAGTAGCTGCCGACCGGGGAGATGGCGAAGGGCACGAAGATGCCGCCGTGCGGGGCGCGGGAGGTAACGCCCATGCCCATGGAGATGGCACCGGTGACGGCGCCGCCGGCCATCATGGCCGGGATGACGCGGAACGGGTCGGCCGCGGCGAACGGGATGGCGCCCTCCGAGACGAAGGACAGACCCAGCAGCCAGGCGGACTTGCCGTTTTCCTGCTCCGCCGGGGTGAACAGGTTCTTGCGGATGAACGTGGCCAGCGATAGGGCGATAGGCGGCACCATGCCGGCGGCCATGACCGCGGCCATGATCTCCATGGAGGCCTGGTCGCCGGTGGACAGGCCGGCGGTGGCGAAGAGGTAGGCCGCCTTGTTGACCGGGCCGCCCAGGTCGAAGCACATCATCAGGCCGAGGATAAGGCCCAGCAGGACCGCCGAGGAGCCGGTCATGGAGCGCAGCCAGTTCTGCAGGCCCTCCATGATGCCGGCCAGCGGCGCGCCCAACAACATGTACATCAGTACGCCGACGACCAGGGTGGCGAACAGCGGGATGATCACCACCGGCATCAGGGAGCCCAGCCAGCGCGGGACCTTCCAGCTGCCGATCCACATGGCGACCAGGCCGGCGATGAGACCGGTGACCAGGCCGCCGATGAAGCCGGCGCCCAGCAGCACGGCGATGGCACCGCCGGCAAAGCCCGGGGCGATACCGGGGCGGCCGGCTAGTGCGAAGGCGATATAGCCGGACAGCGCGGCCACGATGAAGCTCATGGCGGCCTGGCCGGTGGCGAAGAGGACCGCGCCCAGGTAGAGCATCATCCCGGAGCGCTGGAATTCCATCATCGCCCCGTCGACCTCAACGGTATTGCCCGGCAGATTGGTCGGGGAGTAGTCGGTGGTAATGGCCTGCCAGCCATTGGCGACGTCGGCGCCGCCGAAGAGGAAGCCGAGCGCCAGCAGCAGGCCGCCGGCGGCCACGAACGGCACCATGTAGGACACGCCGGTCATGATCGCCTGCTGGATGCGCTTGCCCCAGCCCAGCTTGGCGCCTTCCTCGGATTCGCCGGAGGAGGCTGCGGCCGTGCCGCTGACCTTGCGGGCGTTCGGGTTCTGCGCGGCCGCCACGGCCTCATCCAGCATGGTGCCGGGCTCGTTGATGGCGCGCTTGACCCCGGACTCGATCACCGGCTTGCCGGCGAATCGCTCGCGGTCGCGGACCCCGACGTCGGTGGCGAAGATGACGGCATTGGCGGCCTGGATGACGCTGCCGGGCAGCGGCTCCTGGTTGGCAGATCCCTGGGTCTCCACGTGCAGCTCGATATCGGAGCGGGTGTCCGCGTTCTGCGTCAGCGCGTCGGCTGCCATGTAGGTGTGGGCAATACCGGTCGGGCAGGCGGTCACCGCCACGATGCGCGTGACCGCGGCACCGGACGCCGACTCCTGTGCACCGGTGGCAGCAGTGCCGTTAGCAGCAGCGGGACCGGTGACCGCGGTGGCCCCGGCCTGTGCCCCGGCGGTGCCGGCCGCCTCGCTAGCTGGCTTCTTTGGCTTCTTTTCCGCGTTGACCACGCCGAGGACGGCCTCGACGACTTCTTCCGGGCGCTGGGCGGTACGTAGGACCTCGAGGAAGTCCGGGCGGACCAGCGCGCGGGCCAGCTTGGACAGAATCTTCAGATGGGCCTTGCCGCCGCCTTCGGGAGCGGCGATAAGGAAGACCAAGTTCGCGTCACCGTCGGGGCCGGAAAAGTCGACGCCGTCGGCCAGGCGCGCGAACGCCAGGGTCGGCTCGGTGACCGCGGCGGAGCGGCAGTGCGGGATGGCGACCTGCCCGGCCACGCCGGTGCGCCCCTTGGACTCGCGTTCGATGGCTGGCTGGGCCAGGCCGTCGATTTCCGTGGCGCGGCCGGTGGCGTGCACCAGCGTGGCCAGCTCGGTGATGACCGAGTCGACGGAATCGCCGAAGTGGGCATCAAGGGCCACCAGGTCGGCGGTGATGATCTCAGAAGCCATGAGACAGCTCCATTTCTTTAGGATTTCGGGAAAGGATATTTAGTTATCAAGTTCGTCGAGCGTGGTGCCCGCCAGGTCGATCTGGTCTGGCCGGGGCAGGGTGGTACCGGCCAGGCCCGCGGCGGCCGTGCCGTAGGCGACGGCCTGGCGCAGCGCCTCCGGGCGGGTGGTGCCCGCGGTGCGCGCCAGCAGGTACCCGGCGAGAGCCGAGTCACCCGCACCGACGGTGGAGACGACCTCGGAAGCCGGGGGCGTGGCCACCCAGGCACCATCGGCGGTGACGAGTACCGCGCCGGCGCCGCCCAAGGTCACCAGGATTTCGCCGACCCCGCGCTGGACCACGGAGCGGGCCGCAGCCACGACTCCAGAATAATCGCCGCGCGCGGCCTGTTCCTCGAGCGCGAGCCCGTCCTCGCCGGCGAGCTGGCCGAGCTCGAAGCCGTTCGGCTTGAGCAGATCCGGGGCCGCGGTGTCTAGGTTGCGGGCGATTTCCAGCATGGGCTGGTCGGAGGTGTCCACCGCGATCCAGGTCTGCGGGGAGGCGCTGCGCAGGGCCTTGATGAGCGAGGAATACCAGTCAGCCGGGCAGCCCGGCGGCAGGGAGCCGGCCAGCACCACCCAGTCCGCGTTCGCCGAGAGGGCGCCCAACCGCTGGATGATTTCCTGCTGGACCTCCGGACCCACCAACGGGCCTGGGCCGTTGATCTTGGTGGTGCCGCCGGACGGGTCGGTAATCGTCGTGTTTACGCGGATGGTGTGGTCGAGGGGGACCGCCTCGTAGGGCAGCGCGGCGTCCTCGACCAGGGAGAGGAATAGATCCGAGGGGCCCGCGGGAAACAGCGCCACGGTGGGGTGCTCCGCCAGGTACGCGGCGTGGGTGACGTTAATGCCCTTGCCGCCGGCGACTTGGGAGACAGACCGGGCGCGGTGGACCAAACCGGTGGTCAGCGGTTCATCGAGGGATAGGGTCGCGTCGATGCTGGGGTTAGGGGTCAGCGTCAAAATCATGGTGGGTGGTGCTTCCTCCGGCGGGCGCTTCGGCCAGTCGCTCCGTGCCTCCTTGCCGGTTGTCTCTAGCTGCGGGCCTGAGTGCCAGCAGGGGTGAGACATCCGACGGTGCCCGGGACCGAGTGGCCGAGGGGTCAATGTCAACGAACTGTAACGTGTGACAACGTTTGCAGACGTTTACTTTGTATTGTTGCCCGATTATGCCCGTATGTCAATGGGTATATGTGGTTTTCCGTGGGTCTCGGTAGACTGGGCAGAAAGTTGTTCTCTTGCGGAGCCTCGCCGGGGCCTGACGACTCCTGCACCAGTGGGCCGGAGGCGCACTGGACCTAGTTTCGGAAGAGCTCAGAATTCGTTTCTAGTGAGTACTGGCGAGCCTGAGTAGGATTGCCATAAATACGCGTATACCGATCTTGTCTACTTAGTCTTCAGACGTAGGGAGAAGTTTTACATGACCAACACCGACAACACTGGCAGCACCGCCACCACCGGGTCGACGAGCGCTGAAGCTAGCTCGGCTCAAGCGAACGCCGGGCAGCGGGGCACCATCGCGGGCACCGGTGTGGTGGCCGGCGTCGCCTACGCTCCCGCGGTGTGGGTACGTCCCCGCCCGCAGCTGCCGCAGTCCGGGGAAGCCATCGTCGAAGAAGACCAGCGCGAGGCCGAGTTCGCGCGCTTCCAGGAGGCCGCGGAAACCGTCGCGCAGCGCCTCGAGGGGCGTGCGGGAAGCGCCGAGGGGCATGCGGCGGAGGTTCTGAAGGCCACCGCCTCGATGGCGCGGGATAAGGGCTGGCACAAGACGGTGCGCAAGAACGTGCGCGGCGGCAACGGCGCGGAATACGCGGTAGTCGCCGCCACGGACAAGTTTGTCTACATGTTCGAATCCGCCGGCGGTGTCATGGCTGAGCGCACGACGGACCTGAAGGACGTGCGCGATCGCGTCATCGCGGAGCTGCGCGGCGAGGACGAGCCGGGCCTGCCCTACGTCGAAGGCGAGGCCGTGCTGCTGGCCGACGACTTGGCGCCGGCGGATACTGCGACGCTGGACATCGACCGGATCAAGGCCCTGGTGACCGAGCTAGGCGGGCCCACCAGCCACACCGCCATCATCGCCCGCCAGCTGGACATCCCGTGCATCGTGGCCACGGGCGCGAAGCTGCGCGAGCTCAGCGCGGGCGAGTGGCTGTTCGTGGACGGTTCCCGCGGGCTGGTCGAAACCGGCGCGGACGCCGACAGCTCCCAGGCCGCCGTGGCCGAGTACCAGGCCAAGGCCGCCAAGATCGCCCAGTGGGAGGGTCCGGCCCAAACCAGCGACGGCTACCGCGTGCAGCTGCTTGCCAACGTCGCCGACGGCAACGCCGCCCGGCTGGCCGCTGGCACCCAGGCCGAGGGCGTGGGCCTGTACCGCACCGAGCTGTCCTTCCTCAACGCCTCGGAGGAACCGAGCGTCGACGAGCAGGCACAGATTTACTCCAAGGTCTTCAACGCCTTCGGCGACCGCAAGGTCGTCGTGCGCACGCTGGACGCCGGCTCGGACAAGCCGATTAGCTACGCCACCCTCGATGATGAGGAGAACCCGGCGCTGGGCGTGCGCGGCCTGCGCATCGCCCGCGACAACGAGTCGCTGCTGACCCGGCAGCTCGACGCCATCGCCCAAGCCGCCGAACAGCGCCCGGAAGGCGCGCAGACCTGGGTCATGGCCCCGATGGTGGCTACCGCGAACGAGGCCCGCTGGTTCGCCGGCCTGTGCCGGGAACGCAACCTTATCCCGGGCGCGATGATCGAGGTCCCCGCCGCGGCCCTCATGGCCGATACCATCATGCCGCACCTGGACTTCGTCTCC
This sequence comes from Corynebacterium sp. LK2590, assembly GCF_040946105.1. Taxonomy (NCBI): domain Bacteria; kingdom Bacillati; phylum Actinomycetota; class Actinomycetes; order Mycobacteriales; family Corynebacteriaceae; genus Corynebacterium; species Corynebacterium sp. LK2590. The sequence goes on from NZ_JAYWMH010000001.1 coordinate 306,913, forward strand.
ATCGGCACCAACGACCTGACCCAGTACACCATGGCCGCGGACCGCCTGTCGCCGCAGCTGGCGTACCTGACCGACCCCTGGCAGCCCGCCGTGCTGCGCCTTATCCAGCACACCTGCGTGGTCGGCGGCGACAACAACGTTCCCGTAGGTGTCTGCGGCGAGGCCGCCGCGGATCCGATGCTCGCCGCCGTCCTCACCGGCCTGGGGGTTAACTCCCTGTCGGCCGCCTCGACCGCCGTTGCCGGCGTGGGCGCGCAGCTGGCCGAGCTCAGCCTCGAGGACTGCCGCAAGATCGCCGCCGCAGCCGTGTCCTGCGAAGGCCCCTCGGAGGCGCGCGACAAGGTCCGCGAACTCATTGAGGAGCTCGCGCAGCCTGAGGTCGAAAGCTAACGGCCCCGGCAGTCCAACTAAACAACCCGGCCGAGCCGCCGCCTTAACGCGGGGCTTGTGCCGGGTTGTTTGTATTGGAGGGGGTTAAGCGTCGACGATGACCACGGTGATCTCGCGCTCGCGCAGCGCGTCAACGAAGCTTTGCGGTGCCGCCGAGTCCGTGATGACGACGTCGATGTCCGAAATCTTGGCGAAGCTGACCAGGTAGTCGTTGCCCAGCTTGGAAGAGTCACACAGGACCACAACCTTTCGGGCGTTGGTCACGAACGCGGCCTTGATGGCCGCCTCCTGGGCGTCTGCGGTGGACAGTCCGTGATCCAGGGTCAGGGCGTTGGTGCCGATGAACGCGACGTCGGCGCGCAGCAGCGCCATGGTGCGCAGGGCGGTATCGCCGACCACGGCCTGGGTTATGCCGCGCACCGTACCGCCCAGTAGTTGTACGTCCTTGATGCCATTATTGGCCAGCGACAGGGCAATGGGCAGGCTGTTCGACACGATCGACAGTTGGTTGGCCAGGGGACTCGCTGCGATGAGATCGCTTAGCGCGTTCGTGGTGGTGCCGGCGTCCAGGAAGATGCTGCCCGGGGTCTCGGGGAGGAATTCGAGGGCCGCCTCGGCGATCGCGGATTTCGCCCCGGTGGCCGAGCGCGAGCGCGTGTCCAGGGTGAACTCGGCGGTCTGGAAGGTCTGCGAGGCCACCGCACCGCCGTGGACGCGGTGGACGACGCCCTCGCGGTCCAGGACGGCCAGGTCGCGGCGGATGGTCTCGGCGGTGACGTCGAATTTATGGGAGAGTTCCGTGACATTGACGCGTCCCTCGACGGCGGTGAGGGACGCAATCTGCCGACGGCGTTCTTCTGCATACATTGGGTAGTTCTCCTCGGTCCGTGGGTACGCGCGCGGATGGGCGCGCGCACACGGTGAAATGGGTCTACTCAAATTGTTCCAGAAAAACCGCGTGGGCAAACACAAACAGAAAAACCCAAGCACCCGGTTCTTGGGTTGCTTGGGTATTTCTTGAGGTAGATCGGGCAAATCGGAACTACGGCCATGAGGCGGGAGTGACCTTTTGCATGCCCCGCTACCTCAGAAAGGGGGAATAACGCGGAATGTTCCGGGGAATTAGAGCTTGCGCATCACGGAGACGACCTTGCCCATGATTTCCGATTCCTCCCCGTTGATAGGGGAATAGGCGTCATTGTGGGGCAGCAGCCACACCCCGGTGGAGTCGCGGTGGAACTCCTTGACGGTGGCTTCCTCGCCCTCCAGGAGGGCTGCGACGAAGTCGCCTTCCTCCGCCGTGGACTGCGAGCGGACGATGACCCAGTCCCCGTCCAGGATGCCGGCGTCCCGCATGGAGTCGCCGACGACCTGCAGCATGTAGAGATCGCCGCCGCCGACGACCTCATCCGGCATGGGGTAGTAGGTGTCGATGTTTTCCTCGGCCGTGATGGGGGTCCCGGCGGCAATGCGCCCGACGACGGGGATGTAGCTGACCTGGCCGGCATCGGGCGGGGTCTGCGGGAGATCCGCGGACTTGCTGGCCTTCTCGGCCTTCGCGTCTTCCTTCTCGGTGTTGAGGTGGCGGACATCGACGGCGCGCGGCTTGTTGGGATCGCGCCGCAGGAAGCCCTTCTCCTCCAGCTGCTTGAGCTGGTAGGCCACCGAGGAGGTCGACTGCAGGCCGGCGGCGTCACCGATCTCGCGGATGCTCGGCGGATAGCCGCGCAGGAGTACGGCGTCGTGAATGACCTCGAGGATGCGCCGCTGGCGGGCGCTTAAGGAGTCGAGTGTCGGTTTTTGTGAGGATTTGCTGGGTCGGGCCATGGTCTTTAACTCTCCAAGTTGACTAGCAGGTCGGTTAGTGGGGGACACAGGCGCTGCGGGCCCGCGAAAATTCCTACCTTCCTTTCTAGCACGAAATGTACAAATGTTCGAGATCTTCGCCCGTGCGCTAGACAAATTTTGGGAACCCTGCTATAAATCGAACACAGAACCTAATTCGAACATTCGAACGAAGGAAAGTCGGTGCCATGTCGGGGTCCGGATTTAGACTCGGTGGCACCAAGGAAAGGAAAGATTACTATGACTCTCGCATTTGATGACCGCCGTATCGCTAACACCGAATTTGCAGCTTACCGCACCGGTTCCCGCACCCCTTCCGTGGTGCCCGCGGCCGCGGTGTGGGAGCCATCGGTCCGAGATTTCGGGGATCGGCAGGGCGCGCCCGCCTGGTCGGGGCACGGCCCGGCTGGCGTGGGGTCGCGCTATTCTCGAACGCTCACGCTAGATAATCGAACAGACCGTCGTTCGCAGCCCGCGCTGAGCGCCGAGGATTTCGCAGGGCAGCCGCGCGGGATGGTCTCCGAGCAGGGGCGCCAGAAGGGCAACTACGCGCTCGGCGCTGTGTTCGGATGTGCAGTCTTCTTGGGCACGCTGGCGGCGGGCATGGGGCTTGTTGACGGCCCGGAGTCCGCCAGCTCGATGGGAGCCGTGGACAGTGCCATCACCCAGCAGGCTCACCTGAACTAGGCCGCGGTCCGGGCACTCGGCTTTCCCATCGCCGCGCGCAGTAGACTGGTAAGGCATCCGCGTGGTCCGCTGGTGCGGATGAAACCGGGAAGCTAGAAAGATACGGGGAGCGAGCCGAGTTGTATTGCCCATTTTGTCACCACGAACAGTCACGCGTCATCGACTCCCGCGTCGTTGACGCGGGTGCTTCCATCCGCCGCCGGCGCGAGTGTTCTTCGTGCCGGGGCCGTTTCACCACGGTCGAAAAGGCGGTGCTGTCCGTGGTCAAGCGCAACGGCCTGTCCGAGCCGTTTAGCCGCGACAAGCTGATCCGCGGCGTGCGCCGGGCCTGCCAGGGCCGTGATGTCTCGGACGACGCCTTGAAGCGCCTGGCCCAGGAAGTGGAGGAGACCGTGCGCAGCCACGGCAGCTCCCAGATCAACGCCAACGATATCGGCCTGGCCATCCTCGACCCGCTGCGCGACCTCGACGAGGTGGCGTACCTGCGCTTCGCCTCCGTGTATAAATCCTTCGACAGCGCGGATGATTTCGAGTCGGAGATCCGCCTGATGAAGCGCCGCGACCGGAGCAACTTCTAGGCTTCGGCCGCGGCAGCGCGGCGCTAGGCCAGCTTGTCGACAGCCTTCTGGATGCGTCGCAGGGACACCGCGTGCGCGGTGCCGAGGCGTTGGGCGAACAGGGAGACTCGGAGCTCCTCGATCATCCAGTAGATATCCCGCACCGCCTTCGTCTTAGATCTCCCGGCTGGCAGCGAACGCAGGCGATTATTGAGGTAGGCCTTCGCCTCGTCGACCTCCGCTTGGCGGTCCGCGTCCTTGTCCGGGTCGAGGTTCATCTCTTCTAACCGAATGCGCACCGCCTGCAGGTAGCGCGGCAGATGCCGCAGATGTTCGATGCCGTTTTTCGTGATCGCCTGCGGGGGAAGCAGGAAATCCAGCTGGGCGCGGATGTCGTCGATGGCTGGGCCGGTCCACTTGTCGAGCTCGTCCGTGATGCGTCCGTATTCGACCAGTCCCGGGGCGATGGCGACGACCATCTGGCGCACCCGCCCGGGCACGTCCGGGGCGACCTTCTTGCGCAGCTGGTCGAATTCTTCCGGGGAGCGCACCGCGCCGCCGGCCTCCAGCAGGAGATCGCGGATGGCGGCCACCCGGGCGTCGGAGACCAGGCCTTCGGCCCCGCCGTGCGGGTAGTTGTCGATGGCCACGCGCTGCTGCAAGGGCAGGCCCTTGACCATGGGGCGCGGGTTGACGGTGATTTCCCGCATGAGCAACGTCAGCGTCGTGGTCAGCATGGCCGCATCGGCCGCGGCCTTGGTGGGGTGCACCTTGACCTCGACGCCGTCCTTGGTGGCGACCAGCGCCGGGTAGGCGGTGACCTCGTGGCCGTCCACCGTGGTGCGGACCTCGTCATCGATGGAGCCGAGGTTGTCGGCGCGCCATTCCTTGACTGACCCGGACTCCGAGATGCGGCTGACCTTCGAGACCGAGGACTTAATCGATCCTGCCTGGCGGTTGACCAGCGCGGAAAGATCGCGGTCGGAGTCGATAATCTTGCCCCGCTTATCGATGGCGGCATAGTTCATGCGCAGGTGGTCGGGCAGTGACTGCGGGCGGAAGTCCACGGCGTTGATGCCCTGGCCGCCCAGTTCCCGCAGGACGTCGGCTAGCTGTTCGGTAATGGGCCCGGCGTAGGGGACCAGCTTGTCCAGGGCGCGCTCGGCGAACTCCGGGGCGGGCACCACCGTGCGGCGCAGGGCCTTGGGCAGGCTGCGGATGAGCTCCGTGACCAGCTCCAGGCGCAGGCCCGGCACCAGCCAATCGAAGCCGGTGGTATCCAGCCCGGCCAGCATGGGCACCGGCACCTGGATGGTCACGCCGTCCAGGGGATCGCCGGGGCTGAAGTGGTACGACAGGTCCAGCTCCACGGAGCCGGCGCGCCAGGTATCGGGAAAGTCCGCCTCGGTCACACGGTTATCGGCGTCGTTGACCAGTGCTTCCGGATCGAAGTCCAGCAGCGCGGGGTGGGCGTGGCGCTCCTTCTTCCACCAGGAGTCGAAGTACTTGCCGCTGGTGATATTGGCGGGCAGGCGCTCGTCGTAGAAGGCGAAGAGGGCGTCCTCGTCCGCTACCAGGCCGCGGCGGCGGGCCTTGTCCTCGTACTCGGCCGCCTTGTCGAGCTTGGCGACGTTGTCGTGGAAGAAGGAATGGTGGGTATTCCACTCTCCGCCGATGAGCGCGTGCCGGATGAACAAATCCCGGGCCGCAGCCTGGTCGACGCGGTGGTAGGGCACGGAGCGGTCGTGGACCACCGGCACGCCGTACAGCGTCGACTTCTGCTTGACCATGGCCGTGGCCCGCTTACTCGACCAGACTGGGTCGGAGTAGCTGTGCTTGAGCAGGCCGGAGGCCAAACGCTCCACCCAGGCGGGATCGATCTGGGCGACATCGCGCGCCCACAGCCGGGAGGTTTCCACCAGTTCGGCGGCCATGACGAACTCCGGCGGCTTCTTCGCCAGCGCGGAGCCGGGGAAGACCATAAAGCGGGTGTTGCGGGCGCCGTGGAACTCCTTGGAGTTGCCGTCGCGGGCGCCGATATTGGACAGCAAGCCCGACAGCAGCGCCTGGTGGATGGCGGCATCGGCCCGCTTGCCGGATTCCTGCGCGGTCCACTTGAGCTGCTTGGCGACCTCGCGCAGCTGGCGCACCAGATCGAACCACTCGCGGATGCGCATGTAGTGCAGGAACTCCGCCTTCATCTGCTTGCGGAAAGCGTTGCCGGACTTTTCGTCGCGGGAGTCCTTAATGTAGTCCCACAGCTTGAGCTGGCTTAAGAAATCCGAGGTCTTGTCCTTAAACCGCGCGTGCGCCTGGTCGGCCTGGGCCTGCTTTTCTAAGGGGCGTTCGCGCACGTCCTGGATGGTCATGGCCGCAACGATGATGATGACGTCGTGCAGGCAGCCCAGCTTGTGGGCTTCCACCAGCATCCGTGCCATGCGCGGGTCGACCGGGATGCGCGCCAGCGTCGAGCCGGTCTTGGTCAGCGTGGGCAGCCCGTTCTTGTTCTCCGTGCCCAAAGCACCCAGCTCGTTGAGCAGGGCGATGCCGTCGCGCACCGCCTTGTCCGCCGGCGGCTGCACGAAGGGGAAGCGGGAGATATCGCCCAGCCGCAGGGAAATCATCTGCAGGATGACGCTGGCCAGGTTGGTGCGCAGGATTTCCGGGTCGGTGAACTCCGGGCGGGACAAAAAGTCCTGCTCCGAGTACAGGCGGATGGCGATGCCGTCGGCCACACGCCCGCAGCGTCCGGAGCGTTGGTTCGCGCTGGCCTGGGAGATGGGCTCGATGGGCAGGCGCTGGACCTTGGTGCGCGTGGAATAGCGCGAGATACGCGCGGTGCCGGTGTCCACGACGTAGCGGATTCCGGGCACCGTCAGGGAGGTCTCGGCGATATTGGTCGAAAGCACGATGCGCCGCCCCGAGTGCGGGCTAAAGACCCGGTGCTGTTCCTGGTTGGACAGGCGGCCGAAGAGGGGAGTGACCTCCACGCCCTTCCACTTCTTGGCCTCGATGACCTCCATGGCGTCGCGGATGTCGCGCTCGCCGGGGAAGAAGCACAAGATATCGCCGTCGCCCTCGGCCATCAGTTCGGTCAGGGCTTCGACGAGCCCGTCCAGCGGGTCTTGGTCGACCACCTTGCCGCCGGCCTCGAATTCCAGGGGCCGGTAGCGGATCTCGACGGGGTAGGTGCGGCCGGAGACCTCGATGATGGGCGCGGGCCCTTCCGGGCTGGCGAAGTGCTGGGCGAAACGCTCCGGATCGATGGTCGCCGAGGTAATAATCACCTTGAGATCCGGGCGCTTGGGCAGCAGCCGCTTGAGGTAGCCCAGAAGGAAGTCGATGTTCAGCGAACGCTCGTGGGCCTCGTCGATGATGATGGTGTCGTAGGCGTTGAGGAAGCGGTCGCGCTGCATTTCCGCCAGCAGGATGCCGTCCGTCATGAGCTTGACGGCCGTGGACTTGGAGACCTGATCGTCGAAGCGGATGGCGTAGCCGACGGTCTGGCCGATCTTCTGTCCGAGCTCGTCGGCGATACGCTCGGCGACCGTGCGGGCCGCCAGGCGCCGCGGCTGCGTGTGGCCGATCAGCCCGCGGCGGCCGCGGCCCAGCTCCAGGCAGATCTTCGGGATCTGCGTGGTCTTGCCGGAGCCGGTCTCGCCGGCGATGATGACCACCTGGTTGTTGTCAATCGCCTCGGCGATGTCGTCGCGACGGGCGCTGACCGGCAGGCTGTCCGGGTAGACGATCTCCGGCACGAGGCGGTCGATGCCGCGTACGCGCTCTTCGGCGGCGTCGATGTCGGCGGAGATCGCCGTGAGCGCGTGCGGGGAGCGCGCCTTTTTCAGGCGGCGCCGGAAGGCGCGCTCGTCGGCGCTTCGTACGTTAGCCAGGCGGGCGTACAGATCGTCGCGGCTGGGCGCTGCGGGAGAGGTATCGCGCGCCTCGCGCGGTTCTTGCGGGTCCTTGTGTGTATTAGCCATTGTCGCAGCTAATTCTACTCACGGCGGCGCGTGAGGGCTCAAACCGGTAACTATTGAGACACTCTTTCGGAACAGGTCGAACGTATAGGGCCGCCGGGTGATACCGTCACTGGGGTAGCCAGTCCCCGCCGTATTCTGTTGATGAATTCAGAAAGGACCCACCATGACCACCCCGAACGATCCGAGCGACGGGCAGTCGCCGAACGACTCCTTCGGCGATCTGCCGCGTTACGAGCCGACGAGCCACCCGGAGGACAACCCGAATTTCGGCTCCCCGAATCCCGGCGGGCAGCAGGCCCCGGGCTACGGGTACGCGGGCGCGCAGGGTTATGCGGGCGGCGATGCTGGATATCTGCACGGGCCGCAGCGCCCGCAGGCGGTCCGGTCCATCGGCTGGGGCTTTTCCTCCTTCGGCCGCAACTGGAAGACCCTGGTGCCGCTGGCGCTAGTCCTGGGCCTGGCCGGCGCGATCCTCTCGATGGGCATCTCCTTGCTCACCGGCGGGGATATCGAGGCAGGTTACTCGGGCAACTCCGTGGTCACCAGCCTGCTCAGCCTGGTGATCTCTATCGTGGTCACGCCCGTGCTGTACCGGTTTGCCACCTGGCACGTTGACGAGCCGCGGCCGGGTATCGGCGCCCTTGGCAAGGACGTGCACTGGGCCGCCGCGGGCGTCTACCTGGTCGTCCAGGGGATTATCACCGTCATCATGCTGGGCGGGATGCAGCTCAGCGGCTTCAACGAGATGAGCGAAACCACCGACCCGGCGCAGCTGGATCCGAGCGTCTTCGCGGGAGTCTTTGCCTTCTTTATGGCCTTCGTCGTGCTCATGTTCTTCCTATCGCCGCTGTTCACGCTGATGCCGTGGTTCGCGGCGGACGGCAAGACCGGCTTCGGCGCCTCCTTCTCGACGGGCTTTGCCGCCGGCAAGAAGAACTACCTGCAGCTGCTGCTGTTCAGCCTGCTGGTGGGGCTGATTTCCTTCGGCCTCATGCTGGCCGTGGCGCTGGTGAGCCTGCTGTTTATCTCCTTCGGCATCGTGGGTGTCATCCTGATGTCCATCTTCATCATGCTGGGCGCGAGCATCGTGGCGGCCGTCGTGCTGCTGGCCCAGGCGCACATGTACCGCTCGTGCGCGGCCACCGTCCGCGTCTAAAAGCGGCTCACTAAAGCTTTCACCCCGCCCGGAGCACGTGGTTGTGCCCCGCGGCGGGGTGAAGTGTTTGTGGCGCTTGGACTTACTGGATGGACTCGCAGGAACGGGCCAGGGCCTTGTCGTAGGCGTCCTTGACGGTCTCGCCGAACTCGCGGAACTCATCGGCGCGAGCGGCGGAGTTGCGGAAGACCAGGCCGATCTGGCGCTGGGCGGTTACGGAATCATCAAAGCGGGCGATGCCCAGCTCCGGGTGGTTAGCTTCCGCAGCCAGGGCCGACTCTGGCACCAAGGTGGCGCCTAGGCCGGCGATGACCAGCTGGACGATGGTGGTCAGCGACGATGCCCGGGTCACCGAGTTGGTGGCCTCCGACGGGTTGATCTTTGCCTTGCGGCACAGGTCCATGATCTGGTCACGCAGGCAGTGGCCGTCGTCGAGGAGCAGCAGATCCAGGGAATCGAGGTCCTCGAGCTTCAGGTCGTCGCGGCCGGCCAGCGGGTGGTCGCTGGGGACGACCACGGCGAAGTCCTCGGTGTAGAGGGGGACCTCGACCAGCCCGGAGGCCTCCGACGGCAGGGCGATGATGGCCAGGTCCAGCTGGCCGTCGCGCAGGCGCTGGAGCAGGTGCTCGGTCTGCTCCTCGACGATGCGGGGCTCCATGTCCTCGAACTTGCTGTGCAGGTTCTTGAGCAGATCCGGGAGGATGTACGGGGCCACGGTCGGTATGGCGCCGATGGTCAGCGGCCCGGACAGGTCGCCGTGGGCGCCGCGGGCGTGGGCGAAGAAGGCGTTGGCGGCTTCCAGGGTGGCCTTGGCGTAGGGCAGCAGCTTTTCGCCGGCGGCGGTGACGATGACTCGGCGGGTGGAGCGTTCAATCAGTTGGATGTCGAGGCCTTGCTCCAAAGCAACCAGCGCCTGGGACAGCGAAGGCTGGGAGATTTGTAGCTTTTGGGCGGCCGTGCCGAAGTGTTTATTTTCGGCGATGGTGACGAATGTGCGCAGCTGAGCGAGGGTGGGACGGTACTCTTTATTATGCATACTTATCATTATATCATTAATAGATAGGGAGGTCTATTGACGTTCTTGAAACTGATAGGCATAATGGAAGTCGTTGGCCGCTAAGGCGGCCGCAGACCACAAATCTGGACTAAGCAACCTCATTAAAGGAGATGTTGTCAACAATGCCTATCTTGACCGTTGGAGAAAAGTTCCCGGAGTTCAACCTGACCGCGCTCACCGGTGGCGACCTGCACGACGTGAACGCCCAGCAGCCGGAGGACTACTTCGAGCAGGTTTCGCTGGATAAGTACGAAGGCAAGTGGAAGATCGTCTTCTTCTACCCGAAGGACTTCACCTTCGTCTGCCCGACCGAGATTGCGGCATTCGGCAAGCTGGACGAAGAGTTCCAGGACCGTGACACCCAGGTGCTGGGCGGCTCCACCGACAACGAGTTCGCTCACTTCAACTGGCGCGCCACCCACCCGGACCTGAAGTCCGTTCCGTTCCCGATGTTCGCCGACGTTCGCCACGACCTGATCCGTGCGCTGGGTGTCGAGAACGCTGACGGTGTCGCTGACCGCGCCACCTTCATTATCGACCCGGACGGCATCATCCAGTTCGTGTCCGTCACCCCGGACGCTGTGGGCCGCAACGTCGACGAGGTTCTGCGTGTGCTAGACGCCCTGCAGTCCGAAGAGGTCTGCGCTTGCAACTGGGAAGCTAACGACCCGACCAAGAACATCAACAAGATGGACGTCGTTCAGGAATCCCTGAAGTAAAGACTTAAAGCCATGGACCCCGTCGAAGTCCGCTCCGGCGGGGTCTTTGTCTCAACCCCGTTGAAATATACTTATCAAAATCCAGAAGGAGAATAGTCTTGTCTATTGATAACCTGAAGAGCTCCATGCCCGAGTACGCCAAAGACCAGAAGCTGAACCTGGGCACCCTGACCCGCAGCACCGAGCTCAACGAGGAGCAGCTCTGGGGCTCCCTGCTGGCCGCTGCCGCCGCTACCCGCAACGACACCGTCCTCTCCGAGATCATGGAAGAGGCCAAGGAGCACCTGTCCGACGAGGCCGTCGAGGCTGCCCTGGGTGCCGCCACCGTCATGGCTATGAACAACGTTGCCTACCGCGCCAAGGGCTGGCTCGGTGACGACTACGCTCAGGTCAAGTTCGGCCTGCGCATGAACATCATCTCCAAGCCGGGCGTCGAGAAGGCTAACTTCGAGCTGTGGAACACCGTGGTCTCCGCCATCAACGGCTGCGAGCACTGCCTGGCCGCCCACGCGCACGAGCTGCAGGAAGCCGGCCTGACCAAGGAGCAGATCTGGGAGGCCGTCAAGGTTGGCGCCGTCATCCAGGCTGTCGCCCAGACCGTCCAGATTGAAGCCGCCCGCTAAATCTAGCGCCGCGCTTTAAAGCAGACACCCGCCCAGCCGCTCGCAACCGAGCCGGGGCGGGTGTTTTCGCGTCCTTAGGGGGAAGGCGCGCCCTAAGCCTTTAGTAGTCGACGCGCAGATCGGACAGGCGGACCTCGCCGGCCTCGTCGGAAGCATCCAGGTCGACGGTGCCGACCAGCGCGTAGGCGTTGTCGCCGTCCGGGTCCTTGATAATCTGGCGGACCGTCCACGCGCGCGGGCGGGTTTCTGCCAGGCGGAAGTACTCCGGTCCGCGGGCGGCCGGACCGGAGTCGATGTCGGCGTATTCGTCGAAGTAATCGTCCAGTGCCGCGCCGAAGTCGGGCACCTCGTCCAGGTAGTCCAGGAACTCGGCCAGGCGGTCTTCCTTCTCGAAGGCGAAAAGCTGGACCAGGCGGAAGAAGTAGTTGCGCACCATGATGGTAAACGCCCGCTTGTTGGACGTCAGCGCGGTCGGGTCCTCGACGCCGAAGGCCAGCTCGCGGTCCACTGTGGCCTGGTCGACGGGGGAGTCCTCGCCGGCCATCTGCGCCCACTCGTCGACCAGGGAGCTGTCGACCTGGCGGATGAGCTCGCCCAACCATTCCAGGATGTCGGCGAGCTGCTCGGTCACGTACTCCTGCGGCACCGACTGCTTGAGCGTGCGCCAGCAGTCGGTCAGGTAGCGCAGGATAACGCCCTCGGAACGGGCCAGCCCGTAGGTGGCGACCAAGTCGGAGAACGTCATGGCCTTTTCGACCATCTCGCGCAGGACCGACTTCGGCGCGATATCGAATTCCTTGGCCCACGGGTTGCCCTCGCAGAAGGACTCGAAGGCCTGGTCGAGCAGCTCCTCCAAGGGTTTGGGCCAGGTGATCTCCTCGACGATGGCCATGCGCTCGGTGTAGTCCACGCCCTCGGCCTTCAGCGCCGCGATCTCCTCGCCGCGGCGGGCCTTCTGCTGGGCCTGCAGCACCTGCCGGGGATCGTCCAGGATGGTCTCGAAACAGGAGATAATGTCCAGCGTGAAGGTCTCGGACTCGGGGTCCAGCAGCGTCAGCGCCGCCAGCGCGAAGGGGGAGAGCGGCTGGTTCAGCGCGAAGTCGCGGGGCAGTTCGCGCACCAGGTGGTAGGGCCGGCCGTAGATGTCCAGCCCCTTGGTGGACTTTTGGACCACGCCGGCGTTGAGCAAACCTTTGAAGAGATCCAGCGCGGTCAGGATGTGCTGGTTTTGCTGCGCGCGGGTGTCGTGGTTGGTGCGCAACAGGTGCTTGAGGTGCTCGTAGCCGTTGCCGTGCCGGGCCAGGACGTTGAGCAGCATGGAGTTCGACATGCGGAACTGGGAGGTCAGCTGCTCCGGCTCGGCGTGGGTCAGCCGCTCGAAGGTCTTTTCCGACCAGGAGACCTCGCCGTCGCGCGGGGCCTTCTTGCGCAGCTTCTTCAGCCGCTTCGGGTCGTCGCCCACGCGGCGGCGGGCCTTGGCGTTTTCGATCTCGTGCTCGGGCGCCTCGACCACGACGGCGCCCTCGGTGTCGTAGCCGGCGCGGCCAGCGCGCCCGGCGATCTGGTGGAACTCGCGGGATTTCAGGATGCGCTGGCGCGTGCCGTCGAACTTCGCCAGGCCCGTCATCAGCACCGTGCGGATGGGCACGTTGATGCCCACGCCCAGGGTGTCGGTGCCGCAGATGACCTTCAGCAGGCCGCGCTGGGCGAGGCGTTCCACCAGGCGGCGATACTTGGGCAGCATGCCGGCGTGGTGGATACCGATGCCCTTGCGCAGCAGCCGCGACAAATCTTTGCCGAAGGTGGTGGTGAAGCGGAAACTGCCGATCTCGGTGGCGATGGCTTCCTTTTCCTCCGGCGTGATCATCGCCTTCAGCGAGGTCAGCGTCTGCGCGCGCTCGGCGGCCTCGCGCTGGGAGAAGTGCACGACGTAGATGGGCGCCTTGCCAGCGCTCAGCAGCTCCTCGATGGTCTCGTGGACGGCCAGGAAGGTGTAGCTAAAATCCAGCGGCACCGGGCGCTCCGAGCCCGCCACGAGGTCCGTGGTGCGGTCGGTGCGCTCGCTGAGATCCTTTTCCAGCCAGGTGGTGTCGCCCAGGGTGGCCGACATCAGCAGGAATTGGGCCTGGTCCAGCTCCAGGAGCGGGACCTGCCAGGCCCAGCCGCGCTGCGGGTCCGAGTAGTAGTGGAACTCGTCCATGACCACCTGGTCGATCTTGGCCTCGCGCCCGTCGCGCAGGGCGATATTAGCCACGATTTCCGCGGTGGCGGCGATGATGGGGGCGTTGCCGTTGACGGTGGCATCGCCGGTCATCATGCCGACATTTTCCGCGCCGAAGATTTCGCACAACGCGAAGAATTTCTCGCTCACCAGGGCCTTAATCGGCGCGGTGTAGAAGCTGCGCTGCCCGCGGGCCAGCGCGATAAAGTGCGCGGCGTTGGCCACCATCGACTTGCCGGAGCCCGTCGGAGTGGCCAGGATGACGTTGTCCCCGGCGAGGATGCCTAACGATGCCTCCTCCTGGGCCGGGTACAAGGAAATCCCGCGCTCGGTGGTCCACGCGGTGAACGTGTCCCAGATGGCGGTGTCGACGAGCGACTCCGGTACTTCGGCGAGGTCGGGCAGCATTTGCGTTAAAGTCACGCCTACCACTCTAGGCCATCGCCGTCACCGCCGGGGCGGCCGGGCGCGGCCCGCCTAGCTCTCGTCGCTGCGATCCTCCGGGCCCGTCCCGGAGTCGACATCCCCGTCGTCGCGGCCGTGGTTCATGTTGCGCTCGATGGCCCGGCGGACCTCGGGGTCCTGGTCATCGAGGTAGGCGAGGAAGCGCTCGAATTCCTCGCTGATTTCCTCGCCGGTGGGCATGTTCTGCTCGCCCGGCAACACGGCCTGCGGGTGCTCGTCGCGGTAGTGCTCGAGGAAGGAGTCGTACTGTTCCTCGAGCTGGCGCACGACCTGGTTGACCTCCTCGGAGTCCTCGACCTGCTCGGCCAGCTGCTGGTTGACGCGCTCGACGTCGTGCTCCAGGCTGCCGAGCGGCAAGTCCAAGCCGGCGGCGGTGGCCACGGACTCCAGAAGCTGCAGCGTGGCGTGCGGGTACGGCGAGGAGGCCAGGTAATGGGGCACGTGGACGGTGAAGCCGGCGACCTTGTGGCCGCGGTCCGCCAGCTCCTTTTCCAGGTAGAGCTGGGCCGAGCCCGGCACCATCATGGTCGAATCCAACTTGAACATCCGCTGCTTTAACCGGCGCGAGTTGCCGTGGGCGGTAATCACCAGCGGGCGGGTGTGGGGCACCGGCATCGGGGCGGCGTAGAGGCAGATGGTGTCCGAGACGTCGAACTTGTCGGCCAGGTCCGCCACCGCGTTGGTAAAGCCTTCCCAGCGCAGGTCGGGCTCGGGGCCGGACAGCAGCAGGAAGGGCTTGTCGCGGGTGTCACGCACCACGCGCATGCTCAGGTCGAGCTGCTCGATTTCCATCGGGCTATCGGCGTCGATGGTCACCGCGGGGCGCCGCGAGCGGTAATCAATGAGTTCGTCGTTGTTGAACGCGGCCACGGGCCGCGAGTCGAGCGCGGCGAGCAGGTGCGTAGCGCTGGCGTCGACCGCTTGGCCCGCGTCCGCGTAGCCGCTCATGGCCACTACGAGGGTGGGGCCGTTGCCGTCGTCATTCGCGGAGTCGACTACTGGGGCAGGATACTCCAGTTCGTACATGCGGCGATCTTCATCAGGCATGTCTTTTCCTCCTTCTCTTACCTGCAACAACGATTCCCCGGCCGGGTTTATTCCTTAACCTTTGCGGGAACGCATTGGAGCTATTGTAGACCATCGCGGCGGGCCCCGGCCTGTGGATAACGTGCCGATATATTACGTGGCATATAAATGTGGCGAGTTATCCACAGGCGCGGGACGGCAGCGCTCGATTTCGGCGCACATCCCGCCGATGATGACAGCATGACTACTTCACAAGCACACACGTACACACCCGCCGAAATCCTTGCCGACATCCCCGGAAACCTTGGTTTCTACCCGTCCGAATCCCTCGTCATCGTCAGCTTCCAGCCCGCCCACGACTGCCCCGAGAGTTATATTCTCGGACCCCTCCTGCGCATTAGCATCGACGACGTCGACGAGGGCTGGGAGGAAGGCCTCGCCCTGCTGGACCAATATCCCGACCACATCTTTTTCGCGTTCATCATCAGCACCCGCCCGGAACGCCACCTCAGCGAACTCATTGACTTCCTTTCCGAACCAGACCAGTGCTACCTCGACCTGGAGGGCCTGTGGATGGTGCCGGAAATCCAGGTCGGCCGGCCCTACGAGGAGATTTTCGCCGACCCGGCGCTGCACCAGGGCCCCGGCGGCGACGCCTGGCTGGAAGGCCGCGTTGCGCCGATTACGGACTCCGACAGCATGCGAGCCTGCATCGCCGAAGGCGAGTTGCCCGCCCTCGACCGGCAGGAATGCTTCGAGCCCTTCCAGCGCCGTAGCCGCTTGGGGGAGTCGGAGGAACTCGCCGCCCTCAACCGGCTGGCTACCACCTGTGCTAACGATGCCTGCTGCGGCCACCGCACCTACGGCTACGACCTCGTGGCCATCGCCCGCGACGTCCCGGAGGTCTTAAGCGATATCGACGGGCCCGGCGACGTCGCCGGGGACACCGATCTATTGTTTACCGCCGCCGTGTGGATGGGCAGCACCAAGGCCCGCGACGTCGCCTTGGGCGGTTGCCTGGCCCACCCGGCGGCCGCCTGCACGCTCATGCTGGCGCTGGCGCAGACCTTCAGCGGGAACATTCGCGCCAACGCGCTGGCCGTCTACGCAGTCTGCTCAATCGAGATGGGCATCTACTACAAGGCCAGCACGGCGCTGATGGTCGGCCGCGAGGAATTCCCCGAGCACAACTTCCTGCGGCTGCTGCTCAGCGCGTTCCGCTGCGGGCTCAGCGAGCACCTCATCGACAGCGTGCGGCAGGGCTCGGAGAAGGCGCGGCTGGCAGCCGTCTACGGGGTATGCGGCTGCGACCCCGAGCCGCGGGCCGCCTAGGCCTAGCGGTTACGCGCGGCGGGCCGAGTGCGCCTGGTCGCCGAGCTGGCGGGTGAACTCCCACGCGTCCGAGACGATGGTATCCAGGTCCGTGCGCGTCGGGTTCCAGCCCAGCTCCTCCTTGATCTTCTCGGAGGAGGCGATCAGCACCGCCGGGTCGCCGGCGCGCCGCGGGGCGTCCTCGGCCGGGATGGGGTGGCCGGTGACCTTCCGGCAGGCGGCGATGACCTCCTTGACGGAGTAGCCGTCGCCGGAGCCCAGGTTGTAGATCCGGTGGCAGCCTGGCTTGTTGCTCTCCAGCGCCAACACGTGCGCGTCGGCTAGGTCGCGGATATGGATATAGTCGCGGACCGCGGTGCCGTCCTTGGTGTCCCAGTCGTTGCCGAAGATGAAGATCTTGTCGCGGTGCCCCAGGGCCACCTGCAAGATGATGGGGATGAGGTGGGTCTCCACCGCGCGGTTTTCCCCGATGGAGCCGTAGGCGCCGGCCACGTTGAAATAGCGCAGCGAGGTCGCCGCCAGGTCAAAGGCCTTCGCGTAGGAGGTGATCATGTAGTCGATGGACAGCTTGGTCGCCCCGTAAGGGTTGGTGGGAGCCGTCGGCGCGTCCTCGGTAATCGGCACCTGCTCCGGCTCGCCGTAGGTGGCCGCCGTGGAGGAGAAGACGAGGTTCTTGACGCCGTTGTCCCGCATGGCGTCCAGCAAGGCCAGGGCGGTGCCGACGTTGTCGTGCCAGTATTCGTTCGGCACCTCGACGGACTCGCCGACCAGGGAGCGCGCGGCGAAGTGGACCACGCCGTCGAAGCCGCCCTCGGACAGCACGGACTGGGCCAGCTCGTCGACGCGGCCCTCGACCAGGCGCGCCTGCGCCGGGACGGCCTCGCGGTTGCCCGTGGAAAAATCATCGATGATCGTCACATCGTGGCCGCGCTCGATAAGAACCGCAGCGCACACGCTGCCGACGTACCCGGCGCCGCCGGTAACCAGAAGCTTCATGGGTCTTAAGACTCCTCGATCCGCACCGCGTGGGCCAAGTCATTGAGTAGTTCGACCCCGTGCCCGGACTTAGTGGTCAGGGTAATCGCGCCGCCGTTGTTGAGGGCGGTGACTTCGGCGCCGACGACGATCCCGGCATCGTGCAGCTCCCGGAAGTGCTGGTGGTCGACCTGCAGGATCTCATTAATCTGGCTGACGGTACCGGTGACCTCCTTGCCCTCCGGCAGGTCGATCGCGCGCGTGCCCTCCGACTGCTCCGGCACGTTGGTGCCCAGCTGGGCCAGGCCCGGGATCGGGTTGCCGAAGGGGGAGCGCGCCGGATCATCCAGCACGGCGACGACGCGGCGCTCCACGTCCTCGCTCATGACGTGCTCCCAGCGGCAAGCCTCGTCGTGGACCTGGTGGATGTCCAGGCCCAGCACGTCGGTCAGCAGCCGCTCGGCCAGGCGGTGCTTGCGCATCACGGCGGTGGCCAGCTCGCGGCCGCTCGGGGTCAGATCCAGGCTCCGGTCGGTGCGCACATGCAAAAGGCCATCGCGCTCCATGCGCGCCACGGTTTGCGAGACCGTCGGGCCGGACTGCTCGAGCCGCTCCGCGATGCGGGCGCGCAGCGGGGTAATGCCCTCTTCCTCGAGCTCGTAGATGGTTCGCAGATACATTTCGGTGGTATCGACTAGGTCCCTCACGTGGGCTGGCACCTTTCTGATTCCGGGAGTGGATTCTCACTCGCAGCACAGGATTGCTAAACCTAAGCCGCGGCAAAACTAATACACCATAGTCTAGCGCATATCGCCGGGCTGTCGTTGTCGCAGTAAAGGCTATAAACGCTATTTACGGTCTAGGAAGCGTCCAAACAAAGACGAAACCGCCGGCCTGAATGATCAGGTCGCGGCGGGCTAAGGCGGCGGATAAAAGTCCTACTGGGCGTACTCGCGCAGGCGGTCGGCGCGCTGGCCGTCGCGCAGCTTGGCCATGACCTCGCGCTCGATCTGGCGCACGCGCTCGCGGGACAGGCCAAACTGGCGGCCAATCTGGTCCAGGGTGCGCGGCACGCCGTCATCCAGGCCGTAGCGCAGGCGGATGACGTCCTGCTCGCGCTGCTCCAGGGAGCCGATTACCGAGCGGATATCGGAGTGGCGCAGGGAGGCGACGACGGCCGTTTCGGCATCGGTAGCCTCGGCGTCCTCGATGAAATCGCCCAGCGGGGCCTCCTCGTCCGCGCCGACCGGCATGTCCAGCGAGACCGGGTCGCGAGACTGGCGCAGGAGCATCTCGATCTTGTCCTCATCGATGCCGGATTCCTCCGACAGCTCCTCATTCGTGGCCTCGCGGCCCAGGGACTGGTACATCTCGCGCTTGATGCGGGAGAGCTTGTTGACCTGCTCGACCAGGTGGACGGGCAGGCGGATGGTGCGCGACTGGTCGGCCATGCCGCGGGTAATGGCCTGGCGGATCCACCAGGTGGCGTAGGTGGAGAACTTAAAGCCCTTGGCGTAGTCGAACTTCTCCATCGCGCGGATAAGGCCCAGGTTGCCTTCCTGGATGAGATCCAGCAGCGGCATGCCGCGGCCGGTGTAGCGCTTGGCCAGCGAGACCACCAGGCGCAGGTTCGCCTCCAGCAGGTGGGAGCGGGCCTTCTTGCCTTCCTTGACGAGAATCTTAAGGTCGCGCTTCTCGGCGCGGGTGAGCTTTTCCGCGTTATTCAGTTTGTATTCGGCGTACAGGCCGATTTCGATTTCCTGTGCCAGCTCGACTTCGTCCTCGGCGGACAAAAGAGCGGTCTTGCCGATGCCGTTGAGGTAAACCCGCACGAGGTCGGCCGAAGGGTTGTCGTTGGTATGCCCGCGGCGGGAACCGCGATCAACCTCCTGCTCCGTGGCGTCTTGCTTAGATGAATCCTGGTCGTGGGAAGTGGTCATCTAGGGCCTCCTAAAGTATCGCCGGTTACAAACTACTCAACGGCTCGCGGCGCGGATTAGTTCCCGCACCATCTTTTGGGGGTGACGACCTAGGTCTCCACCAGCAAAGTAAAGGGTCCTTGGTTGACTGAGCTGACTTCCATCATCGCGCCGAAGCGGCCCTCGGCCACGGTGATGTCGCGGGAGCGCAGCTGGCGCACCAACTCCGTGATGACCGGCTCGGCCATCTCGGCCGGTGCCGCCGCCGACCACGAGGGCCGCCGCCCGCGGGCCGTCGCGCCGTACAGGGTGAACTGGCTGACCACCAGGACGGGCGCGCCGGTATCCGTCACGGATTTTTCCCCGTCGAGCATCCGCAGCTCGGCGATCTTGCGCGCCATTTTCTCCACCGCGGCCGCCGTCCTGGCCTTGTCCTCGCAGTCCTCGCGCGAAACGCCTACTAGCGCCAGCACGCCGCCGGTCTCCGGGCAATCGATGCGCCCGACCGTCTCACCCGCCACGGTCACGCTCGCTTGAGATACCCGCGTCAACACTGCCTTCATAAACTCTTCGTGCCTTTCTGCTTTTTGCCTGCCCGACTGCGGGCTTTCTGGTGGTTGTTGCGCCGGTGCTTAGTCCAGGAACTCGGCGGGCAGCACCAGCCCGTGCCGAATCAGGTCCACGATGGCCGGCACCGCCGAGCGCACCAGCTCCTCCTCGTCCAGCCCGTGGGCGGCGGCGTACAGGGCGATGGTCTCGCCCAGGTTGAGCCCGTCTGGCCGGAGGCCGGCCACCACCGCGGCCAGCCCGTCGTCGACCTCGTGCGACCACCGCGGGCCCTCCGTGCGGGTCAGGCGCTTGACCGCCGGCTCGAAGCCCTGGTGGCTTTCGGCGTCCGCGACGGAGACGTCCTCCAAGGCGACGCCGGGGCGCAGGCCGAAGTACTTGGTCTCGATCTCCCCGGGCACCAGGTCGCGGAGCCAGGCCACGCGGGCGAAGTATTCCTCCACCTCCGGGCCCAGCGGATCGCTAAAGGCCTGGGGCAGCGACTCCGCCAGGACCTCGGTGGGGGCATCGTCAGCAATGCGCTGCAGGGCCACGAAGCCGAAGCCGATGCCGGTCACGTCGTGCGCGGCCAGGTACTCCAGCCAGGCCGTGCTGCGCTTGCGGCCGGCGCGGGTGCGCACGTCGACGGACTCGTCGCGCAGCCACGTGGACACATACAGCGCCGGGTCCGCCACGTCGCGCTCGATGACCCACGCTGCCACCCCGTGCGACGGCAGCCAGCTGGCCACGCGCTGCGCCCAGTTCTCGTCCGTGCGGTGAACCCACGCCGCCAACAGGTGCGCGGTGCCGCCCGGGTTCAGGTAGTCCGCCACCTCCGAGACCACCTTCTGGGAGGCCCCGTCCAGCTCCATCCCGGAGTCGCGGTAGACGTGGCCTACCTCCGGCAGGCCCACCACGAACGGCGGGTTGGCCACCACGCGGTCGAAGCGGCGCCCGGCCACCGGCTCGAACCAGGAACCTTCGACAAGCTCCACCCGGTCGCTAGCACCGGCCGCGGCCACCGTCGCGCGGGCCAGCGTCAGGGCGCGCTCGCTGACATCGGTCGCCGTGACCGACTCGGCGCAGCCCAGCTGGCCGAGCACCTGCACGCCCGAGCCCGTGCCGAGATCCAGCACCGTGCCGACCGGGGAGAGGGGAGTGGACTGCATCAGCGACAGGCTGGCCGCGCCCACGCCCACCACGTGCTGGGAGCCGGGCACGTGGTCGACCAGGGAGGCATCGACGTCAGAGAAGACCACGCGTTCCCGGCCGGCGATGATCTGCGGCCGAATCTCCAGCGCGCAGTAGACCGTCCCGTGCTCATCCGCGCGCACGATGCCGGTATCTACCAGCTGCGTGGCCAGCCGCGCGCCCACGGCCTGGGCCAGGGCGGTGGCGGGGACGGCATCGTGCAGCAAAAAGATGCGGGTAAGCCACGCCATCTGGCTGTCGTCTCGGCAACGCAGCGCCACCGGGGCGTACTCGCCGCGGTGCAGGGCCTCGGTGGCCTCCGGGCCCAAGAAGCCGGCAATACCGGCCACGTCGAAACCGGCGGAGGTAAAGACGTCGGCGAGCTCGCCCGCCAGGGCGGAGAGATCGTCCGGCAGCGGCAGGCAAAAGCGTTCAGTGGCGGGCATAGCAGGCAGGCTCCTTGCTTTTTAAGGGTTCTTCGGGTCGTCGTGGTCGATGGTTTCCGGCTGCTCGAGCTGCGCGCGCTGCTGGCCGGTAACCTGCTCGCGCTGCTGGGCGGCCATCTGACGGGCCAGCGCCGGCTTGTAGACGTTGCGCTCGCGCTTGTCCTTCGGCTGGCCGCGCCCGTTGGCGATGACCACCGCCGCCCACGGCAGCGGCAGCGTGAGCCCGGAGACAATCCCCGCCGCGAGCCACGCCTGGTGCGCGTAGACCAAATAAATGGAAATAAACAGGGCGGGGATACGGATAAACTGCAGGATCGCGTAGACCACCTCGCGGTGGTGGCGATCCTGGCCGGGGCCGACCTTGGCATCCGTAATCAGGGACACCGAGGCGCGCCGGAAGAGGCGGCGGGAGCCCTTAACAGGGGGATCGCCGTCCGGATTGTCAACGGTGTACGGTTCCATGCCTCCCTAGGGTAGCTGGGGACTCGCATTAATCCACACTCTTGCGGCAAAATGGGGTGCTGTGAGTACGACGACGAAAACAATCGAAAGGCCAGACGTCCGGGAGGATACGTCCACCCCGAATGACGACACCCCGAAATTCTTCCACTACGTAAAGAAGGACCAGATCCTCGACTCCGCGGTCAACGGCAAGATGGTTGTCGCGCTGTGCGGGGAGACCTTCCCGGTGACCAAGCAAGCCAAGCCCGGTTCGCCGGTCTGCCCCGACTGCGAGCGGATTTTTAAGGGTCTGCGGCGCAAGTGATTCCGGGCAAGAACAAAGGCAAACTCCGCCAATGGCAGCAGGAGGCGCTGGAGAAGTTCTTGCGCACCAAGCCTCAGGACTTCATGGCCGTGGCGACGCCGGGCGCCGGTAAGACCACCTTCGCCCTCCGCGTGGCCACCGAGCTGCTCGAAGACCGCACCGTCGAACGCGTCATCGTGGTGGTGCCCACCGAGCAACTGAAGATCCAGTGGTCGTCCGCCGCCGCCCGCGTCGGCATGTCCCTGGACGCGCACTTCACCAACTCCTCGGCGGTCAACCCGGCCTACGACGGGATCGTGGTCACCTACGCCCAGGTCGGCATGCACCCGTTCAAGCACCGGGCGGTCGCCTCCGCGCGGCGCACCCTGGTCATCCTGGACGAGATCCACCACGCCGGCGACGCCAAGAGCTGGGGCGACGGCGTGCGCGAGGCCTACGACGACGTGAATCACCGCCTGGCGCTGACCGGTACGCCCTTCCGCTCCGACGATTCCCCGATCCCCTTCGTGCGCTACGAGCAGGACGGGGAGGGCCACCTGGTCTCCCGCTCCGACCACGCCTACAACTACGGCGACGCGCTGGCCGATGGCGTCGTGCGCCCCGTGGTCTTTCTGGCGTACTCCGGCGAGGCCCGCTGGCGCGACTCCGCGGGCGAGGAATACGCCGCCCGCCTGGGCGACATCCTCAACCCGGAGCAGACCGCGCGCGCCTGGCGCACGGCCCTGGACCCGAAGGGCGACTGGATCCCCGCGGTGCTGCAGGCCGCGCACACGCGCCTGATGCAGATGCGCCGCAGCATGCCGGATGCCGGCGGGCTCGTGCTGGCCACCGACTCGACGACCGCCCGCGCCTACGCGAAGATCCTCAAGGGGATTTCGAACACGCCGGTCTCGGTCATCCTGTCCGACGATCCGGGCTCGTCCGAGCGGATCGATGAGTTCTCGGAGAGCAACGACGAGTGGATGGTCGCCGTCCGCATGGTCTCCGAGGGCGTCGACGTGCCACGCCTGGCCGTGGGCGTGTACGCGACCTCGGCGTCGACTCCGCTGTTTTTCGCCCAGGCCATCGGCCGCTTCGTGCGCTCGCGCATGCCGGGCGAGACCGCTTCGGTCTTCCTGCCGTCGGTGCCCGTGCTGCTGGGTCTGGCCGAGAACATGGAAAAGTCCCGCGACCACGTGCTGGGCAAGCCGGACCGGCCCAAGGAGGGCTGGGACGACGAGCTGCTCGAGCAGGCCAACCGCAAGGAGTCGGAGCCGGACCTGGACAAGCCCTACGAGTCCCTCGGGGCCGACGCGGAGTTCTCCTCGCTGATCTACGACGGTTCTTCCTTCAACACCGCCGCCTTTACTGACGATGCGGAACAGGCCGATTTCCTCGGCATCCCCGGGTTGTTGGACGCCCAGCAGGTCAAGGACTTGCTGCGCAAGAAGCAGGAAGAGGAGATGGACGCCCGCGAGGCCCGGGAGAAGGCGCGCCGGGCAGAGGCTGCGGCGGAGGAGCATCGGAGGCAGATCTACGGCATGCCGAGCGCGCCGAAGCAGAAGCAGCAGCCGCAGGGCGGCGGGGCCGAGGAGCTCGCCGTCGACGAAATCGCGCGCCTGCGCAAGGAGCTCAACACGGTCGTGTCTATTACCGCCGGGCGCAAGGGGCGGCCGCACGGGGCCATCCACAACGAGGCCCGCAAGGCCTGTGGCGGGCCGCCCACCGCGTTGTGCAACGCCGAGCAGCTGCGCGAGCGCATCGAATACCTGCGCGCGTGGTAGCGCTCGCGCTGCGAAACCGGTTACTTATTCGCTATTGTGGGGCGGGATAGTAAGTTATAGCACTAGGAAAGAGGGTAGAAATGACCACTCCCAACAACCCTTATGGGAACGACCAGAACAACGACCCGAACCAGGGCCTGCCGTCCTACGGTGATTCCCGCCCGGGTGCTAACGATGCCCAGGGCCAGCACGCCGCCGATCCCAGCGCCGGCGCCGGCGCTGGCTATGGCTACGGCGGCACCGGCGAGGCGAACGCCGGCTTCGACGACGGCGCCTATGGGGCCGCGCCGGAGGGCAACGCCTACGCCGCGCCGGCCGCCGGCTACGGTGGCTCCCAGTACCAGGGCGGCTTCGAAAACGCCCCGAACTTCGAGAAGTCGAAGCTGGCGCTGACGGCCTTAATCCTCGGTATCGTCGCCGTGGTGGGCCTCATCGTCGGCGGCTTGGGCGCCATCGTCGGTGTTGCGGGCGTCGTGGTTGCCATCATCGCGATGGTCCGCAACGCCAAGAAGCCGAAGGAGACCCGCCGCACCTGGATGTCGGTGGTGGGCTTTATCCTGTCGGTGATTTCCATTGCTATCGCCGCCATCATGGTGGCGTTTACCGTCTGGGTATTCAACGAGACGAACTTCGAGGAGTGCATGCAGATCCAGGATCAGCAGGCACAGCGTGATTGCGTCGAGCGTCAGAGCCAGGAACTGGTCAACTCGAACAACTAAGCCCTCACTCCTTCTGGCCCCCGCCTGGTGCGGGGGCCATTTTTGTGCCTACCTGGGCCTAATTTGGCCTACCTTTGGCTACTTGGTTACGTTGCTCCATTTTTCGTCCTTTGGGCAGGTGGCGCCGTAAAAATGGGGGTTTTCTGTTGTTTCGGGCCTCGTGCAGGGTGGTTACTGTGCTCCGAGTTATCCACAGATCGGGTTTTCGGGCCTTGTAGGGGTTGCCAGGGGCTTCTAGCGTGTGAGTCATGACAACGACAGCCATGGACACTTTGAAAGCAGCACACTCTATCTTCGCGGACGGGATTACCTACTTGGGCCTGTGCCGCGAGTTGAGCCTGCCCGCTTTGAAAGCTGTCATGTCGGATGTTGCCGCCGCAGCCCACTTTCGTGCGTGCCAGACGTTTTTCGGGCACACCACCTACACGAGGAAGCAGGCCGCCGCGAGGAAAGCGGCCGCCGCCCAAGGCCACCACTTAGATACTTTGCTGGTGTTGGACAACGCCTTCCGCCGGGTCCGGCACAAGGGCGAGGCCTGGGCGATGCTCATCGAACTGTGCAACACGCCTGGCACCACCAAGCAGCTGCGTAGACTTGCCAACCAGAAAGTCCTGGAGCTTAACCGCCCGGCACCGCCGGCCGAAGGCGTGCGCGTGATCCGCCGCAAAGACGGCCCCAGCACGTTTTCGGTCACCGGGGATCCGGAGCTGGTGGAAAACCTCTGGGCCACCATCAAGACCATCCCCGACGTCGAAGCCCTCTTCAGCGGTGGCCTGGAGAAGCAACCGAAGGCCACCCACGTGGTCATCTCCCTGCCCGACTGGGTGAAAATCCTTGCCGGTGATGGGGACGAGATCACCCTGCAGCTGAGCAACGGCACCACCATGACCGGGGCCGAGTACGTCCGCCAATGCCTGTTGGATGCGGGTTTGGCCACCCTGGTGGATCCGAGGCGGGGTCCGGTCAATCAATACCGGTACCAGCGCCATGCTTCACCCAAGCAGAAGGACATGGCGAAGGCGGAGACCACGACGTGTGCCTGGCCGAACTGTCGGAAACCGGCCGATGAGTGCCAAGTCCACCACATCCACCCCTGGGTAGACGGCGGAGAAACCAACCAAGAGAACCTCACCTTGTTGTGTGAGTTCCATAATTCGTGGAACGACGACGACCCGGCCTATCCCAGACACGGACGGGTCAACCGAAGACACGGCCGCATCACCTGGGATCCTCCCCGGGGTGGCGGGCCCTAACCGCTGACGGCTGACGGCTGACACGGGAGTCAGCCGCAATCCACAAGGAATAGGGTCAGCCGAGCAGGAAGGAAAGACCAGCTGAGCCCCACGACCACCGAGCCGAAAGGACCAGAGCCAACCGAGATACGCGAAAAGGCGCCACGGAAAGCACTCCGTAGCGCCTACTCGGCGTGCCTAGAGGCCCTCGACCGGCCCGTTCGCGCGGACGAGTTGGCGGGCCTCCTCGCGGACGACATCGTAGATGGTCAGCGTCGGGGCCAGCTGCGCCAGCTCCGCCCAGGTGGTTAGGTGCTCCGGCTTCAGCGGTACGTAATAGGAGACCCGACCCTTGAGCTCGGCGGCGCCGGCGCGCGTGATGTGCGCGGCCATGGCCGACAGGTACGGCACCCAGGCCCACTGGTTCTTTTGGCGTTTGCCGGCGGTGTGCGCGAAGCGGCGCAGCAGGTGCAGGTGCGCGCGGATCTCGTCGCCGACCACGTTGGCCTCCTGCTTCATCATCTCCTCCCGGAACTCCGCGAAGTCCGTGACGTCGATGAACTTCTTGCGCCGGCGCAGGATCTCGGCCCAGCCGTGGCGCAGGGCGGAGGCATCGGCGACGCGGCGGGCGGCGGCGACATCGTAGAGCGCCTCGAGCGCCTGCTGCGTGTTGTTCGCCTTGGCGGCCGCCAGCACCTCCTTCATCACCTGCTGCGTGTCCGCGGTGCCGGTGTCCTCGCCGCCGCGCAGCAGCTCCAGCAGCACCTCGCCGCCGGCGGTGCGGATGAAATCGGTGGCATCGTCCCAGTCGGCGTGCCCATCGACGAGATCGTTGAGCTGCTCCACGACGCGAATCCACGGCAGCGCGCGGAACTCCGCCACGCGCTCGCCGTTGCTGTGGAAGTCGTAGTTGGCCAGCCCGTGCGCAATCGCCAGGGCCGGCTGGTCGCCGGAGCGCACGTTGGACCGCCCCAGCGCCTCGAGCATGTGGCGCGGGTCGGCATCGATGGTCTTGCGCAGCACGCCGGCCATCGGTCGGGTAGCGGCCGGACCCAGGTTGCGCAGCGCGAACAGGTGGCGCCACAGCGCGGGCTGCTCGTGCTTGGCGACGGTTGCCCGCGGGTTAGCGCCAGACAGCTTGTAGGCCAGCTCGTCGCCGTGGCCGTCGTCGAAGTAGCCGTCCTGGGCGACGATGAAAGCGCGCATCGACGGCCGGTTCGGCGCCTTGGCCTGGTAGCCCGGCTGCGCCTCGACCACGTCGACGGCCAGCGGACCGGCCTCCTGCAGCTCCTCCGGCACGCGGGTGGACAGCTGGGCGGAAAACTCCACCCGCCACGGCGCGATGTCCGGGCGCGTGACCGGCCAGAGGAAACCGGTCAGCTGCCGGCCCATCGCGTTGCCGGACAGCCGCAGGCTATCGCCCACAATCCGCCCCGACAGCTCAAACTCCGACTCATTGAGCCGCAGCAGGGTAGCCAGCTGCACGTCCGGGGTGGCGTGCGCCTCCCACGCCTTTTCGAACTCGAGCTCCGAGCCGAAGGAATCGGACAATTCGGCCCACGTCTGCGCCGCCGATGCCGGGTGCCACGCCAGCGTGGCCACCAGGTTGGCGTGGGCTTCGGGGAAGGCGTGCTGGATGGCGCTATTGCCCACCGTGAACACGCGGCCGTGGCGGCGGCGCTTGAGCTGGATGACCTTGACCTTGCGGGAGACCTCGTGGGTCAGCAGCAGGGCCGCCGAGCCGCCGATGGCCACGGGTAAGCGCACCTTGAGCTCGCCGTTGCGGGCCAGGGAGCCCTGCGGGATGGTGCCGGGGTGGGTGTCCCAGTCCGGCTGCTCGCCGCGCAGGTCCAGCGAGTACTTCAGCGCCTTGGGCACCACCACGACGTCGAGGCAGTAGTCCACGGCGTTGGAGATCTGGAACATGGCGGTCTCGGCATCGCGGGGCACGGCCTGCGTCTTGTCGAAGGGCACGTCGATGTACTTCTCCGCCGCCTTGCGCTGGGAGTAGTAGGCCTTGGTGTAGGCGTTGGCGTCGGCGGCCTGGTCGGGGTGCCGAAACTGCGCGCCGTTGTAGGTCACGTGCAGGTCAAAACCCTCGGCCATGTTGAAGGTGCGGCGGTCCACCAGGGTCTCGTCGCGCAGCACGTCCACCTCGTAGCGGCCGACCCAGGCGTCCTCGTAGGCGTCGGCGAAAAGCGCCAGCTCGTGGCCCTGGAACTCGGCCAGCTCCAGCAGCTGCTCGACCAGCTCGCGCTCGCCCAACGGGTCGACGTAGTACAGCTCCACCGACCACTCCGGGGCCGGATCGACCGGCAGCACCAGCCGCGGCGAGGAGCCGTAGATACGCCCGGCATCCGTGCCGCGCACGTCCGGGATGGCGTTGTCGGCGCTGCGCCACTCCGGCAGACGCGAATGCGGATCCTCCGGGGTGGACACGCGCACCTGGCGGGTGGTGAAGCTAGCCGGGTGATCCAGCGCAACCGTCAGAGTCTCGACGTCCGCGGCGGCCAGCTCGCGCAGCTCGAACAGGGACCACTCCGGCCAGGTGGTAAAGCGCAGCTCGTCGGCGACCTCCACGGCCGCCCCCTCGGCCGAAAACTTCGTGCGCGTCGGCGCGAGGACGAAAACCGACGGGGTAGTGATGCGGTGCTGGTCCGGCAGCGGGCGGCAGTCCGGGCCGAAAAACAGGACGGGGAAGTCCTCGGCCACCACGCCCAGGCGGTGCTTGGTGCCGCTGGCGGCGTGCGTGGCGGTAATGCGCGCGGTCGGCTGGACGAGCGCGACGCGGGAGGGGGCATCGCGCAGCTCGGGCGGCTGGGCCTGCGGGCTAATCCGGAAGGTGTCGAAGCCGGCGTCGACGGACCAGGCGCTCGACGGGTCGGGCAGCACCAGGCTCAGGCGCCCGGCCTCCGGGTCGAGCTCCAGCCACGGGCGAAACTCCGCGTAAGTCTCCACCGGCAGATCCAGCGGCTCCGTGTCCGCCCCGGCCGCCGATGCCGCCTCGCGCACCGCCTGCAGAGCCTCCCCGTCGACCTGCAGCTGGGCGGCGGCGACGTCCCAGAAGGAGTCGGCATCGGCCAGCTGGGTGCGGGCGTTGGTCAAAACCGCCGCCACGACGTTGGCGTGGGCGCTCACGACCTCGGCCGGGTCTTCCGCGGCTGCCAGGGCGCGGCCAAACTCGGTGCTGAGCCAATCGAGCTGGGCGGCGCTCAGCTCGGCCGGGTCCTGGCCGGCTAGGGCATCGTCAGCGGCGCGCAGGCGCTCAGCGGCGGTGGAAAAATGCTGGAGGCGAGAGGGGAAATCTGCAGGGAAGGCCACGGGTTAAAACTCCTGGAGTGGTGAAACAAGAATGTGGGCAGTAGCAGTGACACGACTGAGCCCGAACCTTAAACGTCGGTCAAGGCTCGGGCTCGGTGGCGGGGTGGGCATTTTAGTCGAGGTAATCCCGCAAGACCTGGGAGCGCGAGGGGTGGCGCAGCTTCGACATGGTCTTGGACTCGATCTGGCGGATACGCTCGCGGGTAACGCCGTATACCTGGCCGATTTCGTCTAAAGTCCGCGGCATGCCGTCGGTCAGGCCGAAGCGCAGGCGCACCACGCCGGCCTCGCGCTCGGACAGGGTGGTCAGCACGTCCTGGAGCTGGTCCTGCAGGAGGGTAAACGAGACGGCATCGACGGCGATGACGGCCTCGGAGTCCTCGATGAAATCGCCCAGCTGGCTGTCGCCCTCGTCGCCGATGGTCTGGTCCAGCGAGATGGGCTCACGGGCGTACTGCTGGATTTCCAGCACCTTTTCCTCGGTGATGTCCATTTCCTTGGCCAGCTCCTGCGGGGTGGGCTCGCGGCCCAGGTCCTGCAGCAGCTCGCGCTGGATGCGGCCCAGCTTGTTGATGACCTCGACCATGTGCACCGGGATGCGGATGGTGCGGGCCTGGTCGGCCATGGCGCGGGTAATGGCCTGGCGGATCCACCAGGTGGCGTAGGTGGAGAACTTGTAGCCCTTGGTGTAGTCGAACTTCTCCACCGCGCGGATAAGGCCCAGGTTGCCTTCCTGGATGAGGTCGAGGAAGGCCATGCCGCGGCCGGTGTAGCGCTTGGCCAGGGAGACCACCAGGCGAAGGTTGGCCTCCAGCAGGTGGTTCTTGGCCTTGCGGCCGTCGCGGGAGATGGTGCGCAGGTCGCGCTTGAGCGACGGGGAGAGCTTGGCGTCCTTGTCGCCGTCGGCGAGGGCCTTTTGCATCTCGTCCATGCGGTGCTGGGCGTAGAGGCCGGCCTCGATGCGCTTGGCCAGCGAGACCTCCTGCTCCGCGTTCAGCAGGGCGACCTTACCGATCTGCTTGAGGTAGGCGCGCACGGAGTCCGCGGAGGCGGTCAGCTGGGCGTCCTTGCGGGCCTGGCGCAGCGCGGCGGATTCTTCCTCGTCCCAGATCGAGGAGCCGTCGTCTTCCTCCTCGTCCTCCTCGTCGACGTCGCCGGCCAGGTCGTCTTCCTCGTCGTCGAGGTGCTCTTCCAAGTCGGCGTGGTCCGGCTCGAAGTCGTCGTCGGTGACGCTGGCGCCGAACTCGTCCTCGGCGTCGGTCTCCGGCTTTTGCTCCTCGGCCGCGGTGGCGGCGAGGTTCTGCTCGTCGTCCTTGGCCTTCTTGGTGGCCGCTTTCTTCGGCGCAGCCTTACGGGTCGACTTCTTGGCGGTCTTTTTAGCCGACTTCTTGGCCGTTTTCTTCGCCGTCTTCTTGGCGGTCTTCTTCGCCGACTTCTTAGTGGTCTTCTTGGCGGTCTTTTTGGCCGTCTTCTTTGCCGTCTTGGCGGCAGGCTTTCCCGCAGGGGTATTTGCCTCTGCGTCCTCGCCGAGTACCTTGTCGGAAGAATCAGTGGCTGCCACGTACGCCCTTTCGCCTTAATTGTTACAGTCAAAACCTATACCGCGCAGTGGCGGTCGGTTTATCTAGTTACGATCGACCGCCCAGTATAGAGCATTCTGATCGACTCTTGTGACAGCGGGGTCGTGCTCCCGCCGCCTCATCTTAGTTTTATCTTAGGGTTGCACGTGTGCGTTAACGGCCATCGCCGCGCCGATAATGCCGGCTTCGTTGCGCAGTTGCGCTGGCACGATCGGGGTATCGATGGACAGGTGCGGGCCCCATTTTTCGAATTTGCGCGAGATCCCGCCGCCGATGATAAAAACCTGCGGGTTAAACAGCTTCTCGTAGGTATACAGCACGCGGTTGAGGCGTTTGGCCCACTTTTTAAAGCTTAAGTCCTCGCGCTCTTTGGCGGCTGACGATGCCACGTGCTCGGCCTCCTTGCCCTTGACCTCCAGGTGGCCTAGCTCGGTGTTGGGGAAGAGCCGGCCGTCGAGGAGGAAGGCCGAGCCGATGCCGGTGCCGATGGTCAGGAAGATGGCCGCGCCCTGGCGGGCGACGGGATCGCCGTGGGCGGCTTCGGCGAGGCCGGCGGCGTCGGCATCGTTAAGCACGACGACCTCGCGCCCGCCGAGCTGGTCGCGGAAGAGGGCCTGGGCGTCGACGCCGATCCAGCTGGGGTCGATGTTGGCCGCGGACTGGACGATGCCGTCGCGCACGATGGCCGGCACCGTAATACCGACGGGCCCCTCCCAGCCGTGGTGGTCCACGACTTCGGCGACGGTCGCGGCCACGGCCGCGGGGGTAGAAGGCTGGGGAGTGGCGATCTTCTGCCGGGCGGAGTGCAGCTGCCCGGATTCCAGGTCCACAATGGCTCCCTTGATCCCGGAACCGCCGATGTCGATCCCGTAGGCTAGCGGGGCATTTCCGGCGGTCGAATCCTCACTCGTGTGCATGCCGGAAAGTGTAGCGCATGGCGCCGCGAGCGCAGGGTTAAAGGCTGTAAGGGGGTACCCACTTTCGTGGGTTCTACCTGCGAGTGTGACAGCGGGGCGATTGTGCTTTAGTATGCGCGATCGACATAGTTGATTTCCCTGCACAAGTTTGCATGAAAAACCGATTGGAGCGTGCAGTTATGGCAACCGATTACGACGCACCGCGGCGGCGCGTGGAAGACGAATTGGAGACCGATTCCCTGGAGGGGCTGAAGGCCGCCGAGAGCGAAAGCAGCGCCATGGACGACGACGGCGAAATCGTCGAGCCCTTCGAGCCGCCGACAGTCGATCTGAGCGGTGAAGAACTCAACGTGACGGTCGTGCCGCGCCAGGACAACGAGTTCACCTGCTCGGTCTGCTTCCTGGTCCAGGACAACAAGCGCCTGTCCTACGAGGAAGACGGCGACAAGGTCTGCATGGACTGCGCCTAGGCGTTTTAAGGCGCTACTAGGCGCTGCGATAACTGCGCAGGGCCTGCTCTGCTTGCTCGGGGACGAAAGCCTCGATGAGCGTGGCCGGGTCCTTGCTGGCGATGAGCCAGTAGGGGGTCGGGTCATCCGGGTCGTCGAGGACGAACATGGCGAGCTCATCCACCCACTCGTGGGTCGAGAGGAACGCCGCGGGATCCAGCTGCGGTCCCAGCGCGTTGCGGCGGGCCGACTTGGGAACGGCCAGCGAGCGGGCCACGACATCGCTGGGCAACTGGGCGTCTTTCACGCTGAGCCAGCGGGTGCCGTCGGGGTCCTTTTCCACGGTGACGACGGTCGAGGACCAGGAGACCAGCACCCACACGGCCACCGCGATGAGCACGATGGCGGCGGTTAGCGGCCAAATGCCCGACCGGTTTAGCCCGACCGTTGCGGTGGTCACGGCGATGACGATGGCCGCCAGCACCCAGAAATACCAAGGCACCCACTGGCGTTCCTGGTAGATGACCTCGGAATTCGCGCTGGGGTTCAGGTCGTTGCCACTATTGTCCGCAGGTTTCACGGTAAGCCAGTCTATCGCACGGCCCGGGGCACAAGGCAAAGTTGCCGGGCCGGGAAGGTAGGCTATCGGGCGTGACTAGCACTCCGGATTCAAACCTCTCCGTCCAGATCAAACGCCTCGACCCCGAGTTGCCGATGCCGCGCCGCGCCCACCGTGGCGACGCCGGCGCCGATCTCTACGCCGCCGAGGACGTGACCCTCGCCCCGGGGGAGCGCGCGCTGGTGGGCACGGGCATCGCCCTGGCGCTGCCGGTGGGCACCGTCGGCCTGGTGCACCCGCGCTCGGGCCTGGCCGCCAAGCAGGGGCTTTCCATTGTCAACACCCCGGGCACCATCGATGCCGACTACCGCGGCGAGATCAAGGTCTGCCTGATTAACCTCGATCCGGCCACGCCGATTGAGGTAACGCGCGGGATGCGCATCGCCCAGCTGGTGATCCAGAAGGTGGAGCTGGCCGAGTTCGTGGAAGTTACGGAGCTGGACGAAACCGTCCGCGGCGACGGCGGTTACGGCTCGACCGGCGTGTAGGCCCCGCGGCGAGGGGCTAAAGTGGAACGGATAGACGTCGATCAGTAAAGGACTTTTCAACCATGGCTTTGTGGCCTTTTGGCAAGAAGAACAAAGACAACCACGACACTACGGCGTCCGCGGCAGAACCGGCGGCGGACCAGGCGCCGGATAACGCACCCGTCGACCGCCTGGATGACGTGCCGGATACGCCCGGCGATGCCGCGGTAGCCAACGGTTTCCCGGGCGCTGCGGGAATTAACATCAACGTCGTCGAGCACGACGCCGTCGGCGGGGACACCGGCCCCTTTGACGGCGACAGCCTGAACTACGAGGACTTCGACTTCAGCGATTTCTCCGCCGGCACGCTCGACTTGGGCTCGATGAAGATCGCGCTGCCGAAGGGCTCGCAGGTCCAGGTGGAAATGGGCGAGAAGGGCCCGAAGATGCTCCACATCGTCACCACCGCGGGGCGGATTACCCCGGTAGCCTTCGCCGCCCCGCGCTCGAGCGGGCAGTGGGAGTCCGCGGCCAAGGAGCTCATCCAGGGCATCGAGAACGACGGCCTGCCGACTCGCCTGGAGGAAGGGCCGTGGGGCACCGAGATTGTCGGCTCGAACGACAACGGCGAGATCCGCATCATCGGCGTGGAGGGCCCGCGCTGGATGCTGCGGGTGACCCTGGCCGCGCCGAAGGGCAAGTCGGAGGAGCTGGCGAGGATCGGCCGCGAGCTGGTCGCCCGCACCTTCGTCTACCGCGGCGATGAGCCGATCCTCGCCGGCAACGCCCTGCGCGTGGTCATGCCGCCGGCGCTGGTCGAGCAGCTGCAGAAGGCTATGCAGCAGCGCCAGGCCGGCAACGCCAACTCAGGCAACGCCAACGCAGGCAACGCCAACGCCAATGCAGGCAGCACGGGCAACGCCGCCAACGCGGGCAACGCCGGCTCGGACGGCCAGCGCACCGCCGCCGACGAAGAGCGCGAGAAGCAACTGCGCGAGCAGATGTGGCGCCTGCTGAGTAACGGCACCGGCAACGGCACCGGCAACTCCGCCGGCGCGGCCAACGCCGACGGCAACACTGACGGCGCCGACAACGCTTACTCGCAGGACGCCGGCGACGACAACTCCGACCGCTAGCTAGAACCCCAGAAAGACTCACGTGGCTGAAAACAAACCCCTCGAGGACCAGACCCTGCTCGAGCAGATGGGCGGAGTCACCGGGCTGGTGGCGGCGACGCTGCCGGTGGTCGTGCTCATCCCCGTCAACAGCATGTGGGGCCTGGTTCCCGCGCTGCTGGCCGCCATCGGCGTGGCCGTGGCGGTGGCCCTCTGGCGCGTGGCGCGCAAGGAATCGCTCCAGCCGGCCATCTCCGGCCTGCTGGGCGTGGCGATCTGCGCGGGCATCGCCTACGCCACCGGCGACGCGAAGGGCTACTTCCTGTACGGGATCTGGGCCTCGCTGGTGCTGTGCATCGCCGCGGTCGTGTCCATCCTGGTGCGCTGGCCGGCGGTGGGCGTTATCTGGAAGGGCATCAACGGCGAGGACATGGCCTGGCGCCAGATCCCGGCCGCGCGGCGCGCCTACGCGCTCGCGACCGCCGGCTGGGCCGTGGTCTTCCTGGCCCGCTTCGTGGTCCAAAACGGCATCTACAACGCCGGCGAGACCACCGCGCTGGGCATTACCCGCATCCTCATGGGGTGGCCGCTGACCGGCCTGGTCACCCTCCTGACTATCTTCTTGGTGCGCCGGGCCAACCGGGTCATTGAGGCCGAAGAAGAACAACCACCCCTCGAGACGAACGGACAACGAGACTAATGGAGACTGCGAACTACCAGGCAGGCGACGATATCCGCCTGCGCATCGACCGCATGGCCCACGGCGGGGAGGGCATCGGCCGCGCGGACGACGGGCGCATCGTCTTCGCCCGGGGCGGTTTCCCCGGCGACGAGGTCGTCGTGCGCCTCGACAAGGTCAAAAAATCCCTGCTGCGCGGCACCGTCACCGAGGTAGCCACCGCCGGCCCGGCCCGCGTGGACTCGGCCTGCCCGGCCGCCGCGGCGGGGGCGGGCTGCTGCGACTTCGCGGAGGTCGACCCGGCCCAGGAACTTGGCATCAAGGCCGACGTCCTGCGCGACCAGCTGGCCCGCGTCGGTCACCTGGGCGCCGACGGAGAGCTGCCGGAGCTGGAGCTGCGCGAGCTGCCGCCGCACCGCGGCTGGCGCACCCGCGTGCGCTTGGGCGTCGACTCCCGCGGGCGGGCCGGCACCCGCAAGCGCGCCTCCAACGACCTGGTCACCGACGTCGCCTGCACGCAGCTGGCGCCCGGGCTGGTAGACGACATCGTGGGGCCGGGCGCGCGCACGTTCACGCCGGGCGCAGAAGTCATCGCGGTGCTGGATAGCACCGGGGCCCGCCACGTGATTGAGACCCGCAAGGGCCCGCGCGGCAAGCGGGTGGAAAAGATCGAGCAGGTCGTCGAGGGAACCGCCGGCGTAGTCGAGGAGGTCGACGGGCACCGCTTCGAGTTCCCGGCGACCGCCTTCTGGCAGGCCCACCGCGGCGCGCCGGAGGCCTACACCGGCCTGGTCGCGGTGCTGCTGGGCACCGGCCACGGGCCGGCCTGGGACCTGTACGGCGGCGTCGGGCTCTTCGTGCCCACGTTGAGCGCGGCCACCGGCGGCGCGGAGACCTACTCGGTGGACCTGTCGCCGGCCGCCCGCCCGGATCAGCAGCCCGGCCTGGCCGAGTACGCGGTGCGGGTCAAATCCGCCCGCGTCGACAAGGTCATCGGCCAGCTGCCGCCCGCCGATGCCGTCGTCCTGGACCCGCCGCGCGTCGGCGCCGGGGCCGAGGTCGTGGCCCGCATTGCCGAGGCCACCCCGAATCGCGTCGTGCACATCGGCTGCGATCCGGCCGCCCTGTCCCGCGACCTGTCCGCCTGGGTCGAGGCGGGCTACGGCATTGACCGGATGGTCGTCGTTAACGCTTTCCCCGGCACGCACCACTTCGAGACCCTGGTGCTTTTGACCCCGCGGCCGGGCCACGATGTACGGTAGAAAATAAAACAAGCGGGGTACCGCTGCGATTTAAGCAAAGGAGTAGTTGAGCACTCCATGAGAATCATTGATTCGATTGACTCGCCGAAGGATCTCAAAAAGCTCGATGGCGATGAGCTGGAACAGCTAGCTGCGGAGATCCGCCAGCTGCTCATTGAGAAGGTCTCCGCCACCGGCGGACACCTGGGGCCGAACCTGGGCGTGGTGGAGCTGAGCATCGCTTTGCACTACACGTTCAACTCGC
This sequence comes from Corynebacterium sp. LK2590, assembly GCF_040946105.1. NCBI lineage: Bacteria > Bacillati > Actinomycetota > Actinomycetes > Mycobacteriales > Corynebacteriaceae > Corynebacterium > Corynebacterium sp. LK2590. The sequence continues at coordinate 343,184 of NZ_JAYWMH010000001.1, forward strand.
CCCAGGACGCGATGGTCTTCGACACCTCGCACCAGTCTTATGTACACAAGATGCTCACCGGCCGCGCCGGCGACTTCGACAGCCTGCGGCAAAAGGGCGGGCTGTCCGGCTACACGCGGCGGGCCGAGTCCGAGCACGACTGGACGGAGTCCTCGCACGCCTCGGCGTCGATCTCCGTGGTCGACGGGCTGTCCAAGGCCTTCCGCCTGGCAGGCGAGCCGCACCGAAACGCCATCGCCATCGTGGGCGACGGCGCCCTGACCGGCGGCATGTGCTGGGAGGCGCTCAACAACATCTCGGCGGACAAGGACCGCAACGCCGTCATCGTGGTCAACGACAACGGCCGCAGCTACGCGCCGACCATCGGCGGCCTGTCGGAGAACCTGGGGCGTATCCGCTCCCAGCACGGCTACGACGAGCTGATGGCCCACGGCAAGAAGACACTCAAGTCGATGGGCTGGTTCGGCGAGCGCGCCTTCGATGCCCTCCATGCCTTCAAGGAGGGCGTCAAGTCCTCCGTCTTGCCCACGGAGATGTTCCCCGAGCTGGGCATGAAGTACATTGGGCCCATCAACGGCCACGACCTCGAGGCGCTCAACCACGCGTTCCGCTACGCGCGTGACTTCGAGGGGCCCATCATCGTCCACGTGGTCACCGAGAAGGGCCACGGGTTCGCTCCGGCGGTCAACGAGCCCAAGGACCAGATGCATTCGACCGGCGCCATTGACCCGGTCACCGGCGTGCCGAAGGGCAAGAGCCAGCCGGGCTGGACCGCGGCGTTTTCCGAGGAGCTGATTAAGGCTGCCGAGCGCCGCGACGACATCGTGGCCATCACCGCGGCCATGGCCGGCCCGACCGGCCTGATGCCTTTCGCGGAGCGCTTCCCGGACCGCTTCTACGACGTCGGCATTGCCGAGGCGCACGCGATGGCCTCGGCCTCCGGGCTGGCCCTAGGCGGCCTCCACCCGGTGGTGGCCGTCTATTCGACGTTCTTGAACCGCGGCTTCGACCAGCTGCTCATGGATATCGCCCTGCTGGGGCTGCCGGTGACCGTGGTGCTGGATCGCGCGGGCGTGACCGGATCGGACGGTGCTAGCCACAACGGCGTCTGGGACATGGCCTTGACCAGCATCGTCCCGGGCATGCGCGTGGCCGCCCCGCGCGACGGCAAGCGCCTGCGGGAGCTGTTCAACGAGTCCCTGGAGATCTCCGACGGGCCCAGCGTGGTGCGCTTCCCGAAGGGCAACCTGCTCGACGACATGGACGCCGTCGACACGCTCGAGGACGGCACCGACGTCATCTACACCAACGTGGCCGGCGCGTCCGCCGGCGATGCCGACAGCAGCCGCGACGTGCTCATCGTCTCGGTCGGGGCGATGTCGGCGCGCAGCATCGCGGCGGCGAAGCTCCTGGCCGAGCAGGGCGTCGGCGTGACGGTCGTCGACCCGCGCTGGGTCGCGCCCGTGCCGGAGGCCGTGGTGCGCCTGGCGGCGGACTACCGCCTGGTGGTCACGGTGGAAGACGGCATCAAGCGCGGCGGCATCGGCTCGCTGGTGGCCGAAAAGCTCAGCGATGCCCAGGTGGACACCCCGCTGCGCCGCCTCGCCTTCCCGAACTACTTCCCGCTGCACGCCTCCCGCGGGCAGCTGCTGGAGGACGTCGGGCTGGCGCCGGAGGGCATCGCCGAGTCCATTGGGGAGTGGCTGCGCTAGAAGCTGGTGATGCGCCGCGCGATAATCGGCACGGCCCAGTCCAGCTGCCACGGTCGCACGCCCGCGGCAACCAGAAAGTCGACCAGGTCGGCGGTGTCGGTGAGGTGCGCCTTGGGCCCGAGGGCGGCCCAAATCGCTGCCCGCAGGGTGGCGGGCTTAATGAGCAGCGAGTCGTCGACGGCCAGATCCTGGCCCAGGTCGGTGAAGTCTTGGCGGGCGGCCTGGTAGAGCTCCCAGAGCTCGGCCGGCCAGGCGGCCTTTCCGGGAACCTCGCGGCGGGTGCGCTGGGGGCGCGGCCAGTCGCTGGCCGGCAGGTCGCGGGCGCGCTCGACGACGTCCCACCACAGCTGCGTGGCCGACTTCCGCTTGCGGGGAAAGCCCTTGACGCGCGCCAGTTCGGCCGGCGAGTCCGGCAGCGTGCGGGCGACATCGATGAGCACCTTGTTGCCCAAAACCCGCGGCGGGGCGATGTCGCGGTGCGCGCTTAACGCGTCGCGCTTAATCCACAGCGCCTTGGCCACGGCCAGCTGCTCGCCGCGCCGCAGGGTGCTCAGGCCCTTGAGCTCGCGCCAAGAGCCGGGCTCCGGGGCGGTGGTCCCGGCGTGCTCGGCGATAAGCGCGTCGAATTCCTGCAGCGCCCAGTCGAGTTTCTCCTCCTCGGCCAGTACGTCCTGGAGGGTCTCGGCCAGGGGGAGAAGGAATTCGACGTCGAGGGCGGCATAGGCCAGCCAGTCCTGCGGCAGCGGCCGGGTGGACCAGTCCACGTAGCCGTGGGCTTTTTCCAGCTCGATGCCCAGAATCTCGTCGACCATGTGGCCCAAGTTGGGGTGCTCGAAACCGGCCATGCGGGCGGCGACCTCGGTATCAAACAGCGAGCCGGGCTTGAGCCCCAGCCAGGCCAGGCAGGGAAGATCCGTCTTGGCGGCGTGCAGCACCCAGGGCTGGCCGTTGATGGCGTCGCCGACGTGGTCCCTAACGGCCTCGGCGTTGCCCTCGGGGTCGATGAGCACGGTGCCGGCCCCGGCGCGGTGCAGCTGGAGGAGGAAGGCGCGGTCGTTGTAGCGGTAGGCGCCGGCGCGCTCCGTGTCGACGGCCAGCGGCCCGGTACCGCCTAACAGCCGGGTGGCGGCTGCGGCGATCTCCTGCGGGGTGCTGGCGACCGGCGGGATGCCCTGCGCCGGTACTCGTCTAAGCTCGCTCATGATATGCCAGGCTACCCGCGCGCTGGCTTATCCGCGCCCTAACTGGGTAACGCCCTCCGGCGGAAGGCCGGCCACGTTCGCCAGCACGGCGGCAAAGGCCTCCACGTGCGGGCCCAGTTCCAGGTCTTCTGCGGTCCAGGAGGCGCGCATCTCGAGCTGGTAGGCGCGCGGCGGGCCGCCGATTTCGCCGTAGCGCACCGAGGCGGTCGAGGTGACGGTGCCACCCAAATTAGTGTGGCGGGCATCGCTGTGGGCCATGCCCTCGGTCAGCCACTCCCAGGCCACGTCCGGCAGGAGGGGATCGCCGGCGACGTCCGGGTCCATGTCGGCCTGGATATAGGCGACCAGGCGCATGGGCCCGTCCCAGGCCTCCTCGGCGCCCGGATCGTGGAGGAGGATGAGGCGGCCGAAGGCGTCGCCGCTGCTGTCGGTGGGGATGGAGTCGGCATCGTCCGCGCCGCGGTCGACCTCGAGCCCGATGGCGTGGCTATACGGGGCCAGGCGCTGCGGCGGGCGGATGGATCCTAGGGAAATCTCGGGGCGCAAGCGAGCCTGATGCATGGACTCCACGGCACGGTTGAAGGTGGCCGGCGTGGTGGTCTCGCCGTCGGCGGGGGCATCGTTAGCGGCAGGGGAGGCGCTGTGCGGCTGGGAACTCTCGGAAATGCTCACAATGAATCAAGCTATATTTTCCCCGGCGCCACTGGTGGGAGGCGCGCCGTGCCCCCAGTTGGCCAAGTATCCAACTAATGGTGGATACTGGAGGGGTCATGTCCTAGTCAGACTCGAACGTCCTTTGAAAGGGGATTGTCCATGGCGAAGCTCGATTTTAAGAAGCTCAACGAGGTCCAGCAGTACTCCCAGCACGCGGTGTTCCGCGCCATCCCGGGGGCCTTGGGTACCGAGCGCGACGACATCATCGCCCAGGCCCAGGACTTCTTCGCCCGCCTGGCGGAGGAAGGCAAGGTCACCGTCCGCGGTATCTACGACCTGTCCGGCATGCGCGATAGCGCCGATTTCATGATCTGGTGGCACGCCGAGGAATTCGAGGACCTGCAGCGCGCCTTCGCGGACTTCCGCCGCACCACGGTCCTCGGCCAGGTCACCGACGTGACCTGGGTGGGCAACGCCCTGCACCGCCCGGCGGAATTCAATAAGTCGCACCTGCCGTCGTTCATCATGGGCGAGGAGCCGGGCGACTGGATTGCCGTCTACCCGTTCGTGCGCTCCTACGACTGGTACATCATGGACGAGGAAAAGCGCCGCAAGATCCTGGTCGAGCACGGCATGGCAGCGCACGATTATGCCGACGTCCGCGCCAACACGGTCCCGGCCTTCGCTCTGGGCGACTACGAGTGGATCCTGGCCTTCGAGGCCCCGAGCCTCGACCGGATCGTCGACCTGATGTACGTCATGCGCTACACCGAGGCCCGCAACCACGTGCGCGAGGAAATCCCGTTCCACACCGGGCGCCGTGTCGCGGACGTGGCAGAACTCATCAAGGTCCTGCCTTAAGCCGCGGCTAGACCTCGCGCTCGTCGAGGTCTAGGCAGATAGAGTTAATGCAGTAACGCAGGTCGGTGGGGGTGTCGTAGCCCTCGCCGGCGAAGACGTGGCCCAGGTGCGAGTGGCAGTTGGCACACAGCACCTCGGTGCGCACCATGCCGAGCGAGCGGTCCTCGCGCTCGATGACCGTGTCGACGTCCTTGGGGGAGTAGAAGGACGGCCACCCGCAGTGGGAGGCGAATTTTTCGGTAGAGCGGAACAGCTCGGCGCCGCAGGCGCGGCAGGAGTACACGCCCTCGGTGGTGGTGTCGGTGTACTTGCCGACGTGCGGCGGCTCGGTGCCGCCCTGGCGCAGGACGTAGTATTCCTCGTCGCTTAGGCGCTTTTTCCAGTCGGCGTCGGCGATGAGCTTGAAATCAGTGGGCTGGTTGGTCATGCCGCCCAGTGTAACCGGCGCTGCGGCGCTGGCCCAGGTACCAGCCGGCCACGCTGGCCGCGCAGGCCACGATGAGCAGGAACCACCCGGCGGTGCCCAGGAAGAAATTCGCCCAGCGCCCCGCGTCCGGCCAGTGGGTGGACGTCCACGTCACGGGCAGCAGGAAGCAGGCCGCGGCGGCCCAGGCGAGCCATGAATGAAAAACGCTGCGCGGCAGCACCGCGGTAAACATCAGCGGGAACAGCCACATCGAGTAGTACTGCTGGCCCAGCGAGGACAGGAAGAAGATGCCGACCAGCAGCACGCCGGTGGTCGTCAGCGCCCACAGGACCGGGTCGGTGTTGCGCCAGCGCAACAGCAGCACGACGGCGACGGCGACTAGGGCCGCGGCCAGCACCCACACGGGGTAGTAGGCCCAGCCGGGCAGGTCGAAATAGGCGCGCAGGCCGTCCCAGGAGGAGTTGGCGTAGTCGCGGGTGGTGCCCAGGTAGGGCACCAGCCGGCGCAGGTAGTCCCCGGCGTCCGGGATGACCGGCCAGGCCAGGGCGTTGAGCCCCACCGGCACCGCCAGGCCGGCGGCCACGGTGGACCAGCGGGCCTTGACCAGCGGCAGCACCAGCAGCGGGGCGAACTGCGGCTTGACGGTAATGGCCAGGCCCAGCACGATGCCCGCCCACAGGCCGGAACCCACACCCCGGCCCCCGCGGCCGGCCCGGCCGCGCAGGCCCAGCGCCAGGAAGCCGCTGAGCGCTAGCAGCAGGAGGCCGTTGATATTGGCGAAGGTCAGCGTGTTGATAACGGACTCGGTGGCAAAGGCCAGCGCGATGCTTGCCGGCCACAGCGGGCTGGACAGGCGGTGGCCTACCAGGCAGGCCAGAACCGCCAGCGCGCCGACGATCGCCGCCGCGTTGACCAGGATGAACAGCCCGCGGGCCAGGCTGAAGTTCTCCACCAGGCCCAGCGGGTAGAGCAGCAGCGTGGCGCCGGGGTTGTAGAGGTAGAGCGGGTCGACGTGGTGGTAGGCCTGCTCGTAGACGGCCTGGCCGTCGAGCGCCCGGCGCACGGCGTAGTAGACCGTACTGAAGTCATCCGTGGGCGCGCCGTTGAAGGCACGGACCAGCACGGTGTTGAGCACCAACAAGATGGCCAGCGGCCAGGCGGCCAGGTTGAGGCCGGCGGGCAGCTGGATGGGGCGGCCGGGGGCGAGCGCGGTGCGGGAAGTCCACGCGGAAGACAGGAAACTGGTACTCACGGCCAGCCAGTTTACGGCCTCCGCGCGCGGCGGTACCGCAGAAACACGGTGCCGTCGGCATCGGGGGCGCAATTGTCCAGGGTGAGCCGGGTGGTGCGGGAGGAGGTGGCATCGTCGGCGCGGACGACGGGGGTCTCCACCGCCGAGGTGACCGTGGGATCGAGGGTTAGGTAGAAGGCGTCGACGGCATCGGCGGCCACGAACTGGGAGAGCAGGCCCGGCCCGCCCTCGCAGACGATGCGCCCGTAGCCCCGGGCCCGCAGGCAGGCCAGGAGGTCGGCGGGGCTGGCCGTCCCGGCGTCGATGATCTCGGCGCCTTGGGCCTCCAGCCGGCGGGTGCGCTCGCGGACCTCGGCCTGGGCGAGCGCGGCGTGCGGGACTAGCAGCAGCGGGGCGGTGGAGTAGTCGGTGAAGAAGCGGGAGCGCGGATCCATGTCGGCGCTGCCGGTGACGACCGCGATCGGGGCCGGCGTGCCTGCCGCGGAGGTGGCGCCGCCGTAGTCCTCGGCGCGCACGGTGGACGCACCCACCACGATGACCTCGGCCCAGTCCCGCAGGCCCTGCAAGAGCTGCGCGTCGGTGTCGTTGCCCAGGGACTCGGAGGTCCCGGCCGCCGATGCCGAGCCAGTCACCGTAGCCACCATCACCGCCCGGACTTCGCGGCGGTCGGGGCCTAGCAAAGCGTTGATATCCATGGCCACCATCCTAGGGCGCGGATACAAAAAGAGCGCCTCCCCGTAGGAGGGGAGACGCTCTTAAAAATAAGTGGTGGTCCCAGCTGGGATCGAACCAGCGACCTTTCCGGTGTGAACGGAACGCTCTTCCACTGAGCCATGGGACCGTGCTGGGCTAAAATGTAGCACGGTGCCGCGTGATTCGACGAATCCCCAGTAAAACGGCGGTATCGGCGGGCACGTGCGGCCGGGGATGACAGCGGTGTCATTTAGCTTGCGTCACAAGCTGCCGCGAATGGCCCCAGAACCGCCCCGTGAGCGGGCGATTTGTAAACCGGGGCCGGTTCAGGATAATGTTTTTACTCGCACCGCACAGAAAGCTTCGGCTTAACATGGTGCATGCGGATGTAGCGCAGTTGGTAGCGCATCACCTTGCCAAGGTGAGGGTCGCGAGTTCGAGTCTCGTCATCCGCTCCGCGCCTTCCTTTGAGAAGGTGGTTATCCCGCGCGATTAGCTCAGTGGGAGAGCGCTTCCCTGACACGGAAGAGGTCACTGGTTCAATCCCAGTATCGCGCACCACGGGTTTTCCAACCTAGTTGGGAAGTCCGGAAGCCTTAAGGGTTTCGAAAATGCGGATGTAGCGCAGTTGGTAGCGCATCACCTTGCCAAGGTGAGGGTCGCGAGTTCGAGTCTCGTCATCCGCTCCAACACAGTTTCACTTTGTATACTTGTGTGAGGCGGCATACGCCACGGTGGAATGGCCGAGTGGTGAGGCAACGGTCTGCAAAACCGTGCACACGGGTTCGATTCCCGTTTCCACCTCCAGTTAGCGTGGCCACCGGCGACGCCTGCGCGATTAGCTCAGCGGGAGAGCGCTTCCCTGACACGGAAGAGGTCACTGGTTCAATCCCAGTATCGCGCACCACGGGTTTTCCAACCTGGTTGGGAAGTCCTGAAACCGGGCCTGGTTTCAAATTTGCGGATGTAGCGCAGTTGGTAGCGCATCACCTTGCCAAGGTGAGGGTCGCGAGTTCGAGTCTCGTCATCCGCTCCATTTTTCGACGCCGTCCCCGTTGGGGGCGGCGTTTTGTATCTTCGCGCTCGGGTGGGGGACAATCGGGGCACAACTAGTAGCAGTGAGATCTGCGCCATTGTTGGGAACTACTTCCAGCAATGGGGCGACTAGTCGGATACGCGTCGCGCAGCGCGGCGGCAAGCCCGCGGTGTGTGCCGCTGCGACCTTGGAACGACCAGGCGAGTCCTCGCCGTAAGGAGCAGTACATGTTTTCATTTTCCCCGCGCACTGCAGGCGCCGCGGTGGCAGCCGGGGCCCTCGGCCTGTCCGCGTGGGCAGCGCCGGTAGCCCTGGCTCACGATGCCGTCATCGGCGGCACCGTCACCGAAGGTCAGGTCCTCGACGAATTCCCCGAGACCATCACCCTGGAATTCTCCGGAATCCCGCGGGAGGGCTTCAACAACTTCGCCGTGACCAACGAGGAAACCGGGGACGTACTGTTTTCTGCCGAGCCTAAGCTCGACGATCGCAACCTGACCATCGAGACCCCGGACGACGTCGACCCGGGTCCCGGTGACTACCAGGTCGGCTTCCAGATCACCTCTTCGGACGGGCACGCCACCCGCGGGGGAGTCAGCTTCACCGTGGCCGGCGATGACGACTCCAGCGTCGCCGTCGACGAGTCCGCCGTCCCCGAGCCCGGCGAAGAGATCGGCGGCGCCGATGGCCCGCTGAAGTGGATCCTCGCCGTCGGCGGCGTGTTGGTGCTGGCCGCCGTCGTCGTGCTGGTTCTGGCCAAGCGTCGCCCCATTGATGAACAGTAAACAAAGGAATCTGTCATGAAATACCCCCGTCTTGTAGTCTCCGCTGTTGCCGCCTCGGCCCTGTCCCTGGCGGCCTGCTCCCCGAGCGAAGAGCCCGCGGACCAGAACGACACGCAGACCAACACCTCCGCCGAGTCGGAGCAGGCCGCCGAAACGGACGTCACCTTTGAAGGCGGCGTCGTGCGCGCGATGGCCGAGGACTCGGACATGACCGCCATCTTCGGCACCCTGGTCAACCACACCGACTCCGACCTGGAGGTGGAGTCGTTTAGCACCAGCATCGAAGCGGAGATGACCCAGCTGCACGAGACCGTCGATGGCCAGATGTCCGAGATGACCGAACCGCTGACCATTCCGGCCGGCGGCGAGGCCACCCTGGAGCCGGGCGGCGATCACCTCATGCTGATGGGCGTGAAGGAGCCGGTCATGGCCGGCGAGTCCGTGACAATTACGCTGCACCTGACCGACGGCAAGACCATCGACCTGGGCGAGGTGCCGGTGCGCAGCATCGGCGCCGGCGACGAGGACTACGGCGACCTGGGCTCCACCGATCACAGCAACCACGGCGACCCGGGTGACCACGCCGAAGACACCGACCACGGCGATCACGCCGAGCACAACGAGCTCGGCGATCACAGTGACCACGGCGACCACGCCGATCACGGTGATCACGGCGACCACGCCGATCACGAAGGCCACAGCGGCCACTAGGGGAAGGTAAGCGAAAGCCATGACGGGACTTAATCGCCGGCACTTCCTGCAGGGCGCGGGCGCGGTGGGGGCGGCATCGTTCGCCTTGAGCGCGTGCAGCCAGGCGGAGGAAAAAGACGCGATTGAGCAGGCCAGCCAGTCCGAGCCCCTGGCGGAGGCGATCGTCGCCTTCGACGGCGAGCACCAGGCGGGCGTGGACACGGACATGCAGGCCCACCTGAACTTGGTGGGCTTTGACCTGAAGCCGGGTATCGGCAAGCGGGGCTTTCGCAACCTGATGAGCCTGTGGACGGAGGACGCCCGGGCGCTGTGCACGGGCGAGACCCCGCTGGGCTCCCTGGAGCCGGAGATGGTGGACGTGCCCGCCAACCTCACCATCACCTGCGGCTGGGGCGAGCCGGTTTTCGACAAGCTCGACGCCGCGGACCTGAAGCCGGAGTGGCTGCGGGACATCAAGTCCTTCTCGCGGGACCAGCTCAGCGACAAATGGGGCCAGACCGACGTCGTGCTGCAGATCTGCTGCGACGACGCGGTGATGGCCTCCCACGCCATGCGGCACATGATCCGCGCCGGTACCGATTACGCCAAGGTCACGTGGCTGCAGCAGGGCTTCGCCAACTCCTTCGGCTCCCTGCCGCAGGGCGCGACCCACCGCAACCTGTTCGGCCAGCTCGACGGCACGGTTAACCCGCGCGGCGAGGAAGAATACGACGAACAGGTCTGGATTGATGAGGGCCCCGACTGGGCCCAGGGCGGGACCTGCATGGTGGTGCGCCGCATCCGTATGAACTTGGACACGTGGGAAAAGCTGGACCGGGCCACGCGGGAGAACTCCGTGGGGCGCAAGCTTTCCAACGGCGCGCCGCTGACGGGCGAGGAGGAGCTGGACGAGGCGGATTACTCGGCCACCGACAAATACGGCCTGCCGGTCATCGATCCGAACTCCCACATGGCCCGGGCCCGGCCGCCGGCCGACCACCCCGAGCAAAAGCTCAAGCGGCGCCCGTACAGCTACGACCTGATGCCGGACTACGCCGAATCCCAGGAAGAAGACCTCATCCAGCTGTCCAACGCGGGCCTGGTCTTCATCTGCTTCCAGAAGGACCCGACGCGCCAGTTCGAACCCATCCAGGCCCGCCTGGACGAGGCCGATCACCTCAACACCTGGATTAGCCACATCGGCTCCGCGGTCTATTTCGTCCCACCCGGGACCAGCAGCGGCGGCGCGGGCTCGGCCTTTTGGGGATCCGCACTGCTGGACGCGGTAAGATAAGCCCCGGAATAATAAACCGCGGGCCGCGGCCAGGTATGCTGCTGCCCGCATGAGCGCAAAGGAGCGCACCAAATGGCGGAAGCTATTCCTGCAGTCCCCGTGAACTACGAGTCCTTCGTCTGCCCGGCGGGCACTGCCGTCGGGGCAGCGATGCGCGAGCTGGACTTGCCGAACAAGGGCCCGGAGGCCGTCGTGGTTGTGCGCGACGCCGAGGGCAACCTCAAGGACCTGTCGCACGTCCCGGAGACCGAGCAGACCTTTACCCCCGTCGCCGCCAGCGAGGAGGAGGGCCGCGCGGTGGTCCGCCACTCCTGCGCCCACGTGCTGGCCCAGGCCGTCCAAGCGGAGTTCCCGGGCACCAAGCTGGGCATCGGTCCGGCCATTGAGAACGGCTTCTACTACGACTTCCAGACCGAAGAGCCCTTCACCCCGGAGGACCTCAAGGCCATCGAGAAGCGCATGAAGAAGATCATCAAGACCGGCCAGCGCTTTGCCCGCGGGGTCTACGAGAGCCCGGAGCAGGCCGCCGAGGCGCTCGCCGACGAGCCCTTCAAGCTGGAGCTCATCCAGGACAAGGGCAACGTCGACCCGGATTCGGACGAGGCCGCCGAGGTCGGCGCCGGCGACCTGACCTTCTACGACAACGTCAACCCGCGCACCAACGAGGTCGAGTGGTTCGACCTGTGCCGCGGCCCGCACCTGCCGACCACCAAGTACATCCCGGCGTTCGCGCTGACCCGCTCCTCGGCCGCCTACTGGCGCGGCGACCAGTCCAAGGCCGGCCTGCAGCGCATCTACGGCACCGCCTTCGAGTCCAAGGAGGCCCTGGAGGCCTACCAGACGCTGATGGCCGAGGCCGAAAAGCGCGACCACCGCCGCTTGGGCGCGGAGCTGGACCTGTTCAGCTTCCCGGATGAGATCGGCTCCGGCTTCCCGGTCTTCCACCCGAACGGCGGCATCGTGCGCATGGAGATGGAAAACCACTCCCGCCGCCGCCACCTGGCGGACGGCTACTCCTTCGTCAACACCCCGCACATCACCAAGGGCGACTTGTTCAAGAAGTCCGGCCACCTGGACTTCTACGCGGACGGTATGTTCCCGCCCATGCAGCTGGACGGCGAGTACGACGCGGAGGGCAACTGCACCAAGCAGCCGCAGGATTACTACGCCAAGCCGATGAACTGCCCGTTCCACAACCTGATCTTCGCCTCTCGCGGGCGCTCCTACCGCGAGCTGCCGCTGCGCCTGTTCGAGTTCGGCACGGTCTACCGCTACGAGAAGTCCGGCGTGGTCCACGGCTTGACCCGGGCGCGCGGCTTCACGCAGGACGATGCCCACATCTACTGCACCGAGGACCAGCTCGAGAACGAGCTGACCAAGGTGCTGGAGTTCATCATCTCCCTGCTGCAGGACTACGGCCTGGACGACTTCTACCTGGAGCTGTCCACCAAGGACCCGAACAAGTTTGTCGGCTCGGACGAGATCTGGGAGCGCTCCACCAGCATCCTGGAGCGCGTGGCCACCAAGTCCGGCCTCGAGCTGGTCCCGGACCCGGCGGGCGCGGCCTTCTACGGCCCGAAGATTTCGGTCCAGGCGCGCGACGCCATCGGCCGCACCTGGCAGATGTCCACCGTGCAGCTGGACTTCAACCTGCCGGAGCGCTTCGAGCTGGAATACACCGCCCCGGACGGCTCCAAGCAGCGCCCGATCATGATCCACCGCGCGCTGTTCGGCTCCATCGAACGCTTCTTCGGCGTCCTACTGGAGCACTACGCCGGCGCCTTCCCGGCCTGGCTGGCCCCGCAGCAGGTCATCGGCATCCCGGTGGCGGACGAATTCGTCTCCTACCTGGAGGACGTCACCGCGAAGCTGCGCTCCCGCGGCATCCGCGCCGACGTGGATACCTCCGACGACCGCATGCAGAAGAAGATCCGCAACCACACCACGGGCAAGGTTCCGTTCATGCTGCTGGCCGGCGGCCGCGACGTCGAGGCCGGGGCGGTCTCCTTCCGCTTCCTCGACGGCTCTCAGGTCAACGGCGTGCCGGTCGACGAGGCCGTCGAGCTCATCGACAAGTGGGTGACCCAGCGGGTCAACGACCAGCCGAGCGAGGACAACCTCCGTGGCTAGTGGCCAAAACGCGGAATCCGCACAGCCCGAACCCGGCGCCTACGTCGACGCCGGGGCGGGTGAGCCAGACCGCCTTGAGCGGCTCTGGGCCCCGTACCGCATGGCCTATATCCAGAAGCGGTCGAAGGACCCGTTCGTCGAAGCCCCGCAGGGCAGCGACGAGGACGGGCTCATCATCGCCCGCGGTAGGCAGGTCTACGCGCTGCTGAACCTCTTCCCTTACAACGCGGGACACCTCATGGTGGTGCCTTACCGCAAGGAGTCCCAGCTGGAAAACCTCACCGAGTCCGAGACCGCGGAGATGATGGCCTTTGTGAAAAAGGCAATTCGCGTCCTCAAGCGGGTGTCGCGTCCGGAGGCGGTCAACGTGGGGCTTAACCTAGGTAAGGCTTCCGGCGGCTCGGTGGGAGACCACCTGCACATGCACGTCGTGCCGCGGTGGCCGGGAGATAGCAATTTTATGACTATCCTGGATGGGGTTAAAGTACTGCCGCAGCTGTTGCAGGAGACGCGTCGTCTTTTGGCCGCAGCGTGGCAGGACATAGACGAGGAGGATTCGCGTGCTTAGTGTGCACGGCAGGAAACCAGCCGCGGTGGTGGTGGAACCGGTAGCCAAGGCGGCTCTGAAGGTCGGGCTGACCCCGAATGCAGTGACCGCGGTCGGCGCCATCGTGACCATCGCCATCTCGGTGCTGTTGATCCCCTCCGGGCACCTGGTCTGGGCGGCGGTGCTGTCCGGGCTTTTCGCCGCCTTCGACATGATCGACGGGACCATGGCCCGCATCCGCGGCGGGGGCACGCCGTTTGGCGCGACGCTGGACGCCTCCTGCGACCGTGTGACCGACGGCGCGCTTTTCGCGGCCATTATCTGGTACCTGGTCTATACCGTCGACGCCCACCCGTCCACCGTGGCGGCCGGGCTCATCGTCCTGGTCTCCTCGCAGGTCATCTCCTACGTCAAGGCCCGCGGCGAGGCCTCCGGGCTGCGCATGGTCGGCGGGCTGATTGAGCGGCCCGAGCGGCTCATCATCGGCCTAGTCGGCGTGGGGCTGGAGGGCTTCGGCGTGCCCAACGCGTTGGCTATCGCCCTGTGGATCCTAGCCGTCGGCTCGGTGTTTACCATCTACCAGCGGCTCATCATGGCCATGAAGCAGGACAAGGTAGCCGACCGAGCTTAACTTTAAGGGGCAGCAATGGCGCGGTTTCTCGCACGCGATATCGATTTCTCGGCGCTCGGGTATCTGGCCGGCTGGCGGGTAGTCCGCTGGCTGCCGGAGTCCTGGGCCTCCTGGCTCTTCGACCGGATCGCGGACCTGGCCTGCGACCACGGGCGGGGCATGGACCAGCTGCGCCGCAACCTGGCCCGCGTCGTGGGGCCTGAAAACGTCACGCGCGAACTGGTGCGCGCGTCGATGCGCTCGTATATGCGCTACTGGAAAGAGGCCTTCCGCCTGCCGTCCATCCATGACGACCCGGGCCTGCACGCGGCCCTGCAGCGCGACCTGGTCGGCCGCGAACACCTGGAGGAGAGCCTGGCTCGCGGGCGCGGCGTCATCCTGGCGTTGCCGCACTCGGGCAACTGGGACATGGCCGGGGTCTGCCTGGTGGGCATGCACGGCCAGTTCACCACCGTTGCCGAGCGCCTGCGCCCCGAGGTGCTTTTCGATGCCTTCGTGGACTACCGCGAGTCCCTAGGCTTCGAGGTCCTGCCGCTGACCGGGGGAGCCCAGCCGCCCTTTGGCCGGCTGAAGGAGGTGCTGGCCGCAGGGGGCATCGTCTGCCTGCTGGCCGAGCGGGACCTGTCGCGCACCGGCGTGCCGGTCGATTTCTTCGGGGAGACGGCGAATATGGCCGCCGGCCCGGCCCTGCTGGCCGCGCAGACCGGCGCGCGCCTGCACGTGGTGCACCCCTGGTTCACCGAGGATGGCTGGGGCCTGTCCTGCGCGCCGGCGCTGGAAGTGACCGACGTGGCGGAAACGACCCAGCGGATGGCGGACGGTTTCGCCGAGAATATCGCGGCGCACCCGGCCGACTGGCACATACTGCAACCGCAGTGGAACGTTGATGTCGAGCGGCGGCGGGCCGAACGCGCCCACAAGGCCGAGAAGAGGGGGAGTTAGCACCCATGCGGATTGGTATCGTGTGCCCCTATTCCTTCGACGAACCCGGCGGAGTTCAAGCCCACATCCTTGACCTGGCGACGGTCTACCTGGAGCAAGGGCACTACGTGCGCGTTATCGGGCCAGCGGACGAAGACACCGAGCTGCCGTACTTCGTGGTCAAGGGCGGGCGGTCTATCCCCATCGCCTATAACGGCTCCGTGGCCCGCCTGGCCATCGGCCCGCAGGTCTTTCGGCGGCTGCGGGAGTTCATCACCGAGGGGAATTTCGACGTCCTGCACATCCACGAGCCGAACTCGCCGAGCTATTCCATGGTGGCGCTCTACCTCGCCACCGGGCCCATCGTGGCGACCTACCACGCCTCGGCCGCCAACTCGACCATCCTGACCCTGGCCAAGCCCGTCCTGGCGCCGATCCTGGAGAAAGTCCGCGGCGGGATCGCGGTCTCCGAGATGGCGCGCCGCTGGCAGGTCGAGCAACTCGGCGGGGACCCGGTGCTCATCCCCAACGGGGTGGACACGTCGGTCTACGCGCGCTCCCGCCAGGCGCAGGAGGAAACGCAGCGGGCGGACCCGCGCCCCGAGATTGTTTTCCTGGGCCGGCTGGACGAGCCGCGCAAGGGCCTGGACATCCTCTTAGAGGCCCTGCCCCAGGTCCACCACGAGGTGCGGGTGACCGTGATGGGCGGGGGACGGGCCCGCGAGGTCGACGGGGTGGACTTCGTCGGCCGCGTCAGCGACGCCGAGAAGGCGGAGATTCTGGGCCGGGCGGATATCTACGTCGCCCCGAATACCGGCGGCGAGTCCTTCGGCATCGTGCTGGTGGAGGCCATGGCCGCCGGCTGCGCGGTCGTCGCCAGCGACCTCGAGGCCTTCGCGGCGGTCTGCGACGTGGAATCGGACGAGCCGGCCGGCCTGCTCTTTGCCAACGGCGACGCCGCCGCGCTAGCCCGGCAGCTCAACCACGTGCTGGACGACCCACAGCTGCGCGCCAGGCTCACGGCCGCCGGCACCCGCCGAGCGCGAACTTACGACTGGGATCACGTGGCCGCCCAGGTGATGGCGGTCTATGAGACCGTGCAAGACGGATCGAAAGTGCAGGTGAAATAAATGGGTACCGCTTTGCTCGTGGTCGCCGCCGTGGTGGTGACCGTGGTGATGCTCTGGGCTTATTTCACGGCCCAGCGGCTCAACACGCTGCACATCCGCACGGACGCGGCCCTGGCGCAGCTGCAGGCGGCGCTGGACAGGCGCGCGGCGGTGGCGGCCGCGCTGGAGCCGCGGCTGGCCGAGGCCAGCGCGCAGGCCGAGGCGACCGCCCTGGTGCCGGGCCAGTTCACCCAGCGCAGCGACCTCGAGCACCGGCTGGGAGAGGAAATCCGCCGCCTGTGCGACCCGGTGCCGGCGCAGCTGGTCGACGCCGAGGTGCGCGTCCAGCTAGCCCACCGCTTCTACAACGAGGCGGTGGCCGACACCCGGGCGCTACGCCTGCGCCCCCTCGTGCGCACCTTCCGGCTGGGCGGCACCGCCCGGCTGCCCGAGTTCTTTGATCTCACGGCGTTCTAGCCCCTGGGCGCGCAGCTCCAGGGCCCACCACACCAGCGCGAGCACGAACATGGCCACGACCAGCGCGTTGCGCGCAACCAGCGCGGCCACGGGGGCTAGCTGCTCGCCGACGAAATTCCAGAGGTAGTCGTAGCCGAAGGGGTAGATATAGGTCCCCAGGCCCGCGCAGATCACAGTCATCACCCCCAGGGCTGCCACTACCTTGCGGCGCGCGCTTCCCGGCGCCGTCGTGCGCAGGGCGACCGCGATAAGCGGGCCGAACCAGATGATGTACTGCGGGGAGAAGACCTTGTTAGTCACGATAAGCCCCAGCACGACGACCCCGGCCCAGGAGATGGTGGTCTGCGGGCTCCAGCCGCCCCAGATGAAGCGGTAGAGCGCCCAGAGCAGCGCGAAGGCGATAACGATGCCCATCGCCCAGGCCGTGGCCTGCACCGCGCCGTCGGTGCCCGCGCCGGTGATCTCGAAGGACTTCGACGGCGCCATGCCAATCTCGTAGGCCGCCGGGTGCCGGTAGGCGTCCCACATAAAGGGCGTGGCCGCGACCGACTCGATCTGCAGGCCGCGGACGTTTTGGTAGTCCAGGGGACTGGTCAGGCGCTCCCACCCGCCCGCGAGCAGTGTGATGCCGGCGAAGGCCACCAGGGACACCCCGAAGCTCAGCACCCGCAGCCAGGCGCGGGCGCTGGTCACGCGCCCGACCAACCCGGCGGCGAGCACGCCCGGCCACAGCTTCATCGCGCAGGCGAGCGCTATGAGGCTGGAGGAAAGTACGGGCCAGCGGTGAATGACCAGCGCGGCGAAGCCGACAGCCAGCCCGGGGAAGATGTCCAGGCGCATGAGGAAGACGTGGCCGGCGGCCAGCCCGAACAGCACCCAGAACCAGGCCGCGGCAAAGGCGGTCGGGCGCGTGTCGTGGCGGTGGAGCAGGGCGGCGAGGAAGGCGGCGTCGCAGGCCAGGCAGAAAAGGGCGAAGACGAACATGAAGGCCATGATCTCGCTGCCGCCCAGCCAGGCGGCCAGGTAGGTCGGCCAGGTCCCGGCGTGCGGGTATTCGGTCATATCCTGCGGGTTCGAGCCGAAAATCGCCGCGTGGTAGTAGAAAAGATCGCCCCGCGGCTCGTGGTTGAGCTTGATGAGCACAGCCAGGCACAGGCGCGCGATGGCCCAGCCGAGCCACACGGCCGGGACGCGGCGGAGTCCACCGCGTGCCCGCAGGAGCTTAGTCATTATTCAAAGTTCTTTTCATCATCACAACACGGACAGAAACTGGTGCCAACGAGCGGCGGGCTACGGCGAGCCAAAGCGCTCGCTCAGCTGGAAGGAAGGCCTAGGAACCGCGGAGGATTCCTTCGACGTCGACGGGCGGGCCCAGCGTCACGAGGACCCCAAATACGATAGCAATAACCACTACCGCCAACAGGATAGAGCGCACGGGGTGGCGCACCGCCTGCGCCAACAGCGCGTCGGCGGGCCCGGTGGGGGTAGCCGCGTTGTCCGTGTCACGGTAGCGCCACCCGCCGGCCATCAGCCCGCGGCGGGCCGTCCACAAGGCGAAGGGTAGGGCGGCGAACGGGATGGCGGACACGACTAGGCCCAGGATGCCAATGCCGATGGGCCAGCGGTTGTTGATCCAGATCAGGCAGGTCATCACCACAAAGCTCAAGAACCCGAAGCCGTGGATGCTGCCGGCGACCGGGACGACGGCCTCGGTCACGCCGGAGTATTTCAGGGCCATGCCGACCAACAGCAGGGCCCAGGTGAACATCTCGAGTACGGCGGCGGACAGGTGTAGTTTCTGGGGAGTCATCGCCCGACCATCTTACGGAGGCTCGCCCCACGGGGTAAGGTGGGCAGCCGTATATGTGGTGGGCGTCATAGTCCCCGGGCCGGCCCGGGCGCTGGCCTGCGCGCACTCGCGCGGCGCCCGCCTGCCAGAAGAAGGGAGTTTAGGGTGTCGTTTCGGCAGGTAATTGAGATGTCCGACCTGGGCGGAGATCGCTACCGCGGGCCCGGGGTGCCCTCGGAAATGAAGCGCACCTTCGGCGGGCAGGTCGTCGGTCAGGCGCTGCAGGCGGCGCAGCAGACCGTGGAAGGCAAGACGGCGAACTCGCTGCATGCGTATTTCGTCGGCGGCGGGCTGTCAGCCGAGCCCATCGATTTCACCGTGCTTACCGTTCGCGACGGGCGCACCTTCAGCCACCGCCGGGTCACCGGCTGGCAGGGGGACAAAGAGATCGTGGAGATGCTGGTCAGCTTCCGCCGCCCCGGCGACCAAGGCCCGGAACACGCCGCACAGCTGCCGGACGTGCCGGGCCCGGAGGAGTGCCGCGCGAGCGCGGAGGACTGGCCGTCGACCTCGCGTATCGTGCTGGGCGAGTGGAGCGACTGGGACGTGCTCATGGTCCCTGACGAGCACGACAATTCCCGCCACGCCCAGGACAAATACGGCGCCGGCGCGCGGCACATCTGGTTCCGCTACAACGCCGGGCTGGGCGACGACCCGGCCCTGAATCAGGTCGCGCTGTCCTACCTGTCGGATATGACCCTGCTGAACTCGACGCTGATTTCCCACCCCGAGGCCCGCGTGCAGATGGCCAGCCTCGACCACAGCCTCTGGTTCTTCGACGAGATCCGCGTCGACGAGTGGTTGCTCTACGAGCAGGACTCGCCGTTCGCCGGCGGCGGGCGCGGTTTCGCCCAGGGGCGGCTCTACCGCCAAGACGGGGCGCTGGTGGCCCAAGTGAGCCAGGAGGGGCTCATCCGTTGGCTCAAGGAATGACCGACTTGGGCCGCGTGTGCGGGGTCTTAGTGAGACGCGGCGACCGCTGCACGTATAATCGCGTTAGTTAAAACCAACTAGGAAGGGGCACACCTTATGTCCGGCCACTCTAAATGGGCGACGACCAAGCATAAAAAAGCTGCCAACGACGCCAAGCGCGGCAAGGAATTTGCCAAGCTGATTAAGAACATCGAGGTGGCGGCGCGGACCGGCGGCGGCGATCCCGCGGCCAACCCGACGCTGGACGACATGATCAAGAAGGCCAAGAAGGCCTCCGTTCCCAACGACAACATCGAGCGCGCCCGCAAGCGCGGCTCCGGCGAGGAAGCTGGCGGTGCCGACTGGGAAAACATCATGTACGAAGGCTACGGCCCCAACGGCGTGGCCATGCTCATCGAGTGCCTGACCGATAACCGCAACCGCGCGGCTACCGAGGTGCGCACCGCCATGACCAAGAACGGCGGCAACCTGGGCGAGTCCGGCTCCGTGTCTTATATGTTCTCCCGCGTCGGCGTCGTGGTCGTCCAGAAGGGCGAGCTGACCGAGGACGACCTGCTGCTGGCCGTGCTCGAGGCCGGCGCCGAAGAGGTTAACGACCGCGGGGAGCAGTTCGAGATCACCTGCCAGCCCGCCGACGTGCGCGCGGTGCGCACCGCCCTGGAAGAGGCGGAGATCTCCGTCGAGGACTCCGACACCGACTTCCGCCCGTCCGTCGAGGTTCCGCTCGGCGCTGACGATGCCAAGAAGATCTTCCGCCTCGTCGACGCGCTGGAAGACTCCGACGACGTGCAGAACGTCTACACCAACATGGATCTTAGCGACGAGGTCCTGGCCGAGCTCGAGGACTAATCAGCCGGCCCAGGTCTTAAGAACCTGATAATGGGGCAGTCGGGGCGAGTATTTCTTGCCGCGGCTGCCCTTGGTCGTGTCTGCCCGGCTCTTAACAACCGCGGCACCCAGGCTGGCCTGCCTGCCACGGCGCGTGTAGGATGCGTGATAAGGTACTAGAACATATGTGTGACGGAGGTGACCGGTGAACCTGGAGGGCTTGCGCGTCATGGGCATCGACCCGGGCCTTACGCGCTGCGGCCTGTCGGTCGTACAGGCGGGCCGGGGCCGTGCCGTCATCCCCATCTCCGTCGGCGTGGTGCGCACGCCCGCGGACAAGGATCTCACCGAGCGCCTGCTGCGCCTGTCCAAGGCCGTGGCCGAGTGGATGGACGAGTACCAGCCGGACGTGGTGGCCATCGAGCGCGTCTTCGAACGCGGCAACGTCTCCACGGTCATGCAGACCGCTCACGCCGTCGGGGTCTTGGTGCTCGCCGCGGCCGAACGCGGCCTGGACGTGCACATGTACACCCCCTCGGAGGTCAAGAAGGCCGTTTCCGGCAACGGCCGCGCCGACAAGAAGCAGATGACCGCCATGATCACCCGTATCCTGGGGCTGAGCGAGCCACCCAAGCCGGCCGATGCCGCCGACGCGCTAGCACTCGCCGTCAGCCACTGCTGGCGCGCTCCGGCCCTGGCCCGCGCCGAGCAGGTGCGGGAGAGGACCCAGGCCCAGCGGCAAGCCCAACAGCAAGCCCTGGCGCGCGCCCGCTCCACCCAGTCCGGCTAGGCGGCAGGCCTAGCACCACGTCGCCCGAAACCTAAAAAACCTAGAACTCTACCCCCGGGAAGAAAGGACAACCCCGCCATGATCGCATCGCTGCGCGGAGAGGTCATCTCCATCGCGCTGGATCACGCCGTCATCGAATGCCAGGGCGTGGGCTACCTCGTGCACGCGGCCCCGCCCACCCTCGGCCGGCTGACTCGCGGGGAAGAGGCCTTCGTGCTGACCTCTATGGTGGTCAAGGAAGACTCGATGACCCTCTACGGCTTCGGTACCGCCGAGGACCGCGAGATGTTCCACCTGCTGCAGTCCGTCTCCGGTCTGGGCCCGAAGCTGGCGCTGGCCGCACTGTCGGTGCTGGAGGCCAACGAGCTGGCGCAGGCGATCAGCCAATCGGACGCCAAGCGCCTGCAGACCATCCCGGGCGTGGGCAAGCGCATGGCGGAGCGGCTGGCGCTCGAGCTCAAGGACAAGGTGGCCGCCTTCGCCGGGGCCGGTGCGGCTGTAGGTGACGGCGCGGCGGCCGGCGGGGTGCCCGCGGCCAGCGAGCCGGTCGTCCAGCAGGTCACCGAGGCGCTGGTGGGCCTGGGCTTTACCGAAAAAGCCGCGGCCGGGGCCGTCGAGGCAATCGTGGCCGAGCAGCCCGAAGCCGCCACGCCGGTGGTCCTGCGCAGCGCGTTGGCCCGGCTAGGGAAGAAATAAGTAGGCGCACGCCAGGGGTTCACGACGGGTAGGGTGTTAGGACATGTCAGATATTGAGCGCACCGAGTTTCAGCTGCCAGACGGGCTAGAATCGGCCCGGCAGGGCAGCGCGCAGGCGGCGGAGAGCCGCAACGACGACGTCGACGGCCACGCGCAGCAGGGCGAGCGCGACATCGAGCGCTCCCTGCGCCCGAAGAGCCTGGACGAGTTCATCGGGCAGCCGAAGGTCCGCGAGCAGCTCTCCCTGGTGCTGCAGGGCGCGAAGAAGCGCGGCGTGACCCCGGACCACGTGCTGCTGTCCGGCCCGCCTGGGTTGGGCAAGACGACTATGGCGATGATCGTCGCCCAGGAGCTGGGCACCAGTCTGCGGATGACCTCGGGCCCGGCGCTGGAGCGCGCCGGCGACCTGGCCGCCATGCTCTCCAACCTGATGGAGGGCGACGTGCTCTTTATCGACGAGATCCACCGCATCGCGCGCCCGGCCGAGGAAATGCTGTACATGGCGATGGAAGATTTCCGGATCGACGTCATCGTGGGCAAGGGCCCAGGCGCGACGTCCATCCCGCTGGAGATCCCGCCGTTCACCCTGGTGGGTGCTACTACCCGCGCCGGCATGCTGACCGGCCCGCTGCGGGACCGCTTCGGGTTTACCGCGCAGATGGAGTTCTACGACACCGCGGATCTGACCCGGGTCATCAAGCGCGCCGCGCAGATCCTCGACGTGGACATCACGCGGGAGGCCGCCGTGGAAATCGGCTCGCGCTCGCGGGGTACCCCGCGTATCGCCAACCGCCTGCTGCGCCGCGTGCGCGATTATGCCGAGGTCAACGGCGACGGCCAGATCGATCTGGCGGCCGCCCAGGGGGCCTTGGCCGTCTTCGACGTGGACGAGATGGGCCTGGACCGCCTGGACCGGGCGGTCCTGCACGCGCTCATCGAAGGCCACAACGGCGGGCCGGTCGGCGTGAATACCTTGGCGATTGCCGTGGGGGAGGAGCCCTCGACCGTCGAGGAGGTCTGCGAGCCCTACCTCGTGCGCGCCGGCATGATCGCGCGCACCGGGCGCGGGCGCGTGGCCACGGCGGCGGCCTGGCAGCACCTAGGGCTGACCCCGCCCGACGGGGCGATTGGCCTGTTTTAATAGATTCTTACTGCCAAACGGCGTTTGATTAACAGCTAAACTGAAATTTCTGGCACACTGGATCGGTATGGAACTAGTACTATTTATCGTCCTCGTTGTCCTTCTAGTCCTGCCTACCTTCTTCGCTATGCGCAAGCAGCGCCAGCGCCAGAAGGAAGTTGCCGCCTTCCAGGCCTCGCTGACCCCGGGGAAGCGCGTCGTGACCGCCGGCGGCATCCACGGCACCGTGACCGCGGTGCGCGAAGGGGATATCGACCTGGAGGTCGCCCGCGGCATGATCATCACCGTCGACAAGATGGGTATTCTGCGCGCGGCCAACACCGCCCCGAACGTGGTGGGCGACGCCCCGGCTGATCCGCAGCAGACCGACTTCCCCTCCGAAGGCAACCCGCGCAACCCGGACGAGCGGAACTAGGGCAAGCGGACCCCGCCCGTCCTGGAATTCCACTCACCGCCCGTCGAAGGCGTGCCGAGCGCACGCCACCGGCAGGCGGATTTTTCTGTTTTCCCCGCACTGTGATCGTTGTCATGGTCACACTAGGCACTTTTCTGGCTCCCTGTTGAGGTTTTGCCAGCGATATGACGTACCATGATGGATCGTGTTCGCTCCTTTCACCGTTAAAGGCAGCGATTTTTACTTAGCCCTGTAACTTGCAATGCACAGGAGATTGTATTCGTGTCCGCTCCTCACAAAGGCGCCATCAACAACGCCAGTAGGAAATGGCCGAAGCGCGCCATCATGCTCTTCGTCGTCATCCTGCTGGCGGTGTGGGCGCTCGTATTCTTTACTGGCGATCGCACCGCCAGCACCAAGCTCGGCATCGACCTGCAGGGTGGCACCCGCGTCACGCTGGTCCCGCAGGGCGAAGAACCGACCCAGGACCAGCTGCAACAGGCCCGCGAAATCCTGGAACAGCGCGTCAACGGCATGGGCGTGTCCGGCTCCGAGGTCGTTATCAACGGCAACACGCTGGTGATTACCGTCCCGGGCGAGGACACCCAGGAAGCGCAGTCGGTGGGCCAGACCTCGCAGCTGCTTTTCCGCCCGGTGGCCGAACAGCCCACCCCGGACATGACCAAGCTGCTGCCCGAAATGGAAGACATGGCCAACCGCTGGGTCAAGTACGGCGTCTTGAGCAAGGATGAGGCGAACCAGTCCCTGAAGCGCGTTTCCGACGCCATCAACCAGGCCAACGAGCAGGCCGAGGGCCAGGGCTCCAACAACACCAAGGTGGATCAAAAGGAAGTCAGCGCCGAGCCGCTGCCGGAACCGGGGAACTCCCTGGAGCAGGCGGAGCGCCGCGAAGAGATGACCGACATGCTGCTCAAGGACCGCCAGTCGGAGGACCCGACCACGCTGTCCGCGGCCTCGGCCCTGATGACCTGCACCCAGGACACGGACCCGTTGGCGGGCGCGGACGACCCCGCCAAGCCACTGGTGACCTGTGACTACTCGCAGGGCATGCCGTACATCCTGGACCCGGCCCCGCTGCTGGACGGCGTCGAGGACCCGAACGGCACCCGCCTGACCGGTTCGGAAATCGACACGGATTCCCCGATTGACGGCGGCCTGAACCCGGACACCGGCCAGATGCAGATTAGCTTCTCCTTCCAGACCGGCGACGGCCCGAACGGCTCGGCCACCTGGGCCAAGCTCACCGAGGAGTACCTGCATAAGCAGATCGCCATCACCCTGGACTCCGGGGTCATCTCCGCGCCGCAGATTCAGGGCGCGACCCCGTATGGCTCGGCCACCTCGATTACCGGTGACTTCAGCCAGGAAGAGGCGCAGTCGCTGGCCAACAACCTGCGCTACGGTGCGCTGCCGCTGTCCTTCGTGGGCGAGAACGGCGAGCCGGGCGGCACCACGGAGACGGTCCCGCCGTCGCTTGGCCACGCCGCCCTGCAGGCCGGCCTCATCGCGGGCCTGGTCGGCCTGATTCTGGTCCTGGCCTACTCGATTTACTACTACCGCGCCTTCGCCTTCGTCTCCTTCCTGACGCTGGTCGGCGCCATGGCCCTGACCTACGGTTCCCTGGTGCTGCTGGGCCGCTGGGTCGGCTACTCGCTGGACCTGTCCGGCATCGCCGGCCTGGTCATCGGTGTCGGCGCCATGGCCGACTCCTTCGTGGTCTACTACGAACGCATCAAGGACGAGATCCTGGAAGGCCGCACCTTCCGCTCGGCGACCACCAAGGCCTGGGAGCGGGCGCGAACCACCATCGTGACCGGTAACGCCGTCACGCTGATCGGCTCCGTGGTCGTCTACTTCCTGGCCATCGGCGAGGTCAAGGGCTTCGCCTTCACCCTGGGCCTGACCACCGTCTTCGACCTGGTCGTCTCCTTCCTCATCACCGCGCCGCTGATGATGCTGGCCGCCCGCAAGCCGGTCTTCGCCAAGCCGTCCATGAACGGCCTGGGCGGCATCTTCGCGCTGGCCGAGGAAAACCGGGCGAAGGGCCACTATGGTAAGACGCAACCGCGCGGCGACCAGCACGCGGACGCTCAAGACACGAAGCCTGAGCACACCGAGCGCACCGTACGCAGCACGCGCAGCAAGCGCACCGAGCAGGGCGAGGAGAACAACTAATGGCTAAGAACAAGATTTCCCGGTTGGATCGCCTCTACTCCGACGAGGGCGGCATCGACTTCATCGGCCGGACGAAGCTCTGGTACTCGATCACCATCGGCCTGCTGGTCGTGTCCATCGCCGCTATCCTCATCCGCGGGTTCAGCCTCTCGTTGGACTTCGAGGGCGGCACCACCGTAACCATGCCGGCCGCGGACCTGGTGGAAGAGGAGGTCGGCCAGACCTTCGAGGAAGTCACCGGCGTGGAGCCCGAGCAGGTCCAGATCGTCGGCTCCGGCGCCTCCGAGACGCTGGAGATCACCTCTGAGCGTCTGAGCCAGGAGCAGGTCGACAGCGCCCGCCAGGCCATCTACGAGGAGTACCAGCCGGAAAACGCCGAGGGCGAGGCCACCCCGGACGCCATCGGTACCTCCACCGTTTCTGAGTCCTGGGGCTCCTCGATTACCGAGCGCATGATCATCGCGATGGTGGTCTTCCTCATCGCGGCGACCGTCTACGTTGCCATCCGCCTGCAGCGCACCATGGCGTTCGCAGCCATCCTCGCGCTGATTGTCGACGGCGTCATCATCGCCGGCATCTACGCCCTGTTCGGGCTCGAGGTTTCCCCGGCCGTCATCATCGGTCTGCTGACCGTGCTGACCTTCTCCATCTACGACTCCGTGATCGTCTTCGACAAGGTCAACGAGAACACCCAGGGCATTTTGGGGCAGCGCAAACACACCTACGGCGAACAGGCCAACCTGGCCATCAACCAGACCGTGATGCGTTCTATCTCCACCTCGGTGATTTCCGCCCTGCCGATTATCGCCCTCTTCGTGGTCGCGGTCTGGCTGATGGGCATCGGCACGCTCAAGGACCTGGCACTGATCCAGCTCATCGGCGTTATCGAGGGCATCTTCTCCTCTCTGTTCCTGGCCACCCCGCTGCTGGTCAGCATGGTCAACCGGAAGAAGGAATTCCGCCGCCACAACGCCGAGGTGGAGCGCTACCGTTCGGGCGAGGCTGACGAGGAGCTCGACCCCGAGGAAAGCGGCGCGAAGCGCACCGTGGCCTCTCCGGTGACGGCGTCGGCTAACGACGACATCGCCGAATCCAGCGACGACCACGGCCCGCGCCCCGGCGAGGGCACTACCGGCTCCGGCGCCACCTGGCGCCCGGGACAGTAGCCCGGCCTAGGTAGTTCACGGTCAGTTTCTCTCCCCGGGGGCTTTGACCCCCGGGGTTTTGCAATCGGTAGTCTCAGGTAGGAGTTAGCCCGAAATGGGAAGTGGAGTCAACAAGAATCCAACGCGGTGGCGTCTGGCAGCTGCGGGCCTGGCCGCCAGCCTGGCGCTGGGCCTGGCAGCCTGCGGGCAGGGGGAGGAGCCGGCCGAGGAGGAAGGCACCGCCTCCAGCGACCATTTCGGCTACCAGACCTCCTCGGAGCTGGTGACCACCAACGCCGGCACCGCCTTCGGCTCCGCCGGCAGCGTGGCGCAGCTGTCCAGCCGCCTGTACCCGGCCGCCTTCGTGCCGGGCCCGCGCGGGCAGATGATCCCGAACACGGACCTGGTCCAGGCCCAGGAGCTCAACCCCGGCTCCGAGGACGAGTCCAAGTCGGTGCTCTACACGCTCAGCGACGACGCGAAATTCTCCGACGGCCAGCCGGTGACCTGCGTGGACTACCTGCTGGCGTATACGGCCGGCACCATGCAGGAAACCTTCGGCTCCCACATGCCGCTGGCCCAGGACATCCAGCAGTTCAAGTGCGCACCGGAGAACAAGGTCTTCGAGGTCGTCTTCGCCCCGGGCACCGGCCAGCGCTGGCGCGGGCTGTTCGGACCGGGCACGGTGATGCCGGCCCACGCTATCGCCAAGAAGCTGAGCATGGACTCCCAGGAGCTGACCAACGCCTTGTACTCGCAGGATCCCACGGTGCTGGAGGAGGTCGCGCGCATCTGGCGCTTCGACTTCCAGTTGGCCGAGTTCGATCCGGAACTGCAGGTCTCCTTTGGCCCGTATGTCATCGACCACGTGGGCGAGAGCGGGGAAGTGGTCCTGGAACGCAACCCGCACTTCTTCGGCAACGAGGCCGAGATCGCCCCGGTGACCGTCTGGCCCGCGGACGCGGATTCCGGCGCGCTGAAGGACGCCGGGACCCTTGGCGTGGTTGACTCCCGCGCGGCGAACCCTGCCTGGCTGGACCGCGACGCGGCCGATAACCCTTATGAGATTGAGCCGGTCGTCGGCGATCTGACCGAGTCGCTGGTCCTGTCGGAGTACGGCTTGTTCGCGCAGGAGGAGCCGCGGCGGGCCTTCTCCGAGTGCATCGACCAGGCCGCGCTCGCCAAGCTCAGCTCCGCCGAGTCCGGCGTGGAGGTCCCGCCGGTCTACCAGCACGTCCTGTGGCACAACGACCCCATCGGCAAGTACCTGAAGCGGGCCGTCGAGCCGCACGTGGGCACCGACAACGCCATCGCCCAGACGCTGAGCGGGCAGACCATCCGCATCGGCTACCTGGGCCCCAACGACCGCTATGCGGCCATGGTGGAAAAGATCTCGGAGACCTGCCAGCCGGCCGGGATCACGGTCGAGGACGTGAGCGCGGAGAACACCTCGCAGTACATGCTCAACCCGGATCCGGAAACGGGCCTGCCCGCCATCGACGCCTTCCTGGGGCCTATCGATCCGCTCACCGAATTCTCGACCGCGGAGCCGCGGATTTCGAATGTGGAAGAGCTCAACAAGGCCGAGGCCGAGCAGTGGCAGACGGTGCGGACCATCCCGCTGGCTGCGCAACCGAAGACCTTCGTGGTCCGCAACGATGTCAAACACGTGGTACCGTACACTGGGCTGGCGGGAATCGGTTGGAATATGGACAGGTGGGCGCTGATCCCCGAAGGCGCCACTGAATCGAAATCGAAGGATAATTAAGTGAGTTCTCAGTACTCCAACGCTAATGAAGCCCTACAAGACAAGATCCGTTACGTTCAGGACTTCCCGGAGCCGGGTGTTCTCTTCGAGGACCTGACCCCGGTGCTGGCCGACGCGGACGCCTTCAGCGTCGTGGTTGATGGCCTGGCGAAGGCCTGCGAGGACCTGGGCGCGGAAATGATCGGCGGGCTGGACGCCCGCGGTTTCTTGCTGGGCTCGGCGGTCGCCTACAAGATGGGCGTGGGGATCTTGGCTATCCGCAAGGCGGGCAAGCTGCCGCCGCCGGTCCTGCACACCGAATACGAGCTGGAATACGGCACTGCCGCCCTGGAGATCCCCGCCAACGGCGCGGAGCTCAAGGGCAAGAAGATCGCCCTCGTCGACGACGTCCTGGCCACCGGCGGCACCCTGTTCGGTGCCCGCCAGCTGCTGGAACAGGCCGGCGCCGAGGTGGTCGGCAACGTCGTGGTCATCGAGGTCGAGGGCCTGGGCGGGCGCGAGCGCCTAGCGGGTACGCCTTTGGTGGTCTTACGCACACCTGAGGAGAATTAAGCGCTAGACTGAACTAATTAGTAGTTTAGTTCGGAAAGGGGCGCGTAATGACTCACGATAAACCGGCGAAACGCCCCGCTGGGTCTAGCATGCGCAGCATGTCCGCCCGCCTGGCTCGTTCCCTGACGGGTGGGCGGACCAAGGTCAATCCGGTCCTGGAGCCTTTGCTGTCCATCCACCGCGAATTCCATCCGCGGGCAGACGTGGAGCTGCTGAACAACGCCTACGAAACCGCCGAGCGCCTGCACGAGGGCGTGATGCGCAAGTCGGGGGACCCGTACATCACGCACCCGTTGGCGGTGGCCACCATCGCCGCGGAGATCGGCATGGACACCACCACGGTGGCCGCCGCCCTCCTGCACGACACGGTGGAGGACACCGACTACTCGCTCGAGGACCTGACCGGCGATTTCGGCCCCGAGGTCGCCCGGCTCGTCGACGGCGTGACGAAGCTGGACAAGGTGGCGCTGGGCGCCGCCGCCGAGGCCGAGACCATCCGCAAGATGATCGTGGCCATGGCCCAGGATCCGCGCGTGCTGGTCATCAAGGTCGCCGACCGCCTGCACAACATGCGCACCATGCGCTTCCTGCCGCCGGAAAAGCAGGCGAAGAAGGCCCGCCAGACCCTCGACGTGATTGCCCCGCTGGCGCACCGCCTGGGCATGGCCAGCGTCAAGTGGGAGCTCGAGGACCTGGCTTTTGCCATCCTGTACCCGAAGAAGTACGACGAGATCGTGCGCATGGTTGCCGCCCGCGCGCCGTCGCGCGATCGCGCCCTGAAGCAGATCAAGGAAGAGGTCGGCGCCGCCCTCAAGGAGAACGGTATCCAGGCCGAGGTGATGGGCCGGCCGAAGCACTACTGGTCGATCTATCAGAAGATGATCGTGCGCGGCCGCGACTTCGACGAGATCTTCGACTTGGTGGGCATCCGCATCTTGGTCGAGGACATCAACAGCTGTTACGCCGCCATCGGCGTGGTCCATGCCCTCTACTCGGCGCTGCCGGGCCGGTTCAAGGACTATATCTCCTCGCCGCGCTTCGGTGTCTACCAGTCGCTGCACACCACGGTGCTAGCCGACGGTGGCTCCTCGCTGGAGGTGCAGGTGCGCACCCACGAGATGCACTACAACGCCGAGTTCGGCGTGGCCGCGCACTGGCGCTACAAGGAGACCAAGGGCAAAAACTCTGGCCACCAGGAAGAGGTCGACCAGATGGCGTGGATGCGCCAGCTGCTCGACTGGCAGAAGGAAGCAGCCGATCCGAACGACTTCCTGGATTCGCTGCGCTACGACCTGTCCGCCAAGCAGATCTTCGCCTTTACCCCGAAGGGTGACGTCATCAACCTGCCGGCCGGATCCACGCCGGTCGACTTCGCCTACGCGGTCCACACCGAGGTCGGCCACCGCTGTATCGGGGCGAAGGTCAACGGCAAGCTGGTGGCGCTGGAATCGACGCTGAAATCCGGCGACAAGGTGGAGATCTTTACCTCCAAGGACGCCAACGCTGGCCCGTCGCGCGACTGGCAGGAGTTCCTGGTCTCGCCGCGCGCGAAGGCGAAGGTGCGCCAGTGGTTCGCCAAGGAGCGCCGCGAGGAGCACCTCGAAGCCGGCCGCGACGCCCTGGCCACGGAGGTCCAGCGCGGCGGCCTGCCGCTCTACCGCCTGTTTACGGCCAGCTCGATGAAGCAGGTGGCCAAGCAGCTGCACTACCCGGACGTGGACTCGCTGTATACGGCCATCGGCTCGGGCAATGTCTCCGCCCAGCACGTGGCCAACCAGCTAACGTCCCTGTTCGGCGACCGGGACGACGCGGTCGAGGCCCTGGCCGATCGCACCCCGCTGTCGGCGCTGGAGAATTCCCGTACCAAGGAGACGGAGGATTCCTCCTCCGGCACCGGCATCCTGGTCGAAGGCAGCCCGGACGTGATGGCGAAGATGGCCAAGTGCTGCCAGCCGGTGCCCGGCGACGAGATCTTCGGCTTCGTCACCCGCGGCGGCGGGGTCTCCGTGCACCGGGTGGACTGCACCAACGCGGAGAAGCTGCGCAGCCAGCCGGAGCGCATGATGGACGTCTCTTGGGCCAGCGGCAATTCGGCCTCCGGCGCCTTCGCGGCCACGCTGCAGCTGGAGGCCCTGGACCGCCAGGGCCTGCTGTTTGAAATCACGCGGATATTCAGCGATCAGAACCTCAACGTGCTGTCGATGACCTCGAACCGGGGCGATGACCACATCGCGACGCTGAAGTTCACCTTCTCGGTCTCTGACACCAAGCAGCTGGGACAGCTGATGACCACGCTGCGCAACACCGAGGGCGTCTTCGACGTCTACCGCGTCACCGCCTAACCCCGCGCGCACCGCGGCCCCTCGGCGCGGGCGACAGGGGAGCCCGCGGCAGGGGAGAGCGCAGTGCCCCCGTCCGGTGACCTGCAGGTGAACTCTGCGCCGCGGGCAGGTTAACACCGCAGGGGAAGCCTCGACCTACCGCCGGGGGCGCTGCGGGGGCTTGGTCACGGGCTTATAAAGGGACTTGTCTCTAAGTCCCTTTTTCCCAAGTCTCGCAGGAGAACTCCCATGAGTAACTTCCGTCGCATTGGCCGCCTCGTGGCGGCCACCACCGTCACCGCCGTCGCCCTGCAGGGCGCTCCGGCCGCCTTCGCCGAGGACAAGGTCAGCTTCTCGGTGTCCAACTTCACCGACTTCCACGGCCACCTGGAAGAAGCGGATCCGGAACTGGGGGCCGCTAAGCTGATGAGCCTGGTCGAGCAGGTCAACCAGGACCAGAACTACGACCTGACCACCTCGGGCGATAACGTCGGCGGCTCCGCGTTCGTCTCCGCCATCACCGACGACGAGTACACCCTGCAGGTCCTCAACGCCATGGGGGTTGAGGCCAGCGCCGTGGGCAACCACGAATTCGACCAGGGCTTTGATGACCTGACCGATCGCATCATCCCGAAGTCCGACTACCCGGTGCTGGGCGCCAACGTCCTCAAGGACGGCCAGCCGGCGATGGAAGCCTCCCACGTGTCCGAGATCGACGGCGTCAAGATCGGCTACGTGGGCACCGTGACCCAGCTGACCGCTGAGAAGGTTGCCCCGAGCGCCATCGAGGGCATTACCTTCACCGACCCGGTCGAGGCCACCAACAAGGAAGCCACCCGCCTGAAGGAGTCGGGCGAGGCCGACGTCGTCGTAGCGCTGATGCACGAGGACGCCGAGCAGTACGCCGAGGGCTTCAACAACGACGTCGACGTCCTCTTCGGCGGCGATTCCCACGTGCGCTCCCAGGGCACCGTCGAGCGCGAGGGCGCGCTGCCGCTGCACTGGGCCCAGGGCCATGAGTACGGCAAGGTGCTCAACGACGTGGACTTCACCTACGACAAGACCGCCGGCGAGCTCACCGACGTGGAGCTGACCCAGTACGACTACACGGATGCGGCAGCTCTGGAGCCGCACGCGGAGATCGCGGGCCTGGTGGCGGAGGCCAAGGACAAGGCCGCTGAGAAGGGCGCCGAGGAAGCCGGCGAGACCCCGCAGGCCATGTTCCGCGGCTCCGACGAGGGCAAGGAGCCGGGCTCCAACCGCGGCGTCGAGTCCACTCTGAACAACTTCATCGCTGAGGGCCAGCGCGTGAGCATGTCCAAGCAGGTCGACAAGGACATCGACCTGGGCCTCATGAACGCCGGCGGCGTGCGCGCCGACCTCAAGGGCGGCAAGGTGACCTACCAGGACATCTTCGAGGTCCAGCCTTTCGGCAACTCCATCGCCTACGGCACCATCACCGGCCAGGACCTGGTCGACGCCCTGGAGAACCAGTGGCAGCCGGGCAACTCCCGCCCGCGCCTGGCACTGGGCCTGTCGGAAAACGTCTCCGTGGCCTACGACCCGCAGGCGGAGCAGGGCGAGCGCGTCCAGTCGGTCATCATCAACGGCGAGCCGCTCGACCTGGAGAAGAATTACACCGTGGCGCTGTTGACCTTCCTGGCCGGCGGCGGCGACGGCTTCTTCGCCGAGGATCAGGTCAAGGACATCGTGGATGTGGGCTACATGGACACCCAGGCGATGATCGACTTCATCGCCAGCGGCGAGGCCGATGTCCGCACCGGCCAGGGCCAGGTCGGCGTGCACCTGTCCGGCGAGCCGAAGGCCGGGGAGAAGCTGACCGTCGAGCTTTCCTCCCTCAACTACACCAGCGAGGGCGAGCCGATGGCCAAGACCGCCACCGTCTCCCTGGGTGAGGCCACTGCCGAGGCGGAGATCGACAACGCCCGCCAGGACGGCGACGACCAGATGGGTGAGCGCGGCCGCGCCACCGTCGAGCTGACCGTCCCGGCGGACCTCTCCGGCGAGCAGGAGCTCAAGGTCACCACCGACCAGGGCACCGAAGTCATCATCCCGGTCACCGTCGGCGCCGCCGACGGCAACGGCAACGACGGTGATGACAACGACGACGACACCGACAACAGCGACAACGGCTCCAGCCAGAGCTCCACTTCCAGCCTGAGCTCCGGCTCCAGCGACTCGCTGCTGTCCTCGGTCGGCATCGGCGCGGGCGTTATCGTCGCTCTGGTCGCCGGCCTGATGGGCGCGATCGGCACCGGCATCATCACCCTGCCGGCCCCGGTCCGCAAGATGATTGAGGACCTGCGCAAGCAGTTCGGCCTCTAAGCCCGCCCACCGCGCGGCCCAAACGCTAGCGCGACCACAAAAACAAGGCCCTGGGGATTACCCCAGGGCCTTCGTTCGCACCACCGCAGCCAAGCAACAACCACCGGCGTCGCCATACCCGTACCTATCAGCGACTAAGCTAGGGCACGTGAGTTGGCAGCAAATTCTACTTGACGAGGCCTATTACCAGCTGGGGCTGGAGTGGCACCGCATCCCGATCGTCATCCTGGCCTCCATCGGAATCTACCTGGCCTTCATGCTCTTGGTGAAGGTCTTTGGCTCCCGCGTGCTGACCTCCATGACTGCTTCCGATGCCGTCATTATCATCATGTTCGGCGCCGTCGCAGGCCGCGTCATCGTGGGCGTGCCCCCGTCACTGGCCGCCGGCGTCCTAGGACTAGCCACGCTCATGGGGCTGGAGGCCGCCTTCGGCGTGCTGCGCAATGCCGTGGGCTGGTCGCGGTTCATCGACCGCAAGCCCATCCTCATCATGCACCACGGACAGAAGGTCGAAGAAAACGCCGACTTCGCCCACGTCAGCGACACCGATATCTACTCGGCCATCCGCAAGGCCGGCCTCGGCAGCACGCAGGAAGTCCAAGCCATGATCCTGGAGCCCACCGGCCAAATCGCCGTCATCCAAGAAGGCAAGACCATGGATCCAGACGTCTTCCGCGACGTCAAGGGCCTCGGCCAAGACTAAGCTCCAAAACAGAACAACAACCGAAAGCCGAACCGGCACCCCGACCTAATCAAGGCATAAAAAATACCCCGTGGATAAAACCACGGGGTATAAAGCGTGCTAGCTAGCAGCTAGTACAAGCCGAATTACTTCTGGCCCGGCAGGTCAACGTACTTGGTGATGAAGGCGAAGATGGAGCCCAGCACACCGATGATGGCGCTGACAACGCCGATCCAAGCCTTGATCTCGTCCGGATCGACCTTCTCGCCGTCCTTGCCCTCGCTGGAGGACAGGTCGTCGATGGAGGAACCGGAGTTGTCGTTCTGGTCCTTGTCGTCGCCGGTCTGGCCTTCGTTGCCCTGGCCGTCCTGGTTGTCGCCAGCCTGGGCGCCGGCGGTCGGCTGGGAGGTGCTCTCTTCGGCGGTGGCAACGTTGACGCCAGCGAAGGAAACGGCGATGGCGGTCGCACCAGCAACCAGGGACTTACGGGAGAAAAGCTTCATTATCAAAATCCTTAGATTCCGTGGAGTACTTGCAGACGCTACAAATAGTAGCGATACGGGCAGGGGTTTGCAAGACCAGTTTAAGGAAACTGCCAAATCGGACAGTAAACGTAGAGTTCTTAGTGAATCTAGAATCGCAGGTAAACAACGGGTTAACTGGTAATACCTAAAGAAAAACTAAGAATCTACTGAGTGTGGGTTACCTAAGTTGGAGGGGCTTATGGGGGCTGCTTGGCGGGGGTGGTGCGGATGCGGAAAAGCCCCGGCACGGCGCGAGGGTGCGCGGGTGCTGGGGCTTGGCGTTGCGAAGTGCGGTCGCGGGGACGCTATCGGTTAGGACTCGACGGAGACCTTGTCGATCTTGACCTCTTCGGCGGGCTTGCCGTCGGGCTGGCCGCCTTCGACGCCCTTTTCGGCGATCTTGTCGAGGGTTTCCTGGCCCTTGTCGGTCAGCTTGCCGAAGTAGGTGTAGTCCGGTGCCAGCTGCGAGTCGGCGTAGTTGACGAAGAACTGGGAGCCGTTGGTGTCCTTGCCGGAGTTAGCCATGGCGATGGAGCCCTTCGGGTAGGTCACCGGCTGGCCGGCCTCGGCATCTTCCTCGGTCGGGTACTCGTTGGCGAAGCTGAAGCCCGGGCCGCCGGAACCGGTGCCGGTCGGGTCGCCGCACTGCAGGACGTTCAGGCCGCCGGCGGTCATGCGGTGGCAGACGCTGCCGTCGTAGTAGCCCTCATCGGCCAGGTGGGTGATGGCGTTGACGGTACAGGGGGCCACGGAGCGGTCGAGCTCCATTTCCATGTCGCCCTGGTTGGTAGCGAAGTTAACCTTCACGGTGCCCTTGGTGGAGATGTCGTCGCCGTTCGGGACGGTAGCGCCGTTGGAATCCTGGCCTTGCGTTTCCGGGTACTCGCAGGTGACGGTTTCCGGGAGTGCCTGGGCGCGCTTGCCGGTCAGCGCGACGGCCTCCGGCTGCTCATCGGACTCGGTGGTCTCTGTAGTGTTCTGGTCCTCCGCGGTGATTTCCTCGTCGGAGCTATCGCGGGAGGCCATGAACCAGACGCCGCCGACGAGGGCGACGATGGCGAGCAGGGCGATCAAAGCCACGCCGATGGGGCGGGTCTTGGTCTTGCGCTCGCGGGACTTGAGCTCACGGTTGAGGTTGGCCAAGGCCTCCTCGCTGCGCTTCTTGTTATCAGGCACTGTAGTTTTCCTCGTTACACAGTAGGCAGAATGAACACTTCTTCCGGTCCGGGACGCTTTCGGCGCGGCCCGAACCAACTGGCACACAATCCTATCGCGTCGCCCGTCCTAGGTGGGGGATTAGGCCGGGGACTGTGTGGCTTTAGCAGGACCGTGGCAGGCATTAGGCAGTGTGGGTATCCTCGGGGCCATGGCAAACGTTAACTTTGATGGAAATGCAACGACGACCACCGGTGAGCTGCCCGCAGTAGGCGAGCAGATTCCGGACTTCACCCTGGTCGGTACCGACTTGAAGGAAATTACCGCGCAGGACTTCGCCGGCAAGCGCCTGGTTATCTCCATCTTCCCGTCGCTGGACACCGACGTCTGTGCGGCCCAGCTGCGTAACTTCAACGAGAAGGCCGCCGGCCTGGACAACACCGTGGTGCTGTCCGTCTCCCGCGACCTGCCCTTCGCGCAGGCCCGTTTCTGCTCCACCGAGGGCATCGAGAACGTCGTCAGCGGCTCCGACTTCCGCACCGACTTCGGCGAGAAGTTCGGCGTGGCCTTGGAAGGCTCCCCGCTTAAGGATCTGCTGTCGCGCTCCGTGGTCGTCACCGATGCCGACCACAAGGTCGTCTACACCGAGCTGGTGGACGAAATCACCACCGAGCCCGACTACGACGCCGCCCTGGCCGCCCTGAAGTAGTCCGCGCTCGCGCGCTTCAACGCCGTCGTCCTGCACTTGCGGGGCGGCGGCTTTTCCTATTGCGGTTCGTCAGGTTGTTGTTGAATGGGGCGTGGCGGCCGGTGGTGGCGGAGGAGAGCGGTCGTAGTCGCTGCGGGGCCGAGTCACTATTCTGGAGGGCATGCAGTATTACGGTTTCACCGCGGGTCCCTACAAGACGAATTGCTACCTGGTCACGCACGAGGACAAGGCATTCGTCATCGACCCCGGTATGCACGCGCTGGATCGCGTGGAAGGATTGCTGAACGAACACCAGGTCACCCTGGAAGCGGTGGTGCTCACCCACGGGCATATCGACCACACGCGCAACGCCGGAGACCTGGCCCAAAAGCACAACTGCCCGGTCTATATTCACGCTGAAGACGAGTTCATGCTGGCAGACGGCTCGGGCGTATCCGAGGAATCCAAGGTGCTTTTCGACGCCGCCCACATGGTCCCGATTACTGATGTACGCCACCTGCGTGACGGGGAGGACCTCGAGCTGATTGGCCTGAAGTTTGCCATCCACCACGCGCCGGGGCACTCGCCGGGCAGCGTCCTGCTGGTCAACGAGGAGGTGGCGTTTACCGGTGACGTGCTCTTCCGTGGCTCCATCGGGCGCACGGACCTGCCGCATTCGGATCCGGCGGCCATGGACGCCTCCCTGCGTGGGCCCGTGTGGAACCTGGCCGATAACCTGGCGGTCCTGCCGGGCCACGGGATGACCTCGACCATGCGGCAGGAGCGGGGGGCCAATCCCTTTTTGCTCAAGGTCGGACGGGTAATGTAGATGAGCGTGAGTGACAAGAAGAAGCAGTTTAAGCCCCTGTCCGCCCCGAAGGGAGTGCCGGACTACCTGCCGCCGGAGTCCGCCACCTTCTACAAGGTCCGCCAGACCATGGTCGAGCAGGCCCATCTGGCCGGATTCCAGCACATTGAGCTGCCCGTCTTCGAAGACACCTCCCTGTTCGCCCGCGGCGTGGGCGAGTCGACCGACGTGGTCTCCAAGGAGATGTACACGTTTGCCGATCGCGGCGACCGCTCGGTGACGCTGCGCCCGGAGGGCACTGCCGGCGTGATGCGCTCGGTGATCCAGCACAACCTGGACCGCGGCCAGCTGCCGGTCAAGCTGAACTACTACGGCCCCTTCTTCCGCTACGAGCGCCCGCAGGCCGGCCGTTACCGCCAGCTGCAGCAGGTTGGCGTCGAGGCCATCGGCGTGGACGACCCGGCCTTGGACGCCGAGGTCATCGCCCTGGCAGACCGCTCCTACCGCGCGCTGGGCCTGAGCGGCTTCCGCCTGGAGCTGACCAGCCTGGGCGATCACACCTGCCGCCCGCAGTACCGAGACAAGCTGCAGGAATTCCTGTTCAAGCTGGACCTGGACGAAGAGACCCGCCACCGTGCGCAGATCAACCCGCTGCGCGTGCTGGACGATAAGCGCCCGGAAATCCAGGAGGCCACCGCGGACGCCCCGCTCATGCTGGATTACCTGAGCGACGAGTGCCGGGAGCACTTCGAGACCGTCAGGGGCCTGCTCGAGGACATGGAGGTCCCGTACACCATCAACCCGCGGATGGTGCGCGGCCTCGACTACTACACCAAGACCACCTTCGAGTTCGTCCACGACGGCCTGGGCGCCCAGTCCGGCATCGGCGGCGGCGGCCGCTACGACGGGCTGATGGCCCAGCTGGGTGGCCAGGATCTCTCCGGTATCGGCTACGGCCTGGGCGTGGACCGCGCGGTGCTGGCACTCGAGGCGGAGGGCATTACCCTCGACGGCACCGAGCGCCGCGTTGACGTCTACGGCGTCGCGCTGGGTACTGAGGCCAAGCAGAAGATGGCGCGGCTGGTTAACGATCTGCGCGCCCGCGGGATTTCGGCCGACATGGCCTACGGCGACCGCGGCCTGAAGGGCGCTATGAAGGGTGCGGACCGCGCCGGCGCCCGCCTGGCGCTGGTGCTGGGCGAGAACGAGCTCGCCGCCGGCACCGTGGCGGTCAAGGACCTGGCCGCCCACGAACAGCAGGAGGTCTCGCTCGACCAGGTCGTCGAGACCATCGCTAGTCGGGTCTAATCCCGACCCGGATACCGGCGAGGTAGATCCGAACCATCGCGTTGTCGAGGTCGGACTCGGCCTCGCCTAGGTCGATGTCGCGCGGCCGCTGGAGTGCCAGCAGGCCGGCGATGAACTCGAGGTGCGTGACCCCGGGGCCAACGTGTCCCAGGGCGCGCGTCTTTTCTATGAAACGGGCACCGTTGTCCATCAGCTCGTTCTGCAAGGCCTTCTGCTCCGGGGGCAGAGAATCCAGGTTGGACGGCAGGAAATTCGGGATAAGCACGCCCAGCCCCAGCGAGAGCAACTGGCGGGCGTATTCACACACGGTCTCACCCGCGGACTCAGGTGCCGAGTCCAAACGCTCCAGCAACGTGTTCTGGGTATCGATGAAGCGTTGGGCGTACGTGCTCACGTATTCGTCGATGAGCGCCTGCCGATCGGGGAAGTTGCGGTAGAGCGTGGCGATGCCGACGCCGGCGTGCGCGGCGATCTTTTCCAAGCTGACGTTGTTGCCGTGCGCACGAAACAGCTCGAGGGCTGCGGTGATTATGGCTTGGCGGCGGCGGGCGGCATCGGCGCGCATGACGCTTCCTTTCGCGGGTTAGTTGACATTGTCGGCGGCGAGGGTTCAGTATATTTACGTTAACTGATAGTACACCCTCCGCTTTAGGTATTAACCATTTTTGAAGGGTGCTTTTTAAGTCGGAGTAACCGCCACCATGACACAAGCTTACCTGTGCAGCACCCATAACCTGGTGCTGAGCACCGGCTTTGCGGTACCGGACTTCCACCTTGTCGAAGGCCTCAACCTGCTGCACGTCAGCCGGGAGGCCTCCGCCACCGTGCTAGGCCTGACCCTTGCCGGTCGGATGAAGAAGAAAGGCGGCGAGGTGCGCTGGACCCCGTCGCAAGCCGGGCAGTACGAGGATGGCGGCGCGCACGCCGCCGGGGTAGAGCTTCCCGCCCGCAAGCTATTTTCCGACATCGCTTATGCCGGCACCCCGGAGATCGACGGCCTGGAGCGCCTCGTCCCGGTGCGGGCCGTGGTGCGCGAGCAGCTGGCCTGGACCAGCCCGTGGTACCGGCTCACGCCCCGCAAGATTATGTCCAACGAGCGCGTCCAGGACGCCTTTAGCGCGCTGGAGATCGACCTCGACGAGGAGGCCTGCCGGAAGACCAAGGTGGGCGAACTCGACGTTCTCACCCGCTTAAAGCTGCGCGTAGCACTTGCGCTTATCTCCCGGCCCGAGGCGGTGGCGCTGGTCATCGACGACGTGGACCAGCTGCGCTCCTGGCGCCTGCGCGAGGACTTCCTTGCCACCGTGCGCCGCCTGGCGGACCGCCTGCCGGTGGTCGGCATTAGCGCGAACGCGGATACCTCCGGCTTCGCCGACCACGAAGTGCGCATCCACGATTCGGAGATGGCTATGGCTGAGTCTCCGACTGGGAACGCGGATGGGGAAGGAGAGCAGGCATGAACCTGACACACCTAGGCACTGAGATCCGCCGCTTCGGACACGGCAAGCTGCCGCCGCTGGCCTTCGTGGTCACTATCCTGCTGCCGTTGCTCTTCGGCGGCCTCTTCGTCTGGTCCTACTGGGACCCGGTCGGCAAGGTCAACGAGCTGCCGGTCGCCTTCGTCAACTCCGACAAGGGCGCCGACGCCGACGGCGAGCACCTAGACGCCGGCCAGCAGATCACCGACCGGCTGGCCGAGTCCGGCCAACTCAACCTGGACGTCGTGGACGCGGATACCGCCCGTGACGGGGTCCGCAGCGGCGAGTACTACTTCGCCATGGAACTGCCGGAGGATTTCTCCGAGTCGGTGCTCTCCGTCCGTGGGGATAACCCGCGGCGGGCGAGCCTGAACGCCACGTTCAACAACGACAACGGGCAGATCGCGCAGACCCTGGGCAACCAAGTGGTCTCCACGGTGCTGGGCACGATCAACGAGGAGCTGGGCACCCGCGTGACCGACAACCTCCTGGTCGGCTTCAACACCATCGGGGACGGGGTGAACCAGGCCGCCGACGGCGCGAACGAGCTCTCCGACGGTGCCGGCAGTGCGGTTGACGCGTCGAAGAAGCTGGATTCCGGCGCCGGCGAGCTCCACGACGGCATCGTGACCGCGGACGAGGGCGCGAAGAAGCTCGAGTCCGGCGCCCAGGAGCTCGACCGGGGCCTGGGCACGGCAAGTAATGCGGCCGACCAGCTGGCCGGCGGGCTGGGGCAGCTCAACTCCGCCACGCAGCGCCTGGGTGAGGGCGCCAGCCAGGTCTCCGGCGGCGTGGATCAGATTTCCGGCATGGTCGGCCAGGCCGCCGACGCCCAGGCACAGCTGCTGGCGGGACTGGTTAACGTCTCCAGCCAGCTACGGGCCACCGGCCTGCCGCCGGCCCAGGACCTGGCCAACCAACTGGACGGGGTCATCGAGCAGGTGCGCACGCAGGCCCTCGGCCCGGACTCGCCGGTGCTCGGCGACGTGGAAAAGCTCAGCGGTGGCGCGCGGGAAATCGCTCGCCAGCTTACCGACCCGGCCAGCGAGTATTCGCAGGGCATGCAGCGCGCCTCCGACGGCTCTCAGCAGCTGGCGACGGGCCTGCACAAACTCAACGACGGCTCGAGCCAGCTCGTAGTCGTCACGCAGACGCTGAGCCAGGGCACCAGCAAACTCGTGGATGGCTCGCAACAGCTCTCAGTGGGCGCGAAGCAGCTAAGCGACGGGCTGGTCCAGCTCGACGAGGGCTCGGACACGCTCGCCCTGAAACTGTCTGAGGCCGGCGGCAAGGTTCCGCACTACGGCGACGACGAGCGCGCCGATTACGCCGGCGCCATGTCGAGCCCGGTGGAGCAGAACCAGCAGGGCGACGGCCTGGCCATCTTCGGTGAGGGGCTGGCCCCGATCTTCATCTCGCTGGGCCTGTTCATGGGCGCCACGGTCACCTTCATGGTGCTGCACCCGTTGCAGCGCCGCGCCATCGAGTCCGGCATGTCCCCGCTGCGCGTGGTGCTGGCGAGCTACCTGCCCGCGGCCATCGTCGGCGTCGCCCAGGCCACCGTCATGTTCTTGGTGCAGAAGCTTGCGCTGGGCCTCAACGCCAGCCACGATGTGGGCATGTGGCTGGCCATGTGCCTGACCGCGGTGACCTTCCAGGCCATCGCGCTGGGCATCAACGCCCTGCTGGGCGCTACCGTGGGCCGGGTTATCTGCATCTCCTTGATGTCGCTGCAGATCGTCTCCTCCGGCGGCCTGTACCCGCCGGAGACCCAGCCGGCCTTCCTGCAGTGGTTCCACAACTACGACCCGATGACGTACTCGACGAACCTCCTGCGGCAGATGATCTTCCACTACGACGCCGCCGATCCGCGCTTGCAACAGGGCGTCGGGGTCCTGGCACTCATCTGGGTCATCTTCCTGGCCGTCGCCGTGGTGGGCGCCTGGCGCGGGCGCCACATCGCGATGAAGGACCTGCACCCGGAGGTGGCGGTCTAGGCGGGCCGGAGAGCCCACGACCCGGCGGCTAGGCTTAGCACTCGACCTGGGTGACGGAAAAGCCCATGGTCTTGGCCAGGCCGCCGAGGGAGGTCTCCTTGTACTTGGTGAGCATGTCCCGGCCGGT
This sequence comes from Corynebacterium sp. LK2590, assembly GCF_040946105.1. Lineage (NCBI taxonomy): Bacteria > Bacillati > Actinomycetota > Actinomycetes > Mycobacteriales > Corynebacteriaceae > Corynebacterium > Corynebacterium sp. LK2590. The sequence continues at coordinate 385,331 of NZ_JAYWMH010000001.1, forward strand.
TTCCGCCATGGTCTGCACGGCGTTGTCGAGGGAGACGTAGTGCGTGCCCTCGCCCAGCATGGCCATGCGGGCGGCGTTGATGGACTTGACCGCGCCGATGGCGTTGCGCTCGATGCACGGGATCTGCACCAGGCCGCCGACCGGGTCGCAGGTCAGCCCCAGGTTGTGCTCGAGGGCGATCTCCGCGGCGTTTTCGATCTGGCGGGCGTTGCCGCCCAACAGCTCGCACATGCCGGCCGCGGCCATCGCGGAGGCCGAACCGACCTCGCCCTGGCAGCCGACCTCGGCGCCGGAGATGGAGGCGTTTTCCTTGATGATGGTGCCAATAGCCCCCGAGGTCAGCAGGTAGCGGCGGGCGTCCTCGCGGGTGAAATCCGCCATGAAGTCGCGCGCGTAGTGCAAAACGGCGGGGATGATCCCGCAGGCGCCGTTGGTGGGCGCGGTAATGACGCGGCCGCCGGCGGCGTTTTGCTCGTTGACGGCCAGGGCGTAGAGGTTCGTCCACTCCATCGCCGAGAAGCCGCAGGAGGGATCCTCCTGCTTGTCCAGCAGGGTCTGGTAGACCTGCGGGGCGCGGCGCGGCACGCGCAGCCCACCCGGCAGGGTGCCCTTGGTGGAAATGCCCTCGGTCACGCACTCGCGCATGGTGTCCCAGACGGTGTCGAGGTGGCGCAGGACGTGGTCCGCGCCGCCGGAGCTGCGGTGGAGCACGGCCTCGTTGGCCAGGACGATTTCCCACACCGGCATCTCGTGGGCCTCGCACAGCTCGAGCAGCTCTTCGCCCGAGGTAAACGGGTAAGGAACCCGGTCCTCGACGGCGGCCGCGGCGACACCGGCGGGCACCTCGCTGGTGGCTTCCTTTTCCGCCTCCAGCTCCGCGCGGGAGAGGATGAAGCCGCCGCCCACGGAGAACCACTCTTGGCCCGTGGCGATCTCGTTGCCCGCGGCGTCCCAGGCGCTAAAGATGAGGCAGTTCGGGTGCTCCGGTACCGGCTCATTGTTGAAGCTGATCTCGAACTCGAGGCTGCCCGCCGGGCCGGACACGCTGCCCTCGGAGGGGATGGGGCTGGACGGATCCGGCTCGGCGTCCAGCGGCACCGTCAGCGGGGTCCAGCCGGCCAGGCCCAGGATGACCGCGCGGTCGGTCGCGTGCCCGCGGCCGGTCGCGGCCAGGGAGCCGCGCAGCTCCGTGTGGACACGCGCGGGCAGCTGGGGCAGCGAGTCGATGAACGCCTTGGCGGCGCGCATGGGGCCGACGGTGTGGGACGAGGAGGGCCCGATCCCGATGGAGAAGATATCAACGACGCTAATTGTCATGTTGAGTTCAAGCCACCTTTCTCTGAGCGAACAGACGTGGATTGTAACTTAAGGGGAAAGTTGTCTCGCCCCAGTCTACGTGACGAACCCCACAGTGGGTGTGTGAGCTACTTCTCCGGGTTCTTCGTGTCCTGCTCGCTCGTCGCGGCGTTTGGGCTGACGTCGACAAACCCGGTCGCATCGCGCACGTCCGCGCCCGGTTCGGGGGCAGTGGCAGCGCTGGCCTCGGGTCCGGGGCTTGCTTCGGTCTCGCCGCCGAGGAGCTCGCTCATGGGGGTGAAGTCGTCCTCGTAGTCGATCCCGTTGCGGCGTTGGTTTGCCGAACGCGTGTCCGCGGGGGAGGCGGACAGGCCGCCCACCCGGTCCGTCGGTGTCACGATGAGGTCGGCCAGCTGCTCGGCGGCCTGGCTAATGCGGTTGGGGCTAAGTCCCCCGTGGCCGGCCTCGCCGCCGACGGGGGCCGCGCCGTAGTCCTCCGTGGCGCGGTAGATACCCGTGGGGACGACGACAGCGTGCAGGTAGTTCATCAGCGGACGCAGGGCGTAGTCTAGGATGAGCGCGTGGCGCGAGGAGCCGCCGGTCGCGGCGATGAGGGTGGGCATGCCGGTGATGGCCTGCGGGTCCAGGGTGTCGAAGAACATCTTGAACAGCCCGGAGTAGCTGCCCTGGAAGACCGGGGTGACCGCGATGAGCGCGCTGGCGGAGCTGAGCAGCCGGCGGGCATCGTCCAGCGCCGGGGTGGCCGCGCCCCAGTTGGTCATGGCGTTGGTCAGATCCTGGGCCAGGTTGCGGGCCTCAATGAACTCGATGTTAAGGCCCTCCCCGCGGGCGGTGACGCGGGCTTCGGTGGCCGCGGCGAGTTCCTCGCCCAGCTGGCGGGTAGTAGAGGGGGTGGACAGGCCGGCGGTCACGACCACGAGGGTGTGCACGGTAAAAACCTCCTTGGGTTGGTATACGGGGCCGGTGAATAGGGCGGGGGCTAGGTTCCTGGCAGTTTAGCTATCCTCGCCGGGGTTGACGCGAAAGTGCGGCGAATCCGGGATGTTGCGCAGGCTGGCGTGGGTCGGCGGATCGGAGGGGACGTGATCCGGGCGGCGCTGCTCGAAGCGGCGGCGCAGCTCCGGCACGACCTGGGTGCCCAGGCGCTCAATCTGGTCGAGGACGACCTCCTGGGGCAGGCCGGCGTGGTCGATGAGGAAGAGCTGGCGCTGGTAGTCGCCCACCCAGTCGGCGAACTGCATGGTGCGCTCGATGACCTGCTCGGCGGTGCCGACGGTCAGCGGGGTCATCTCGGTGAAATCCTCCAGCGACGGCCCGTGGCCGTAGACCGGGGCGTTGTCGAAGTAGGGGCGGAAGAAGTCCTTGGCCTCCTGCTCGGTGTCCGCGATGAAGACCTGGCCGCCCAGGCCCACGATGGCCTGGTCCTCCCGGCCGTGGCCGTACTTGGCGTAGCGGCGGCGGTACATGTGCACCATCTTGGCCGTGTGTTCCTTGTTCCAGAAGATGTTGTTGTGGAAGAAGCCGTCGCCGTAGTAGGCGGCCTGCTCGGCAATCTGCGGCGAGCGGATGGAACCGTGCCACACGAACGGCGGGATACCGTCCAGTGGGGCGGGCGTGGAGGTAAACGCCTGCAGCGGGGTGCGGAACTTGCCTTGCCAGTTGACGGAGGGCTCGCGCCACAGGCGGCGCAGCAGGTGGTAGTTCTCCACGGCCAGCGGGATGCCCTGGCGGATGTCCTTACCGAACCACGGGTAGACCGGGCCGGTGTTGCCGCGGCCCATCATCAGGTCGACGCGCCCACCGGACAGGTGCTGCAGGAAGGCGTAGTCCTCGGCAATCTTGACCGGATCGTTGGTGGTGATAAGCGTTGTCGAGGTCGACAGCTGCAGACGCTTGGTCTGCGCGGCGATATAGGCCAGGTGCGTCGTGGGCGAGGACGGGACAAACGGCGGGTTGTGGTGCTCGCCGGTGGCGAAGACGTCGAGGCCGACCTCCTCAGCCTTGAGCGCAATCTCCGTCATGTTGCGGATGCGCTCTGCTTCCGTGGGGGTGGTGCCGTTGGTCGGGTCCGTGGTCACATCGCCAATGGTGAAGATGCCGAATTGCATGGTGGGATCCTTTCTCGATCAACTATCTATGACGTGTCAACAAAATCTCGAGGGGAGTTATTCCCACTCCACGGCCTCTAGCAAAACACCAACGTCAGACTGGGTAATCACGCGGATGGGGCGCTGGGATTTCTCGCCGGTCTCGGTGATAATGAGCGCGAAAGGCAGGGAGCCATCGCGCGCCGGGGAGGTTAGGGCATCGATAGCCGCCTGCGCGCCCACCGTCTTCGGCAGAAAGACCGCCCGATCGGTGTTTTCCGCCCGGTCCAAAACGTCGGCCACCGTGCGGGCGTCGATGGTCTGGTTATCGCCCAAATCAGCTGCCACCCAGTGCGCGATGGTGTTGGTGGTCAAAAGCTGGCGGAAGCTGCCGGAGTCATAGACCGGCAACTGCGAAAACCCGTGGGTACGGATGAGCTCCAGCGCCGAGAGCAGCGAGTCCTCCGGTGTTACCGTCTCCACCTTCTGATCCCCCAGCCGCGCCACCGCGCCGGGCGGGTCCAGCAGGAGGTCGCGCAGCCGCTCGATTTGGGAGATCACCCGGGGATTTGGCTCAGCAATCGGCGCGCCGTCGTGGTAGCGCCCGTGGGAGATGGCGTTGCGCAGGCTCGTGTAGTCGTGCAGGGCCTCGGCCTGCTGGGCGTTGAGCAAGTGCTCGTGCCGGGCGGAGTCGATAAGCCGGCGGAAAGAGTCCCCGTCCCGGGCCTTGAGCCGGGCTCGGAGGTGTTGCTCGATGTCGTTGAAAGCAGCGATAAAGCGGTGGGCGCCGTGGCCGGAGTGCGCGTCAGAAGTCATGGCCCCCAGTGTAGAGCCCGGAGTAGCTCGTGCCGCCGGGCGCGGCAACGGGGGGGCGGACAGGAATTGGGCAGACTAATGCCCCGGTGCGGTATCCCGCCCGGGGCCTAAGTCGGTTACTGAGCTAGTGGCTTATTTGTAGGCGCCGCGGCCCAGGGTGTCGCAGGACTTCATGGAGCCGGTCTGGTAGCCGGCCAGGAAGGACTCCTGGCGCTGCTCGGAGGTGCCGTGGGTAAAGGAGTCGGGATCCACCTGCCCGCCGGAGCGGGACTGAATGTTGTCATCGCCCACCGCGCGGGCGGTCTCGATCGCCTCGGCGACCTGCTCCTCGGTAATGGGCTCCAGAAGGGCGTCCTCGCCCTTGTCCGCGTGGGAGGCCCAGATGCCGGCGTAGCAGTCGGCCTGCAGCTCAATCTTGACCGCGTTGGAATCCTCGCCCGGGTCGTCGTAGTTCGACAGCCCCAGGGTGTCCTCGAGGTTCTGGATGTGATGGCCGAACTCGTGGGCCACGATGTACATCTGCGCCAGCGGGGCAGAGGAACCACCGAAGCTTTCCAGCTGCTGGAAGAAGGAGGTGTCGAAATAAGCGGTGTTATCCGCCGGGCAGTAGAAGGGGCCGGTCGCGGCAGAGGCGGCGCCGCAGCCCGACTGGGTGGCCTGCTCGAAAACCACGCGCTCCGGCTCGGTGTACTCGATACCGGCCTGCTCCGGCAGGACCTCGCTCCACACGCGGTCCAGGGACACGCCCGTGAAATCCACGCGGCAGTCGTCGTACTTATTGCCGTCCTCCGGGGTCTGGCAATGATCCAGCTGGCCGCCGGCTTCTGCCCCGGAGCCGGACTGGGACGCCGGTTCCTCGGAGCCGAGCAGCCCGCCCAGCTGCCCCGGGCTGCCGCCCAGCAACAGGTAGAGGCCGATCAAAACCACGGTGCCCAGGCCGCCGCCGGCCGCTACGACACCGCCGCGCCCGCCACCGCCGGTACGCGCCCGTTTACCACTAATGTCACCGCCACTGCGAAATGTCATGGCTTAAGTGTGCCATGCCCGAGCCCTATCTACCTCTTTAGCGTCCGAAAATTCCCGCGCGGAATCCGGGATTGGGCCGGGCAGGGACGGCTGAAACGGTAGGCGAGGGTCGAACAAAGTCCACGTAAAGGCGGGGTTCCACCGGAGGCCATACCGGATAACGCTCAGCGCCTAGCGCCGGCAGGTGGGGGATAAGTCACTGCCGCTTGCCGTGGGTGGGTAGACTGAAAACGTCAACTTCTGCCTCCCTTCGCCGGGCTGGCCGCTGGGACGCCGCGGGCGCTGCGTGATGCGCGCTCAGCGGTGCCTGCAGCGCGCCGGGCTTGGGGTGTGCGGAAGCTACCGAGGAAGCTATGTGTGAAGGGATTTGAGCAACAGTGCTGCGTACCCATTTGGCGGGCGAGCTCCGCAAGGATATTGCCGGCGAGACAGTAACGCTTACGGGGTGGGTGTCTCGCCGCCGTGACCACGGCGGAGTTATCTTCATTGACCTGCGTGACCGGAGCGGTCTGGCGCAGGTAGTCTTCCGCGAGTCCGAGGTCGCCGAGCGCGCCCACGACCTGCGGTCCGAGTACTGCATCAAGGTCACCGGCGTGGTCGAGGCCCGCCCGGAGGGCTCGGAGAACCCGAACCTGCCCTCCGGCGAGATCGAGGTCAACGTCACCGACCTGGAGGTGCTGAACAAGTCGGCGGCGCTGCCGTTCCAGATCGATGATCCGTCGACCTCCGGCGAGGTCGGCGAGGAAGCGCGCCTGCGCTACCGCTACCTGGACCTGCGCCGCGAGAGCCAGGGCAACGCCCTGCGCCTGCGCTCGGCCGCCAACCGCGCCGCCCGCCAGGTCCTCGACTCCCACGACTTCACCGAGATCGAGACCCCGACCCTGACCCGCTCTACCCCGGAGGGCGCGCGCGACTTCCTCGTGCCGGCCCGCCTGAAGCCGGGCTCCTGGTACGCCCTGCCGCAGTCCCCGCAGCTGTTCAAGCAGCTGCTCATGGTCGCCGGCATGGAGCGCTACTACCAGATCGCGCGCTGCTACCGCGACGAGGACTTCCGCGCCGACCGCCAGCCGGAGTTCACCCAGCTGGACGTCGAGATGTCCTTCGTGGACCAGGACGACGTCATCGCCCTGGCCGAGGAAATCCTGGTCGCCCTGTGGAAGCTCATCGGCTACGACATCACCACGCCGATCCCGCGCATGACCTACGCGGACGCCATGAAGTACTACGGTTCCGATAAGCCGGACCTGCGCTTCGACATCAAGATCGTGGAGTGCACCGACTTCTTCAAGGACACCACCTTCCGCGTCTTCCAGAACGAATACGTCGGCGCGGTCGTCATGGACGGCGGCGCCTCCCAGCCGCGTCGCCAGTTCGACGCCTGGCAGGACTGGGCCAAGCAGCGCGGCGCCAAGGGCCTGGCTTATATCACCATCGCCGAGGACGGCACCCTGGGCGGCCCGGTGGCCAAGAACATCACCGACGCCGAGCGCGAAGGCATCGCCGAGCACGTCGGCGCCAAGCCGGGCGACGCCATCTTCTTCGCCGCCGGTGACACCAAGTCCTCCCGCGCCCTGCTGGGCGCCGCCCGCGGTGAGATCGCCCGCAAGCTGGACCTCATCAAGGAAGGTGACTGGGCGTTTACCTGGGTCGTCGACGCCCCGCTGTTCGAGCCGGCCGCCGACGCCACCGCCTCCGGCGACGTGGCCCTGGGCCACTCCAAGTGGACCGCCGTGCACCACGCCTTCACCTCGCCGAAGCCGGAGTGGATTGACTCCTTCGACGAGAACCCGGGCGAGGCCACGGCGTATGCCTACGACATCGTCTGCAACGGCAACGAGATCGGCGGCGGCTCCATCCGTATCCACCAGCGCGACGTCCAGGAGCGCGTCTTCAACGTCATGGGTATTGGCGAGGAGGAGGCCCGCGAGAAGTTCGGCTTCCTGCTGGACGCCTTCGCCTTCGGCGCCCCGCCGCACGGCGGCATCGCCTTCGGCTGGGACCGTATCGTCTCCCTGCTGGGTGGCTTCGACTCCATCCGCGACGTCATTGCCTTCCCGAAGTCCGGCGGCGGCGTCGACCCGCTGACGGATGCTCCGGCCCCGATCCCGGCCGCGCAGCGCAAGGAGACCGGCGTGGACTTCAAGCCGGAAAAGAACGCCAAGGCGGACAAGGAAACCAAGCCGAAGGCGCCCGACTCGACGGATAACTAAGGCGGCACGCCCCGGGCCACGCGGTGCGTGTTCCGGGGCTTAACGCTTACCCCAGGAGGAGATTTTAGGTGGAGACTGCACAGCCCGACCAGCAGGCAATTGTCGCCTTTGCTGAGGACTTATTGTCCAACCGGTTCGGGGGAACGCAAAAGCTCAGCGACGTCGAAGCCTTGGTGGGGTCCGGGCATGCGGTCGTGCTGCGGGCCCGCGTGGCCAACTCCCCGTTCCTCCCGCATCGGTCTGTGGTCATCAAGCACAACCCGGCCACGGGCTACGCCGTCGACGACGCCGCCTTCCTCCGGGAGATCGTGGCCTACCAGTTCACCAACTCCCTGGCGGCGGACGTCCGCCCCGGGCCGGTGCTGCTGGCGCACGACGTGGACAAGCGCGTGGTGGTGCTCACCGACTCGGGCAACACCGACACCTTCGCCGAGGCCCTCGAGTCCGCCGACGCGGACGTGCGGCGAACGCTGCTGCGCTCCCTGGGCGCGGAGCTGGGCCAGATGCACGCCGGCACCGCCGACCGCGAGCAGGACTACGACCTGCTGCTGTCCCGGATGCTGAAAAAGCACCCGGAATACGCCGAGAACCAGGTCATGCGCGACAAGGCGCTCTATGACTCCATCTACCGTGGGGTGACCATCGCCGAGGCCGCCGGCCTGGAGGTCCCCGAGGAGGTCAAGGACCTGGCGGACCAGGCGGCCAAGTCGTTGCAGTCCGGCCGCTACCGCGCCTTCACGCCCTTTGACCTGTCGCCGGACAACATCATCGTGGCCGACAACATCCACTTCCTGGACTACGAGTGGGCCGGTTTCCGCAACGTCGGCTTCGACGTCGCCTGCGTCGTCGCCGGCTTCCCGCAGTTCCTCTTCGCCCAGCCGGTCTCCGACGCGGAGGCCGACGTCTTCATCGAGGCCTGGGCCCGGGAGGTCCACAGCCTGTGGCCGCAGTTTAAAGACGCCGGCCAGGTCCAGCACCTGGTCACCGCCTGCCTGGTCGGCTGGGCCTTTTCCAGCCTGACCACCATGTCCGCCGGCGGGGTAGAGGTGCTCGCCGCCGTGCTGCGCGGCCACGAGGAAATCCCGCTCGGCCCGGAGCAGTCCCTCCTGCGCACCGCTGAGCACGGCCCGTTCAGCGACGACGAGCTGCTCATCCGCCGCGATCTCTTCGAGACCTTCGAGGCCCTGTCGCGCTTTGCCAACCGCTGCGAGGACGGCGACTGTCGCCCGGCCGCCGACTTCGGCGCGGTCGTAGCCCAGCGCCTGCGCGAGCCCGGCCAGCGCTAGATCGGCGCGGCGCGGACCCCGGCGTTGCCGCCCCGGATGTTGTAGAAGAAAGTGAGGTGCCAGCCACCGTGGCTCAAGAAGATCTCTTCGGTGGGATTTCCCCGACCCCGGAATCCGAGCAGCCCAGCGGGCTGGCCGGCCGCGGGCAGCAGATGTTTAGCACCCACGCGGGCTCGCCGCTGGCCGCGCGCATGCGCCCGCGCACCCTGGACGAGGTCGTCGGCCAGAAACACCTGTTAGACCCCGGCAAGCCGCTGCGCCGGCTGGTGGAAGGCTCCGGGGAGGCCTCCGTCATCCTCTACGGCCCGCCGGGCACGGGCAAGACCACGATCGCCTCCCTGATCGCCAGCGCGATGGGGCAGAATTTCGTGGGCCTGTCCGCGCTGGACTCCGGCGTCAAGCAGGTCCGCGAGGTCATCACCCAGGCCCGGCACGAGGCCGCCCGGGGCGCGCGCACCGTCCTCTTCATTGACGAGGTGCACCGCTTTTCCAAGACGCAGCAGGACGCGCTGCTGGCGGCGGTCGAAAACCGCACGGTCCTGCTGGTCGCCGCGACCACGGAGAACCCGTCGTTCTCGGTGGTCTCCCCGCTGCTGTCGCGCTCGTTGCTGCTGCAGCTCAACCCGCTCGGCGACGAGGATCTTAAGACACTGGTCGACCGGGCGGTAGGAGACGAGCGCGGCCTGGCCGGCCGCATCACCGTGAACGCCGAGGCCCGGGACCAGCTGGTGCTGCTGGCCGGCGGCGACGCGCGCCGCGTGCTGACCTACCTGGAGGCCGCGGCCGAGGCCGTGCCCGACGGCGGGGAGCTGGATACCCAGACCATTAAGGACAACGTCAACAAGGCGGTGGTGCGCTACGACCGCGACGGCGACCAGCACTACGACGTCGTCTCCGCGTTCATCAAGTCGATCCGCGGCTCCGATCCGGACGCGGCCCTGCACTACCTGGCCCGCATGATTGAGGCGGGGGAGGACCCGCGGTTTATCGCCCGCCGGCTCATCGTTCACGCCTCGGAGGACATCGGCATGGCGGATCCGACCGCGCTGCCGACCGCCGTGGCCGCCGCCCAGGCCGCCCAACTGATCGGCCTGCCGGAGGCCCGGATCCCGCTGGCGCAGGCCACCATTCATCTGGCCACGGCGCCGAAGGCGAACTCGGTCATCGGCGCTATCGATGCCGCCCTGGACGACGTGCGCGCCGGCAAGTCCGGCTTCGTGCCCGCCCACCTGCGCGACGGCCACTACGCCGGGGCGAAGGACCTGGGCAATGCCGTGGGCTATGTCTACCCGCACGACGATCCGCGCGGGGTGGTGGCCCAGCAGTACCTGCCGGACACCTTGGCGGACGCGGTCTACTACCAGCCCACCGATCACGGCGCGGAAAAGCGCGTGCGCGGTTTCCTGGGCCGCCTGCGGGACATCGTCCGCGGGCGCGGGCGCGGCTAGCGGCCGAGCAGGGACGAGCCGGGGCTAGCGCGGTGCCGGAGCGGCGCGCGGTACAGCCGGTGGGACGGGGCGATTCGGGCGTCCCGAACTTCACCCACAGCTGTGGGGCGGGTAAAGTTGAGCGCTGTTACTGACGTTAGTCGATAATCAAAGGAAGTTACCTGGTGAAGACCCACGAGATTCGGGAGCGCTTTACTGCGCATTTTGTGAAGAAGGGCCACGAGCCCGTCCCCAGCGCCTCGCTGATCCTGGACGATCCTAACCTGCTGTTCGTCAACGCCGGCATGGTTCCCTTCAAGCCCTACTTCTTGGGCCAGCAGAACCCGCCTTTCCCGAACGGGCTGGCTACCTCCATCCAGAAGTGCGTGCGCACCCTGGACATCGAAGAGGTCGGCATCACCACCCGCCACAACACCTTCTTCCAGATGGCCGGCAACTTCTCCTTCGGCCAGTACTTCAAGGAAGGCGCTATCACTAACGCGTGGGAGCTGCTGACCAACTCGGTCGACGACGGCGGCTTCGGCCTGGACCCGGATCGCCTCTGGGTCACCGTCTACGAGACCGACGACGAGGCCGCCAGCATCTGGCACGACAAGATCGGCGTGCCGGAAGAGCGCATCCAGCGCATGGGCATGGAGGACAACTACTGGTCCATGGGCGTGCCCGGCCCCTGCGGTCCGTGCTCCGAGATCTACTACGACCGCGGCGCCGAATACGGCAAGGAAGGCGGCCCGGCGGCGGACGACAACCGCTACATGGAGATCTGGAACCTGGTCTTCATGCAGAACGAGCGCGGCGAGGGCAACGGCAAGGGCGATTTCGAAATCGTCGGCGAGCTGCCGAAGAAGAACATCGATACCGGCCTGGGCATCGAGCGCGTCGCCTGCCTGCTCCAGAGCGTGGATAACGTCTACGAGACGGACCTGCTGCGCCCGGTCATCGACGTGGCCGAGGAGCTGACCGGCTCGAAGTACAACTCGAACCACGAGGACGACATCCGCTTCCGCGTTATCGCCGACCACTCCCGTACCGGCATGATGCTGATCCTGGACGGCGTGACCCCCTCCAACGAGGGCCGCGGCTACATCCTGCGCCGCCTGCTGCGCCGCATCATCCGCTCCGCCCGCCTGCTGGGCGCGACCGGGGAGACCATCGAGCGCTTCCTGACCACGGTCATGGACACCATGGAGCCGTCCTACCCGGAGATCGGCGACAACCGCGAGCGCATCCTGCGCGTGGCCAAGAACGAGGAAAAGGCCTTCCTGAAGACCCTCGAGTCCGGCACCTACCGCTTCGACGAGGCCGCCGCAGCCGTTAAGGCCGCCGGCAAGAAGACCCTGCGCGGCGAGGACGCCTTCGCGCTGCACGACACCTACGGCTTCCCGATCGACCTGACTCTGGAGATGGCAGCCGAGGCCGGCCTCGAGGTCGACATGCCCGCCTTCGAGGCCGCCATGGCCGAGCAGAAGGCCCGCGCCAAGGCCGACAACCGCGCCAAGAAGCACGAGCACACCGACGAGTCGCTCTACCGCGAGTGGGTGGACAACCAGCCGACCGTCTTCACCGGCTACGAGGAGCTGAGCTCCGACGCACAGGTCATCGGCCTGGTGCGCGACGGCGAGAAGGTCACAGAGGCCGAGGTGGGCGACCAGGTCGAGGTCATCCTGGACCAGACCCCGCTCTACGCCGAGTCCGGCGGCCAGATGGCCGACCGCGGCCGCCTGGTGGCAGGGGAGACCACCCTGCAGATCGACGACGTGCAGAAGATCGGCAAGAAGCTCTGGGTCCACAAGGCCACCGTCACCGCCGGCGGTCTGGATCTGGGCACGCGCATGACCGCGGAGGTCGACGCCGCCTGGCGCCACGGCGCTACCCAGGCGCACACGGCCACCCACCTCATCCACGCCGCGCTGCGCCAGGTGCTGGGCCCGACCGCGGTCCAGGCCGGTTCTATGAACCGCCCGGGCTACCTGCGCTTCGACTTCAACTTCACCGACCAGCTCACCGAGGCCCAGATGGAGGAGATCGCGCTTATCACCAACCAGGCGGTGGACTCCAACCTGGCGGTCAACACCATCGAGACCTCCCTGGAGGAGGCCAAGGCGATGGGCGCGATGGCCCTGTTCGGCGAGAACTACGGCCGCAACGTCCGCGTCGTCGAAATCGGCGGGCCGTTCTCCATCGAGCTCTGCGGCGGCACCCACGTGGGCGCCTCCTCCCAGGTCGGCCCGGTCTCCGTGCTGGGTGAGTCCTCGGTGGGCTCCGGCGCCCGCCGTATCGAGGCCTACACCGGCCTGGATGCGTTCAAGTACTTCTCCAAGGAAGCCGCCCTGGTCGAGGGCGTGTCCCGCGACCTGAAGGTCCAGACCGAGGAGCTGCCGGAGCGAATCGCCCAGCTGAGCGAGAAGCTCAAGGCTGCGGAGAAGGAAATCTCCACCCTGCGCAAGGCCCAGCTGCAGGCCCAGGCCGCGGACTTCGTGGCCGCCGCCCGCGAGGTCAACGGCTTCCAGACCATCATGCTGCGCCTGCCGGAAGGCACGGACGGCAACGACCTGCGCACCGTGGCTACCGACCTGAAGAACCGCCTGAAGGACCGGGACGGCGTTATCGCGCTGGGCGCGAAGAACGGCGAGAAGTTCTCCTTCATCATCGCCGCGACCCCGTCCGCGGTGGAGCGCGGTGTGAAGGCCGGCGACATCGTCAAGCTCTACGGCGAGTACGTCGACGGCCGCGGCGGCGGCAAGCCGGACATGGCGCAGGGCTCCGGCCGGCTGGCCGAGGGAGCCGAGCGCGGCTTCGAGGCCGTCAAGGACATGCTGGAAAGCCTGTAAGCGCTATGGCGAAAGTCACACCGGATGCTCCCGGCCAAGACGACCCCGGCCCCGGCCGGCGTCTCGGCGTGGACGTCGGCACCGTCCGAATTGGGGTAGCAGTCAGCGATCGCGACGCGCGCCTGGCTACCCCCGTGGAAACTGTCACCCGGGTGACCGGGTTCAAGGACCGCGACGGTGCGGACATCGATCGGCTCGTTGAGCTGGCCGAACAGTACCAGGTAGCGGAAGTCGTCGTGGGCCTGCCGCGAGATTTGCAGGCCAACGGCTCCAAGAGTGTGAAGCACGCCAAAGAGATCGCGTTTCGTATCCGTCGCCGTTTGGCGAAGTCTGAAACCATGGTTTCGTTAGCACCTGTCAGATTGGCGGATGAGCGTCTCACCACGGTGGTCGCCACTCAAGCCTTGCGTGCCTCTGGAGTATCTGAGAAAAAGGGCCGTAAAGTGATTGACCAAGCCGCTGCTGTGGAGATCCTCCAGAGCTGGCTGGACGCCCGCGCTCGGGTATTATCCGATAACCAGAATGACGCAAACCAATAAAGCCTTCGAACTCAGGAGACTAATTTAGTGAGCCGCAATGAACAGCGCTTGGCTAGGCGCATGGAACCGAAGTTCGTGAAGCGACGCCAGCGTGGCTTAGCCGTGCTGATCGCCTCCTTCGTGCTGATTATCGGCGCGATCGTCTATATCGGCGGCCAGATCCTGGTGGGCGACAAGGGCGGTTCGCGCACCGATTTCGAAGGGACGGGCAACGGCGTGACGCAGCTTATCCAGGTGCCGGAAGGTTCCTCCATCTCCCAGCTGGGCCCCGACTTGGTGGACAAGGGCGTGGTCAGGAGCGACGAGGCCTTCCAGACCGCGGCCGCCAACAACGTCGACGCCGGTTCCCTGCAGCCCGGGTTCTACCGCCTGCAGGAGGAGATGAGCGCGGAATCCGCCGTCAAGGCGTTGCTCGATCTAAACAACCAGGTGGATCTGCTCGACGTGCAGGGCGGTGCCACGCTCCAGGATGTCTCCGTCATCGGCGGCGACGTGCGCTACGGCATCTACTCCATGATTGAGAAGGTCACCTGCGAGGAAGGTAACTGCGTCAACAAGGACGAGCTCGAGCGCGTCGCCTCGACCGTGGACCCGGAGCAGCTGGGCGCGCCGGAATGGGCCGTCGGGCCGGTTAAGGCCCGCGGCGACGATCCCAAGCGCCTGGAAGGCCTCATCGCGCCCGGCCGCTACATTCTGGACCCGAACATGAGCGCCGAGGAGATCCTGACCGACCTGGTCTCGCGCTCGGCGGAGCAGTACAACGAGACCGACATTGTGGGCCGGGCCCAGGCCATCGGCGTGAGCCCCTACGAGCTGCTGACCTCTGCCTCCCTGGTTGAGCGCGAGGCGCCGGCCGGTGAGTTCGACAAGGTCGCTCGCGTCATCCTGAACCGCCTGGACGAGCCCATGCGCTTGGAGTTCGACTCCACCGTCAACTACGGGCTGGAGGACGTGGAGCTGGCCACCACCGACGAGGACCGCGAGCGCAAGACGCCGTGGAACACCTACGCCAAGGAAGGCCTGCCGGATACGCCGATCGCGTCGCCGTCGGAGGAGGCCATCCAGGCGATGGAGCACCCGGCCGAGGGCGAGTGGCTCTTCTTCGTTACCGTCGATGATCAGGGCACGACCGTGTTCACCAACAACTTCGACGAGCACCAGGAAAAGGTCCGCGAGGCCCTCGACTCCGGCATCCTGGACCACCAGCGCCAAGGCACCAACCCGGCGGATGCGGACAACGCCGAAAACTAGAACGCTATAAAGCTAGAAAGCTAGGAGGCCTCGGACATGCCACGCGCGGCGGTATTGGGTTCGCCCATCGACCATTCGCTCTCCCCGGTGCTGCACAACGCCGGCTACGCGGCCCTCGGCCTGGAGGACTGGGAGTACGGCCGGCAGGAGTGCACCGCCGAGCAGCTGCCCGGACTGGTGCGCGAGGCCGCGGCTGACGTGCGCGGCTTCTCCGTGACCATGCCCGGCAAGTTCGCCGCGGTGGAGGTCGCCGACGAGGTCACCGATCGGGCGCGGCTGCTCGGCTCGGCGAATACGCTGGTGCGGCTCGACGGCGGGCGTTGGCGGGCCGACAACACCGACACCGAGGGCGTTGTGGGCGCGCTGCAGCGCCTGCTGGGGGACCAGCAGGTCGGCGAGGCCGTGCTGATCGGCGCCGGCGGCACCGCGCGCCCGGCGCTGTGGGCGCTGGCCCAACGCGGGGTGGAAACCGTCACCGTGCTCAACCGCTCCGACCGTCGGGCCGAGCTCGATCCGCTGGCCCGTGAGCTCGGCCTCGAGCTGCGTACCACGGATTTCCACACCGACCTGGAGCAGCTGTCCCTGAACACCGGGGTCATCGTCTCCACGGTCCCGTCGGCGGCGCTGGAGGACGACCTGCTGGATCTGGCGCACGCGCCGGTACTCGACGTTATCTACGAGCCCTGGCCGACCCCGCTGACCGTGGCTGCGGCCGCGAACGGCTACGCGACGGTCAACGGGCATATCATGCTGGCGCACCAGGCCTTTAGCCAGTTCGAGCAGTTCACCGGCCGGCCCGCGCCGCAGGAAGAGATGATCTCCGCGCTCAACAACGCGCTGGCCGCCCGCCAAAGCTCGGTCATCAACCGCGCCAAACGCAGCTAGCCGCAAGGCGCCCTCCCCGGGCAGCCTCGCGCCAGATCCCCTAAGCTAGGTACCAAGAGCTAAAGCTTTGGGGGAGCGGGGGAATAGTTCATGGTGCACGCTGCGCCTAACGGGCCCGGATTGGGTGACCCACTACTGGTCAGTGCCGCACAGATCGCAGGCCTTGCGGCGCTGGCCGCCTGGGCCGCGGCGCTGTGCTGGTGGGATCTGCGCGCCCGGCGCCTGCCCAACTGGCTGACCCTGCCCGCCGGGGTGCTGGCGGTGCTCGCTCTGTTTATTAACCCCGCCTGGGCCGTGGGGCTGGTCTGGCCGGGCATCTACCTGGCCCAGGCGTTGCTGCCGGGCCCGGCCGGGGGCTTAGGCGGCGGGGATATCAAGCTCGCGCTCCCGCTCGGGGTCGCCTGCGCGGCGCTGGCCGGGGCCGCCGGGGTGCTCGCCGCGATGGTCATCGCCGGGCTGGTGACCCTGGCGGCCGGATTATTATGCAGCGCGACCAGCCGGCGGCCGGGCGCGGCCCGCGGCGGCATTCCCCATGGTCCGGCCATGCTCTTCGCAGCCGCCGCGGTAGCGGTGGGGAGGTGGGCCGCTACCCCCATTATGTAGACGGATGCACCACTTCACAGGGCCGGCGTGAAATAATGACAGCCATGCTTCGTTGGACAACTGCGGGAGAATCCCACGGGCAGGCGCTCATCGCGCTGCTTGAGCACCTGCCGGCCGGGGTTCCGATTACTAAGGACGAAATTGCGCAGCAATTATCGCGGAGGAGGCTCGGCTACGGCCGCGGCGCCCGAATGAAGTTCGAGGCCGATGAGCTGACCCTGCTCGCCGGCGTCCGCCACGGCAAGACGCTGGGCAGCCCCATCGCCGTGATGATCGGCAACACCGAGTGGCCGAAGTGGACCACCGTGATGAGCCCGGATCCGCTGGATATGGACGACGCGCAGGTCGCGGAAGCCATGCAGTCGGGCCGTGGGGCGGCGCTGACCCGCCCGCGCCCGGGGCACGCGGACTTCGCCGGCATGGTCAAATACGACCACGCCGAGGCGCGCCCCATCCTGGAGCGTTCCTCGGCCCGGGAGACCGCCGCCCGCGTGGCCGCGGCCACCTTCGCCCGCAACTTCCTGCGGGAGACCCTCGGCGTGGAAGTCATCTCCCACGTCATCTCCATCGGGGCCTCCGAGCCCTACGAAGGCCCGGCCCCAGCGCCCGCGGATCTTAGCGCCATCGATGCCTCCCCGGTGCGTTCCTTCGACAAGGCCGCCGAAGAGAGCATGGTCACCGAGATCGAAACCGCCAAGAAGCAGGGCGACACCCTGGGTGGCGTCGTGGAGGTCGTCGTCGACGGCCTGCCCATCGGCCTGGGCTCGCACATCAGCGGCGAGGACCGCCTCGACGCCCAGCTGGCGGCTGCGCTGATGGGCATCCAGGCCATCAAGGGCGTGGAGATCGGCGACGGCTTCGCCGAGGCCCGCCGCCGCGGGTCCGCCGCGCACGACGAGATGGTGCGCACCGACGACGGTGTCGACCGGCTCAGCAACCGCGCGGGCGGCCTCGAAGGCGGCATGACCAACGGGCAGCAGCTGCGGGTGCGGGCGGCCATGAAGCCGATTTCTACCGTGCCGCGCGCGCTGAAGACCGTGGACATGGCCGACGGCTCCGCCGCGACCGCCATCCACCAGCGCTCCGACGTGTGCGCCGTGCCCGCCGCCGGCGTGGTGGCCGAGGCCATGGTGGCACTCGTCGTCGCCCGCGCCGTGCTGGAGAAGTTCGGCGGCGACAGCCTGGCGGAGACCAAGCGCAACATCGCCGCGTACCAGGACTATGTTGCCGAGCGCTTGAGCTTCCCGCAGGATAAGCCTGAATCATAACGACTAAGAACAGTGGAAAGGCCAGGACTACGATGACCGTACCTCCTCTAGCGACGGGAGCTCCGCGACCGCTGGCGGTGCTGGTGGGGCCGCCCGGCGCCGGTAAATCCACCATCGGGCGCCGGCTCGCTCGGGCCCTGAACGTGGGGCTGGTGGACTCGGATCAGCTGATCGAGGTCGCCCACGGCAAGCCCTGCGGCGAGGTTTTCGCCGAGCTGGGCGAGGAAGCCTTCCGCCGCGAGGAAGAAGAGCACGTGGCAGAGGCCCTGTCGGCCGGCGGCGTGGTCAGTCTCGGCGGGGGAGCCGTAGTCAGCCCGGCGACCCGGGACCTTCTGGAGCGCCACACCGTCATCTGGGTGGAAGTCAGCGCCGAAGAAGGGGTGCGCCGCACCTCCAGCAACAACTCCCGCCCGGTCCTGCAGTCCGCGGATCCGCTGGCGCGCTACCAGGAGCTACTGGACCAGCGCGCCGATTTCTACCGCGAGGTCGCCGACTACCGCGCCCGCACCGACGGGCGCAGCCCGCAGCAGGTCGTCGGGGATATCCTCGGGTTCTTGGAGACCCTCTAGACACACCCGCCCGGGTCGGAGCTCGGCCCGGGCGCGCACCAGCACACCACAACCTACTTCTTGTCGAGGAGAAGCCCATGTCCGTCATCCCGGTCAACGGTCCGGCCCCCTATCACGTCCACATTGGTCACGGCCTAGCCCCGGCCATCGTGGAGACCATCCGCGACTCCGGGGCAGCGCAGGTAGCCATCCTCTGCCCGGAGGTCTTAAGCGCTTCCGCCCGCCGGCTGGCCGATGCCGCGGAGGCCGCCGGGGTGCGCTGCCACGTGTGGCTGCTGCCGGACGCCGAGCGCGCCAAGCAGCTCAGCGTGGTCAGCGAGCTCTGGGACAAGCTCGGGGCGGCCAGCTTCGGCCGGCAGGACCTCATCGTCGGTTTCGGCGGCGGCGCGACCACGGATTTGGCGGGCTTCGTCGCGGCGACCTGGATGCGCGGCATCCGCGTGGTGCAGGTGCCGACGACGCTGCTGGCCATGGTGGACGCCGCCGTCGGCGGCAAGACCGGCATCAACACCGCGGCCGGCAAGAACCTGGTCGGCTCCTTCCACGAGCCCCTAGCCGTCTTCGCGGACATCGAGGTGCTGCGCAGCCTTCCGGCAGAAGAGATGGTGGCCGGCTCGGCGGAAATCATCAAGACCGGCTTCATCCACGACCCGGAGATCATCGAGCTCTACCGCCGCGATCCGGCCGCCTGCCTGGACCCGGACGGTGCCCTGCCGGAGCTCATCGCCCGTTCGGTAGCGGTCAAGGCCCGCGTGGTGGGCGAGGACCTCAAGGAGTCCGGCCTGCGGGAGACTCTGAACTACGGGCACACCTTCGGGCATGCCATCGAGCGCGCGGAGGATTACTCCTGGCGGCACGGTAACGCGGTGGCCGTGGGCATGATGTTCGTCGCGCACCTGGCCGAGGCCCGCGGGCTCATCGACGCCGAGGTGGTCGACCTGCACCGAACCATCCTCGAGTCCGTCGGCCTGCCGGTGGCCTACCGCGACGGCCAGTGGCCGGAGCTGCACGCGGCCATGCGCCACGATAAGAAGAACCGCGACGGGAAAATCCGCTTCGTGGCCTTGACTGCGGTGGGGGCTACCACCCGCATCGAGGGGCCGAGCGACGAGGAGCTGCGCCAAGCTTTTGAGAAGGTGAGCAACTAATGCAGGTAGTCATCATTAACGGGCCCAACCTGAACCGGCTCGGCAAGCGCCAGCCGGACGTCTACGGCACGACCACCCTGGCCGATATCGAGGAGATGATCGGCCAGCGCGGGGAGAAGCTGCGCGCGGCCGGCGCGGAGATCGAGCTGGACTTCTTCCAGTCGAACCACGAGGGCGACATCATCGAGCGCGTTCATGCCGCCGCCGACGCCGGGGCCGGTGTGATCATCAACCCCGGGGCCTTTACCCACACCTCCGTGGCCATCCGCGATGCCCTCGCGGAAATCGCCGACGGGGCGGGCTTCGTCGAGGTCCACCTGTCCAACGTGCACGCCCGAGAAGAATTCCGGCATCATTCCTATCTGTCCGGCATCGCCCGCGGCGTCATCGCCGGCCTGGGCCCGGTCGGCTACCTCGCGGCGCTGGAATACCTGACCGCCGAGGTCTAAGCCCCCGCCGCGGCCCAGCCGGTGTGAAAACGGTTACCGTGTCCGGGGACACAGGCTAGAATGGGTGTCCTACGCGGTGGGCCTTTCTAAGGCCTGCCTTTAGTGCATTGTCCGAGCGGAAAGGATTAACCATGGCCTTGGCAGATACTCGTTTCAGCGACCGGCGCCGCAAGCTGGCGGCGAAGCTAGCCGGGCAGCGCATCGACGCGATTTTGGTCACGGACCTGATTCACGTGCGCTACCTGTCGAATTTCTCCGGCTCGAACGGCGCGCTGCTGCTGAAGAAGGATCTCTCCGCCGCGATTGCCACCGACGGGCGGTACACCACCCAGATCAAGCAGGAAGTGCCGGACATCGAGCCGATCATCGAGCGCGGCGTCGGCACGGCCCTGCTCAAGACCTTGGAAGGCCAGGGGCCGCTGCGGGTCTGTTTCGAGGCCGACACGGTCTCGGTCAACCAGCACGCGGCACTCGAGAAGGCCTGCCCGGAGGACGTGACCCTGGTGCCGATCTCCGGCGTGATTGAGGAGATCCGCCTCTACAAGGATCCGCTCGAGCTGGAACGCCTGGACTCCCTGGCGCAGCTGGCCACCGATGCCTTCGAGGAGATGCTGGCCGCCGGCGAGGTGCGCGCGGGCCGCACCGAGCGCCAGATCGCGGCCGACCTGGAGTACCGGATGCGCGCGGCCGGCGCGGAGCGCACCAGCTTCGACACCATCGTGGCCTCCGGCCCGAACTCCGCGCTGCCGCACCACGGCGCCGACGACCGCGTGCTCGAAGACGGCGACCTGGTCACCATCGACTTCGGCGCCCACCTGCGCGGCTTCAACTCCGATATGACGCGCACCGTCGTCATCGGCCAGCCTAACGACTTCGCCCGGGAAATCTACGACGTGGTCAAGCGCTCTCAGGAAGCCGGCGTGGCGGCGGCGACCCCGGGCACCGCACTCGCGGACGTGGACAAGGCCTGCCGCGACGTCATCGAGGAGGCCGGCTACGGCGAGTACTTCGTCCACTCCACCGGCCACGGCGTGGGCCTGCTGGTCCACGAGGCACCCGCGGCCGCCCGCAATGCCAAGGGCACCCTGGCCGCGGGCATGACGCTGACCATCGAGCCCGGCATCTACGTGCCCGGCAAGGGCGGCGTGCGGATCGAGGACACGCTGATTATCACGGACGGCGCGCCGACGATCATCACCCGCTCGCCGAAGGAACTGCGTTCCTTCTAGCCGCCGCTGGTCCTTCCGCATTTAAAAAGTGGGCGCCGGTTTTACACGCATTCCGGCAGGGATAGTAAACTGGCAAGACGTAACTTTTAATCCAACAGACTTCGGGAGATTGATTCGTGGCTGATACCACCGCATTCAAGAACGGTCTTGTTCTAAAGATTGACAATAAGCTCCAGCAGATTATTGAGTTCCAGCACGTCAAGCCGGGCAAGGGCCCCGCTTTCGTGCGCACCAAGCTCAAGGACGTTGTCTCGGGCAAGGTCACGGATAAGACGTGGAACGCCGGCGCCAAGGTCGAGACCGCGACGGTGGACCGCCGCGACATGACCTACCTGTACCACGACGGCAGCAACTACGTCGTCATGGACGACAAGAACTTCGAGCAGGTCGAGCTGAGCCCGGACAAGTTCGGCGACGCCGCCAAGTTCCTGCTGGAGAACATGCGCGTGCAGGTCTCCTTCCACGAGGGCGAGCCGCTGTTCGCCGAGCTGCCGATCAACGTTGACCTGAAGGTCGAGCACACCGATCCGGGCCTGCAGGGCGACCGCTCCAACGGCGGCACCAAGCCGGCCACCCTGGAGACCGGCGCGGAGATCCAGGTCCCGCTGTTCATCGAGACCGGCAACGTGCTCAAGGTTGATACCCGGACGGGCGAGTACCTGTCCCGCGTCAGCAACTAGCGTGCAGCAAGATTCAAAGAAGGACCCAGTGACGGAAGAAAATAACGAGCAGCACAGCTCGTCTCCCGAGCGTGTGTCCCGTAACCGTCGCCACGGCGCGCGGTACCGGGCACGGCGGCGTGCCGCCGACATCCTCTACGAGGCAGAAAACCGCGACATCGATCCGGTGGCCATCGTGGAAGAGCGAAAGGGCCTAGCCCTGGAAGGCGAGCACGGCGTTGCGCCGATCGCGGACTACACCGCCGAGATCGTCCAAGGCGTGGCCGAAGAGCTGGACGATATCGATGACGCGATCGCCCGCTACCTCTCCGACGATTGGCGCCTGGACCGGCTGCCTCCCGTCGAGCGCGCCATCCTGCGCGTGTCCACCTGGGAGCTGCTGTTCAACCCGGAGGTGCCGCTGGCTACCGCGGTGACCGAGGGCGTGGAGCTGGCCAGCGAATACTCGCACATCAAGGCCGCACCGTACATCAACGCCGTCCTCGACGACATCGCGCAGTCCCGCCGCACCGGCAGCCCGATGGCCGCCGAGCAGGACCTAGATGCCGCCGATGCCGACGAAGACCCAACGAGCACCGACGACGTCACCGAAGCAACGGAGCCGGCCGCTGCCGAGACCCCGGCCGCCGCGCCGGCCGCACCCGAGCCCGAAGCCGAAGAGGCTGAGTCTGCGGATTCCCCGGAAGGGGAGAAGGACTCGCCGGCCGAGTAGCCGCTGAGCCGGCCTCCGGCTGCTGGCCGCGAAAACTAAAAAGCTGGCTGCCTTTCCCATCCACCCGCGCTAATGCGCGAGGTTGGTGAAGGAGGGCAGCCAGCTTTTGTGCTGTCTGGGCTTTTTAGTTTTCGCCGCCGGCTTCCTGGGCGGTCTCGGAGCCCATCTTGGCCATTTCCTCGGCGGCGGAGACCATGGCGTTCTGCGAGCCGATGACGCCGTCGACGGCGGCCTGGAGCGCGGCGGTCAGCTGGCCGTCGGTCGCGCCGGCGGCCACCGGCAGGTCGCGCTCGGAACGCACGATGAGCATGTCCTCGTGCTCGGCGATGGCCACTCGGGCGCCGAAGGAGACCGAGTTGATCTGGTTGGCCGCCAGGAAGAGCCCGGCATCAGCCTGCGAGAAGGAAGCGTCGGTAGCCACGTCGCAGCGGACGATGACCACGGAGTCCAGCACTGCGAACATGCACGGCAGGCCGTTGAGGTTGGCCGTGGCGGCGTCGTTGCGGCCCTCGATCTTTTCCAGCTCGATCTCGAAGGTGCGCATCGCGTCGATGACGCGGTCCAGGGTGACCTCCGGCAGGGCGGTGTCGGTGGGATTCTGGTTAGTCATTGTGCTCCTCCCAAGTCACGAGTTCCGGGTACTGCTGTTCCAGCCAGTTAAACGACTGCACGACGGCGTCCAAGGTGGACATCACGAAGGCGCCGACCTGGTTGCGGGACAGGCCCTGGCTGATGTTGAGCTCGCGCACGGCGGAGACGGCCAGGCTGCCCTCGCCGGTCTCAAAGAAACGTAGGGTCGGGGCGAAGTGCTCGGTGTTCCACTGGTTGAGCTGGGCCAGGACCTTCGGGCCCTCGGAGGCTGGCACGTCGCCGCGCCACACCGAATCCAGGATGAGGGTGTTTTCCCGCACCTGCATGGCGATGGCGGCGTTGGAAAAACCGGTCCGCAGGATGTCGATGGTCTCCTCGTCGCTAACCGGCTGGTTTTCCATCCGGTACTGCAGCTTTTCGGCGTCGAAGATCTCCGCGACGCGGGCGAGGGTCACCGGCTCCACTGGGGTGTCCGGGTGCAATTGGGGTTGTTCATCAGTCACTGGGACAAAATCCAAACTTGTAGCTTAAAGGGGGTCGAATATCATTCGTTACCTGCCGAGGCCCCGGCCAGTCCGTGCCGGCTAAGCCGGCGGGACGCCGAGGTATTCGGCGGGTAACCCGTCCATCCAGCATAACGGAGAGCAATCCGGCGTGGGGCGCGGGCGGCTAGTTCGCGTCTGCGGGCTGCCAGAGGCGCTGGTTGCCCAGCTCGTGGGCGAAGGTGTCCTGGATAGTGCCAAAGCGCATGACGTGGCCGTGCTGTTGCAGTTTGGCCGGGGCCACGCGCTGGTCGGCCAGCGCTAGTTCCTGGGCGCCCTCCTTGCCCAGCAGCAGGGCCGGGCCGAGGGCGGGGATGGGGATGACGGCCGGGCGCTTGAGCTGTTCGGCCAGGGCCTGGGTCATCTCCCGGTTGAGCACCGGGGCAGTCGAGGCCGCGTTGACGGGCCCGGACAAGGCCGTGTCGAAGATGGCGCGGGTATAGATATCGCACAGGTCGTCAAAGGCGACCCAGGAAAACCAGAAGTCCCCGTCGCCGAAGGAGCCGCCCAGGCCGGTGGAAAAGAGTGCGCGCAGCAGCGGTAGCAGGCCGCTGGCCCCGGTCAGGGCGATACCCGTGCGGATGTTGACCACGCGCTTGCCGGCCTCACGAGCCTCGGCGGTGGCGGCCTCCCAGTCGCGGACCACCTCGGCCAGGAAACCGTCGCCGCTAGCGGAGTCCTCGGTGAGCACCTCGTCGCCGCGGTCGTTGCCGTAGTAGCCGATGGCTGAGGCGCAGACGAAGGTGTGGGTATCCGGGCTAGCGGCCACCAGCTGGGCCAGCTTGCGAGTGGGCCCCACGCGGGAGTCGCGGATTTCCTGCTTGTGCTTGTCGTTGAAGCGGCCGAAGATGGGCTCGCCGGCCAGGTGGACCAGCACGTCGACGTCGTCGAGCAGGTTGCGCGACGGCGAGTTCGGGTTCCAGGTGCGCTGGCCCTCCTTGGCCTCCGAGCGGACCAGCTGGATAACGCGGTGGCCCAGCGTGGTCAGCTGGGCAGTCAGTGCGCGCCCGACGGAGCCGCGGGAGCCGGTAATTGCCACGGTTAGCGGGCGGGTCTCGGTTGCCAGGACGTCGATGCCCTGATCCCGCAGCTGGTTGATGAAGTTGAAGTCCCCGATTAGCTTGTGCTGCCGGTAGGCGAAAGAGGCCTCCAGCGCGCTATCGGGGATGCGGGTGTCCACCGTGTCTGTAATCAGCGTGCCGTCGGCGTGATCGGCGAAGTGGTGGTCGTGGCGCCACGAGGCCAGCCGCTTGAGTGGGGCGGAGACGCACACGTCGCTGAAGGACACCCCGCGGCGGTACCGGGACAAGTCGTGGCGGGCCACCCACTTGAGCCCGGCGGGCAGGGAAAACACGGTGGTGCCGTCCGCCAGGCTGCGGGCCTGCTCCCGCGGGGCCATGGGGAGGAAGGGCGGGGTCAGGCGGCTCACGGCGCCGGGACGGGTGTGCCAATCCCATACCTGCTCGCGGTCGGCGGGGATGACGTGTTGTGCCTGGAATGTCACGGTGTTGAAGAACTCCTTTAAAAAGTCCGGGTATTCGGTGGAGTGTAACCAACTATTGTCCCAGTTTTTGGCCGGCCGCGCGCTCGGCCCGCCCCCGAGTTCGGGGGAGGATGTGTTTCAGCTACGCGCAGGGGTGCGATCGGGGTACCGAGGCTGCTAAAATTCGCCTTAGCACGAGCGGGGAAGGCGACGCCTCGTACCCGGCTACGTGAATAATTTCATCTGACCCTTATTCGACATCCTTTAAAGACCGCACCGTGAGGCGGGGAAGGAGGTCACGATGAGTGGTTCCGACACCTCCGCGGAGTCCACTGAGCTGCTGAGCTCAGACGACGTCGCGCGCACTGTCGCACGCATCGCGCACCAAATCATTGAAAAGACGGCCCTTGATGAGGCCGACGCGAACCCAGTCGTTTTGCTGGGCATCCCTTCCGGTGGTGTGCCTTTGGCCCACCGGCTGGCAGAAAAGATCGAAGAATTCGCCGGGGTGACCGTGCCGTGCGGCTCCCTGGATATCACCCTCTACCGCGACGACCTGCGTTCCAAACCGCACCGCGCCCTGCAGCCGACCCGGATCCCCGGCGGCGGCATCGACGGCACGACTGTCATCCTGGTCGACGACGTCCTGTTTTCCGGCCGCACCATCCGCGCCGCCCTGGACGCCCTGTCCGATGTGGGGCGCCCCCGCATTATCCAGCTGGCGTGCCTGGTCGATCGCGGGCACCGTGAGGTCCCGATCCGCGCCGACTACGTGGGCAAGAACATCCCCACTTCGCGCGACGAGGACATTGCCGTCTACAGCCGCGACCTTGATGACCGCGACGCGGTCGTGCTGACCCGCGTTAACCGGGAGGATTAGTCATGAAGCACCTACTCGATATTGCTGACGTCAGTGCGACCGACCTGGTGGCGCTTCTGGACGAGGCAGACCGTTTCAAAGAGGTCCTCGACGGCCGCGAGGTCAAGAAGCTGCCGACCTTGCGCGGACGGACCATCTACACCCTGTTCTACGAGAACTCCACGCGTACCCGCTCGTCGTTCGAGACCGCCGGCAAGTGGATGTCGGCCGACGTCATTAACCTGTCGGCCTCGACGTCCTCGGTGAAAAAGGGCGAGTCCCTGCGCGATACCGGCCTGACCCTGGCCGCCATCGGCGCGGACGCCATCATCATCCGCCACCCGTCCTCGGGCGCGCCGCAGCAGCTGGCCCAGTGGGTGGCCCCGGACGGTAACGGCCCGTCGGTCATCAACGCCGGCGACGGCGCGCACCAGCACCCGACCCAGGCCTTGCTGGATGCGGTGACCATGCGCCAGCGCCTGGGCATTACCGGCGGGAACTTCTCCGGCCTGCGCGTGAAGATTGTGGGCGACTGCCTGCACTCGCGCGTGGTGCGCTCCAACGTGGACCTGCTCACCAAGCTCGGCGCGGAGGTCACCCTGGTCGCCCCGGCCACCCTGCTGCCGAACGGCGTGGAGAACTGGCCGGTGCGCGTGGCCTACGACTTCGACGCGGAGCTGGCCGATGCCGACGTGGTCATGATGCTGCGCGTGCAGGCCGAGCGCATGCACGGCGGTTTCTTCCCGTCGCACCGCGAATACGCCAACCTCTACGGCCTGTCGCCGCAGCGCGCGGCCCAGATGAAAAAGGACGCCATCATCATGCACCCGGGCCCGATGCTCCGCGGCATGGAAATCAACTACCAGGTGGCTGACTACGACAACACCGCCGTCCTGCAGCAGGTCAACAACGGCGTGCACCTGCGCATGGCAGTCTTGTTCACTTTGCTCGCCGGCGGCGAAAGCTCGGCGGAATAGGAGAAAATACTCATGACCAACACTTCTCAATTCCCGGCTACCGGCGCCACCCACCCGGCGCCGCAGCGCCCGTTGCTTATCACCAACGTCCGCCCCTACGGCGAGGGCGACCCGGTCGACGTCCTGGTCCGCGACGGCGTCATCGCCGAGATCGGCGCGGGCCTGACCGAGAAGCTGGCCGGCGACGAAACCCAGCAGGCCGAGGTCATCGACGGCGCGGGCAACGTCCTGCTGCCGGGCCTGGTGGACATGCACGTCCACCTGCGCGAGCCGGGCCGCGAGGACACCGAGACCATCGAGACCGGTTCCCAGGCTGCGGCCAAGGGCGGGTTCACCGCCGTGTTCACCATGGCCAATACCAACCCGGTCACGGACCAGCCGGTCATCGCCGAGTCCATCTGGGCCAAGGCCCAGCGCATTGGCACCTGCGACGTGCACCCGGTGGGCTCTATCACCAAGGGGCTCGAGGGCAAGACGCTGACCGAGTTCGGCATGATGGCCCGCAGCGACGCCAAGGTGCGGATGTTCTCCGACGACGGCAAGTGCGTGGCCGACCCGCAGCTGATGCGCCGCGCCCTGGAATACGCCAAGGGCTTGGACGTCCTGCTGGCCCAGCACGCCGAGGAGCCGCGGCTGACCGACGGGGCAGTGGCGCACGAAGGCGAGACCGCCGCGAAGCTGGGGCTGACCGGCTGGCCGCGGGTCGCCGAGGAATCCATCGTGGCCCGCGACGCCCTGCTGGCCCGCGACTACGGCAACCGCGTGCACATCTGCCACGCCTCGACCACCGGCACGGTGGAGCTGCTCAAGTGGGCGAAGTCCCAGGACATCCCCCTGACCGCTGAGGTGACCCCGCACCACCTGCTGCTGACCGACGACAAGCTGCACACCTACGACGGTGTTTTCCGCGTCAACCCGCCGCTGCGCGAGGAGCACGACACGCAGGCGCTGCGCCAGGCGCTGCTGGACGGGGTCATCGACTGCGTGGCCACCGACCACGCGCCGCACGGCGCCGAGGACAAGTGCGTGGAGTTCGAAAACGCCAAGCCGGGCATGCTCGGCCTGGAGTCCTCGCTGGCGATCATCGCCAAGATCTTCGTCGCTTCCGGCCTGGCCGACTGGCGTTTCGTCGCCCGCGTGATGTCCGAGCGCCCGGCGGAGATCACCCGCCTGCCGGGCCAGGGGCGCCCGATCGCGGTGGGCGAGCCCGCCAACCTGGCGCTCGTGGACCCGAACAGCCCGTGGACCTCGGACTCGACGCGGCTGGCCTCCAAGGCGCGGAATAACCCCTATGAGGGGGAGGAATTCAACGCGCAGGTTACCCACACCATCCTGCGTGGCGCGGTGACGTACTCCCGCGGGGCTGACGACTAAAGTCAGTCGTGGAAGAAATACATCAGACCGCATATAATACTTTTCAAGATTTCCTAGTCAGCGAAAGGCACATTCATGACTGACTCCGCCCACACCTCTACGCCGGCCATCCTGGTCTTGGCCGACGGCCGTACGTTCCGCGGCTTCGGCTTCGGCGCCACCGGAACCACCCTCGGCGAGGCCGTGTTTACCACCGGCATGACCGGCTACCAGGAGACCATGACGGACCCGTCCTACCACCGCCAGATCGTGGTGACGACCGCCCCGCAGATCGGCAACACCGGCTGGAACGACGAGGACAACGAGTCCCGCGGCAACCGCATCTGGGTGGCCGGCCTGGTCATCCGCGACCTGGCCCACCGCGTGTCCAACTGGCGCGCCGAGCGCAGCCTGCCCGAGGAGATGGAAGCCCAGAACATCATCGGCATCCGCGGCGTGGACACCCGCTCCCTGGTCCGCCACCTGCGCAACTACGGCTCCATCGCCGCCGGCATCTTCAGCGGCGAGGCCGCCGAGCGCGACGTCGAGGAGCTGCTCGCCGAGGTCAAGGGCCAAGACGCCATGGAAGGCGCCGACCTGTCCGGCGAGGTGACCACCGAAGCGCCGTACACCGTCGAAGCGGAAGGTCAGAAGCGTTACACCGTCGTCGCCTACGACATGGGTATTAAGTCCGCCACCCCGCGCCACTTCGCCCGCCGCGGCATCGAGACCGTCGTCGTGCCCTCGGGCACCCCGCTCAAGGAGATTGAGCAGTACCACCCGGACGGGGTATTCATCTCCAACGGGCCGGGCGACCCGGCCACGGCCGACGAGATGGTCGGCATCGTCCGCGACATCCTGTCCGCCGGTTACCCGTTCTTCGGCATCTGCTTCGGCAATCAGCTGCTCGGCCGCGCGCTGGGCCTGGGCACCTACAAGATGAAGTTCGGCCACCGTGGCATCAACGTCCCGGTGCAAAACCACCTGACGGGCAAGATCGACATCACCTCCCAGAACCACGGCTTCGCGCTGGAAAACCCGACCGGAAAGCCGGGCGGGGAGTTCGAGTCGGACTTCGGGCCGGCCATCATCACCCACACCTGCCTCAACGACGGCACCGTCGAGGGCGTGGCGCTCAAGAGCGGCAAGGCTTATTCCGTGCAGTACCACCCGGAATCCGCCGCCGGCCCCCACGACGCCAACCCGCTGTTTGACCAGTTCATCGAGCTGCTCAGCCAGCGTGCAGAAAACAAGTAAAGACCAGGAAGGATAGCAAAGAGACCATGCCAAAGCGCAACGATATTAACCACGTCCTGGTCATTGGCTCCGGACCCATCGTCATCGGCCAAGCCTGCGAGTTCGACTACTCCGGCACCCAGGCCTGCCGCGTGCTCAAGGAGGAAGGCCTGCGGGTAACCCTGGTCAACTCCAACCCGGCCACCATCATGACGGACCCGGAATTCGCCGACCACACCTACGTCGAGCCCATCGAGCCGGAGTTCATCGAGAAGATCTTCGTCAAGGAGATCGAGGAGGGCCACCGCATCGACGCCGTGCTGGCCACCCTGGGCGGCCAGACCGCCCTGAACGCCGCCATCCAGCTGGATCGCCTGGGCATCCTGGACAAATACGACATCGAGCTCATCGGCGCCGACATCGACGCCATCGAGCGAGGCGAGGACCGCCAGAAGTTCAAGGACATCGTGGCCTCCGTCGGCGGCGAGTCCGCCCGCTCGGCGGTCTGCTACAACATGGACGAGGTCCACGCCACCGTCGAGAAGCTGGGCCTGCCGGTCGTCGTCCGCCCCTCGTTTACCATGGGCGGCCTCGGCTCCGGCCTGGCCTTTAGCTACGAGGACCTGGATCGCATCGCCGGCGGCGGCCTGGCCGCCTCCCCGGAGGCCAACGTGCTCATCGAGGAGTCCATCCTCGGCTGGAAGGAATTCGAGCTCGAGCTCATGCGCGACGGCGACGACAACGTCGTGGTCATCGCCTCCATTGAAAACGTCGACGCCCTGGGCGTGCACACCGGCGATTCGGTCACCGTGGCCCCGGCGCTGACCCTGACCGACCGCGAGTACCAGAAGATGCGCGACCTGGGTATCTCCATCATCCGCGCCGTGGGCGTGGACACCGGCGGCTGCAACATCCAGTTCGCCGTGAACCCGGAGGACGGCCGCATCATCGTCATCGAGATGAACCCGCGCGTGTCCCGTTCCTCCGCGCTGGCGTCGAAGGCCACCGGTTTCCCGATCGCGAAGTTGGCCGCGAAGCTGGCCATCGGCTACACCCTGGACGAGGTCACCAACGACATCACCGGCGTGACCCCGGCGGCCTTCGAGCCAACCCTGGACTACGTCATCGTCAAGGCCCCGCGCTTTGCCTTCGAGAAGTTCCCGGGCGCCGACGACACCCTGACCACCACCATGAAGTCGGTGGGCGAGGCCATGGGTATCGGCCGCAACTACATCGCCGGCCTGAACAAGGTCATGCGCTCGCTGGAGAACAAGCCCGCGGGCTTCTGGACCACCGACGACGAGTTCTTCGCCGGCGAGCGCGCCACGGACAAGGACGCCGTCCTGGAGGACCTGCGCACCCCGACCGAGGGTCGCATGTACGACGCCGAGCTGGCCCTGCGCCTGGGCGCTACCGTCGACGAGGTCCACGAGGCCTCCGGCATCGACCCGTGGTTCCTGGCCGAGCTGCAAGCCCTGGTCAGCTTCCGCACTAAGCTGCTGGAGGCCCCGGTCCTGGACGCCGACCTGCTGCACGAGGCCAAGTACCTGGGCCTGTCCGATGCCCAGATCGCCGCGCTGCGCACCGAGTTCGCCGGCGAGGACGGCGTGCGCTCCCTGCGCTGGTCGCTGGGCATTCGCCCGGTCTACAAGACCGTGGATACCTGCGCCGGCGAGTTCGAGGCCCAGACCCCGTACCACTACTCGGCCTACGAGCTGGACCCGGACGCCGAGTCCGAGGTCGCCGAGCAGCGCGAGCGCGAGAAGGTCATCATCCTGGGCTCCGGCCCGAACCGCATTGGCCAGGGCATCGAGTTCGACTACTCCTGCGTGCACGCCGCGGTGGAGCTGTCGCGCCAGGGCTACGAGACCGTCATGGTCAACTGCAACCCGGAAACCGTCTCCACGGACTACGACACCGCCGACCGCCTCTACTTCGAGCCGCTGACGTTCGAGGACGTCATGGAGATCTACCACGCCGAGTCCGTCTCCGGCACCGTCGCCGGCGTCATCGTCCAGCTCGGCGGCCAGACCCCGCTGGGCCTGGCCGAGCGTCTGGCCGAGGCCGGGGTGCCGGTCGTGGGTACTACCCCGGAGGCCATCAACCTGGCCGAGGACCGCGGCGAATTCGGCAAGGTGCTGGCCGCCGCCGAGCTGCCGGCCCCGGAGTTCGGCACCGCCACCAGCTTTGCGGAGGCCCGCGAGGTCGCCGCCAACATCGGCTACCCGGTACTGGTGCGCCCGTCCTACGTGCTGGGTGGGCGCGGCATGGAGATCGTCTACGACGAGCCCTCCCTGGAGTCCTACATCGAGCGCGCCACCGAGCTCAGCGAGGACCACCCGGTGCTGGTGGACCGCTTCCTGGACTCGGCCATCGAGATTGACGTCGACGCCCTGTGCGACGGCGAGGAGGTCTACCTGGGCGGCGTCATGGAGCACATCGAGGAAGCCGGCATCCACTCCGGCGACTCCTCCTGCTCGCTGCCGCCGATGACCCTGGGGCCGCAGGACATCGAGAAGGTCCGCGAATCGACCCGCAAGCTCGCCGAGGGCATCGGGGTCAAGGGCCTGATGAACGTCCAGTACGCGCTCAAGGACAACGTGCTCTACATCATCGAGGCCAACCCGCGCGCCTCCCGCACGGTCCCGTTTGTCTCCAAGGCGACCGGCGTGCAGCTGGCGAAGGCTGCCGCCCGCATCATGATGGGCGCGACCATCGCCGAACTGCGCGCCGAGGGCATGCTGCCGGAAAGCTACGACGGCGGCGCGCTGCCGATGGAGCACCCGCTCGCGGTCAAGGAAGCAGTCTTGCCTTTCAACCGTTTCCGCCGCCCGGACGGTTCCATGCTGGACACCCTGCTCTCTCCGGAGATGAAGTCCACCGGCGAGGTCATGGGCCTGGCCGACAACTTCGGCGCCGCCTACTTCAAGGCGGAGACCGCCGGCTTCGCCAAGCTGCCGAAGGAAGGCTCGGTCTTCGTCTCCGTGGCCAACCGCGACAAGCGCACGCTCATCTTCCCGATCCACCGCCTGTCGACGATGGGGTACAAGATCCTGGCCACCGCCGGGACCGCCTCCATCCTGCGCCGCAACGGCATCGAGTGCGAGTCCGTGCTCAAGTCCTCGGACATCCGCGGCGGGGCAGAGGGCAAGTCCATCGTCGACCGTATCCTGGACGGCGAGGTCGACCTCATCATCAACACCCCGGCCGGTTCCTCCGGCTCCCGCCACGACGGCTACGAGATCCGCGCCGCCGCCGTCGAGGTGGACGTGCCGCTGATTAACACCGTCCAGGGCGTGACCGCCGGCGTCCAGGCGCTCGAGGCGCAGCGACAGGGCAACTTCGAGGTACGCGCCCTGCAGGAGCTCAAGCATGCCCCAGTCAACAACTAGCCAGCAGCAGCCCGGGAGCACCACGCCGGGCTTCGGCGAGCGGCTGGTCGCCGCCGGCCAGGAGCGCGGCCGGCTGTGCGTCGGCATCGACCCGCACCCGTACCTGCTCGAGCAGTGGGGGCTGGGCGTAAACGCCGCGGGCGTGCGGGAGTTCAGCCGCCGCTGCGTGGAGGCCTTCGCGCCGGTGGCCGCACTGGTCAAGCCCCAGGTGGCTTTCTACGAGCGCTTCGGCTCCGCGGGCCTAGCGGCCCTGGAAGAGAGCCTGGCCAACCTGCGGGAGGCCGGCTGCCTGAGCGTGGCGGACGCCAAGCGCGGCGACATCGGCTCCACCATGGCCGGCTACGCCGAGGCCTGGATGGGCGAGGAGGCGCCCCTGCGGGCCGACGCGGTCACGCTGAGCCCCTACCTGGGCGTGGGCGCCCTGGAGCCGGCTTTTGCGGCGGCCCAGGCCACCGGCCGCGGCATCTTCGTGCTGGCGGCTACCTCCAACCCGGAGGCCCGCCGCCTGCAGGGGTTCCGGGAGCCGGAAAGCGACCGCACCGTAGCCCAGTCGGTGGTGGATCTCTGCGCCGAGCGCAACGCGGCCACCCGCCCCGGCCAGGTCGGGGATATCGGCGTGGTGGTCGGGGCGACCCTGGACAGCCCGCCGGAGTTGGACCAGCTCAATGGGCCGGTCTTGCTGCCGGGCGTGGGCGCCCAGGGCGCCGGCCCCGATGAGGTCCACGCGATCGTGGCCGGGCGCAGCGAACTGGGCTTCGCCAACGTCTCGCGCGCCATCCTGGAGCGCGGGCCGAAGGTGGATGACCTGCGCAAAGCCGTGGAAACGGTAGCCGCGGACTTCCGGGATTAGCACGCGCCTCGGGCCGATTATCGGCCCCGGGCCTAACCTGGTATTTTAGTAACCGCACCTCGATGACGTGCTGAAACGGTGCGCGACACCAAGCCCGGTAACGTCATCGTTTTACTAGCAGTGCTAGGATTGCCAGAAGTCGGAGCGGGTGCCTGCGTGTAATGCGCTGGTACTAGCTTCGGAATCTGGTATTCATGTACTGGACGTCAAAATCAATCTAACGAATCGGAGGAAACCCTGTGGCCCTTCCAAAGTTGACCGATGAGCAGCGTAAGGAAGCCCTCGCTAAGGCTGCTGAGGCCCGCAAGGCTCGCGCTGAGCTGAAGGCTGATCTGAAGCGCGGCGCTACCAACCTGAAGGAAGTTCTGGACAAGGCAGAAAGCGACGAGATCATTGGCAAGACCAAGGTCTCCGCTCTCCTGGAAGCACTGCCGAAGGTGGGCAAGGTCAAGGCTAAGGAAATCATGGAAGACCTGGAGATTGCTCAGACCCGCCGCCTGCGCGGCCTGGGTGAGCGCCAGCGTCGCGCCCTGCTGGAGCGCTTCGGCTACTCCTCCTAAGTCCGTCATGTCTGGTGCAACCAAACGCGGGCGGCTAGTGGTACTGGCTGGGCCGTCCGCAGTGGGTAAATCCACGGTGGTTTCGCGCCTACGCACCGGAGTGGACGGGCTGTACTTCAGCGTGTCCATGACGACGCGCCAACCCCGTCCTGGTGAGCAAGACGGGGTTGACTATTTCTTCGTCACCCCGGAGCAGTTCCAAGAACGTATCGACTCCGGCGAGATGCTCGAGTGGGCAGAGATCCACGGCGGGCTCCAGCGGTCGGGTACGCCAGCGCAGCCCGTCAAGGACGCGATGGCCGAAGGCCGGCCGGTCTTGGTCGAAGTTGATCTGGCCGGTGCCCGCGCCGTCAAACAGGCGCTGCCCGAGGCACAGCTGGTCTTCCTGGCGCCCCCGTCGTGGGATACCCTGGTAGACCGCCTGACCGGCCGGGGTACGGAACCGCAGGACGTTATCGAGCGTAGGCTGGAAACCGCGCGGCAGGAGCTAGCAGCCCAAGACGAGTTCGACCACGTGGTGGTCAACGAGGACTTGGAAGAGGCGGTCGCCGCCATCAGTGCTATCCTGCAAGGTTAGAGTCAGTATTCAAGTATCCGCAATTCAACGAAAAGGTGCATGTGACTAACGTGACCACCAATGACACCGCTGAGGCAGTAAAGGCCGAGCCGGTCTTCGACGCCCCCGAGGGCATCACCGCTCCGCCGATCGATGAGCTGCTGGACAAGGTATCTTCCAAGTACGCCCTGGTGATTTTCGCCGCCAAGCGTGCTCGCCAGATCAACAGCTACTACCAGAACCACGGTGATAGCGTGTTCGAGTTCGTCGGCCCGCTGGTCACCCCGGAAGCCGGCGAAAAGCCGCTGTCCATCGCCCTGCGTGAGATCGACGCGGGCCTGCTGGACCACGAGGAAGGCAACTAAGCCACTCGCGTTCCGCGCAGCACACCTCCCGGACTGGGCATCCCGCCCCGCCGGGAGGTTTTTGTGTGCCCAGTGCACGAGACAACGCCGGGGGAGCGGGCCGGGTGCGTATAATGAGGTGCTGTGACTGAGCAGAACCGACAAGAGCAGCAAGCAGCGCGCCAGCCGGCGGAAGAAACTCCCCGCATCCTGGTGGGCGTGGCCGGGGGCATCGCCGCCTACAAGGCCTGCCACCTCGTGCGCGACCTGAAGGAAAACGGCGCGGACGTGCGGGTCATCCCGACCCCGAACGCGCTGAAATTCGTGGGTGCCGCGACTTTCGAGGCCCTGTCTGGCCACCCGGTGGACACCTCGGTCTTTACGGCTGTCGACGAGGTGCAGCACGTCGCACTTGGCCAGCAAGCCGACGCCATCGTTATCGCCCCGGCCACCGCGGATCTGATCGCGCGGCTGGCCGCCGGGCGCGCCGACGATCTGCTCACCGCGTCCGTTTTGGTAGCGACCTGCCCGGTGATCGTGGCTCCCGCCATGCACACGGAGATGTGGAACAACCCGGCCACCCAGGACAACGTGGCCTCCCTGCGCCGCCGCGGCATGACGGTGCTCTACCCGGCGCACGGCCGGCTGACCGGCGCCGACTCGGGTGCCGGCCGCCTGCTGGAGCCCGCGCAAATCGCCGAGCTGGCCCGCACGACCCTGGCCGGCTGGCCGCCGCAGGCCGACTGGCAGGGGATGAAGGTGGTTATCTCCGCCGGCGGCACACAGGAAGACCTCGACCCGGTGCGCTACCTGGGCAACCGTTCCTCCGGCCGCCAAGGCTTCGCCCTGGCCGAGCTGGCCAGCCAGCGCGGCGCCGAGGTCATCCTCGTGGCCGGCAACGTAGAGGACTTGCCGGTCCCGGCCGGCGCCCGCGTGGTGCGGGTGACCTCGACGCGGGACATGCTGGAAGCCATGGAGGCCGAATCCGCGGACGCCGACGTGGTCATCATGTCCGCGGCCGTGGCCGATTACCGCCCGGCCACCGTGGCCGGCTCCAAGATGAAAAAGGGCGCGGACGACGCGAACCTGTCCCGCCTCGAACTGGTAGAAAACCCGGATATCCTAAAGACATTGGTGGAAAAGCGCGCCGCCGGCAAGTTACCGGCCCACCAGGTGCTGGTCGGCTTCGCGGCAGAGACCGGCGACGAAAACCACACCGCCGTGGAGCTGGCGCAGGCCAAGTTGGAGCGCAAGGGCTGCGACGTCCTCATGGCCAACGAAGTCGGGCGCGGCAAGGTTTTTGGTCAGCTAGACAACCAGGGCTGGTTGTTAACCCCCGGCGCCCCGCCCGAGGTAGTCGAGCGCGGGACAAAACAGGTCGTCGCGGCGCAGATCCTGGCCGCGGTCGACCGGGTTAGGACCACCGCGAATGAGGCGTGAGCTTAGTAACCCGTAGACAGACTAGGTTGCCCTTATAGACTGCTTGGTCTATGGTGGGGGATTGTTAAAGCTTGATGCGTCAGTCGAGCTGGAGAATGTAGTTCGTAGAAAAGGATAAATACGTGTCAGAAAACGCCACCCCGGCGACCCGCCTATTTACCAGCGAGTCTGTAACCGAAGGTCACCCAGACAAGATCTGCGATGCCATTTCCGACGCCATCTTGGACGCCATGCTGGACGGGGATCCGCATGCGCGCGTAGCCGTCGAAACCCTGGTCACCACCGGCCAGGTCCACGTGGTCGGGGAGGTGCGCACCTCCACTTACGTGGAAATCCCGCAGCTGGTGCGCTCCACCCTCACTGAAATCGGTTTTACCTCCTCCGACGTTGGCTTTGACGGGAATACCTGCGGCGTCAACGTCGCCATCGGCGAGCAGTCCGCCGAAATCGGCGCCGGCGTTGACTCGTCCACCGAGGTCCGCTCCGGCGACGAATTCGAGGCCGACGACCAGGCCGGCGCCGGCGACCAGGGCCTGATGTTCGGCTACGCCACCAACGAGACCGACGAGTACATGCCGCTGCCCATCGCCCTGGCCCACCGCTTGGCCCGCCGCCTGACCCAGGTCCGCAAGGAGGGCATCGTCGACCACCTGCGCCCGGACGGCAAGACCCAGGTCACCTTCGCTTACGACGACGCCGGCAACCCGAAGTACCTGGACACCATCGTCATTTCCACCCAGCACGATGAGGAAATCACCCAGGAGCAGCTGGCCGAGCAGCTGCGTACCCACGTGGTCGAGTGGGTCATCAAGGACGCCGGCCTGGCCCATTTCTACGACTCGGAGCGCACCACGCTGCTGGTCAACCCGTCTGGCTCGTTTATCCTGGGCGGACCGATGGGGGATGCCGGCCTGACCGGCCGCAAGATCATCGTCGACACCTACGGCGGCATGGCCCGCCACGGCGGCGGCGCCTTCTCCGGCAAGGACCCGTCGAAGGTCGACCGCTCGGCGGCTTACGCCATGCGCTGGGTGGCCAAGAATATCGTCGCGGCCGGTCTGGCTGACAAGGCCGAGGTGCAGGTGGCCTACGCCATCGGCCGCGCCAAGCCCGTGGGCCTGTACGTGGAGACCTTCGGCACCGCCCACGGCGAGCTGACCGACGCCGCCATCCAGGCCGCCGTCAACGAGGTCTTCGACCTGCGTCCGGCCGCCATCATCCGTGACCTGGACCTGCTGCGTCCCATCTACCGCCAGACGGCCGCCTACGGTCACTTCGGGCGCACGGATGTTGACCTGCCCTGGGAGTCGACCGAGCGGGCCGCCGCCTTGCGCGCCGCCGCCGGGCTGTAGAATCGGGGCCTATGCCTCCCAAGACACCCGCTGCCACCAAACCGGTGGCGCGGGTGTTGCCTTTATTGGGCATCTCCCACCTGGACCGCGGCTTCGACTATTGCGTCAGCGAGGCCGACTCGGAGGCCGCCCAGCCCGGGGTGCGCGTGCGCATCCGCTTCGCCGGCCGCCTGTGCGACGCCCTCGTGCTCAGCCGCGAGCCGAGCCCGGAATTTAGCGGCGAGCTGCGCTTTATCGAGCGGGTCATTTCGGACTTCGTGGTCTACCCGCCGCAGCTGGCCGCGCTGGTCGAATCCCTCGCGGACCGCTACGGCGGGGTGCGCTCTGACATCATCCGCTCGGCCCTGCCGCCGCGGCACGCCAAGGCCGAAGAGGCGGACTTCTCCACGCCCTGGGAGGAGCTCGGTTCCACCACGGAACCGGACCTGTCCGATTGGGCCGGCTACGTCCACGGGCAGTCCTTCGTCGACTACGTCTTAAGCGGCAACCCCGCCCGCGCGGCCTGGCAGATGGCCCCTGGTAACGATTGGCACCGCCCGCTGGCGGCCTTGAGCGCCAAGGTCGCCATCGACGGCGGCGCGGTGCTGCTGGTCGTGCCTACCCAGCGCCAGCTCGACGAGCTGGAAGAAAGCCTGCGCGACTACGTCTCGGCCAAGCAGATCACCGTGCTGTCCAACAGCCTGGGCCCGCAGGCGCGCTACCGGCGTTTTCTCTCCGCGGTAAAGGGGCAGGCCCGGATCGTGCTGGGCACCCGTTCGGCCGCCTTCGCCCCGGTCAAGGGACTGCGGTTGGCTGTGGTGGTCGACGACGGCAACGACAACCTGGTCGACAACGTCAAGCCCTACGTCCACGCCCGCGAGGTTTTGAGCACGCGCGCCGCCCAGGAGTCCGCCTCGCTGATCATCTCCGGCTTCTCCCGCACCGCGGAGGCCCAGCTGCTGGTAGAGTCCGGTTGGATGCACGATCTCGTACCGGCCCCGGCCACCCTGCGCGCCCGGATGCCCGCGGTGCTGCCCGTCGGCACCTACGGCATCGACCTATCCCGCAATACCGAGGGCGGGACCACCCGGCTGCAGGGGCCGGCCTTCCAGGCGATGGCCCGCGCGCTGGACCGCGGCGAGCCCGTCCTGGTGCAGTCCCCGCGGGCCGGGTACATGCCCATCCTGGCCTGCGGGAATTGCCGCGCGCCGGCCCGCTGCCGCCACTGCAACGGGCCCATCGGCCTGCCGCCGGAGGAAGGTCCCGGCGCCGCGGGGCAGGCCTCCGCCCCGACGTGCCGGTGGTGCGGGCGGATAGCCGCCCATCACCGCTGCAGCGAGTGCGGCTCGCCGCGGCTGCGCGCCATCGTGCTGGGGCAGGAGCGCACCGCCGAGGAGTTCGGCCGCGCCTTCCCCTCGGTACGCGTCAAGGTCTCCGGCGGCAACCGCGTCATCGAGGACATCGAAGACGCCGCGCAGCTGGTGGTCGCGACCCCCGGGGCGGAGCCACCCGTGCGTGGCGGCGCCTATGGGGCGGTCATCTTGATGGACACGGGCGCGCTGCTCAACCGCCAGGACTTGCGTGCCGGCGAGGATACCTTGGCCAAATGGGCCCGGGCCGCCCGCCTGGCCGCCCCGGCGCGCCAGGGCGGCGAGGTCATCGTCGCCGCCGACCCGGACCTGCCGCTGGTGCGGTATTTGGCCGAATGGGACTTCGCGGCGGCCGCGCACGCGGAGCTGTCCAGCCGGCGCGAGGTGCGCTTCCCGCCGGCGGTGCACATGGCCGCCGTCGACGGCCCGGACGCGGCCTTGGACGGCTTCCTGGAGCTAGCGGAGCTGCCCGCCAACGCGGAGATCCTCGGCCCGGTGCCGCTGCCGCCGGGGCTGAAGCTGCCCGGCGACTACGACGAGCAGCGCCTCGGCCCGCCCCAGCGGGTCCTCGTGCGCACCCCGCTGGGTCCGCGCTCCGAGCTCGGCCGCGCCCTGCGGCAGGCGAACGCGGCGCGCACTTCCCGCAAGGACGACGCGCCCCTGCGCATTCAGGTAGATCCGATCCATATCGGCTAAGGCGGCGCGCCAGCCGCCAGAAAGGAACAGCGACCATGACATTGCGACCGATTCGCCTGTTCGGCGATCCCGTGCTCAACACCGCAGCGGACGCGGTGACCTCCTTCGGCCCGGGGCTGCGCACCCTGGCCCGGGACATGCTCGAGACCATGGACGACGCCGGCGGGGTCGGGCTGGCCGCCAACCAGGTGGGCGTGACCCAGCGGGTCTTCGTCTACGACTGCCCGGACGGCGGCGCGCGCCGGCGCGGCGTACTGGTCAATCCCTCCTGGACCCCGGTGGGCCGCGGCGCCGACGGGGAGGCCGCACCCCTGGTGGCCGGGGGGGAAGGCTGCCTGTCGATCCCCGGGGTGCCCGGCACCGTGCCGCGGCACGAGCGGATCGTGGTCCGCGGCTTCGACGAGTGGGGCCGGCCGGTGTGCCTGCTCGCCGGCGGGCTCCTGGCGCGCTGCATTCAACACGAGTCGGATCACCTGGATGGGGTGCTGTTCCTGGCGCACCTGAGCACCGAGGATCGCCGGGAAGCAATGGCTACCATCCGCTCCGCGGACTGGTTTAACCGTTAGGAGGTACCAGTCCGTATCATGAGGGAGACAACGCCAAACGCGAAGGTTAGCCGGGGCGCCCGGTCAGCCCGCGGGAAGCGGGGAGCGAGAGGTCAATTGGGAAGGACGAGGGCCTAACCGTCATGCGAATTGTTTTTGCCGGGACACCGGAGCCGGCAGTGGTTGCCTTAGAAAAGCTCATTGCATCGGAGCACGAGGTCGTAGCCGTCATCACGCGGCCGGACGCGCGCCGCGGGCGCGGGCGGAGCCTGCACCCCAGCCCGGTCAAAGCCTGCGCGGAAAGCCACGGCATTGAGGTGCTCACGCCCACGACCCTGAAGCCGGGCACCGAGGACGGCCAGGAGCTGCGCCGCCGGCTCATCGAGCTGGCGCCCGCGGCCATCCCGGTCGTGGCCTACGGCAACCTGATCACCCCGGACCTGCTGGGCGTGGCCCCGCACGGCTGGGTCAACCTGCACTTTTCCCTCCTACCCGCCTGGCGGGGTGCGGCACCCGTCCAGGCCGCCATCGCCGCCGGCGACGACATCACGGGGGCGACCACCTTCCGGATCGACGAGGGCCTGGATACCGGCGAGATCCTCGGCACCGTCACGGAGGAGATCCAGCCCACCGACACCGCCGACGATTTGCTGACCCGGCTGGCTTATACCGGCGGCGACCTGCTGGTGGCCACGATGGACCTGTTGGAAAGCGGTAAGGCCGCGCCGCGCGCCCAGGAGGGGGAGGCGACCTACGCCGCCAAGATCTCCAAGGACGATGCCCGCATCCGCTGGCAGGACCCGGCCTTTGCCATCGACCGCACCGTGCGCGCCCACACCCCGGCCCCGGGCGCGTGGACGCTGTGGGGCGACAAGCGCGTCAAGCTGGGCCCGTTGACGCCTGTCCGCCTAGACGGTGAGGCCCGCCCGGACAGTGAACAGCTGGAACAGCTGCAGCCGGGCGAGCTGCACGTGGCCAAGGACGCTGTCTTCGTCGGCACCGGCAACGGCGTGGTGCAGCTGGGTAACATCCAGCCGCCGGGCAAGAAGATGATGGAGGCCGCGGCCTGGGCCCGGGGCCTGAACCAGAACGATGGAAAGGTGGTCTTCGAATGAGCGGTGGTTTCCGTTCCCGCTCCAAGTCGGGAGACAAGCCGAAGGACAAGCCCGCCCAGGGAGCCGGCCAGAGTCGTGACGGCAACGGCCGCGGGCGTAACGGTCGCGGCGGCGGGCGCAATTCCCGCGGCGGGAAGAACTTCCGCGATAACCGAGACAACCGCGGCCACCGGCAGGGGCGCGGGGGCGCCAACGCCGGTTCGTCCCGTCGTCCCGGGCGCTCCAACAGCACCGGGCAGCGCCTGAACGAGCGCGCGCAGGCGGCCTCCCTGGCACAGGCGGCGAAGCAGGCCGGCCTGGACTTGCCGCGCGCGGTGGCGCTGGAGAGCCTGCAGCGCGTGCACCAGGAGGGCGCTTTCGCCAACCTCATCCTGCCGCGGGCGCTGCGGGAGCACAACCTCCGCGGCCGCGACGCGGCCTTCGCCACCGAGATCGCCTACGGCACCCTGCGCGCCGAGGGCGTGGTGGACGCGGTCATCGCGCGGTGCTCGAGCCGCGAGCTGTCGGCCATTGCGCCGGCCGTGCTGGACGCCCTGCGGATGGGCGTCTACCAGGTGCTCTACACCCGGGTCGAGGATCACGCCGCCGTGGATACCACCGTGCGTCTGGTCGAGGCGGCCGGGGAGACCAAGGCCAAGGGCTTTGCCAACGGCATCATGCGATCGGTTACCCGCCGCAGCCGCGAGGACTGGATCAACCTGCTGGCCCCGGACGATGAGGTCGCCCGCCTGGCCTTCGAGCACGCCCACCCGGAGTGGATCGCCCGTTCCTTCGCCCGCGTGGTCGGCCGCGAGGAACTGCCCGCCGCGCTGGCCGCGGACTCCGAGCGGCCCATGGTGCACCTGGTGGCGCGCCCCGGCGAGATCACCGCCGAGGAACTCGCGCTGATGACCGGCTGCGAGCAGGGGCGCTACTCGCCCTGTGCGGTCTACTTGGAGCACGGCGACCCGGCGGACCTGGAGCCGGTCAAGGAGCGCATGGCCGCCGTCCAGGACGAGGGCTCCCAGCTCATCGCCCGGGCCGTCGTCGAAGCCGAGGTCAGCGGCGAGGACCACGGCCGCTGGCTGGACCTGTGCGCCGGCCCGGGCGGCAAGGCGGCGCTGATGGGCGCGCTCGCGCGCATCGAGGGCGCCAAGGTGGACGCCGTCGAGGTCAGCGAGCACCGCGCCAAGCTCATCGACCGCACCGCCGGGGACCTGCCGGTGCGGGTCCACGTGGCGGACGGCCGCGATCCGGGTCTCGAGCCGGGCTACGACCGCGTGCTCGTCGACGCGCCCTGCTCCGGGCTGGGCGCCCTGCGCCGTCGCCCGGAGGCCCGCTGGCGCAAGGAGGAGGCCGACCTGGCTGAGCTCAGCCGCCTGCAGTTCGAGCTGCTGCGCTCCGGGCTGGAGCTGCTCCGCCCGGGCGGCATCCTCATCTACTCGACGTGCTCGCCGGATCTGCGCGAGACCCGCTCCATCGTGGACAAGGCCGTCGCGCAGCTGGGCGCCGTGGAGGAGGACGCGCACGCGCTGCTGCCGGAGGCAATGACCGACGTGGGCGAGGAGAAGTCCGTCCAGATGTGGCCGCACCGGCACGGCACGGACGCGATGTTCTTCGCGGCCCTGCGCCGGAAGGATACGTAGGATAGTAGACATGTCAGCACCGATCATTTCGCCGTCCATCCTGGCCGCAGATTTCTCCCGGCTCGGCCACCAGATCTCCGCCATCTCCAACGCGGACTGGATCCACGTCGACATCATGGACGGCCACTTCGTTCCCAACCTGTCCTTTGGCCCGGGGATTACCTCCACGGTTAACGGCCTGACCGACCAGCACTTGGACGTGCACCTGATGATCGAGCACCCCGAGAAGTGGGCGCAGACTTACATCGAGGCCGGCGCCGACTGCGTGATCTTCCACGTCGAGGCCATGGAGAGCGAGGCCGCCGTGGTCGAGCTGGCCCGCGACCTGCGCAGCCAGGGGGTTATGGCCGGCATTTCCATCAAGCCGAAGACACCGGTGGAGCCCTGGCTGGAGATTCTGGAAGAGATCGACCTGGTCCTGGTCATGAGCGTAGAGCCCGGCTTCGGCGGCCAGAAGTTTATGCCGGAGATGTTGGACAAGGCCCGGGCCCTGCGCGCGGCGATCGACGAGCGCGGCCTGAAGACCCTCATCGAGATCGACGGTGGCATCGACGCCACGACCATCACACAGGCCGCGGCCGCCGGGGTGGATGCCTTCGTGGCCGGCTCCGCCGTCTTCAAGCACGCCGACCCGGGCCGGGCCGTCGACGAACTGCGCTCGGCCGCCACCCAAGCCACCGCCTCTTAACAACCGCCACCTACCGCGCGCACAGCCGCCGGGCTGGGCCGAGGAAGCCAGAATCTTTGGAAAGGAATCGCATGCCAGAAGGACTCGCAGCGGGCATCGAGCGCGCCATGGAACGAGCAATCGAATTAGGCGCCGGCGTGCGGGGGACGACCAGCCCGAACCCGCCGGTGGGCGCGGTCGTGCTCGGCGCGAACGGCGAAATCGTCGGCGAGGGAGCCACGCAGCCGGCCGGCAGTGACCACGCGGAGGTCGTGGCCTTGCGCGCGGCGGGCGAGGCCGCGGCCGGCAGCACCGTGGTCGTGACCCTGGAGCCGTGCAACCACACTGGGCGCACCGGCCCGTGCGCGAAGGCGCTTATCGATGCCCAGGTGGCGCGCGTTATCTACCTGCACGCGGATCCCACCGGCGCGGCCGGCGGCGCCGAGGCCCTGCGCCAGCATGGCATCGAGGTCGAAAAGCGGGACGTGCCGCCCGCCCTGCGCACCCGGGACGCTGTCATCCCGTGGCTGACCGCGGTGCGCCTGAAGCGTCCGCACGTGACCGTGAAATTCGCCCAGACCCTGGACGGGTAC
Source organism: Corynebacterium sp. LK2590 (assembly GCF_040946105.1). NCBI lineage: Bacteria > Bacillati > Actinomycetota > Actinomycetes > Mycobacteriales > Corynebacteriaceae > Corynebacterium > Corynebacterium sp. LK2590. Next base: position 429,810 of record NZ_JAYWMH010000001.1, read on the forward strand.
ACCGCCGCGGCCGACGGGACCAGCCAGTGGATCACCGGCACCGCCGCCCGCGAGTACGCCCACCGCGACCGCGCCCACCGCGACGCGATCGTGGTCGGCACCGGCACGGCTCTCGCGGATAACCCCTCGCTGACCGCGCGGCGGGCCGACGGCAGCCTCTATGAGCACCAGCCGCGGCGCGTGGTCATCGGCAAGCGCGATCTGCGCGCCGCGGGCCCGGCGTCGACCAACCTCCGGGAGCTGGGTTATACCCAGTACGGCGATCTCGAAGAAGCCATGGAGGAGATGTACGACGACGGGGTGCGCGACGTGCTCGTCGAGGGCGGGGCCGGGCTGGCCAGCGCCCTGTTCTACGGCGGCTACGTGGACGCCATCAACGCCTATATCTCGCCGGTGCTGCTGGGCGAGGGGCTCGGCATCCTGGCCCACCCGCTGGCCGACACCCTGGCGGACGCCCCGCGCTTCCACCACCTGGGTACCCGCCAGCTGGGCGAAGACGTCCTGGTGGAATACGTCACCAGCGACGCGGCGTTGGAGAGCATGAAGCTCTAGCACAACTGAATACCTTTTAGAACGAACGAAGACGCAGACGCAGTGAGCGCCGCCGAATACGGCGGCGGTCAACCGCGAAGGAGATACGCACCAGAAGTGTTTACCGGCTTGATTGAAGAGACTGGGGCAGTGGAGTCCCTCGAGCAGCTGGGGGATTCCATCCGGCTGTGGGTTCGCGCCCCGCACGTGGTCCAGGACGCGGGCCTGGGGGATTCGATCGCCGTCAACGGCGTGTGCCTGACCGTGGCGGAGCTCAACGCGGAGCGGACCGGGTTTGCCGCGGACGTGATGCAGGAATCCCTGAACCGCAGCGCGCTGGGCCAGCTCGGCGTTGGCGACCGGGTGAACCTGGAGCGGGCCTTGGCGGCCTCGGCGCGGCTAGGCGGCCATATCGTCCAAGGCCACGTCGACGGCACGAGCCGGCTTATCGAGCGCACGCCCTCGGAACACTGGGAGGTATTGCGCTTCGAACTGCCGGAGCAGCTGGCGCGCTACGTGGTGGAGAAGGGCTCCATCGCCATCAACGGAACCTCGCTGACCGTCAGCGCCCGCGGGGAGGACTGGTTCGAGGTGTCGCTCATCCCGGTGACCCTGCGGGATACCACCCACGGCGACCTAGCGCCCGGCGACGTAGTGAACCTGGAGGTCGATATCCTGGCGAAATACGTGGAAAATATGCTGGCCTACCCGAAGGCCGGCGGCGCTGTCGACCCGACTAAGGTTGAGCACTATGAGCGTTGAGGAGCAGCAGACCGCCGCGGGTAGCGTGCGGCTGGATTCGGTGGAGACCGCCATCGCGGAGATCGCGGCCGGCAAGCCCGTCGTCGTGGTCGATAACGAGGACCGAGAAAACGAGGGCGATCTGATCTTCGCCGCCGAGCTGGCCACCCCGGAGCTGGTCGCTTTCATGGTGCGCTATTCCTCCGGCTATATCTGCGCCCCGCTGCTGCCGGCCGACTGCGCCCGGCTGAACCTGCCGCCCATGGTCGCCCGCAACGAGGACGTGCGCGGCACCGCCTACACCGTGACCGTCGACGCCGCCACCGGCACCACGGGCATTTCCGCCACCTCCCGCGCCGAGACCATCCGCCGCCTGGCGGATCCGGAATCCACCACGCAGGACTTCACCCGCCCCGGCCACGTGGTACCGCTGGCCGCCCGCCCGGGCGGGGTGCTGGAGCGCGAGGGCCACACGGAGGCCTCGGTCGACCTGGCCCGCCTGGCGGGCCTGCGCCCGGCCGGCGTGCTGTGCGAGATCGTCTCCGAGGAGGATCCGACGGACATGGCGCGCTCGCCGGAGCTGCGCCGCTTCGCCGACGCGCACGGCCTGGCGATGATCTCCATCGAGCAGCTCATCCAGTGGCGCCGCCGCCACGAGTCCCAGGTCGAGCGCGTCGTGGAGACCCAGCTGCCCACCGACTACGGCCGCTTTACCGCCATCGGCTACCGCCACGCGGTGGATGGCCAGGAGCACGTGGCTCTTATCGCCGGCGACCCAGAGCAGCTGCGCGGTGCGGAAAACGTCACCGTGCGCGTCCACTCGGAGTGCCTGACCGGGGACGTCTTCTCCTCCCGGCGCTGCGACTGCGGCCAGCAGCTGCACCGCTCCCTGGAGATCATCCAGGGCGCCGGCAGCGGCGTGGTCATCTACCTGCGCGGCCACGAGGGCCGCGGCATTGGTTTGCTCCACAAGCTGCAGGCCTACCAGCTCCAGGACCAGGGCTTGGATACCGTGGACGCGAACCTGGAACAGGGCCTGCCGGAAGACGCCCGCGAGTACTCCGTGGCGGGGCAGATCCTGCGGGATCTGGGCATCGTCTCGGCCCGCCTGCTGACCAACAACCCGCACAAGGGCCAGGGCCTGGCCGGCTTCGGCGTCGACGTGAGCGAGCACCAGCCGCTGGAGGTCACGCCGAACGCGGACAACATCAAATACCTGCGCACCAAGCGCGACCGGATGGGGCACCACCTGCCGCAGGTCGCCGCCTGGGACGCCGAGCACGGCGTCACCTCCTAGGCAGTACCAGCTGCCGCGCACGGCGCAGCACCACCGCTAAGACAGCACCACCGCTAAGACAGCACCACCGACAGGAAACACCACCGACCGGAAAGAGGTACCGAAATGAGTAAGGAAGGCTTGTCGGCGATCGACTCGGTCGATGCGCGCGGGATTTCCGTCGCCGTTATCACGGCCACCTGGAACGCGGATATCTGCGACCAGCTCCACGCCGAGGCGCTGGCGGCCGCCGAGCGCAACGGCGCCCATGCCGAGGGCTTCCGCGTCGTCGGGGCCCTGGAGATCCCCGTGGCTGTCCAGGCCGCGGCGCGGCGCTTCGACGCCGTGGTGGCGCTCGGCTGCGTCATCCGCGGCGGCACCCCGCACTTTGACTATGTCTGCGACTCCGTGACCCAGGGGCTAACCCGGATCGCGCTGGATGAGTCCACCCCGGTGGCCAACGGCATCCTCACCGTCAACGACCACGACCAGGCCGTCGATCGGGCGGGTTTTGCCGGCTCCGCTGAGAACAAGGGTTCCGAGGCCATGGTGGCGGCGCTCGACACCGTTGTGAAGCTGCGGGCGATTAACCAATCCGGTAGTGCGGACGTAGACTATGAGGGCGCAGAAAAAGGAGTGGAGCACTGATGACTGACAGCACTGGCAAGCCGGCGAAGCCACAACTGTCCGAAGAGGAGTTGCTGGCCTATACCCGCATCGATCCCTTCGCCCAGACCAGCAACAAGCCGTGGGATCTCGAGGTCAAGTCCCCGTACCTGCGCAAGCTGGCGGTCATCGTCGTCATCGTGGTCATGGCGGTCCACATCTTCATGGGCCTAACCCTGGACATCGAGTTCACGGGCGCGACCGTGACCACCATTGACAAGTTCGCCTTCCCTGGTGTGGGCGTGCTGCTGTCCATCCTGTTCTGGCTCATCCTGACCCGCCCGCGCGTGCGGGCCAACGAGGACGGGGTAGAGATCCGCAACATCGTGGGCACCCGCTTCTACCCGTGGGCGGTCATCTACGGCCTGTCCTTCCCCGAGGGCGCGCGCATGGCGCGCCTCGAGCTGCCGGAATTCGAATACGTACCGATGTGGGCCCTGCAGGCCGGTGACAAGTCCACCATCATGGACTCCGTCAACAAGTTCCGCGCCCTGGAAGCCCGCTACATGCCGCAGGATTAGGCGCCGCCGTGGCTGATCCAACTACCTATCGGCCGGCCCCCGGAACCATCCCCACGGAACCGGGGGTCTATAAGTTCCGAGACGAAAACCGCCGCGTCGTCTACGTCGGCAAGGCAAAAAACCTGCGCGCCCGCCTGTCCAACTACTTCCAGGACATCACCCAGCTGCACCCGCGCACCCGCCAGATGGTGCTGACCGCGGCGTCGGTGGAATGGACCGTGGTGGCCAGCGAGGTGGAGGCCCTCCAGCTCGAATACACCTGGATTAAGCGCTTCGACCCGCGGTTCAACGTCATGTACCGCGACGACAAGACCTACCCGATGCTCGCGGTTTCGGTGGGCGAGCGCTTCCCCCGCGCGTTTTTCTACCGCGGTCCGCGGCGCAAGGGCGTGCGCTATTTCGGCCCCTACTCGCACGCGTGGGCCGTGCGCGAGACCCTGGACTTGCTCACCCGCGTGTTCCCCATGCGCACCTGCACCAAGGGCGTGTTCAACCGCCACGAGGCGCTCGGCCGGCCCTGCCTGCTGGGCTATATCGGCAAGTGCGATGCCCCGTGCATCGGCCGCGTCAGCGAGGACGAGCACCGCGCCACCGTCAAACGCCTGGTCTCCTTCATGAACGGCAATACCGCCCCGGTGACCCGCCAGCTCACCCAGGAGATGGAAGAGGCCTCGGCCAACCTGGAATTCGAGCGGGCCGCGCGCCTGCGGGACGACCTGGGCGCCATCAACAAGATCATGGAGCAGCAGGCCGTCGTCTTCGGCGACGGCACGGACGCCGATCTCATCGCCTTCCACACCGACGAGCTCGAGGCCGCGGTGCAGATCTTCCACGTGCGCGACGGGCGCATCCGCGGCCAGCGCGGCTGGGTCGTGGAGAAGGTCGGCGACCAGGCCAGCACCGAGACGGTCGCCGAGGGGCAAGAGGATCCGGCGCTGCCGGCGCTCATCCAGAACTTCCTCATCCAGTTCTATTCCGACGCCGTGGAGCGCGAGAAGCAGGAGGCCGCCGAGGACGCGGCCATCGACCTGGGGGTGCCGCGGCGCGGCGTCGACCAGGAATCCCACGCGAAGTCCCGCACGGTCAAGGTGGTCCCGCCGGAGATCCTGGTCCAACGTCCGCCGGCCGAGGACGCGGAGGTCAAGCAACTGCTGGAGGAGCTGCGTGGGGCCCGGGTGGATCTGCGCGTGCCGCAACGCGGGGACAAGCGCGCCCTGATGGCAACGGTCGCGCGCAATGCCAAGGACGCCCTGCGCCAGCACAAGCTCAAGCGCGTGGGCGATCTGACCGCCCGTTCGGCCGCGCTGCAGGACATCCAGGAAGCCCTGGGCATGGAGCAGGCGCCCCTGCGCATCGAGTGCACGGATATCTCCCACATCCAGGGCACCGACGTGGTGGCCTCCCTCGTGGTCTTCGAGGACGGCCTGCCGCGGAAGTCGGACTACCGGCGTTACCGCATCAAGGAAGCGGCCGGCGACGGCCGCTCCGACGACGTCGGCTCGATTGCGGAGGTCACCCGCCGCCGCTTCAAGCGCCACCACGTGGATAAGCTGGCCAACCCGGATGAGGAATCGGAGGAGCAGACCTTCTCCGACGAGCAGGTCGTGGAGGAATCCGCGGAGGCCGGGCGGCGTTTCGCCTACCCGCCGCAGCTGTTCATCGTCGACGGCGGCGCGCCGCAGGTGGCCGCGGCTCAGGAGGTCTTCGACGAGCTGGGCATTAACGACGTCGTGCTGGTGGGGCTGGCGAAGCGCCTGGAGGAAATCTGGGTGCCGGGCGACGACGAGCCGGTGATCCTGCCGCGTAACTCGCAGGCGCTCTACCTGCTGCAGCAGATCCGCGACGAGGCCCACCGCTTTGCGATTACCTACCACCGCCAGCAGCGCTCGGCGCGGATGCGCTCGTCGGTGCTGGACTCCATCCCCGGGCTCGGGCCGCAACGGCGCAAGGACCTGGTCAAGCATTTCGGTTCCGTCAAGAAGCTCAAGCAGGCCTCCGTCGAGGAAATCGCCGAGGTCAAGGGCTTCGGCCCGAAGCTGGCCCAGACCGTCTTCGACGGCCTGCAGGCCCGCTAAGAATCCTGGCGGGCCGGGATCGGCCGCGAACCAGATAGAATGGCCCCATGGCACAATTTGTCACCCCTCCCATCCTGCTGACCGGCATGTCCGGCGGCGGGCTCAGCTCGGCGGCCAAGGTCTTAGAAGACAAGGGCTATTTCGTCGCGCACAACCTGCCCCCGGTGCTCATCGTGGAGCTGCTGGAGCTGTGCGCCCAGGACGACTCGCCCGTCGACAAGGTCGCCGTCGTCACCGACGTGCGCAGCCGGATGTTCCCCGGTTCCTTGCTGGAGACCTTCGACCAGCTGCGCGAGCGGGACATGCAGCCCACCGTGTTGTTCATGGATGCCCGGGACGACGTGCTGATCCGGCGTTTCGACTCCGTGCGGCGCACCCACCCGCTGCAGGGCGAGGACACGCTGAAGATTGGCATCCGGCGGGAGCGCGACGCCATCGCGAGCGTGCGCGCCCGCGCGGATATCATCCTGGACACCACGAACCTGTCGGTCCACGATCTGCGCCGCGCCATCGAGGCCTCCTTCGGGCCGCTGGGCAGCCAGAAGCAGCACGTCACCGTCGAGTCTTTCGGCTTCAAGCACGGCTCGCCGCGCGACGCGGACCTGGTCGTCGACGTGCGCTTCCTCCCGAACCCGTACTGGGTTCACGAGCTGCGGCCCTACCGCGGCACGGACGCGCCGGTGGCTGATTACGTGCTTTCCCAACCGAGCGCGGAAGAGTTCATCGATCGATTCATGGCGATGCTGGATTCCATGTTGGCGGGTTACCACCACGAGGGCAAGAACTTCATCACGGTCGGCGTCGGCTGCACCGGCGGGCACCACCGCTCCGTGGCCGTGGCCGAGGAGATCGCCCACCGGCTCGGCGAGAAGGGCAAGGTCGACGTGAGCGTCCTGCACAGAGATATCGAGCGGGACTAGAAAATACAGCCCGCCGCGGATAGCGAAAACTTAAAGGAACTGAATACACCCACAATGAACCGGGGCGAAAACGCCCGCAGAGTCGGTGGCCGACGGGCCGGATGGGGCGGGCACGGGCACGATCTGTGCCCAACCCGCTGCTAAGTCCCGTGTCCTGGGCCTTGAAGATTTTAGGCCCGGGGCAGCGGCCACCGGCGATGAGACCATAGAAAGGCGGCAGGGATCTTTTCCAATGTCTAATCCCTTCCACGTAGCCTGCCTGGGCGGCGGGCATGGCTTGTACCAAACTTTGCTCGCGGCGCAGGAGACCGGCGCCACGAAGGTGACCGCAATCGTGACCGTGGCCGACGACGGCGGCTCCTCCGGGCGCCTGCGCCGCGAGCTGGCGATCATCCCGCCGGGGGATCTGCGCATGGCGCTGGCGGCGCTGTCCGACGGCGAGGACGAGGGCCGCTTCTGGGCGACCACGCTCCAACACCGTTTCGGCGGGCACGGGGCGCTGGCCGGACATGCGCTAGGCAACCTGCTCATCGCGGGGCTGACGGAGATTTTGGGCGATAGCCAGGCCGCCCTCGACAAGGTCGCGGAGCTGACCGAGTCGCACGGCCGGGTCCTGCCGGTGGTCAACGAGCCGCTGGAAATCGAGGCCGAGGTCGCGGGCCTCGACGAGGACCCGCGCGTGGTGCGCTCGGTCCGCGGCCAGGTGGCCGTCGCCTCGACGCCGGGCCAGGTCCGCCGCGTGCGGATCATCCCCGAGGACGCAAAGGTCAACGACTTGGTGTTGGAAGCCATCGGCCAGGCCGACCTCATCACGCTGGGGCCGGGCTCGTGGTTTTCCTCCGTGCTGCCGCACGTGGTCATCCCGCGCCTGATGGAGGCCATCAGCGCCGCCGATGCCCTGCGCGTGGTGGTGCTCAACCTGTCCGCGGAGCCGGGGGAGACCCAAGGCTTTTCCGCGGAGCGCCACCTCCACGTCCTGGCTCAGCACGCCCCGGGCCTGCGGATCGACAAGATCTTGGTGGAGGAGAAGATCCTCACCGCGCCCAGCGAGCGGGAGTACCTGCAGCGCGCGGCCCGCGCCCTAGGCGCCACGGTCGAATATGCGGATCTCTGCCGGCTGGACGATAATGGGCAGCCCACCAGCGTCCACGATCCGGATAAGCTGTCCGCTGCGCTTTCCCGGATGCATTCCGCTTTCCTCGAGGCCGGGCGCTAGAATAGGCAGTCTGTTTTAATATTTTTTCATCTCTATTTCGATTACCTGACGACAACCGGTGTGGTGCTGCGGGCCGGAAGCTGGCACCGCAGGATAGAAAGGGCAGGAAGGCATAAAAGATGACTCTTACCGACGCGGTGAAAAAAGAGTTAACGGCGGTGCACGCCACCCGCACTAGCGCGCGGGCAGCAGAGCTGGCGGCCATCTTGCGTTTCGCCGGCGAGCTGACCGTCTCAGGCAGCTCCATGATGTACGAGGTGCAGCTGCCCGACCAGGACACGGCCGACCGGGTCATCGCGGCCCTAGACGAGCTTTACGGGATCAAGGTGGGAAGCCACGTGGTGGGCCCGACCGCCGCCCAGGCCCACAAGCGGGCCCGCATCCACATCCGCATCACCGACGGCACCCCCGACCTGGTCCGCCGCTTGGGGCTTATCACCCGCTCCGGGCACCCGGTAGTGGGCCTGCCGCCGCAGGTGATTTCCGGCTCCATCGCCGACAACGAGGCCGCGTGGCGCGGGGCCTTCCTCGCCGCCGGCTCCCTCACCGAGCCGGGGCGGTCCTCCTCGCTCGAGGTCCTTTGCCCGTGCCAGGAGGCCGCCCTGGCCCTGGTGGGCTGCGCCCGGCGCCTGGGGCTGTCCGTCAAGACCAAGGAGACCCGCGGCGCCGACCGCGTGGTCGTGCGCGACGGCGACGCCATCGGCGCGCTGCTGACCCGCATGGGCGCCCAGGTCACCCGCCTGAAGTGGGAGAAGAAGCGCCTCCGCAACGAGGTGCGCATGAGCGGGGAGCGCCTGCAGAACTTCGACGACGCCAACCTGCGCCGCTCGGCCCGCGCGGCAGTTACGGCGGCCGCCCGCGTGGAACGCGCCATGGAGATCCTGGGCGACGACGTGCCGGAGCACCTGGCGGATGCCGGCCAGCTGCGCGTGCAGCACCGCGAAGCCTCGCTGGAGGAGCTCGGCCGCCTGGCCGATCCGCCGATGACTAAGGACGCGGTGGCCGGCCGTATCCGCCGCCTGCTGTCCATGGCGGACAAGCGGGCCGAGGAGCTGGGCATCCCGTCGACGAGCGAAGCGGTCACCGAGGACCTCTTCGACGCGGACGGCGCCGGGCACGGCGAGCACCAGGACGACGGCGAGAACTAGCCCGCCGCAGAGCGACCAGGGGAGTGGTCTAACCCGCCCCGCCCGTGGTCCTGTGCCCAGAATCACGTCCGCTATCTTTCCTTCGCGGGTATGCAGGCCCAATCGGGCACCGCGCGTCTACCTGCGGTTATGGGCGCTATTTTGTGGCCGTGTCCAGGAATATTAGTCACTGAATGTGGGAATATGTCTGGTTTTGTTGATTTGCTTTCCGTAACCCGTGCGCGCTAGCGCGAGCGTCGGTAGTATCGGACTTGTTGGAAGTTGTCGAGGAAAAGCCAAACTACCTCACGTAGCCCTCGGTGAGTTCCACCAGACGTAAAACCTTACGTACATCCAATTTTCTAGGAGAACATCAAGTGACTATCCGCGTAGGCATCAACGGCTTCGGGCGCATTGGCCGCAACTTCTTCCGCGCAGTCGTCGAAGGCGAGCACGACTTGGAGATCGTCGCGGTCAACGACCTGACCGACAACCAGACCCTGGCAAACCTGCTGAAGTACGACTCCGTCCTGGGACGCTTCCCGGGCGAAATCACCTACGACGACGAGTCCATCACCGTCGATGGCAAGCGCGTGGTCGTCACCGAGGAGAAGGATCCGAAGGATCTCAACTGGGGCGAGCACGGCGTGGACATCGTCATCGAATCCACCGGCAAGTTCCGCACCGGCGAGAGCGCCCGCGCTCACATTGAGTCCGGCGCCAAGAAGGTCATCATCTCCGCCCCGGGCAAGGAGGTCGACGCCACCTTCGTCTACGGCGTCAACTCCGAGGAGTACGACCCGGCTAACCACCACATCATCTCCGCTGCGTCCTGCACCACCAACTGCCTGGCTCCGATGGCCAAGGTGCTGGACGAGAAGTTCGGTATCGAAAACGGCCTGATGACCACCATCCACGCCTACACCGGTGACCAGCGCCTGCAGGACGCTCCGCACAAGGACCTGCGCCGCGCTCGCGCCGCTGCCGTCAACATGGTTCCGACCTCCACCGGCGCTGCCAAGGCCGTGGCTAAGGTCCTGCCGAACCTGGAGGGCAAGCTGGACGGCTACGCCATGCGCGTGCCGATCATCACCGGCTCCGCTACCGACCTGACCTTCACCGCCTCCCGCGACGTCACCGTCGAGGAAGTCAACGCCGCCATCAAGGCAGCCTCCACCGGCGAGTTCGCTGACGTCCTGGGCTACACCGAGGATCCGCTGGTCTCCACTGACATCGTCACCGACGGCCACGGCTGCATCTTCGACTCCGGTATGACCAAGGTCTCCAACGGCAACCTGGTTAAGGTTCTCGGCTGGTACGACAACGAGTGGGGCTACACCGCCCAGCTGCTGCGCCTGACCGACCAGGTGGCAGCCAACCTCTAAGAAACAGTTTCTCTAAGAACTAGTTTCTGTGACACCGACCCAGCGCAGGCCCAGCCCAACTCACGGCGCCGCCCGCGTTGGGTCGGTATTGTTTTAGGTGCATCAACTTTCGCCAAAGGAGTAGAAAAACTATGGCTTTCAAGACGCTAGACGAACTGCTGTCCGAGGGCGTGGAGTCCCGCCACGTGCTCGTGCGCTCCGACTTCAACGTCCCCCTGGATGACGAGGGCAATATCACGGACCCGGGCCGTATTACCGCTTCGCTGTCGACCATCCGCGCGCTGGTCGACGGCGGCGCCAAGGTCATCCTGACCGCCCACCTGGGCCGCCCGAAGGGCGAGGTTAACCCGAAGTACTCCCTGGCTCCGGTCGCGGAAGCCCTGTCCGAGGCCCTGGGCCAGTACGTCGCCCTGGCCGGCGATGTCTGCGGCGAGGACGCGCACGAGCGCGCCAACGGCCTGAACGACGGCGACGTCGTCCTGCTGGAAAACGTCCGCTTCGACCCGCGCGAGACCTCCAAGGACGAGGCCGAGCGCGAGGCCTTCGCCGGCGAGCTGGCCGCCCTGGCCGCCGACAACGGCGCTTTCGTCTCCGACGGCTTCGGCGTGGTCCACCGCGCCCAGGCGTCGGTCTACGATGTCGCCAAGAAGCTGCCGGCCTACGCCGGCAAGCTGGTCCAGAAGGAGCTGGATGTGCTCTCCACCGTGGCGAAGGAGCCGGAGCACCCCTACGTCGTCGTCTTGGGCGGCGCGAAGGTCTCCGACAAGCTCGGCGTCATCGAAGCGCTGGCCGGCAAGGCCGACAAGATCATCATCGGCGGCGGTATGTGCTACACCCTGCTGGCGGCCAAGGGCTACAACGTCCAGAAGTCCCTGCTGCAGGAGGACCAGATCGATAACTGCCGCGACCTGCTCGAGCGCTTCGGCGACAAGATCGTCCTGCCGGTCGACCTGGTCTCCGCCACCGAGTTCGCTGCCGACGCCGAGCACGAGACCACCTCGGTCTCCGAGATCCCGGAGGGCTGGATGTCCCTGGACATCGGCCCGAAGACCGTCCAGGAGTTCGCCTCCGTGCTGGCCGAGTCCAAGACCGTGTTCTGGAACGGCCCGATGGGCGTTTTCGAGATGGAGGCTTTTTCCCGCGGCACCGCCGGCGTGGCCCAGGCCATCATCGACGCCACCAAGGCCAACGGCTCCTTCACCGTGGTCGGCGGCGGCGACTCCGCCGCCTCCGTGCGGGCGCTGGGCCTGGACGAGGACGGCTTCAGCCACATCTCCACCGGCGGCGGCGCCTCCCTGGAGTTCCTGGAAGGCAAGGAGCTGCCGGGCGTTTCCGTCCTCGAAGCCTAGCTCTCGCACGCACCGCGTAACTGCGCGGACAGCCTACGTTTACACCCTAAGAAAGGACCACCACGTCATGGCACGTAAACCGCTCATTGCGGGCAACTGGAAGATGAACCTCGACCACATCGAGGCCATCGGTTCGGTGCAGAAATTCGCCTTCTCCCTGCCGAAGGAATACTACGAGAAGGCGGACGTGGCCTTCCTCGTGCCGTTCACGGATCTGCGCACCATCCAGACCCTGGTCGACGGGGATAACCTGAAGATCACCTACGGCGCGCAGGATGTCTCCCGCCATGAATCCGGCGCTTTCACCGGTGAGGTCTCCGCCCACATGCTGGCCAAGCTGGGCGCCAGCTGGGCCATCGTCGGCCACTCGGAGCGGCGGCAGTACCACTACGAGACGGACGAGACGGTGGCGCAGAAGTCCGCGGCGGCCCTGAGCCAGGGCATTAGCCCGATCGTCTGCGTGGGCGAGCCGCTGGACGTGCGCGAGGCCGGTACCCACGTGGACTACGTGGTCAACCAGACGCGCAACTCGCTGGCCGGCCTGGACAAGGAGCAGCTGGCAAAGGTTGTCGTGGCCTACGAGCCGGTCTGGGCTATCGGCACCGGTAAGGTCGCCTCCGCCGCCGACGCGCAGGAAGTCTGCGCCGCCATCCGCGGCGTCCTCGGCGAGCTGGCCGGTCAGGAGACCGCGCAGCAGATGCGCATCCTCTACGGCGGCAGCATGAAGGTCGATTCCGCGGCCGAGCTGGTCAGCCAGCCGGACGTGGACGGCGGCTTGGTCGGCGGCGCCTCCCTGGTGGGCGAGGACTTCGCCAAGCTGGTGGCCAACGCCGCCAACGCCGTCCAGTAGCAGCCGCGTCCGCCCCGGCACCGAGGATCTCTGGTGCCGGGGTTTTGGCGGGGCGCTACTACTGCCGTAATGGCAGGTGGTGTAGACTAGCCGGAGTACTTCAAGCGCTGGAGCGTGGCGCGCGCGTTGCGTGCTCCCGCTGACCGGCGCGCGGACCTTTCGGCCTTATCGAGAAGCAAGGAATTTTAATGACCCTGACATTGCAGATCATTCTGGTTATCGCAGCAGTCTTGATGTCTGTGTTCGTCCTGCTCCACAAGGGCAAGGGCGGCGGCCTGTCGAGCCTGTTCGGCGGCGGGGTGCAGTCCAACCTGTCCGGTTCGACCGTCGTGGAAAAGAACCTGGACCGCGTGACCATCGTGATGGTCATCATCTGGCTCGGCTGCGTGATCGGCCTGAACCTGATCACCGCTTTCAGCTAAACCGTCCAACGCGGCGTGTGCCGCCGCGTTAGCTAACCGCCGAAAACCAACACCGCCTAGCTGGTCAAACCAGCTAGGCGGTGTTTGCGTATTTTAGTGTCTATTGTGTCCTCTCGGTGCCGCGTGGGTGGGGCGGCCCGGGACTAGCCTCGGGCGGCGTCGTTGGCCAGGTAGAGGCGGGTAGCCGCCGCGCCCTGGGCGCCCGCGGCCGGCCAGTCGAGGGCGTCTGCGCCGTCGATGACGTGCTGGGCGGCCTCGGCCTTTTCCTCGCCGCTAACTAGCAGCCAGACCTGCTCGGCGCGGCGGACCGCCGGCAGGGTCAGGCTGGCGCGCTCGGCCGGCGGCTTGGGGGAATCCGTCACCGCCACCACGAGGCGTTCTTCCTCGCGGACCGCCGGGGTGTGGGGAAACAGCGAGTTGATATGGCCCTCGCCGCCCATCCCCAGAAGGTGCAGATCGAAACCGCGCGGGGCGAACTCGTCCAGCACCGCGGCGTAGTCCGCGGCGGCCTGCTCGAGGTCCGCCGCGCCCAGGCCGTAGCCGTGGACGTGTGAATCCGGGATGCCGACGTGGTCGAGCAGGGCAGCGCGCGCCTGCCCCTCGTTGGACTCGGGATCGTCCACGGCCACGTTGCGCTCGTCGCCGAAGAAGACGTGCACGCGGGACCAATCCACCTGCAGGGCCGGGAAATCCTCACCCTGGGCCTGGGCGGCGTCGGCAAAACGGCGCAGCTGCTCGAGCATGCCGATGCCCGCGCTGCCGCCGGTGAGCACCACCCGGGCGACCCCGTCGCCGTGGCGGCCGCCGCCGGGTGCCTGGCAGGCGGCGATCAGATCGATGAAGTCGAGTGCGGCCTGCTCGGTGAGGGCGGCCTTGTCCTTGACGCGGCGAATATCGACCATGTGGGAGTGCCTTTCTGATTAGACGTAGCTTACGCGCGGCAGGGCGCGCAGAGCGTTGGCGAAAATCTGATCGGTGTCCAAGTGGCGCAGTTCCTCGGCGAGCACCTCGGCCTGGGAGCGCACGCTGAGCGCCACCAGCGAGGTGGGCGAGTTCGGCACGGCCAGCTCGACGCTGCCGTGGTCGACGACCGTGAGGCTGATGTCGCCGGAATCGCGGTGGAAGATGAGCTTGGAGATAGGGAAGTGGTGGTGCAGGCTCGGGTCGTCCGCGGCGCGGCGCACCGCCACGCCCAGGCGATCGGCCAGCCAGCCGGCGGCCAGGTCCACGGCCGGGTGCGACTTGGGACCGGAGATGGTCACCGATCCGACCGGTTCGTGCGGCAGGCGGTCCAGGGCGGAGGCGACGATGCCGCGCCACAGGGTGATCATCGCCCAGGACATGTCGGAATCACCCGGCTGGTAGTCGTCGGAGAGCTGCTGGAGCATTTGCGGGGTCGGGCCCTCGGAATGGGCGATATCGGTGATGCGGCGCTGGGCCAGGCTGCCGATGGGGGCTTCCGCCGGCGAATCCGGGTAACGGGTAGGCCACCACGCCACAATCGGCGTGTCGGGCAGCAGCAGCGGGGTGACGACGGCCTCGGCCTGGTGGGCGAGCTCGCCGTGCAGGCGCATAATCACGATCTCGGAGGCACCGGCCTCGCCGCCGACGCGCAGCTCCGCGTCCAGGCTGGTGTCGGCTTCCGGGTCCTCGGAGATGACGACCAGCACGCGGGCCGGGTGCTCGTGGGAGGCATCCCGGATGGAGTCGAGGATGACGTTGATGTCATCGCCCTGGTACGCGGAGACAATCAGGGTCAGCACGCGGCCGGTGGTCAGCGTGTAGTGCTCTTGGGCCTCGACCAGCTTCTTGGAGATGTCGCGCGTGGTGGTATCTGGCAAGGGGATAATCATGGCAAATCTCTCTTTTCGCTCGAGCTCTTAAGGGCGGCGCCAGGAGTGGCCCCGGCGGCGCAGCATCTTGTCGGCGGACTCCGGGCCCCAGGTCCCGGCCGGGTATTCGTCCGGCTGGCCGGCCTCGGCCCAGTAATCGAGGATCGGGTCCAGGATCGCCCAGGACAGCTCGACTTCCTCGTTGGTGGGGAAGAGCGAGGACTCGTCCAGCAGGGCGTCGAGGATGAGCCGCTCGTAGGCCTCCGGGGATTCCTCGGTGAAGGCCTCGGCGTAGGCGAAGTCCATGTTCACGTCGCGGACCTCCATGGTCGAGCCCGGCACCTTGGAACCGAAACGCATGGTCACGCCCTCGTCCGGCTGGACGCGGATAACCACGGCGTTCTGGCCCAGAGCGTCGGCCTGGCCGTTTTGGAAGGGCTGGTGCGGGGCGTGCTTGAAGACCAAGGCAATCTCGGTCACGCGGCGCCCCAGGCGCTTGCCGGTGCGCAGGTAGAACGGCACGCCGCCCCAGCGGCGGGAGTTGACCTCCAGCGTGCAGGCCGCGTAGGTCTCCGTCGTCGACTCCGGATCGAAGCCGTCCTCCTCGCGCAGGCCCTTGACGTATTCCGAGCCCTGCCAGCCGGCGGTGTACTGGCCGCGGGCGGTGGTCTTGTTCAGCGGGTGCACCGGCGTCGTGGCGCGCAGCACCTTCGTCTTTTCGGCCTGCAGGGCCTCCGGCTCGAAGGAGGAAGGCTCCTCCATGGCCACCAGCGCCAGCAGCTGCAGCAGGTGGTTCTGGATGACGTCGCGGGCTGCGCCGATGCCGTCGTAGTAGCCGGCGCGCCCGCCCAAGCCGATGTCCTCGGCCATGGTGATCTGCACGTGGTCGATGTAGTGGGCGTTCCACATCGGCTCGAAGATCTGGTTGGCAAAGCGCAGCGCCATGATGTTCTGCACCGTCTCCTTGCCCAGGTAGTGGTCGATGCGGAAGACCGACTGCTCCGGGAAGACCGCGTTGACGACCTCGTTGAGCTCCCGGGCCGACTTCTGGTCGTGGCCGAAGGGCTTTTCGATGATGACGCGGCGCCACGTGTTGTCGGAGCTGTTAGCCATGCCGACGCGCTCGAGCTGGTGGCAGATGCTAGAGAAAAACTCCGGCGGGACGGACAGGTAATAGGCCCAGTTTCCACCGGTACCGCGGGCGGTATCCAGCTCGCTCAGGCGGGCCGAGAGCTTGTCAAAGCCGGCGTCGTCGAAACCGCCCGTGACGAACTCGACGCCCTGAGCCAGGTACTGCCAGACGTGCTCGCGGAACTCGGTGCGGGCCCCGGCCTGGACGGCCTTGAGGACGTAGTCGGCGAACGCCTGCTTGTCCCAGTCGCGGCGGCCGTAGCCGACCAGGGTGAAGCCGGCCGGCAGGAGGCCGCGGTTGGCCAAGTCGTAGATGGCCGGCAGGAGCTTTTTCCGTGCCAGATCGCCGGTAACGCCGAAGATAACCATGCCGGAGGGGCTAGCAATGCGGGGTAGGCGTTTGTCTCTTTCATCCCTTAACGGGTTGTCCCAGGAACTGGGGTCTGACACGGGAAATCCTTTCGCCGGAGATTAAGAAGACAATATTTATTTTAAGGTTGCGGTTACCCATTGTAGCGAGGAGCGCACCGCCGGTTTACTTCGGCGGTGCGCTGCGAATCGCGGCCTGAGGGAGGGACACAACGCCCACCTTCAGGCGGACGGAGGAGCGGCCCTAGAGCTTCGCGGACATGGTCTCGAGCAGCTCGTTCCAGGAGGCCACGAACTTGTCGACGCCCTCCTGCTCGAGTTGCTCGTAGACCTCCTCGAGGGAAACCAGCTGGGCCGCGCGCCCGCAGGTGCTGTTGGCGGTCTCCAGCATGCCGGTCAGGGCATCGCCCAGGCGCACGTCCGCGTCCAGGAACGCGTCCAGGGTGGCCTCCGGCATGGTGTTGACGGTCTCCGGGCCGGCCAGCTCGGTTACGTACAGGGTGGCGGGGTACTCTGGGTTCTTCACGCCGGTAGAAGCCCACAGCGGGCGCTGGAAGTTCGCGCCGGCCGGCAGCGGATCCGGGGCGAGCAGCCGCTCCGGGTGGAGGAAGGCGGACTCGAAGAAGCCGTAGCAGAGATTGGCTTCGGCCAGGCCGACCTGGCCGCGCAGCTTGAGCGCCTCAGGTGTGCCGATTTCCTCCAGGCGCTTGTCGACCTCGGTGTCGATGCGGGAGATGAAGATGGAGGCGACCGAGAAGATCTTGGTCACGTCCAAGCCGGCGGCCTCCGCGCGGCGGATGCCCTCCTTGTAGCGGTCAACGACCTTGACGTAGCGCTTCAGGGAGAAGATCAGGGTCACGTTGACGCAAATGCCTTCCGCCAGCGCGTCCTCGATGGCCTGCAGCGAGCCGTCGGTCGCCGGGATCTTAATCATCGCGTTGGGGCGATCGACTTTCTTCCACAGGTCGCGGGCCTGGTTCAAGGTGGCCTCGGCGTCGTCGGAGATGCGCGGGTCGACCTCGATGGACACGCGGCCGTCCTCGCCGTTGCTGTCGACGAAGACGTCGTGCAGCTCGTCGCAGGCGGCGCGCACGTCGTCGATGGCCAGGCTGTAGACGGCCTCGTCCACGGCCGCGCCCTGCTCCTTGAGCTTAGCGATGTCGGCATCGTAGGCCGTGCCCTGGGACATGGCCTTGGCGAAGATGGTCGGGTTGGTGGTCACCCCGACCACGCTCTTGGTGTCGATGAGTTCGCGGAGGTTGCCGGACTGCAGACGCTGGCGGGACAGATCATCCAGCCACGTCGAGGTGCCCATCTGGGCGAGCTTGTCAACGTTGTTCATGTGCGTTCTCCTTAAGGAAAATCTCGGGTTAGGTAGCTCGGTCGGGCGGGTGAAAAAACTACGCGCGGGCGGCGGCCAGGGACTCCTGGGCAGCCTCGACGACGGCCTGGGCGGTGAAGCCGAACTTCTTGAAGAGCTCCTCCGCCGGGGCGGAGGCGCCGTAGTGCTCGAGGGAGATGTTGCGGCCGAAGGTGCCGGTGTACTTGTGCCACGGCTGGGCCACCGCGGCCTCGACGGACACGCGGGCCCGGACCTTGGCCGGCAGCACCTGCTCGCGGTACTCGGCGTCCTGCTCCTCGAACCACTCGAGGCACGGGGCGGAGACCACGCGGGTGGGCACGGACTGCTCCTCGAGCACCTTGGCGGCCTCGACGGCGTACTGGACCTCGGAGCCGGTGGCAATCAGGATGACCTCAGGCTCGCCGCCGGTGGCCTCGACCAGGGTGTAGGCGCCGCGGCGCACGCCCTCGGCGGCCTTTTCCGCGGTGCCGTCCAGGATGGGCAGGTTCTGGCGGGTCAGCGACAGGCCCTTCGGGGCGGCCGGGCGCTCCAGGGCGGCGGTCCAGGCCTGGGCGGTCTCGTTGGCGTCCGCCGGGCGGATCACCGCCAGGTTCGGCACCGCGCGCAGGGCGGCCAGGGTCTCGACCGGCTGGTGGGTCGGGCCATCCTCGCCCAGGCCGATGGAGTCGTGGGTCCAGACGTAGTAGGTATCCGTGGACATCAGGGCGCCCAGGCGGATGGCCGGGAACTGGTACTCGGAGAAGATCAGGAAGGTGCCGCCGTAGACGCGCGTGTTGCCGTGCAGGGCGATGCCGTTCATGATCGCCGACATCGCGTGCTCGCGGATGCCGAAGTGAAGGTTGCGGCCGTAGGGCTGGGCGGACCAAGCGTCGGTGGTGATGGTGGTCGGGCCGAAGGAATCCGCGCCCTTAATCACGGTGTTGTTGGAACCGGCCAGGTCGGCCGAGCCGCCCCACATCTCCGGCAGGGCAGCGGCCAGCGCCTGGATGGTCGCCTCCGAGGCCTTGCGGGTAGCCAGCGGCTTGTCCTCGGTGGACCAGGTCGGCAGTTCGGCCGCGAAGTCCTCCGGCAGCTGGCGGGCCTGCATCCGGTCGAAGAGCTGCTTGGCCTCCGGGTTCTTTTCCGCCCAGGCGTCGAAGCGCTGCTGCCAGTCCGCGTGGGCCTGCGCGCCGCGCTCGACCAGCCCGCGGGTGTGCTCGAGCACGTCGGCGTCGATGTGGAAGGTCTCCTGCGGGTCGAAGCCCAGGATCTCCTTGGTGGCGGCGACTTCCTCGTCGCCCAGGGCGGCGCCGTGGGCGCCACCGGTGTTCATCTTGTTCGGCGCCGGGTAGCCGATGACGGTCTTGATGCGGATGAAGGAGGGCTTGTCGGTGACCTTCTGGGCTTCGCGCGCCGCCTTCTCGATGGCCACGACGTCCTCGCCGGACTCGACGGTCTGGACGTGCCAGCCGTAAGCCTCGTAGCGGGCGACGACGTCCTCGTTGAAGGCGATGTTGGTGTCGTCCTCGATGGAGATGCGGTTGTCGTCCCAGAAGACGATCAGGTTGCCCAGCTGCTGCGTGCCCGCCAGGGAAGAGGCCTCGGAGGTCACGCCCTCCTGCAGGTCGCCGTCGGAAGCGATGACGTAGACGAAGTGATCGAAGGGGGACTCGCCAGCCGGTGCCTCCGGGTCGAACAGACCGCGCTCCTTGCGAGCGGCCATGGCCATGCCCACCGAGGACGCCAGACCCTGGCCCAGCGGGCCGGTGGTGATTTCCACACCGTCGGTGTGGTGGACCTCCGGGTGGCCCGGGGTGCGCGAGCCCCAGGTGCGCAGGGCCTTCAGATCGTCCATCTCCAGGCCGAAACCGCCCAGGAAGAGCTGGATGTACTGGGTAAGCGAAGAGTGGCCCACGGACAAAACGAAGCGGTCGCGGCCGGCCCAGTCCTTATCCTGCGGATCGTGGTTGAGGATCCGCTGGTACAGCGTGTAGGCCAGCGGCGCGAGCGACATCGCGGTACCCGGGTGCCCAGAACCACAGTTCTGCACGGCGTCGGCGGCCAGCACGCGGATGGTATCGACTGCCCGGGTGTCCCGGTCGGTCCAATCCTCGGGGTAGCGGCGCTCGGTCATGGCCTGCAGCTCAGGCGACAAGGTAATTTCCGACACGGTAAATGGTCCTTACTAGCTCGGTGTTTTCGACATAGAAAAATTCCTCCCTCAGTCTAGTGAACTTTGCGGCCCCAAGGGAGCACCTCCGGGCGCAACTACCGAAGCCGGGGGAGAATTGTCCGGCGGACACACCAGCCGGCCCGGCGGTGGGGCGCCCAACTCGCTCGGCCCGCATTCGTTCTGAGCTGGGGCCGAGCAGCGACCGGCCGTCGCCAACTCAGGCGCCAGCCGGGCCGTACTGGGCCGGTGTCGAGGTGTCTCGACACGGCAGCGGAGAGAATTTAAGGTTTATCAGCCAAACGTTGTAGGCTGGCAGGGATAGGAAAGGCTGGGGCTGGACCAGCGCGCACTTTTTCGCGGCGCGCCTAGTCCGACTAAAGCCCCGTAGGAGCCTTCCCACCCGCCGGCGTTGTGAAGTTGGTAACGAATCACGGCGTGCGCGGAACTATCGCCCGCGAAGGGGCGACCACTTAACTGCGGCCTTTAGCGGCCGCCTTTTGACCACCAACCCGCTCGTGCCCAGGACGCTGGAGGATGATTCCTTGGAGACCATCAAGGCCTATATTGCGCTGACTAAACCGAGGATCATTGAGCTCCTCCTCGTCGCAGCAATTCCGGCGATGCTCCAGGCGCAGCGCGGTCTCGAGGCCGTCAGCGACAATATCTGGCTCATCCTCTCCACCCTCTTCGGCGGCTGGATGGGCGCGGCGGCCGCCCACACGTTCAACAACGTGGTCGACTACGACCTCGACCAGAAGATGCAGCGCACCCGCGCCCGCCCGCTGGTCCGCGCCAAGATCAGCAAGCGCAACGCCGCCATCTTCGCCTGGATCATGCTGGCGCTGTCCATCTTCTGGCTCGGGGTCATGGCCAACTCCTGGCTGGCCGCCTTCTTCGTCATCCTGACGAACTTGTTCTACGTCTTCGTCTACACGAAGTTTTTGAAGATGCGCAACGCCCAGAACATCGTTTGGGGCGGGCTGGCCGGCTGCATGCCGGCGATGGTCGGCTGGGCGGTCATCAAGGACAACGCCCCGGCCGGCGAGCCGGGCCAGTGGTGGCAGGCCATCGTGCTCTTCCTCATCATCTTCTTCTGGACCCCGCCGCACACCTGGGCGCTGGCCATGAAGTACAAGGAAGACTACCGCCGCGCCGGCGTCCCGATGCTGCCCGTGGTGGCCTCCGATCAGGAGGTGACCCGCCAGATCGTCTGGTACACCATCGGCACCGTCATCGTGTCCTGGCTCATCGTCCCGGCCACCTCCTGGATCTACCTGGTGGTCGCAGTGCTCTCCGGTGCGGCTTTCCTGTGGATGGCCATCCGCCTGCACCAGGGCGTCAAGGGCGGCCAGACGGTCAAGCCCATGCGCTTGTTCATCTACTCGAACAACTACCTGTCCGTGCTCTTTATCGGCCTGTCTATCGACGCCATCCTGGGCTGGCAGACCGTCGGCGAGGCTCTCGGCTTCTAATAGGCCCGCCGAACCGGCTTAACGCATAAGAAAACCCAGCCCGCCTCACCTCCCGTGGATAACTCCACGGGGCGGTAGGCGGGCTGGGTTTTAGGCGCTTAGGGTGCTAGGCGCGGGGGTTCAAGACGATGGAGCCGGTGGTCTTGCGGGCCTGCAGATCGCGGTGGGCCTGCTCGGCCTGCTCGAGCGGGTACTCGTTGCTCACGCGCAGGGTGAGGTGGCCGCTGCGAATCATCTCGACGACGGCCTGGGAGCGCTTCTGGAACTCGGCATCGGTAGCCGTGTAGGCGGCCAGCGACGGGCGGGTCAGGAAGATCGCGCCGTGGGTGTTGAGCACCTGGGGATCGATGGGGTCGACCGGGCCGGAGGCCGCGCCGAACAGGCAGACGGTGCCGCGCGGGCGGACGACCTCGAGGGACTCCTGGAAGGTGGCCTGGCCGACGCCGTCGTAGACCACGTCGACGCCCTGGCCGCCGTTGAAACGGCGGACCTGCTCGGCCAGCACGTCGGAGTAGCGGAAGACCTGGTCCGCGCCCGCCTCGTAGGCCAGCTGCTCCTTCTCGTCGGAGGAGACCACGGAGTAGACCGTGGCGCCTAGGTACTTGGCCATCTGGGTGGCCAGCAGGCCCACGCCGCCGGCGCCGGCGGTAATCAGGCAGGTGGAGCCTTCCTCCAGCTGGTAGACGCCGTGGGTGAGGTAGTGCGCCGTCATGCCCTGCAGCATCATGGAGGCGGCGATATTCAGCGGGAAATCGTCCGGTACCTGGGCCATGCGGTTGCGGTCCACGCAGACCTGCTCGGCGTAGGAGCCGAAGGCGTGGTGCCAGGCCACCAGGGTGCCCTCGGCGATCTCGGCGCGCGGATCGTGGCTGACGCGGCCGACGCCTTCCAGGCCGAGGATGAACGGGACGTTGGCGTTGTAGATGCCCTCGCGGTAGTAGGTGTCGATATAGTTAACCCCCGCCCGCTCGACATCCACGAGAACCTCGTTGTCGCTGGGGACGGGGGCATCCACGGACACGTACTCCAGTACTTCCGGGCCGCCGGTGCGCTTTACTTGAATAGCATGCATACACCCACGTTAACTGTTTTTAGCGCGCGGCGAGGGCAGCTTGGCGATCCGCGTAGTGCTTATCACCCTCGATCGAGCCCGTTTTGAGGCCCTCGGTGCCGCCGGTGCGGACGAAGCCGTAGGCATACAGAGCCGCGGTCAGGGCGGTGACGAGGGAGGACATCCCGATGTGCACCGGGATGGTCCAGCGGGGGATGCCCAGGCGGAACTGGATGACACCGATGGCCCACTGAATCAAAATAGCGACCACCAGGTACCAGCCGATGTTGCGCGGGCGGGCCGCGACCCGGTTGCGGTAGAGCAGGATGATGACGACCAGGGTCAGGGCTAGGTAGACGTACATGCACATCGCGTGGACCACGGCCATGGACTCGGTGTCTAGGTGGAGGCGGCCCAGCATGCCTTCCTCGGCGTCGCCCGCGTGCCGGCCCGAGCCGGTGACGAAGGTGCCGGTAATCAGCACGACGGCCAGGGCGGCCGCGGCGACGGCGGCCAGGTTGCGGATGGTACGCGGGAAGGCCTGGGTCGGGGTGCCGTCATCCGGCTGGCGCAGGCGGGTATACAGCAGCGCGGCGATCCAGACCAGGACCATCGACGGCAGGAAGTGCATGGCCACCGCCCACCACTTCAGCTTCAGGAAGACCGACAGGGCGCCGATAAGCGCCTGGACGAAGATGCCGGCGACCGAAATCCAGGCGTAGACCTTGAGCTCCTTGCGGCGGCGCGCGCGGTGCATGGCGAAGGCCGCGGCTAGGGCGGCGGCCAGCACCACGAAGGTCAGCAGGCGGTTACCGAACTCGATGAACTGGTGGATCAGCGGGGCCGTGCCCTCCAGCGGCACCAGCGAACCGGGGTGGCAATTGGGCCACGTCACGCAGCCCAGCCCGGAGCCGGTCACGCGGACGATGGAACCGGAGACCGTGATGCCGCCCTGGCACAGCAGCAGGATGAACGCGATGATGCGCTGCTGGCGCAGGCTGGGCACGCCGTTCCGGACGAAATTGCCCAGGCGGGAAAAGAACCCGGGGCGGGTATCGCCCGAGGCGGGGGAAGCAGAGGTTGTCACGTTGTCACTCACGGTCATTAGGGTACTCCGTTTGGGGGTCGAACTAAAAAGAAAAGTAGGGGTCAAGCTGGGTTTTTAGAAATAACTCACACTTAGCCCTCGAATCGGAACCATTTGGCCGCCGCCAACGACGCCGCGCCTGCCCAGACGGCCAAGACCAGCATCTGCACCCAGGGTAGGTGACCGGCGAACGCGTCGGCCAGTCCGCCCGCCAGTGCCACCGTGGGCACCACGTTGAGGAGCCCGTTCGAGCCGAGCCCCTGGCTGTACATCGCCCAGCCGACGACGCCCAGCAGCAGGAACCAGATGAGGTTGGCCAGCGCCAGGACGATCTCGGACGACAGCGTCCCGCCCAGGATGAGGCCGAGTGCGGTGAAGGTCGCCACGCCGAACAGCAGGATGATCAGGGCGAGCAGCACGCCCACCCAGCTGGCCCTAAAGCCCAGGGCCACGGCGATGACTCCCAGGACGATCACCTGGACGGTGACCATGGAGAGCACCGCCATGATCTTGCCGGTCACGATAGTCCAGGCGGGCACGCCGGAGGCGCCGGTGCGCTTGAGGGCGCCGTAGCGGCGGTCGAAGGCCAGGGAGATGGCCTGGCCAGTAAAGCCCGCGCTGGTGGCGGCTACGGCCAGCACCATCGGGAAGATCTGGTCGAGGTGAATCTCGTCCGCCAGCAACGGCATCCGGGCCGCGCCGAAGAGCAGCAGCGCCGGGATGATGATGCTGAGCAGCAGCTGCTCGCCGTGGCGGAGCATGAGCTTGGATTCGATGAGACCCTGGGCCCAGGCTAGTTTGGCTGCCGATGCCCGCTGCGGTGCCGGGCGGAAGGTGCCCGGCGGGAAGTCCGCAGCGCGCCCGACAGCCCGGGCGGAATCAGCAGGTGTGGTGGGTGTATCCATGGCTTTTCCCCTTAACTGCGTAGTTCGCGGCCGGTGAGATCGAGGAAGACATCCTCGAGGTTGCGGTGGGCGGTGTCGATGCGGTGGGCGAGGACCCCCTGGTTGGCCAGCGCCTGGGTCAGCCGGGCGAGCAGCTCCGGCGTGCCGGCGGCGTGGACGCGGTAGTGCAGGGGGCGGACCAGATCGAGCCCGATGCCGCAGTCGCGGGCAAAGCGATCCAGGTCGATGGCCTCGTCCGTGGACACCGTTACCTGCGGGTTAGCGGTGCGCGTCATCAACTCGCTAGGCGTGCCCTCCGCTATCAGCTCGCCGCGGTCGATAATCGCGATATAGTCCGCCAGGGCTTCGGCCTCGTCCATGAGGTGGGTGGTCAGCACGATGGTGGTGCCGTCGCGCTTGAGGGCATCGATGAGCCGCCAGACCGCCAGCCGGGATTGCGCGTCCATGCCGGCGGTCGGCTCGTCGAGGAAGACCAGCTCGGGCCGGGAGATAATCGCCAGCGCCAGGGAGAGGCGTTGTTTCTGGCCGCCGGAGAGTCGCCGGTAGGTGTTGCGGGCCACGCCCTCGAGGCCGAGCAGCTCCATCAGCCAGTCCGGGTCGTGGGGGTTCTGGTTGTAGCTGGCGGCCAGGTGCAGCATCTCGCGCACGCGGATGCCGGAATAGGAGCCGCCTCCCTGGAGCATGATGCCGATCCGGGCGCGCACCTGGTCAGCCTGGGACGTGGGATCCAGGCCGAGGACCCGGATGGACCCGGAGGTCGGGGCGATGAAGCCCTCGCACATTTCAATGGTGGTGGTCTTGCCGGCGCCGTTGGGGCCGAGCAGGCAGAGCATCTGCCCGCGGGGAACCCGCAGGTCGAGCCCGTTGACGGCGGGCTTGCCGCTGTAGGTCTTGTGCACCCCGCGGAGCTCTAAAGCTAAAGATCCATCGAAAGTTTTAGTCACACCGC
This sequence comes from Corynebacterium sp. LK2590, assembly GCF_040946105.1. Taxonomy (NCBI): domain Bacteria; kingdom Bacillati; phylum Actinomycetota; class Actinomycetes; order Mycobacteriales; family Corynebacteriaceae; genus Corynebacterium; species Corynebacterium sp. LK2590. The sequence continues at coordinate 455,200 of NZ_JAYWMH010000001.1, forward strand.
TCTACCTTAGGAGATCAACCCGCGATCGGCGTAATAGCACCCACCAGATTCCGCCGACTATGACGAACATTACCGCCGCGGCGAGGTAGATGAGCAGGATGGTCATCGGCGGCAGGCCCAGGCCGCGGGGCAGGACGAAGAAGCTGACGATGGCCGAGTAGCCGACCACCGCGGCGCGGAAGACCAAGCGGTTGGCCCACGCAGCCAGGGGAAAGACCGCCCACAGGATGTACCAGGGGTGGACCACCGGGAAGAAGACGACCAGCACCAGCGTGGAGACCCCGAGCCCGCCGACGGGGTGGATGGAGCCGCGGAAGGTGGCGAAAAGCATGCGCACCATGAACACCCCGGCGACCAGGACGCCCAGGGTGCGGGTGACCGAGAGGATGGCGTCGGTGTGATCGCCGAGCCCCAGCTGCATGCCGATAAAGCCAGCGCCCACGCCCACGGAGGTGGTCGCCGACATCCAGGACCGGATGGTGGCCGCGCCGCCCTGGCCGGTGATCCAGCCCAGGCCGATGCCTGTGAGCACAGTGACCACGGCGATGGTCGCAATGAGCAGGGCCAGGTGGAGCGCGGCCGAGCAGGCGATGGCCCGCAGCGGGCTGGCACCCCGGTGGCGGACCAGCGTGCGCGCCAGGGTCATGCCCACGAACCCCAGGGCGATAAAGCCGGTGACCTTGACCATGCCGGCGCAGGAGATGAGCGCGACGGACACGGCCAGGTAGCCGGCGATCGCGCGCCCGGCGGGGCTATTAAGCCGCGCGCCAGCCGGGAGATCCGCCACTCGGTCGGCGGCGCGCAGGCCGAATTCGACGCCGAGAAGGATGAGCCCCAGCATGATCGACTCGTTGTGGATGCCGCCGATGAGGTGGAGCACCGTCAGCGGGTTGAGGATCCCCAACCACAGGGCCGTGGCCACCTTGACCCGGCAGCGCAGCGCCAGCCGGGTCAGCGCCCAGCCGGCCGCGCCCACGCCGAGGATGGACAGCAGGCGGTGGGCGATAACGCCCAGGAGGATGGAGTCCTGGGTCAGCCAGCTGACCGCGCCCGCCAGCCCCAGGGCGACCGGCCCGTACGGGGAGGGCGAGTTGGCCCAGATGAACGGCACCGACCGGGCGAGCTCGTTTTCCGGGCCCAGCAGCTGGACCGGGCCTGCGGAATAGGGGTCCAGGCCGGCGACGACGATGGAGCCGTTCGCCAAGTAGGAATAGATGTCCTGGGTGAACAGGGGAGCGGTCAGGATAAGCGGGATGACCCAGCCGGCGAAGGTGCGCCAGATAAGGTGCGGGGCCACGGCCGGGTGTTGCCGCTGTGCCCGGCGCAGGGGCGCGCCCACGTAAGGCGCCATCAGCACCCAGGCGAGCACCAAGAGGGCCACTCCCAGAAAGACCAGGGCGGAGGCGGTCTGGAGCATGCGGGACATCAAGGAGCCGAAGGGGACGTTGTCGTAGGGGTTGCCCACCACGGGCACCGCACCCGCGCCCAGGCCGCCGAAGGCGATGAGGAGCGCGCCGACGGTGCCCATCCACCGCAGAACGAAAAAGCCGCGCAGATGGTTGACGGAATATCGCCCCCGACTACCCCCCGCGGGATCGACCGGCAGGAGGTCGAAGCGGGAGCCTCTTTCGCCGCCTGCAGTGCGCTCGGCGCGGGCCTCCGGCTCGTCGCTGGTGTGCAGCAACGCCGACCGAGAACCGGCCGTGCCCAGGCGGGGTAGCGCGGATCTCAGGGATCGGAGACCGTCGGCGAAAATCTGTTTCATCGGCGTCTACTTTACGCACTCCACCCGTGGGGGCCCGCGGGCGGCACGCCGATAACCTGCGTTGGTGGCATTCGGGAATGAATTAGGGAACACTAGTGTTGTCTAAAGTGTTAGCCCCGGTATCGAGGTGGCTGGCTCGGATACGACTTGTTAGGTGTGCACGGCCAGTGCGCAAGGAGGTGGAAGACATGACGAACAAGGCGCGAGCTGCCGCGGCGGCGAGCCCGGCAAAGGAGTCTCGCTCCACGGAGGGGGATACCCGCCGCCAAGTCATGCTTCTGCTGCTCAAGGACGGTCCGGTCACCGCTTCGTACCTGGGAAAGCGCCTGGGGCTTTCCGCCGCGGGCGTGCGACGCCATCTAGACATCCTGGTGGAAGAGGATTTGACGGAGGTGGTCCACCGTCGGCCGCACCCCAAGTACGGGGAACCGGCCGGGCGCGGGCGCCCCGCCAAACATTTCCGCCTCACCGACAAGGGGCGGGCCCAGTTCGGGCACGCCTACGACGAACTCGCCTCCGAAGCGCTGACCGCCCTTAGGGAAGTCGGCGGCTCTGCGGCCGTCAAGCAATTTGCGAAAGCTCGCATGGAGCGGTTGCTGGCGGACGTGGAACCCTTGGTCCAGGAGGGCGAATCCGTGGAAGAGATCGCGGCGGAGCTCGCCGCGGCCTTGGACGACCACGGCTACGCCGCCACCGTGACCAGCGCGGGTCAGGGAGTGCAGATTTGTCAGCACCATTGCCCCGTGGCTCACGTGGCAGCGGAGCACCCCGAGTTGTGTGAGGCGGAGCAGGAGGTCTTTTCCGCCCTGTTAGGCAAGCACGTGCAGCCTTTGGCCTCCATCGCGGACGGTCACGGTATCTGCACGACTAACATCCCCTTGACACCAATTTTTAAACAACGCAACTAATCTTCACACGCAGTGAGAAAGGAGCGGGTCATGACTCAGGCACAATCTGCGCCGGGTACCGAGGCCAAGATGACCGATGACGAGATCATCGAGTCCATCGGTGCGTACGAATATGGCTGGCACGACTCGGACGTGGCCGGTGCATCGGCACGACGTGGGCTGAGCGAGGAGGTCGTTCGCGACATCTCCCGCCAGAAGAACGAGCCCGAGTGGATGCTCAACCAGCGGCTCAAGGCCCTCAACATCTTCGAGAAGAAGCCGATTCCCACCTGGGGCGCGGATTTGTCCGGGATCGACTTCGACAACATCAAGTACTACGTCAAGTCGACCGAGGAGCAGGCCCAGACCTGGGACGATCTGCCCGCCGACATTAAGGAAACCTACGACAAGCTGGGTATCCCGGACGCCGAAAAGCAGCGTCTGGTGGCTGGCGTCGCCGCCCAGTACGAGTCCGAGGTCGTCTACCACCAGATCCGCGAGGATCTGGAGCGCCAGGGCGTTATCTTCGTCGACACCGACACTGCCCTGCGCGAGCACGAGGAGCTGTTCAAGGAATACTTCGGCACTGTCATCCCGGCCGGCGACAACAAGTTCTCCTCGCTGAACTCCGCCGTCTGGTCCGGTGGCTCCTTCATCTACGTTCCGCCGGGAGTCCACGTGGACATCCCGCTGCAGGCATATTTCCGCATCAACACGGAAAACATGGGGCAGTTCGAGCGCACGCTCATCATCGTCGATGAGGACGCTTACGCGCACTACGTCGAGGGCTGCACCGCGCCGATTTACAAGTCGGACTCCCTGCACTCCGCCGTCGTGGAGATTATCGTCAAGAAGGGCGGCCGTTGCCGCTACACGACCATCCAGAACTGGTCGAACAACGTCTACAACCTGGTGACCAAGCGCACCAAGTGTGAAGAGGGCGCGACCATGGAGTGGGTCGACGGCAACATCGGCTCCAAGGTGACCATGAAGTACCCAGCCGTCTGGCTGACCGGCGAGCACGCCCGCGGTGAGGTGCTCTCCGTCGCCTTCGCCGGCGAAGATCAGTTCCAGGACACCGGCGCGAAGATGACGCACATGGCGCCGCACACCTCCTCGAACATCGTGTCCAAGTCCGTGGCCCGCGCCGGCGGGCGCGCGGCCTACCGCGGCTTGGTTCAGGTCAACCAGAACGCGCACCACTCGACCTCCAACGTGGAGTGCGACGCCTTGCTGGTCGACAGCATCTCGCGTTCGGACACATACCCCTACAACGACATCCGCAACGACCACGTGACCTTGGGCCACGAGGCGACCGTCTCGCAGGTGTCGGAGGAGCAGTTGTTCTACCTGATGTCGCGCGGCATCGCGGAAGAAGAAGCAATGGCTATGATCGTGCGCGGTTTCGTTGAGCCTATCGCGAAGGAGCTCCCGATGGAGTACGCCCTCGAGCTCAACCGCCTCATCGAGCTACAGATGGAAGGATCGGTGGGCTAGTCCCGATGGTGAACTCAAACGAATTTTCTGCTCGTAAGAACCCGAACCAGGTCACCAAGGGTGATCTCTTCGGTTCCTTCGACGTGGCGGACTTCGACATCCCGAAGGGTCGCGACGAGGTGTGGCGCTTTATCTCCCTGCGCAACCTCCGCGGCCTGCACAACGGCGAGTTTGCTGAGGCCGTAGCCCAAGACGTGAAGGTCACCGGTCCGGACGAGGTCCGCACCGAGACGGTCGCTCCCACCGACGAGCGGCTGGGCCGGGCCGGCAAGCCCACCGACCGCGTGGCTGCCCAGGCATGGACCTCCATGCCGGAGGCCCAGGTCGTGACCATCGAGCCGGAGGCCCGGCTGGAGGATCCGACCATCGTGACGATCACCGGCCGCGGCGACGGCGTTACCAGCTTTGGCGCGACCTCTATCGAGGTCGGCCACCACGCCGAGGCGACCGTCGTGCTCAAGTACGAGGGCTCCGGCACCCACGCTGACAACGTCGAATTCGTCATCGGCGACGGCGCGCACGTCACCGTCATTGTCGACGCCGACTGGGAAAACGACGCCGTCCACCTGTCGCACCAGGCCATCAAGATGGGCCGCGACGCCACCCTGCGCCACAACTCCGCCATCTTCGGCGGCGAGATCGTGCGCATCGTCCCGCGCGTGACCTTCAGCGCCCCGGGCGCCGACGTCGAGCTGCTCGGCGTCTACTTCGCGGACTCCGGCCAGTACTTCGAAAACCGCATGCTGGTCGACCACTCCGTGCCGAACTGCCGCTCCCGCGTGCTCTACAAGGGCGCTCTGCAGGGCGACAAGAAGGCCGAGTCCCGCACCTGCTGGGTGGGCGACGTGCTCATCCGCGCCGACGCGCAGGGCACCGACACTTATGAGACGAACAACAACCTCATCCTGACCGACGGGGCGCGCGCCGACGCGATCCCGAACCTGGAGATCGAGACCGGCGAGATCACGGGCGCCGGCCACGCTGCGACCGTCGGCCGCTTCGATGACTTGGAGCTGTTCTACCTCATGTCCCGCGGTATCCCGGAGGCAGAAGCCCGCCGGCTCATCATCCGCGGCTTCTTCAACGAGGTCATCAACCGTATTCCGGTCGAGTCCCTGCGCGAAGAGCTGGAAAACCGTGTTTCTGACGAGCTAGCGAAGATCAACGCCTAGCGCCCCTGCTGAAACCCACGCAACAGAAAGATTAAATCGCTATGTCAACTCTGGAAATCAAGAACCTCCACGCCCAGGTGCTCCCGAACGAAGAGGGCGAAGAGCCCAAGGAGATCCTCAAGGGCGTGAACCTGACCATTAACTCTGGTGAGACCCACGCCATCATGGGGCCGAACGGCTCCGGCAAGTCGACCCTGTCTTACGTCATCGCCGGCCACCCGAAGTACGAGGTCACCGAGGGTGAAATCCTCCTCGACGGCGAGAACGTCCTGGACATGGAAGTAGACGAGCGCGCCCGCGCCGGCCTCTTCCTGGCCATGCAGTACCCGACCGAGGTCCCGGGTGTGAAGATGAGCCAGTTCCTGCGCTCGGCCGTCACCGCTACCCGCGGCGAGGCCCCGAAGCTGCGCGAGTGGAACAAGGAACTGACCGCGGCCCGCGAGCAGCTGCAGATCGATAAGTCCTTCGCTCACCGCTCCGTGAACGAGGGCTTCTCCGGCGGCGAGAAGAAGCGCCACGAGGTCATGCAGCTGGACATCCTGAAGCCGAAGATGGCCATCATGGACGAGACCGACTCCGGTCTGGACGTGGACGCGCTGCGTATTGTCTCCGACGGCATCAACCAGTACCAGGAAGAGACCAACGGCGGCATCATGCTGATTACGCACTACAAGCGCATCCTCAACTACGTGAAGCCGGATTACGTCCACGTTTTCGCTCACGGCCAGATCGTTAAGACGGGCGGCGCCGAACTGGCGGACCAGCTCGAGGCCGAGGGCTACGACAAGTTCGTCAAGTAAAGCTGGAGACTATGTCAGTACTAGATACTCAAGCTATTCGGGCGCAGTTCCCCGTCCTCAGCCGCACCGTGCGCGGGGATAAGCCGCTGGTCTACCTCGACTCCGGGGCGACCTCGCAGCGGCCCCTGCCGGTGTGGAAGGCGGAGGAGGACTTCGTCCTGCACACCTTCGCGCCTGTCCACCGCGGCGCCTACCAGTTGGCCGAGGAAGCTGACGACGCCTACGAGTCTTCCCGCCAGGCAATCGCCGCCTTCGTGGGCGCCGACCGGGACGAGATCGCGTTTACGAAGAACGCGACGGAGGCCCTTAACGAGGTGGCCTACGTCTTGGGCGACGACCGCGCCGGTGACCTAGCCGTCACGGCCGATGACACCATCGTCATCACCGAGCTGGAGCACCACGCCAACCTGGTTCCGTGGCAGGAACTGGCCCGCCGCACGGGCGCGACCCTGAAGTGGTACTCGGTGACCGAGGACGGCCGCATCGACCTGGACTCCCTGGAGCTCGACGAGTCGGTCAAGGTGGTCGCGTTCACCCACCAGTCCAACGTGACGGGTGCCGTCGCCGACGTCGCGGAGATCGTCTCCCGTGCGAAGGCCGTGGGTGCTCTCACCGTCTTGGACGCTTGCCAGTCCGTCCCGCACATGCCGGTCGACTTCCACGCCCTGGACGTTGATTTTGCCGCGTTCTCCGGGCACAAGATGTGTGGCCCTTCCGGCATCGGTGTGCTCTACGGCAAGGCCGAGCACCTAAAGGCCCTCCCGCCGTTTCTGACGGGCGGCTCGATGATCGAGGTCGTCAAGATGGAGGGCACCACCTTCGCCGCGCCGCCGCAGCGCTTCGAAGCCGGTACCCAGATGACCAGCCAGGTCGTTGGCCTTGGCGCAGCGGTCAAGTACCTGTCCGAGATCGGCATGGACAACATCCAGGCGCACGAGCATGAGCTGACCGAGTACGCGCTGGAGCAGCTGAACCAGATCGAGGGCCTGACCATCGTGGGGCCCACGACGGCGGAGCGCCGCGGCGGGGCGATTTCCTTCCTCGTCGACGGGGTCCACCCGCACGATATGGGCCAGGTGCTTGACGATCAGGGCGTGGCCATCCGCGTGGGTCACCACTGCGCGTGGCCGGTGCACCGCGCGGTGGGTGTGCAGTCCACGGCGCGCGCTAGCTTCTACCTGTACAACACGCGCGAGGAAGTCGACCAGCTGGTCGCCGCCATCAAGAAGGCGCAAGAATTCTTTGGAGTGGTGTAGATGCTGGACTCGATGTACCAAGAGGTGATCCTGGATCACTACAAGAACCCGCAGTACAAGGGCCTGCGGGAGGGCCACCAAGCGGAGGTTCACCACGTGAACCCGTCCTGCGGCGACGAGCTGACCTTGCGCGTCAAGCTGTCCGAAGACGGCAAGACCGTCGAGGACATTTCCTACGACGCGGAAGGGTGCTCGATTTCCCAGGCCTCGACCTCGGTGATGGCCGAGGAGATCGTGGGCCAGCCGCTGGAGGTGGCCAACCAGAAGCTCGCCGAGTTCGAGAAGATGGTGACCTCCCGCGGCAAGGAAGAGGGCGACGACGAAATCATCGGTGACGGTGTGGCCTTCGCCGGGGTTTCCCAGTACCCAGCCCGAGTCAAATGCGCGTTGCTAGCCTGGAAGGCATTCCAAGCCGCTGCAGGCGACGCACTCAACGAATTGGAGCACTAATGACCCAGCCCACTGACCCGTACCAGAACGAGTCCTCGAGCTTTGATGGGGGCCGCGAGCGCCCCGAGCAGACCGAGGAGCAGATCGCGAAGGCCTACGACGTCGCTGAGTTCCTCCGTGACGTCATCGACCCCGAGCTCGGCATCAACGTCGTCGACCTCGGCTTGGTCTACGAGATCTGGATGGAAGAAAACGAGGGCAAGGAAAAGGCCGTCGTTAACATGACGCTGACTTCTCCGGCGTGCCCGTTGACCGACATCATCGCCGAACAGGCCGAGCAGGCGGTCGTGGGCAACAAGGTAGCCGACCAGTTGGAAATCAACTGGGTCTGGATGCCGCCGTGGGGTCCGAACATGATCACCGAGGAGGGGCGCGAACAGCTCCAAGCCCTCGGGTTCGCCGTCTAGGCTCGACTTCGTTTTCTCTCACTTAGCCAGGCTCCTTGGTTCGTCCAGGGGGCCTGGCTTTGTGCTGCGCGGAAGTTGATAGACTAGCGGGTTGTGATTGTTACCAATGACTTGGAAGTTCGCGTCGGCGCCCGTACCTTGCTCAACGCCCCGGGCCAACACCTGCGCGTCCAGCCGGGGGACCGCATCGGGCTCATCGGACGCAATGGTGCCGGAAAGACCACCACGATGCGAATCCTGTCGGGGGAGACGGAGCCCTACGGCGGTTCGGTGACCACCTCCGGGCCCATCGGCTACCTGCCGCAGGACTCCCGGGAGGGCAATATCGAGCAGTCCGCCCGCAACCGCGTGCTTTCTGCCCGCGGCCTGGATGAAATCCAGCGTTCCATGGAAAAGCAGCAGCACATCATGGAAAACACCGACGACGACAACAAGCGCGACAAGGCGATCGCGAAGTTCTCGCGCCTGGAGGAGCGCTACCAGGCGCTGGGCGGCTACGAGGCCGCGGCCGAGTGCGCCCAAATCTGCGACAACCTGGGCCTGCCGCAGCGCGTGCTGGACCAGCAGCTCAAGACCCTGTCGGGCGGCCAGCGCCGCCGCGTGGAGCTGGCCCAGATCCTCTTCTCCGCCACCGCGGGCGCGGGCAAGTCGAACACGACCCTGCTGCTGGACGAGCCGACCAACCACCTGGACGCGGACTCGATTACCTGGGTGCGCGGCTTCCTGGCCAAGCACGAGGGCGGCCTCATCATGATCTCCCACGACGTGGAGCTGCTCGAGGCCGTCTGCAACAAGATCTGGTTCCTCGACGCGGTCCGCGCGGAAGCCGACGTCTACAACATGGGGTACAAGAAGTACCTCGACGCCCGCGCTACCGACGAGGCCCGCCGGCGCCGCGAACGCGCCAACGCGGAGAAGAAGGCCGCGGCGCTGCACAAGCAGGCCGCGAAGCTGGGCGCGAAGGCGACGAAGGCCGCGGCCGCGAAACAGATGCTCGCCCGCGCTGATCGCATGATGAACGAGCTGGACGAGGTGCGCGTGAGCGACAAGTTCGCCAGCATCAAGTTTCCTGAACCGGCCCCCTGCGGCAAGACCCCGATGAACGCCAAGGGCCTGACCAAGATGTACGGCTCCCTAGAGGTCTTCGCCGGCGTGGACCTGGCCATCGACAAGGGCTCCCGCGTGGTGGTACTCGGCACCAACGGCGCGGGCAAGACCACCTTGCTCAAGCTGCTCGCCGGGGTGGAGCGCACCGACGGCGAAGGCGGCATCGTCAGCGGCCACGGCCTGCGCATCGGCTACTTCGCCCAGGAGCACGACACCATCGACGGCGACAAGACCGTCTGGGAAAACACCATCGAGGCCTGCCCAGAGGCCGGCCAGCAGGACCTGCGCGGACTGCTCGGCGCGTTCATGTTCTCCGGCGACAAGCTGGAGCAACCCGCCGGCACGCTCTCCGGCGGTGAGAAGACCCGCCTGGCCCTGGCCACGCTGGTTTCCTCGCGCGCCAACGTCCTGCTGCTGGACGAGCCGACCAACAACCTGGACCCTATCTCCCGCGGGCAGGTCCTGGACGCCTTGCGCACCTACACCGGCGCCGTCGTCCTCGTGACCCACGATCCGGGTGCGGTCAAGGCCCTCGAGCCCGAGCGCGTCATCATCATGCCCGACGGCGACGAGGACCTCTGGTCGGACGAGTACATGGAGATCGTCGAGCTGGCCTAAACGCCTCACCGCTTACGCCCCCTGCCATCCGTGTGCCCAGGCGGCAGGGCAGTAGCGGGGAAGCTCGAAACAAAAAGCACCGCCGCGGGCTGCCAGGAAGGCAGGCCGCGGCGGTGCTTGTATGTATGGGTTGGCTTTAGCGCAGCCAACCGAAGCTCAGCAGGAATGCTTCGAGCTGAATCATCTCGTCGGTATCGGGGGCGTGGCCGGCGATAGTCTCGAAGGCCGCTGCGGCCTCCTTGGTGCTCGCCGGGGTCGAGTCAGCCTCGACCAAGTATTCAGCCACCGCGGCGTCGACCGGGGTAGCAGAAATGGTATCCACGCCGGTACCGGTGAGAGAATCCTTGAACGTATCAGCAATGCCATCCAGGATGGTGCGCATTGTGGTCATCATGATTCACCTCCACGTGAATACGGATCGTCTCGATAGTTGATAGCTCAATTATAGGACGGTCGTTCTGTGAAAGCAACCCCTAGGTAACCGAGTGTTAACCTTTTGTTCACTTTATGGCCGGGCGGTGTGGCCCGGCCGGTTTTAGAGGCCGCCGAAGAGCTCCATGCCGAAGTAGTGGGCGATGGTGTCGCGGGCAATCCAGACGATGGCGAGGATGATGACGGCAGCGAGCACGGCGTAGACGGTCCAGCCAAGCACCTTCATCTGGGGGCTGGCCGGGGTGTCGTCCACCACGACGCCATCGGCGTTGCGGATGGGATCGCCGGTCATGCACCGCATGCCGAGTGAAAACAGGAGCGGAATGCCGGCGCCAAAGAGAAGGGCAAGCCCGGCGACGTGGAGGATGGACTGGAAAATCTCGGTGACGGTCATGGCGTTTAGCGACCTTCCTGCACGTTAGTGGAATCGGATGCGGCGACCGGCTGAGCAGACGCGGTGGCGGCGGCAGCGACGGGCTCCTGGGGGCGGGACATGGAGGAGTCAACGGACTCCGAGTCCTTGTTCCAGTCCTCGTTGACGTTGGAGGCGTCGACCGGGTTCATGCGGGAGCGGACAACGATGAGGGCGGCCATGGCGACCAGGAGGACGAAGTCCACGATGGCGCCCACCGTTAGTGAAGAGAAGGCGGATACGCCGTGGGCGAGCCACCAGCTGACAAAGCCGACGAAGGCGGCGCAGGGCAGCGTGATCAGCCAGGCCGCGGCCATGCGCATGGCCACGCCCCAACGGACGTCGGCGCCGCGCTTGCCGAGGCCGGTGCCCATGATGGAGCCGGTGGACACGTGCGTGGTGGACAGCGCCATGCCGCCGGTGGCTGAGGTCAGGATGATGGCGGCCGAGGTGGCCTCAGCGGCCATGCCCTGCGGGGACTCGATTTCGACCAAGCCCTTGCCCAGGGTGCGGATAACGCGCCAGCCGCCGGAGAGTGTGCCGGCTGCGATGGCGATTGCACAGGCGAAAATGACCCAGGTCGGGATGCGCGACTCGGCGGAGGTCTCGCCAGCGGCGACCAGCGCCAGGAAGATAACGCCCATCGTCTTCTGCGCGTCACCGGCGCCGTGGGCCAAGGACACCAGGCAGGCGGTCACGATCTGGCCGTGGCGGAAGTGTTCGTTCTTGACCTTCGTCGGGATGGTGTTGGTGACCCAGTAGATCAGGGCGGTGGCGCACGCGGAAACGAGCGCGGCGATGACGGGGGAGGCCAGGGCCGGGATGATGATCTTGCCGGCGATGGAGGACCACTCCACGCCGCCGGAGCCCATGGCGGCGAAGGCCGCGCCAATCAGGCCACCAAACAGCGCGTGGGAGGAGCTCGACGGCATGCCCAGCAGCCAGGTGAACAGGTTCCACAGGATGCCGCCGATAAGGCCGGTGAAGACCACCATCAGCAGGGCCTGGCCGTCGGCCGGCACTGCGCCGGTGCCCGCGCCGGAGAGGTCATAGGAGTCCAGGTTGACGATTCCCTTAGCCACCGTGGCGGCCACGTTAACGGAGAGGAACGCGCCCACCAGGTTGAGCGCCGCGGAGATGGCTACCGCGGTAAAAGGCTTGAGCGCGCCCGTGGCAATCGAGGTCGCCATGGCGTTGGCCGTGTCGTGGAAACCGTTGGTGAAGTCAAAAGCGATGGCGGTAATCACCACGATCGCCAGGATGATCAGAGTCGCTGTCACAGTGTCGGCCCCTTGCAGTGCATGATTTGAGTAGTACAGAGTGCATCTGCGGCGCCCAAGCGTCGCGGACGGTCCGAAACATTACTCCTGCCTCGAGATTTAAACAATTTAGTTCATGCACCTATCTGAATTGTCACACTAAATTAATTCCCAGGTTGCATGGTGTTAACCGGCCGTTAACCTAGGTGGGCTTCGCCACCTCCGCGGAGGTGGCTAACGCAACACCAAAAGCGCCGATTTCTCCCGAATTAAACACTAAAATAGGGGGATAACATTTCACTACTTTGCGCCGACCGTGACGCAGGAAAAGGAGTCAACCATGTCCTGTTCGTGGGATAAGTGCCAACACGACCTGAACAAGCGCTGGTCGCAGCTCTCTTCAGCCGAGCAAAAGGGCGTTATCGGCGCCCTCGTCCTGGACGGCGTCCTCAAGGCGACCGCGTGGCACTACCTCTACCACCTACCCAGCCGCAAGATCCGCGGGCCGAAGTGGCTCTGGGCCATTATCACCGCCGTCATCGGCACCTTCGGCCCCGCCGGCTTCCTCCTCGGAGGCATCCGGCGCCGTTAGAACCTAACGCACTTAGTGGCAGCCCTGGCTTTGGCTAGGCTGCCACTTTTTCTTGTTCGGGGTCCTCGCTACCTTTGGAGGTCAATTTTGTGGGAGTGTGCTGGGCAAACGTATTGAAGGTTAGTGCAGTGTCCATGCGACTCTCGTGGAGAATCTTCCGTTTGGTACTTTTATTCAGTCCGAGTGTTTTAGGGTCTTAAGAGAAGTGTGCGCAGGGCAATACTATTTCACTCTTTCTGTCCTGTGTGTGAGTGGCTTAGTGGCCCCGGCGCTGTGCAGTTAATCCTGCGCACGTCAGGAGACGACGGCCGAAGGTTTAAGCATCTCCCGCAAAGGAATCCATGACTGTCTACCTAGAAAACGTTGAGGTGAGGCGCGGGCGGCGCGTCACGTGCTCGGTCCCGCGGCTGGAATTGGATGAACGTCCGACGTTGCTCTTGGGGCCGAACGGCGCGGGCAAGACCTCGTTGATGAACGTCGCCGCAGGGATTCTGCAGCCCTCTTCCGGCAGGGTAGTTCGCAGCGGAAGGACCATCTACGTCCCGCAAAAATTCACGCCCATCGTTGGGTTCAGCTGCCTGGAGTACTGCGCGTATGTGGCGTGGTTGCAAGGGCAAACCTCGGCTGCCGCACGCGCCGATGCGCCGCGGTGGTTGGATTCCGTGGGGCTTGCCTCTTTGCGCGGGCACCGGTGCGACCGATTGAGTGGCGGTGAGGCTGCCCGCCTGGGGCTGGCGACTGCGCTGAACAGCGCGGCAGACACGTTGCTGCTCGACGAACCGAGTGCCTCTTTGGATCCACTGAGTAAACAGCAGCTGACGGAGACGTACCAACGCGTAGCAAGCAGCGGGCATTCGATAGTTGTCTCGACGCACGACCCGGGCGAGCTGCAGGCGCCTTTTCCCGAGTGCTAGTCGTCTTAGAAGGCGCTATTGCTTTCGACGGGAGCCGGGACGAGTTTCGCCAGTTGGGGGAAACCGGTTCAGGGCCCGTGGCGGTGCTCGCTCGGTCTTTCGTGGAAAGGGGGCAGAGACCATGACACGCCTATTTGGTCTGTCGCACTGGCTGCGCCGCCCGTCAGTGTGGTTGGTGATCGTGGGGCTAGCCATCCTTTTGGTGCCACTGGAGGAGTTGACCAGTGGCGGGTACGGCCAATCGGCACTGGCGCAGGCTACCGTCTCATTCTTCGTGGCGGTTCCGGCCAGCGTGTGCGCCGTGGCCTGGGAAGCCTCCCGGTTCCGAGCACTTCGGCCACTGTCACCACGGACCGGGCTGAAGATTTTCGCCAGCCGTGCCGGAGGCTTCATCTTCGTCCCCCTCGCTGGTTTTCTGCTGGGGCTGGTGTTGCTCCTGCCCGGCTCGTCTGCGCCGAACCTGTCCACGTTGACCGGGATGGTGTTGTACTGCCTGGTAGTCGGGCTGGCCTGGTCGGTCGTCGGCTTCTGTTTGGGACTTATGCTCCGCCCGGTCTTTGCCATTCTGCTAGGCGTCGCGGTTCCGTACGTCTGGTACGCGCTGACCCCGGCCCTGCAGCCCGGCCGGCTACGGGTATTGACCGGAGATTTTACGGCATGCTGCGCACTGGATCGCACGATAGATCCGCAGGCTGTGCTCGTTGCAGCACTCAGTGTGAGCGCATTGGCTTTAGCGGTGCTAGGACTCACGGCGGCGGTATCGCGCGGACGAGTCCATGTCGGGGTGCCCCTAAGCGTTGGAGCCTCAGTAGTCAGCGCGGTGCTTGCTTTTGCGCTCGCTGGCACCGTCGGCGTGGGCGGGGGCAAACCTCGCGCGGCAGAGGAGATCCGGTGCGTGGACGAGGTGTGCACGTGGCCGGAAGTCCCAGAGCACAACGTCGAGCTCAATGTCCAGGCCCTAGACGAGATCAACGAGCTCGTCCCGGAAGGGCTCCGGCCCCGAGTCACCGGCCCCGTGGTCTGGGACGCCGCGTCCGGTGGGCAGCTTCTCTTTAGCGGGGCGGAGCACGTCGACGGGGTACTGGGAGACTTCATCGACCAAGTGGCCGTGGGATATCTCAGCCAGGCAGGCGTTGCTGTCTGCGGCCGCGATCCCCAGGGATTGAGCTCGGTGCGAACCATGGAGCCGTGGCCGATGGATAAGCCGCTGTCGGTCGAAGCGGTCCAGCAAAGGCTAGAGGAAACGCTATGCCCGCCGGCCGACGCCACCGTTCGGCAGGGAGGGTAGTGTCTTGCGTTCGATGTTCGCTTTGTACTGGCGTTCCCACCGGCTCACCGCGGTAGTCGCTGTGGCGCTGGGTGTGTCGTGGCGGTTGTCGCTATCGGGAGAGTCGCTATTTCATTGCCATGGATTCCCCGAGAAGGGTTGGTAAACGTGGCGGTGGTGGCGGAAATCGCCTACGGGTGTCTGATTCCGTTGACCTTTCGCAATCGGGCGTCGGAGCTTGAGGAAATCGGCGAACGAAACTGGAAGGTGCCGGACAGCCTCCTCGTTGGCGTCCTGTGGGGTTTGCCCGTGGCGGTAGTGGTGCTGACCGAGGAGGGGCTGAGGTTCTTTTATGCCTGCTCACTGCTTCAAGCGGCATGGATTGTCCTGGGCCGGTGGCTACGTAGCGATACTGTGATGGTGGCGATAGTAGGGGCGTTCCTCGTACAAACTGCGCTGTGGTCGGCGGTCGCGCATTCGCCCTGGCGCTTCGCGCTTTTCCTACTAGAAACCCCGCCGGCTCCGGTCGCCTGTGGGCTGGCCGGGTTGGGCGGGGTGGTCTGCCTGGTCGGGGTGGGCGCCTATAAGGCGGCCAACCCCGGGGACCAGGCGAAGTAGGGAACGGCTCCTAGTTGCGGAAACCGTGGACCGGGGCGGGGATGAAGCCGCCTCGGTTGATGAACTGGGAGTTGCCCACGGTGTTGACCGGGATGACGGGGGCGTAGCCCAGCAGGCCGCCGAAGTTGACCTCGTCGCCGATCTGGGCGCCGGGCACCGGGATGACGCGCACCGCGGTCGTCTTATGGTTCATCATGCCGATGGCCGCCTCGTCGGCGATCATGCCGGCGATGGTGGTGGCGGAGGTATCGCCTGGCAGGGCAATCATGTCGAAGCCGACGGAGCAGATGGAGGTCATCGCCTCCAACTTGTCCATGGAGATGGCCCCGGACTTGACCGCGTCGATCATGCCCTTGTCCTCGGAGACCGGGATGAAGGAACCCGACAGGCCGCCGACGCGGGAGCAGGCCATCATGCCGCCCTTCTTGACGGCATCGTTAAGCAGCGCCAGCGCAGCGGTGGTGCCGTGGGTGCCGACCTGGTCCAGGCCCATGTGCTCGAGGATGTGGGCGACGGAGTCGCCCAACTCGGCGGTAGGTGCCAGGGACAGATCCGCGATGCCGAAGGGGACACCGAGGCGCTCCGCGGCGAGGTTGCCTACCAGCTGGCCGGCGCGGGTGATCTTGAACGCGGCCTTCTTGACCTCTTCGGCGACCTCGTTGAGGGTCGCGCCCTCCAGCGAGCCTAGGGCGCGGTCGACCACGCCGGGGCCGGACACGCCCACGGAGACGACGCAGTCGGGCTCCTCGATGCCGTGGAAGGCACCCGCCATGAACGGGTTATCGCCCACGGAGTTGGCGAAGACGACCAGCTTGGCGCAGGCGATGGCGGAGTTGTCGCGGGTCAGTTCCGCGGACTCCTTGATGACCTCGCCCATGCGCTTGGCGGCGTTCATGTTGATACCGGCGCGGGAGGAGGCGATGTTGACCGAGGAGCAGACGAGCTCGGTGGTGGACAGGGCCTCCGGGATGGAGTCGATGAGCTTCTTCTCCGCGGAGGTGGCGCCCTTTTCCACGAGGGCGGAATAGCCGCCCACGAAGTTCACGCCGACTTCCTTGGCAGCGCGGTCGAGGGCCTCGGCGACCTCGACGGGGTTGCCTTCGACGCCGGCGACCACGAGGGAGACCGGGGTGACGGAGATGCGCTTGTTGACAATCGGGATGCCCAGCTCGGTCTCGATACCGCGGGCGACCTCGACCAGGCGCTCGGCGCGCTTAGTCACCAGGTCGTAGACGGCCTCGGCGGTGGCAGACATCGTGGAGCGGGTGCAGCCGAGCAAGGAGATGCCCATCGTGACCGTCCGGATGTCCAGGCGGTACTTGTCGATCATCTCAATGGTCTCGAGGACCCGGTGAGTATTGAACGTGTTAACCATGAATCCAGACTCTCCTTAGACCTCGTTCATGGTGGTGAACAGTTCTTCGGACTGGATGCGAATGGACTGCTTCTTCGCTTCCGCGACCGGATCCATCTTCGACTGGATCTCGGCAATAGAGGTGGCAGAATCATCAAACTCGACCCGCAGAATCATCGTGAAAAAGCCGGACATCAACGTCTGGGAGATGTCAACAATATTCACATCGAGCTCGGCGAGCTGGGTGGACACGGAGGCAACAATACCGGTGGAATCCACACCGGTCACGGTCATAATCGCAAACATGTCCCTATTGTATCTGTCACTCCACAGGTGGCGGGCTAAAGGGCAAAATCGGCAAGGTAATTCGCCTCACGTTGGTACGGTGGGGCTTATGACTGCGAACAAAGAACTCAAGGTCCTCATCATCGGCGGACACGGCAAGGTCGCCCAGCTCGCCGCACCGAAGCTGTGCGAGGCCGGCGCCGAAGTCACCTCGCTCATCCGCAACCCGGATCAGCAGGCCGACATCGAAAAGCTGGGTGCGACGCCGTACCTGGCGGACGTCACCCAACTAACTGTGGAGGACTGGGCCCAGCTGGAGAGCCACTTCGACGCGGTGGTTTGGTCCGCCGGTAACGGCGGCCGCGGGGGCGAGCAGGTCACCATCGACGTCGACCAGGATGCCGCGCTGGCCAGCATCCACGGCCTGGAGCAGCTGCGCGATCAGGGTGCGAAGGTCCCGCGCTACGTCATGGTCTCCTACAAGGGCGCGACGCAAGCGGAGTTCGCCCCGGATCACGACCTCTACACCTATTCGCTGGCCAAGAAGGCCGTGGACGACTACCTGAACTCCACGGACTTGGACTACGTCATCCTGGGCCCAGCAGTGCTTACCGACGAGCCGGCGGCGGGCATCCAGCTCGTTGCCGATCAGCCTGCGACCTCTACCGATGAGCACACCTCCCGCGAACTGGTCGCCGCGGTCATCACCGAGGTCGTTACCCGCGAGCAGACCCCGCACAGCCCGGTTTCCTTCGTCGATGGCGAAGGGACGCTCGGCGAAATCGCCTAGAACGGGGAGCGTCGGTCGGTCCCGCAGACTTCGTCGATCGCGGAGAATCTCGAGAATATTGGAGACTCTGGAGACTTCGGAGCCTTTGCGGGCCGTGCAGACTCCGGAGACTGTGGGCAGTAATCAAAGACCTGAGATGGAGGCCAAAGACCAGATGGAGGATGAACGTGTGGACTCAGCGGCGGGGCAGGCACCGCGCAAGGTCCTGCTGGATTGCGACCCCGGCATCGACGATGCCGTTGCCATCCTGTACCTGGCCGGGCGGCACCACGCCGGGGAAATCGAGCTAGTCGGGATTAGCACCACGGGCGGCAACGCCACCGCCGAGCAGACCGCGGTTAACGCCCGTTGGCTCCTAGACGCCTGTGGCCTGCCCGAGGTCCCCGTGGCCGTTGGGGAGGCCGGCCCCGCCGACCGCGAGCTGGTCACCACCCCGGAGACCCACGGACCTAGCGGCCTGGGGCACTTCGACGCGCGCCTGGCCGACGGGGCAGAGCCGAAACAATCGTGGCGGGAGCTGTGGCAGCAGTGCCTGGACGGGAAGGAACCCGTAGATCTTATCGTGACCGGCCCGCTGACGAACGCGGCGCAGTGGGATAATCTCGCGAGGTTCCGCCAGGTCACCGTCATGGGCGGTGCCGTCAACTACCGCGGCAACACCACCCCGACCGCCGAGTGGAACTTCTGGGTGGACCCTTTGGCCGCCCACCAGTTTTTCCATGCCCAACTGCCGCCGGTGGTGCTGTGTTCGCTGGAGGTGACCGAGCAATTCCTCATCACCCCGGAGCGCGCCGATCGGTTGGCGGGCGTGCTTGATAATGCGGACCTGGCCGAGGCGATGCTCGAGATGCTGCGGTTCTACTTCGAGTTCCACGACGCGCAAGGCGAGGGCTACCAGGCCCAAGTCCACGACGCCGTAACCGCGATCGTGGCGCTGGGCGCGTGCGACTACGATGCCGTGCCCACCACCATGGACGTCGAGGTCGACAGCCCGCTGCTGCGGGGCACGAGCGTGGCCGACCTGCGCGGGCACTGGGGACGCGACGCCAATGCTTCGCTCGTGACCGGCGTGGACATCGACCGCGCCCACGCGGAATTGGAGCGGGGCTGGCGGCTGCTAGCCGAATTCGGGCCACAGCACCCGGAACGCTAAGATAGCCACCGTACAGCTGCTGGCTCGAGGTGACATAGAGCAGGCAGCACGGCAATAGCCGTGCTTTTCCTATCCACTACCAACCCGTAGGTGGTCAATTTCTATGTCCCCACTGTTTTCAAAGTCCGCTCCATCTGCTGATTCCGCCGAGACGCGAACCCCCGGCCCGGCCAGCTCAGCGCCGGCCGCCGCGCCCTCATGGTGGCCGGCGCCCTGGTCGTCGCCGGCACCTGGATCTACCTGGTTCTGCTGCGGCCCACGGATTGGGAGTCCGTGGCCGGCAGCCCCGAGGCACTAATTACCCTGGCCGGCTATTTCGGCGGGGCAGCGCTGCTGCTCGCCGGCGCGCTGCCGTCGCTATCCGCCGAGGCAATCGCCCTCATCCCGGTCTGCTTGGTCATCAACATCGTCATCGGTGAGCTCATCGGCTCTATCGGCGTGCCGCTCTACCTAGATTCCCTGGGCACCGTCCTGATGGCGGCCCTGCTCGGCCCAGTGGCCGGCCTGGCCACCGGCACGCTGTCATCCGTGGTCTGGGGCTTTATCAACCCGGCCGCCCTGCCGTTTGCGGCGGTGTCGGCGGCCACGGGGTGGATGGCCGGGTGGGCCATCCAGCGCGGTGCCTTCCAACGCATCTGGCGCATCGTGGTCAGCGGCGCCATCATCGGCATCGTTAGCGGCATGCTCGCCGCTCCGGTCGCGGCCTTCGTCTACGGCGGCACGGCGGGTCTGGGCACGGGCGCGTTGGTCTCGGTCTTCCGCGAATTCGGCAATTCCCTCCTCGCGTCGGTGACCATGCAGTCGCTGGTCTCCGATCCGCTCGACAAGATCGTGGTCCTTGCAGTCGTGGCGCTCACGGTGAAGGCGCTGCCGCAGCGAGTCCTCAAGCGCCTGCACCCGGCAGTGCAGCCGCGCCAGGACGCCGAGACGAAGTCCTAGCCGCCGGGAATACCAACCGATATGGGCATGGGGATGGGGACGGGCCAGGGCCCGGCCGCGGGCACGCGCGGTGGCGGTAACGCGCCGCGGGCGCCGCAGCGCAGGCTCCACCCGGCGACGCCTGCGACTTTTGCCGCGGTGGCGCGGCTGCTGGTCATCGCGCTGAACCACCCGGCGGTCTCCGCGGTGGTGCTGGGGCTCGCGCTGGTAGTCGGCACCTACCGCGGCCGCGGGCCGGCGGTGGCCATGATGACCTGCGCTATTTCTCTGCCCGGGGCGCTGTCGATGGTCGCCATCCACGCCCCGCACGGTCAGGACCAGATCTTTGCTTTCGTCACCCGCGACGGGTTGGTCCTGGCCGGGGTCTTGTCGCTGCGGTTTCTCGCGCTCGTCGCGGTGGTACTCGCCGCGGTGGCCTGCGTGGACGTGCCCGACGTTGCCAAGGCGATCCAGGCCTCTAAGGCCGGGTACAAGGTGGCCTATATCGTGGGCGCCTCGTTGCAGCTGCTGCCGCGGGGCACCCGGGTCGTCGGCGTAGTCCGGGACGCTAACCGCCTGGAAGGCCGCGCGCCTAGCTGGCGGAACCTGGCCAGCCGCTATATCGGCCCGGTGGTCTCCTTGCTGCTGTACCAAGCCACGGCGCAGGCCAAGGCACTCACCGCCGTCGGCTTCGACCAGCCCGGCCCGCGCACGGTGCTCCGCCCGGTCCCGGACACCCTAGGCCAACGGGTCTTCCGCTGGGCCGCCGTAGTCGCCGGGCTGGCCGTCGTGGGGTGGTCGCTATGGAGTTAGCCCAGCTGGCCGACCGCGTTCGGGAGTCCTCCGCGCGGTTGGTGCAAGTCGTGGTGCCGTATAGCTACCAGGTTGAAGACGTCGCCGAGGCGCTGGCCGGCGCGCTGGAGACCCGGGCGGTGCTAGGCGCTGACCCGCAGGTGCACATCTCCGCGCTGCGTAACACGGTCATTGAGGAACTGGCCATCCCGCTCGAGCACGCTGGATGGACGCGGGAGAGCATGGAATGCCGGTGCACCGCGGTGCTCGCGCAAGTGGGCTTAAGCGAGCACGCGGAGCGCGACCCGCGGCAACTGTCCGGCGGCCAGACCCGCCGTCTGGCTATCGGCGCGCTGACCATCGTCTCCCCGGCAGCGGTCGTGCTGACCGAGCCGCTCGCGGGCCTGGACAGTAGGTCCCGGGCGGGCATCGTCGAGCTCCTCCACGCTTTGGACGGCAGCCGGGTGGTGACGATCAGCCACGCCGTGGAAGAAGACCTGGGTGGCGAGGTCGTCGCCCTCGCCGCCACCACGGACGAGCCGGACCTGGCTGCCGGGGTGCAGGCCCTCGACCTGCCGGGTGCCGGGACGAGGATAGAGCCCGCGGCCGGGTCGGTAGCGGATGCGGCGGGGGAGAGCCTGCCCGTGCGGGACCTGGTGGTGCGCCGCGGGGCGGGCCGGCGGCGCTGGTGGCAGTTCCGGCAGACCCAGGGCCCGGGCTTTAAGGTGGGTCCGGTCGACTTCGATCTCGTACCCGGTCGGGTGCTGTGGGTGCGCGGGGACAACGGCAGCGGGAAGACCACGCTGGTGCGCGCGTTGGCGGGCCTGGATGGCCATGAACCGGTTTGTGACTCCGTCGCGGCCTGCCTGCAGTCGCCCTTCGACCAGGTGGCGGCCCCCACCGTGGAGACGATGCTGGGCTCGGCACAGGCGTGCAGGCAACTCGGCCTTGACCCCCAAACGCACCCTTTGGACCTGCCGGTCTCCCAGCTGCGGGTGGCCCAGGTTGTCGCCACCGCCCGGCGGGCGGCCCGCGTCGTAGTCTTCGACGAACCGGATACCTACCTCGCGCCCGCCCACCGAGAGGTCATCGCCGGACTTATCGCCCGGGTGGCGGCCACGGGCGCGGCGGTGGTGTTGACCTGCCACAACGAAAAATTCGTGCACGACCTGCCTGCGGGGCTGGCCGTGCACGAATTGTGGCTGGGGCGGACGGGGAAGGACCTGTCCTAGTCGACGCCGTCCTTGCGGATGGAGTGCTCGACGATGTCGAGGACGCTGCTTAGCCGCTGGGTATCACCCATGGCCAGCCGGTTGATGAACCCGTCCATGAAGGTCTCCAGGTAGATGACCAGGGTCTCGACGGGGACGTCGTCGCGCAGCCGGCCCTTCTCCGCGTTGGAGTACAGGCGCTGGCGGACCGCGTCGTCCAGGATGGACTGGTGGTCCTTCCAGCGGGCACGGAAGGAGGCATCCGTGCGCAGCAGCGAGATGATCTCCAGGCGGGTGGCCAGCCAGTCGTAACGCTCCGGCTGGTTGAGCATGTTGCGCATGACCTCAACCAAGCCCTCGCGGGCGACGACCTCCGCCTGGCGGGCGGCGTCCTCGCGGGCCAGGGCCAAAAACAGCGACTCCTTGTCACCGAAATGGTGGAAGATAGCACCGCGGGACTTGCCTGTCGCTTCCTCCAACAGGCGCACCGTGGCACCCTCGTAGCCATGCTCCGCGAAGCAGCGCCGAGCACCTATCAGGATGTCGTGGCGGCGCCGGTTGAGTTCGCTATCGCTGACGATGGGCATGTTGTGACCTCTTGCTCTGTGGGTGGACGTGGACAGGAAATTGCGCGTAGGCGCATGAGCCCCGCGGGGCGGGTGCGGGTATAGCTAAAGGGGGCCGCGAGGCTCCCGCAGGTTGACGCCGCGGGAGTGCAGCCCCCTCTAACTTCAGGGTGCGGCTATATCGAGCCTAGCCAGCTTAGGACTTAACCATCTGGCGCAGCACGAACTGGAGGATGCCGCCGTGGCGGTAGTAGTCAGCCTCACCAGGGGTGTCGATGCGCACGTCGGTGTCGAACTCGACGGTGGAGCCGTCCTCCTTGGTGGCGGTGACGTGGACCTCCTTCGGGTGGCCCTCGTTGTTGAACTCGCTCAGGCCAACGATGTCGAAGGTTTCGGTGCCGTCCAAGCCGAGGGACTCGTGGGAGTCGCCGTCCTTGAACTGCAGCGGAGCCACGCCCATACCGATGAGGTTGGAGCGGTGGATGCGCTCGTAGGACTCGGTGATGACGGCCTTGACGCCCAGCAGGTTGGTGCCCTTAGCAGCCCAGTCACGGGAGGAACCGGTGCCGTATTCCTTACCAGCCAGAACGACCAGCGGGGTGCCCTGCTCCTTGTAGTTCTGAGCAGCGTCGTAGATGAACGCCTGCGGGCCACCCTCCTGGGTGAAGTCGCGGGTGTAGCCGCCGGTCACGTCCACCAGCTGGTTAGCCAGGCGGATGTTCGCGAAGGTACCGCGGACCATGACCTCGTGGTTACCACGACGGGAGCCCAGGGAGTTGTAGTCCTTGCGGGCCACGCCGTGCTCGTCCAGGTACTGGGCGGCCGGGGTGCCCGGCTTGATGGCGGAAGCGGGGGAGATGTGGTCGGTGGTGACCGAGTCGCCCAGCTTCACCAGGACGCGAGCGCCCTTGATGTCTTCGACGTCGCCCGGCTCGAGCTGCATGCCCTCGAAGTACGGTGCCTTGCGGACGTAGGTGGAGTTCTCGTCCCACTCGAAGGTCTCGCCCTCCGGAACGTCCAGGTTGCGCCATGCGTCGTCGCCCTTGAAGACGTCGGCGTAGTCGGCCTCGTACATCTCGCGGGAGATAGCGGACTGGATGGTCTCCTCAATCTCCTCGGTGGACGGCCAGATGTCCTTCAGGAAGACGTCGTTGCCGTCCTGGTCCTGGCCCAGGGCCTGGTTCTCGAAGTCGAAGTCCATGGTGCCGGCGATAGCGTAGGCGATGACCATGATCGGGGACGCCAGGTAGTTCATCTTGACGTCCGGGGAGATGCGGCCCTCGAAGTTACGGTTACCGGACAGGACTGCGGTAGCAGCCAGGTCGTGCTCGTTGATGGCGTCGGAGATCTCGTCCGGCAGCGGGCCGGAGTTACCGATGCAGGTGGTGCAGCCGAAGCCGGAGAGGTAGAAGCCCAGAGCCTCGAGGTCCTTCCACAGGTCGGCGCGCTGGAAGTAGCCGTCGACAACCTGGGAACCCGGGGCGCAAATGGTCTTGACCCACGGCTTGGAGTGCAGGCCCTTCTTAGCCGCGTTGCGGGCAATCAGGCCGGCGCCGACCATGACGGACGGGTTCGAGGTGTTGGTGCAGGAGGTGATGGAGGCGATAGCCACCATGCCGTGGTCCAGGGTGTACTCGCCACCGTTCGGGGAGTTGACCACGACCGGGTGGGACTGACGTCCGGAGGAACCCTTGGCGGCGGACTCGTTGTTGCCCGCGCGGGACTGGTTCAGGCCGCCGGTGACGTCGACGTCGTCGTCCGGAGCGCCGCCCTCGTCGGTCATGCGCTTGGCCTCAACGGTGGTCTCGTCGACGATGGCCTCGTCGGTGGTGTAGTTGCCCAGGTCCTTACGGAACTGCTCCTTGGCCTCGGACAGCAGGATGCGGTCCTGCGGGCGCTTCGGGCCGGCGATGGACGGAACCACGGTGCCCAGGTCGAGCTCGAGGTACTCGGAGTACTCGGCCTCCGGAGCGTCCTGCTCCAGCCACATGCCCTGTGCCTTGGCGTACTCGCGGACACGGTCGATCTGCTCTTCCGGACGGCCGGTGAGCTCGAGGTACTTGATGGTCTCTTCGTCGATCGGGAAGATGGCCGCGGTGGAGCCGAACTCCGGGGACATGTTGCCGATGGTGGCGCGGTTAGCCAGCGGGACGGACTTGACGCCGTTGCCGTAGAACTCGACGAACTTGCCGACAACGCCCTGCTGACGCAGCATCTCGGTGATGGTCAGAACGACGTCGGTAGCGGTCACGCCGACCGGGATCTCACCGGTCAGCTTGAAGCCGACGACCTTCGGGATGAGCATGGAAACCGGCTGGCCCAGCATGGCAGCCTCGGCCTCGATGCCGCCGACGCCCCAGCCCAGGATGCCCAGGCCGTTTTCCATGGTGGTGTGGGAGTCGGTACCGATACAGGTATCCGGGTAAGCCAGGCCCTCGTTGTCGAAGACGACGCGGGACAGGTACTCGATGTTGACCTGGTGGACAATACCGGTTCCCGGGGGCACCACGCGGAAGTTGGAGAAGTTCTCGGAGCCCCAGCGGAGGAACTGGTAGCGCTCCTCGTTGCGCTGGTACTCGATCTCGACGTTCTTCTCGAGAGCGTCGGAGGAACCGAAGGCCTCGGTGATAACGGAGTGGTCGATGACCATCTCGGCCGGGTTCAGCGGGTTGACCTGATCCGGGGTGCCGCCCAGAGCGGACACGGCCTCGCGCATGGTGGCCAGGTCGACCACACAGGGAACGCCGGTGAAGTCCTGCATCAGAACGCGGGCCGGGGTGAACTGGATCTCGGTGTCCGGCTCAGCCTTCGGGTCCCAGTTGGCCAGGGCATCGATGTGCTCCTTGGTCACGTTCTTGCCGTCTTCGTGGCGCAGCAGGTTCTCGCCGAGGACCTTCAACGAGTAGGGCAGCTTGGACATGCCCTCGACAGCGTTGATGTCAAAGTAATCGTAGGACTTGCCGTTGACGTCAAGAGTCTTCTTGGCGCCGAAAGAGTTCAAGCTTTCAGTCACAGGGAGCTCCATTCCTTGTTTGAGAACTAAGATGTTCGCCATCGTCGCTCAGGTATTAGTTCCGCATACTCGCCCGGGCGCCCCGCGTGAGCGGGAAACTAGGGCGAAGTTAATAGCCATGGGATATATACTTCGGAGACGACGTGAACGCGATGGTTCATTTATCCATCATAGATGGCTGAACCGTCGACTGCCTTAACTATAACAGTACGCGCGTTCTGTTTCCAGCATTTTGACGCTTCGCGGCGAGTCGGATGCGCGTGGGGTGCGAGTTGATGCGTAATGTGGCCCCGTAAACAATCCCACCGGGTCCGGTCTATTCCCAGCTCAACGCACTGTTGGGGAAGGACCTGGGATGCGACAAGGAGACGAGACGATGATTCCGCAAGGGGTAGATGTTCCGGACTTGGCGGAACAGCTGGACCAGGATTCGGTTGCATTTACTAACCCCGTTTTAGCGGGGGACCCGGGTGCGCAGGCGGACGCGCAGGCCTCGTTGCGGGACGGCGACGGGATTGCCGTCGTGGACATCGCGGGCGGTTCGCCGGCCGATTATCGCGACGTCGCCCAGGAGCTGCAGGACGCCACCGGCCTGGATACGGTCATCGTCCAGTCTCCCGGAACTATCTCTGTGGTTAGTGATTCCTTGTCCCGCGCCGAGATTGAATCTGCCCAGGCCGGGGTCCCTACAGGGCTGGTGCAATCCGAGGCCCTCGATGCCTTCTATGCCGGCGTCGACCAGACTCCGTTTAGTTATGTCTCCGCGGCGATGGTTATGGTCGCGGTTCTTGCCGTGGTCGGGGCAATCTGGGCCTTCCGGCGGGCGGTCGGCGGCGTCCAGCGAACCGAACCGGCGCCAGCCTAGGGGTGCGGGTGCCGCCGATGGCGCGCGCAACCGCCGGTGCTTGGCGCCCGCGCTAAGAGCGTAACGCTAGTCAATGTAACGATATGGCCGCTTCTGGACGTGGGGCCCGGGAATAAATCGGGGTCGGCGGGTGTTAGCGGAGGCCGTCTTAAATCGCGGTGGTCAACCTTCTAGGGTTGACCACTTTTTCGATCTGTATGCCGATCGGTGGGTCGCTCGTTACATGATCGCGCAGGAAAAGCGGGAAAGTGACGAAACTCACACGCTTAGTCTCAAGTCGGTAACGGTGCTGGTGACGGCGAAATGTTAAGTTCTGTGACTTTACTTAACTCGTGTGGTTTGTGAGAAACATATGCGAGATGTGGCGTGTGTGCTTTATGGTTTCCATAGCAACTCATGAGGTGAATTGTGGAACATGGTTCACGGAGTGAGGCTTGACTGGAACGTCCAGACGTACGCGGTACGGGCATGTGGGGAAGCACGCCAAGACCGGGCGAAGGGCCGTTGTGGTCGGGGTTCACCCGTTTGCCGCGTCTGACAGTTGGCCCATGGGTTGGAGTTAATGTCCAATCTTTGTATTGCCAACAGGCTAGGAGGAGACAAGCCGTAGGCCTTTACCTTTGTTGTTAAGTGTCGTGCCCATACCGACGGTCTTTCGTTCCGCGATGACCGATTTGCGGGGTGGCTGCTGCGCCCGGAGCTCATGCCGATGGGGAAGTCTGTGCCTGAGTCCGCCCAACAGCCGTTCCCATAGACGGGATGGGTGAGCGCGCTTTTTGCTCACGGTTAAGAACCTGCGGCTTCGGCATACCTTTGTGCGAGGTAGGCCTGTCTCAACACACCTAGCTTGCTGGCCAAGGAGCATATTCGTGGCCACCACATCCAATGTGAACGCGCGGAGTAATTCCGGCCGTTCTTTCAAGTCCCGTTTCCGGGCGGCGTTTTCCGCTGTTGCCTGTACAGCAGCGTTGTCTACCGTCGCCACTTTGACCCCGACCGTTGCCAACGCCGATGAGCCGGGCGACGACCTGAAGCGCCTGACCCGGGAACTGACCCGCGGCAGCAGCTCGATCTCCGACGTCGCCGGCGCCATTGCCGACGTCCAAGGCGAGATCTCTCGCCTGGAAGGCGAAATCGGTCGCTACCGCGAGATCGTCAACCAAGCCCTGGTCGACCTGCAGGACGCGCGCACCGAGGCCCAGCAGGCCCGCGACGGCGCCGCCACCGCCAAGGAAGAGCTCAACGGTGCCCAGGTCGACGTCGAAAAGGCGCAGGAAAAGCTCGACGAGATTTCCCGCTCGGTCTACCGCCGCTCCGGCACCTCGGACGCGGTGACCAACGCCGCCGGCGCCGACGCGCGGGCGGAGAAGCTGGAGCGCCAGAGCTACCTGGCGGACCAGTCCGATAAGCAGCGTGCCGTCGTCGAAGACCTGGAAAAGGTTCGCACGCAGAAGGCCAACAAGGAATCCCAGCTGCGCCTGGCCAAGGAACTGGCCGACCAGCGCGAGGAGCGCGCGACCTCCGCCGAAGAGGACGCCCGTAAGACCCTGGAAGACTCCCTGGCCGAGGTGGAAAAGATCTCCGCCGAGCGCGACGAACTGGCGCACCAGGAAGAAGACGCCCAGGAAGCATTGGATGCGGCCCGCGGTCACTCGCACAGCGCTAACCGCGGCACTGAAGACGCCGACAAGGATGACAACCAGTCTGCTGCTAGCGGCCGCTCGCAGTCCGCGACTGCGACCTCGACGGCCGCCCCACGGGAGGAGTCGACCTCCACTCGCGCGGGCGCTGAAAACAGCACCTCGGCCCAGGCCTCGACCTCGGAGAGCGCCTCCGCATCCGAGTCTTCTGCCTCGACTGAGTCCGCTGGTTCGTCTGAATCCGCGGAGCCGACCGAGGCCCGCGATTCCTCGGCTACCTCCACCAGCGCGGAGAGCGCCGGCGCGGGCAACAACGGCTCGCAGCAGGATGAGCCGACCGTGCAGGGGCTCGAGTCGGCACCGCGTTCCGGTGCCGGCGATGCCGACTCCGGTGACCAGCTGAGCGCACGCGAGAATGGTTCTTCGGCAGAGGACATGGCAGTGCTGTCGAGCGCGGCCATGGCCGTGGCAGAGGGCATTGTGGCCGGTTCTCAGCCGGTGCACTCGCAGCTCGAGGAAGCTACCGCGGACGAGTCCACCGGTAGCCTTCCGGCCCTGCAGGGCGAGGGTCAGGGCGAAGAGGACGCGGACCTGACGAGCCAGCTGGGCGGCGTGCTGGAGGAGCTCGAGACCTCTGACTCGGTGACCGAAGAGGCCAGCGACGCTGTCTCCGACATGGGCCGCGAGGCTCAGATCGAGGCCGTCATCGCGCGAGCCGAGTCCCAGATCGGCGTGCCTTACGCCTGGGGCGGCGGCGACGCCAACGGCCCGACCCAGGGTATCCGCGACGGCGGCGTGGCCGACTCCTTCGGCGACTACAACAAGGTTGGCTTCGACTGCTCTGGCCTGGTGCTCTACGCCTTCGCCGGCGTGGGCATCTCCCTGCCGCACTTCACCGGTTACCAGTACAACCACGGCGAGAAGATCCCGACCTCCGAGATGGAGCGTGGCGACCTGATCTTCTACGGCCCCAACGCCTCGCACCACGTCGCCATCTACTTGGGTGACGGCATGATGCTGGAGGCCCCGCAGTCGGGCCAGAACGTGCAGAAATCTCCGGTGCGTTACGGGGGTATGGCACCGTATGCCGTACGTCTCATCTAGCGTCGCCAAATATTAAGCCACCAACTTTAGTTGGTACTGTCAGGATTATGACTGACGCACAACAGACTAATCTTGGCTATGACGCCCTCCTCGTTCTTTCTTTCGGTGGCCCGGAAGGAAACGAGGAGGTCGTCCCGTTTCTGGAGAACGTCACTCGCGGCCGCGGCATCCCTCGGGAGCGCCTCGTGAAGGTCGGCGAGCACTATTTCCACTTCGATGGTGTCAGCCCGCTCAATGGGCTCAACCGCGAAATCATCGACAATGTCAAGGGCGAGCTCGCCCGCCGTGGCATGGATCTGCCCATCTACTTCGGCAACCGCAACTGGCACCCGTTTGCCAACGAGGCAGCGGAGCAGATGGCCGCCGACGGCGTGCGCCGCGCGCTCGTCTTCGCTACCTCCGCCTGGGGCGGCTACTCCGCCTGCCGGCAGTACGACGAGGACATCGTCGCCATGCGTAAGCACCTGGCGGAGCAGGGTCTGCCCGAGATTGAGTTCACGAAGCTGCGGCAGTTCTACTCCCACCCGAAGTTCATCGGGGAGATGGCCCGCGCGCTCAAGGACGCGTGCGCGGAGATCCCGCAGGACAAGTGGGACAGCACCCGCGTGCTTTTTACCGCCCACTCGGTGCCGAACGCCCACGACGCCGTCGGCGGCGCGGAAGGCGACAAGAACCTCTACTCCCGCCAGGTGGCGGAGGCGGCCCGGCTCATCGCCGAGCAGGCGGGGATTGGCCGCTACGACCTGGTGTGGAACTCCCGCTCCGGCAACCCGGCCACGCCGTGGCTGGAGCCGGACATCGTGGACCACGCCACGGACATCCACAACGACGAGGGCGTGGATGCGATCGTCGTCTGTCCGGTGGGCTTCATCTCCGATCACATGGAGGTCATCTGGGACCTGGACTCGGAGCTGGCCGAGGCTTGCCGCGAGATGGGGGTCGAGATGTCGCGCACCCGGACCGCCGGGCCGACCCCGGCCTTTACCGAGATGATCGTCGATCTCGTCGAAGAGATGACCGCCGGCGCGCCCCGCGAGGACCTAGGCGAGGTCACCACCCAGGGCTGCACCGTCAACGGCGAGCCCTGCGCCCCGGGCTGCTGCGACATCTGGTCGCTGCGTAAATCCAGCTAGCGGGCGAAATCGCTGAGCGCGTAGGCCACCCCGGCCATGCGCGCCTGGCGGATGTGCCGCCACAGGCGCAGCAGCTGGGGATCCAGGCTGTGATCGCCCAGGCGATCCGTGACGGTCTCGATGATGGCCGCCACGCGATCGGCGCGGGCGAAAAGCTTAGCCGCGCGCCCCGGCACGCACGACGGCAGGCCGGGGGTGTCGTAGAAATCCGCGAGCGTGCCGACGGTAAGCCGGGCGTCGGCGGCGTTTATCTTACGCTGCCCGGTGGCCTCGATGAGCTGCGCGGATTCTTCCGTCGCAGCTGAAAGCACAGCGTTCGCCTCGCCGGGGCTGAGCCAGGCCGGCTCGGGCAGGCGCCCGGCCACCTCGTAGGCGAACCACCAGGTCGCCCCGTCGTGAAAGTCGGGGGCTAAGACCAGGTGGCGGTCGGGATCTGCGGTGCGCACGACGATACCGCCGGCCCCGTTCGCCGCCACGTGTTCCGCGGCCTCCGTACCCGCGGGCAGGGCGGGAGGATCCCCGGGGCCGGAGAGAATCAACCGCAGCGCCGGCTCCGGCCGGGAGCCCGGCGACAGCTCGGCGTCGTCTGCGGCGTTGTCGCGGATGAGCCGCAGCAGCTCAATACCGGGCTCGCCGTGGCGGACATAGACCGGCCCGCCAAGCTCCTCGAGGGCCTGCAGCGTCGCATCCGCCGACTCGTGGTGGTAGAGCCAGGCTCCCAACCAGACGGCGGTGTTTTGCAGTGGTAACCACACCTCGGCGCGCATATCCATGACGGGACAGTCTAGTAGATAAGATATTCCGCCATGAGCTTCAACTCCCGAGACCCCTACGGCGGCGATATTTTCGCCGGACACGCGCGCAAGCAGCCGAAGAACTACCCCGAGGTGCCTGCCGAACCCGGGCTCGTGGTGGAGGTCCGCGGGGACGAGCAGGAATTTACCGGGGCGGTCCAAGGCGTGGATAAGACGGTCTTCGGCGAGGTCGTTCGGCTCGCCGACCGCCACGGCAACGAGCGGGTGTTCAACCTAGTCAAAGGCGGCTTCCTCATCGAGGGCAAGCCAGTGACCCTGGTGCGTTACGTGGAAAAGCAAGCCCCGCGCCGCTCGAACTCCGGCTCCCGGCGGGTGGAAAACCTCGAGGCCAAAGTCGCCGCGCCGTCGCGCATTTGGGTCGAAGGCATCCACGACGCCGCGATCGTGGAGAAGGTCTGGGGCCACGACCTGCGCGTCGAGGGCGTGGTCGTCGAATACCTCGAGGGCTTAGACAACCTGCCGGAGCGGCTCGCGGAGTTTCGCCCCGAGCCCGGGCGCCGCATTGGCGTGCTGGCCGACCACCTAGTCCAAGGCAGTAAGGAGAGCCGGCTGACCCGCGCGGTCGGCCCGGACTGCCTGGTCACCGGGCACCCGTACATCGATATCTGGGCCGCGGTAAAACCGGAGCGCCTGGGCCTTAAGAGCTGGCCGGAGGTGCCCTACGGCGAGGACTGGAAGACGGGCATCTGCAAGCGCGTGGGCTGGTCCGATCCGAAGGAAGGTTGGCACCGCGTCTACAGCGCGGTGAACTCTTTCCGCGACCTAGAGCCCAGCCTGATCGGCGCAGTCGAGCGCCTGGTGGATTTCGTGACCACCCCGGAGCTTTCCAAGGAGGACCTGCTCTAGGCCTGGTTGCCGCGCTCCAAAAGGCGGACGGCTAGTTGCCAGCCGGCGCTCTCTGCCGCCCAGCCGGCGGCCTGCAGGCGCTGGGACATGGCCTGCTTGGAGATGCCGAGCTGCTCGGCCGCCTCGTTCTGGTTGTAGCCGGAACGCACCAGGGAGGTGGCCTCGCGCCCCTCGGCGGTGCGCTTATGGAGCACGTAGCCGAGCAGTCCGAAGGCGGCGGCGATGTCGTCCGCCTCCGACTTGCGGGCGCGCACGTCCGTCTTGGCCCGGACCTGGCCGGCGCGGGCGGAGCGCCCCAAGGCCCCGGAGGCCGTCGCGCGTGCCACGGCTTTGTCGGTGGCGCCGGGGCACAGACCGATCCCGACGGCCCAATCGCCGTCGGCCAGCAGCGCCATGACGACCTCGCAGACCGACGAGGGGGAGTCGACCACGGTGCAGATGTCCTCCACGCCGAGGATGGTGAAATCGTCGACGCCGTCGAGGGTGGCGAGCGCCTGGGCGGAACGCTTGACGAGGTCGGCGCGGTGCATGGAGGAACCGCGGTAGCGAGCGTGCACGGCGAGCATAGGGATCCAGCTCCTTCCCGGAAGTGGCCAATAGGGAACTATGGCAAGGTAAAAGCCTTGACCTTTTCTCTTAGTCTACTTCCTGGGCTTGACTTGGTTGAGGTTGGGGTAGCCGGGACTCAACATAGAGGCCGCCCAGCCCGGCGGCTGCGGCAAGGAGGAACGCGGCGAGGATCCAGGGGGAGAGCCCGCTCGTGAGGGCCTCGCCGAAGAAGACACCGATGACCGTCGTGGGGATGGAACCGACCAAAGTCGCGCTGACGAATTGCCAGAACGGGATACTCGTCAGGGCGGCGGTGTAGTTGAGTAGGGAGAAGGGCACGCCCGCCACCATGCGCAGGCTGCAGATGGCCAGCCAGCCGCGGCGGGCCAGTCGGGCGTTAAGTCCGGCCACCGCCGGGTGGGATAACCGCGGGCGCATCCACTCGCCGAAGAGCTTGCGCACGCCCAAGAAGGCGAGCGCGGCCGATACCGTCAGGCAGACCAGCGCCAGGCTAAGCCCTAGCACCGGCCCGAAGAGGATGCCCGCCGCCACGGTCCAGATGGTCCGCGGAAGGGGAAAGAGGGTAAAGACGATATAGGACAGCGCGAAAAGCACTACGAAGAAATCGCCGTACTGCTGCGCGCCGGCCCGCAGGTCGGCCAACTCGGGTACGTCGACATAGCGCGCCGCCACCGCGAGGGCGGCCACGGCCACGAGGATGACCAGCCAACGCCGCCAGCCCAACCCACACAGCGTGCGCACGGCGTCGCGCGCGACCTGGGCCAAGAAGCTGCCGAAGCTGCGCAACCAGCCCCACGCGGAGTTTTCATCGTGCATGCCGGCCACCTTGCTCTATGCCTGTGCTCTCTATCAGTGTTGTGCGAAGTCGACGTGGTGCAGAAAGAAAAATCCCGCGTTCTTGTTCGAAGAACGCGGGAGAGTCATTGTGCCCGGAGGGGGACTTGAACCCCCACGTCCGTTAATAGGACACTAGCACCTCAAGCTAGCGCGTCTGCCATTCCGCCACCCGGGCAGGGTGTTTTCAGCCGTTACCGGCTTCGGCACTCCCAAAACTCTAGCCTGCCGGCGGCGGGCAAACAAATCGCCAGCACAGGGCCGTAAACGCCCGCGTGATTATGGAACCATTGTTAGGGAGTTCCTTTCCTTCCCCGAGTGGGCAAGGGGAGGGCGGCTGCCCTCCGCGGGCGCGGTCCAGGCAACTGGCGGGGCAACTGGCGGCGCAGTTCCACTTTTTGAACTGCGCCAAACTCTGGGGTGCGGTGGGAGGATGAATATGGTGCGCGTTACTGACAGACACGGAATGTGTTTTCCGGTACAAATGGGAGTATGACTTCTTACAACGATTCTCGATTCCCTGGCCCCGATCCTTATGCGCCGCTGCGGGATCTCCCGTCGTTCGCTTTGTCCTCGTCCGACCTCGTCGACGGGGACGAGATCGAAGAGCGCTTCCGCGCGCCGGAGAGCATCTCCCCGCAGCTGGAGTGGTCCAACCTGCCGGAGGGCACCAAGTCCCTGGCCGTGACCTGCTTCGACCCGGATGCCCCAACCGCCGCCGGTTTCTGGCACTGGGCGGCCTTCAACATCCCGGCCGATGTCACCGAGCTGCCCACCAACGCGGGCGCCGCCGAAGACCTCGGCATCGAGGGCGTTATCTCCCTGCGCAATGACTCCGGCAAGCGCACCTACCACGGGCCGCAGCCGCCGGCCGGCCACGCCCCGCACCGCTACCTCTACGCAGTGCACGCCGTGGACACGGAAAAGCTGGACATTGATCCGGACGCCACCCCGACGGTGCTGGGCTTCAACCTGCACTTCCACGCGATTGGCCGCGCCATCCTGTGGGGCTGGTACGAGGAGAAGTAGTCCTCACTGACCCTATGGCCAACAACGACAATCCCGGGGTGACGATCCCGCTGCAGCTGCGAGTGGGCGGAGCCTTTATCGCCGTCGCACTCGTCCTCGTCATCATGACCATCGTCGCGGTACTCACCGAAGGGTGGATGAGCCCCTTCGTGTGGACCCCAGCCCGCGTGGCGCTGGTGGTCGCCGCGCTCATCATCGGCGCCTTCGCCACCATCCGCAAGGACCAGCGCCCCAGCATCACTCAGGTGGTGGCCCTGGGCGGGGCGGTGCTGATTATCATCGCCAGCCGTTTCCTGCCCAGTGCCGAGCTGGCCGTGATGGGCCAGTGGTGGCTGCTCATCTACGCCGGCCTAGCGCTGGTCTGCGCGCTCGTGCTGCGCCGCAGCCTGGCCCCTCGCTCCTAGGAAGTCAGTGCCCAGCACGGGCTGGCGGGCGGCCGGACGCGCTGGCACACTACCTAGAAATGAAAAGCGCCGAAAAGAAGAAGCTAGGGCTGCGAAGGCAGCCCTAGCTTTTGTTTATGTTTCGCTCCTTGTTGGAAGGGATTAGTTCTTCCACGGCAGGCCGGAGCCGACCGCCTCGCTGATGTTGCTCAGGCCGTGGGCGCGGATCTGCTCGGCAATCCCTAGGTGGATGTCGCGGATCCAGTCCGGGCCGCCGTAGATGAAGGGGGTATAACCCTGCAGGAGGCTGGCGCCGGCCGTGATGCGCTCCCAGGCCTGCTGCGGGGTGAAGATGCCGCCGACCGAGACGATGGGCAGCTCGCCGCCCAGGTGCTCGTGGAGCAGGCGCAGGACCTCCAGGGAGCGCGCGGCCACCGGCGCGCCGGAGACGCCGCCGGCGCCCATGTCCTCGACCTCTGCGGCCGGGGTCTTGAGCCCCTCGCGGGAGATGGTGGTGTTGGTGGCGACAATGCCGGCCAGGCCGACCTCGCGGGCCAAGTCGGCGACGGCGAGGACGTCCTCGTCGGACAGGTCCGGGGCGATCTTCACCAAGACCGAGGCCGGGGTTACCTCGGCAACGGCGGTGAGGATGGGGCGCAGCGATTCCACGGCCTGCAGATCGCGCAGGCCCGGGGTGTTCGGAGAGGAGACGTTGACCACCAGGAAATCGGCCAGCGATCCCAGAACTGAGGCCGAACGGCGGTAGTCGTCGACGGCCTGGTCCACCGGGGTGACCTTGGTCTTGCCGATGTTGATGCCAATGACGTCGTCGCTGCGGCGGGCCCGCAGATTGCGGGCTACCTCCTCCGCGCCCTGGTTGTTGAAGCCCATTCGGTTGAGCAGACCCTTGTCCTTGGGCAGGCGGTAGAGCCGGGGAGCCGGGTTACCCGGCTGGGCGGCCGCGGTGACGGTGCCGAGCTCGGCGTAGCCGAAACCAATGGGCCCCCAGGCGTCCGCCGCGGTGGCGTTCTTGTCGAAGCCGGCGGCCAGGCCGAGCGGGCGCGGGAAGTCCACGCCGAAAACGGTCTGACGCAGGACCGGGTCCTTGACCGGCAGGACCTTGTTCAGCCCGCGGTTGACCGGCCACGCGACGTGGAAGCCGTGGAGGGCCGAGCTCATCAGGTGGTGGATGCGCTCGGCATCGATCTGGAACATGGCTTTGAGCGCGGCATCGTAAACCTTGCCCCGGACGGTGCGGAAGATGGTGGGCATGGTGGAAACTCCTTAAATGTCTTTAATGATCTGCAGTCCGTCGCCGGAGGCGGAGGCAATCGCGATGGTTCCGTCGCTGAGCGCGACCATGTGCTGGGCGTTGGCCACGGTGGAGACCTTGGCGCGCTCCTCCGGAACGCCCTTGGAGATCTCGAAGGCTTGCGCCTGGTTGTTGTCGGTCGTGGTCGTCCACGCCAGCTGCCGGGATTCGTCCCAGGCCGTGGCCCACGGCACCCCGTCGGTGTTGCCGTACTGGTGCAGGCGGATGACGTCCTCGGCGTTGTAGATAGCGATCCGCTTGCCCAAGGTGTCGGAAACCACGATGGTGCCGTTCTCACCGACTGAGGCCTGGCCCAGGCCGACGCCGACGCGCAGGCGGCCGCCCGCGCGGGACTGCTCCCAATCCAGTGATTGGATGGTGGAATCCGCGCGCAGGGTACGCACCACGTTGTCCGTGCCGTCCTGGTTCGGTACCGCCAGAAGCTGGTCGGTCGGGTCCTCGACGGCAAAGGAATCGCTGCGCTTTCCGTCCTTGTAGATGGCGACGTCGGAGCCTTGGTTGGAGGCCACGAAAAGCTCGCCGGTGGAGGTCCGGGCGGCGGCGGTGACGGGGAATTCCTCGTCGACCGCGATCTTCTCCGGCTGTGTGGGGCGGGCCGGGTCGAAGGAGAGAACCTCGGTGCCGCAGCCGAGCAGGAACTCGTTGTCGGCGGCCGAAAGCTGGCCGCAATCGGTCGGGATCTCCACCACCGCGGCGGAGCCGTCCTGGAAAGCGGCAGCATCGCCCACGGCCAGGTGATCGGAGCTGCGCACGGCGATGGTCTCGCCGGTGGCGGCCATGTCGGTTACCTCAGCGACCTCGCGGGGGAGCTGGGCGACCTCGCCGTCGGGATCCGCGGCGGCGGGGGATTCAGCCGGGGTGGCGTTGCCGACCGTGGCGGAGTCGTCCGCCTCCTCTTCCGGCGGGGTTTGTTGGCACCCCGCCAGAGCCAGGGCGGAGACTGCGGAGACAGTCATTACTGCGAAACCGGTCTTAGAAGTCACAAACAGTCATCCTAGCAGTGAGACCTCCAAATCCAGCAGTCCCACCAGCCGCCGGAATCGGCCGGGAACGCCACGGGGCAGTGGGGAGGCGGCGCGAGTTAATCAGAACTGTCCGGAAGGTGTGAGCTTGCTTCGAAAGTCAGACTCGCCCGGGGTGGTCCTCGCGTGGGTGGCGGGGGCGTCAGTATGCTGTTCCGGGTGAATAACGTGCAGTACCTCGCCCAAGCAGGCGTAGAACAATCAGATATGTCCTGGTTGCAAGTCATCGTCTTGTCGGTAGTCCAGGGCCTTACCGAGTTCCTCCCCGTCAGCTCCTCGGGGCATTTGCGCATTGTCTCCGAGCTCTTCTGGGGCCAGGACGCTGGCGCCTCCTTCACCGCGGTCATCCAGCTCGGCACCGAGCTGGCCGTCGTGGTCTATTTCGCCAAGCTGATTTGGCAGATCCTGTCCGGCTGGTTCCGTGGCTGGGTCGACAAGGACTCGCGCGGCCAGGACTGGAAGATGGGCTGGATGGTCATCGTCGGTTCCATCCCGATCGGGATTATCGGCTTCTTCGGCAAGGACCTCATCCGGGACGCGCTGCGCAACCTGTGGATCACCGCGGCCATGCTGGTCCTGTTTTCCTTCGTGTTCATCCTGGCCGAAAAGATGGGCAAAAAGACCCGCGGCTTCGACGAGCTGACCATGAAGGACGCCATCATCATGGGCCTGTGCCAGTGCCTGGCTCTCATCCCGGGTGTGTCCCGCTCCGGCGGCACCATCTCCGGCGGCCTCTTCTTAGGGCTTGACCGCGAGGTGGCCACCCGCTTCAGCTTCCTGCTGGCCATCCCGGCGGTGCTGGCCTCCGGCCTGTTCTCGCTGGGCGATGCCTTCGGCCCGACCGTGGGGCAGTCCGCCACCGGCACCCAGCTGCTGGTCGGCACGGGCATCGCTTTCGTCGTCGGCTACGCCGCGATCGCCTGGCTGCTGAAGTTCGTGGCCAACCACTCCTTCTCCTGGTTCGCTGCCTACCGCATCCCGGTCGGCCTCTTTGTCATGGCCCTGCTGGCCTTCGGCGTGCTGCAGCCTTAAGGAGTAGGGCTAACGGCGCAACCGCCCCTGGGTCGTACAGGCCCGGCTGTGGCGTTATGCGCGTCAGCGGGACTCGGCGTTACGATGGTGGGCATGCATACTTGGCCCCAGCCCGAAATTCAGCCCGTCCCGGGCGCTTCTGTTCCCCTGCAGCTTTTTGATTCCGCGGACCGCGCCGTCCGCGAGGTTAAGGTCGACGGCCCGCAGGCGGGTGTGTACGTGTGCGGCATTACCCCGTACGACTCCACGCACCTTGGGCACGCGGCGACCTACGTGACCTTCGACCTGGTCAACCGCATGTTGATGGACAACGGCCACGACGTCCACTACGTGCAGAACATCACCGACGTCGACGACCCGCTCTTTGAACGCGCCGAGCGCGACGGCGTCGACTGGCGCGAGCTGGCCACCTCCCAGATCGATCTCTTCCGCTCCGACATGGAGCTGTTGGAGGTCATCCCACCGCAGGACTACGTCGGCGCCATGGAAGCGGTCGACGAGATTGTCGAGCTGGTCCAGAAGCTGCTCGACCGCGGCGCCGCCTACGTGGTCGACGATCCGGAGTACCCGGACGTCTACGCCTCCATCGAGGCCACGGAGCAGTTCGGCTACGAGTCCAACTACAGCCGCGAAGAGATGGAGAAGTTCTTCGCCGAGCGCGGCGGGGACCCCGACCGCGCCGGCAAGCGCAACCCGCTGGATGCCCTGCTCTGGCGGGCGCACCGCGACGGTGAGCCGGCCTGGGAGTCCCCGTTCGGGCCCGGCCGCCCGGGCTGGCACGTCGAGTGCTCGGCTATCGCGACCAACCGCCTGGGCAAGACTTTCGAGATCCAAGGCGGCGGCAGCGACCTGAAGTTCCCGCACCACGAGTTCTCCGCCGCCCACGCGGAGGCCGGCCTGGGCGTGGACCGCATGGCCGATTTCTACGTCCACACCGGCATGATCGGGCTGGACGGGACCAAGATGTCTAAGTCCCTGGGCAACCTCGTCTTCGTCCACAAGCTGGTGGAACAGGGCGTGGAGCCTTCGGCCATCCGCATCGGCATCTACGCCGGCCACTACCGCAGCGACCGGGACTGGTCGGATGAGGTTCTGGCCGCCGCCCAGCAGCGCCTTTCTCACTGGCGCGAGGCCCTGGAGCACGCCGGCTCCCGCGAGCGGGCCGAGGAACTGGTCCGCGACATCCGCGCCGCCTTGGCCAACGACTTGGATACTCCGCGCGTGCTGGAGGCGCTCGACGAGTGGGCCGCCGGCGAGCGCGGGGAGGACGATCCGGCCGCCCAGCAGCTGGTGACGGTCGCGCTGCGGAGCCTGCTCGGCGTGCGAGCTTAGCGGAATTGAGTAAGAATTAAGCGCATGAGCATTCGCGCAGATTTCCAGCCCACCGTCGACGAGTTCATTGCCAACCTTAATTCTTTCGCCACGGGTGACTACCTGAAGGAAGACGAGAAAGAATTCTGGGACCAGCCCTTCGATCCCGCGGTCCTGCCGGACCTCAAGGAGATTATTGAAGGCTTGCTGGACGACCTGGACGCGGTCCCGGACGATCCGAACGGTGACGTCCTCTCCGCGGTGATCGCCAAGCGTCAGGTGGAGCTGGTCGCCTTCAACAAGGCTAACGACTACGCGGTGCTGGAGCCGGAAGAAAAGGAAGAGCTCGCCGAGCTCATTTACTCCGC
The DNA here is from genome assembly GCF_040946105.1 of Corynebacterium sp. LK2590. Classification (NCBI taxonomy): domain Bacteria; kingdom Bacillati; phylum Actinomycetota; class Actinomycetes; order Mycobacteriales; family Corynebacteriaceae; genus Corynebacterium; species Corynebacterium sp. LK2590. The sequence continues at coordinate 495,020 of NZ_JAYWMH010000001.1, forward strand.
CTCCGCCGCGACCGGCGCGGACGACGAGGCCCTGGCGCAGATCCCCGAGCTGGACTAGCCCCCGCCGCCACACCTCGGCGCCATAGCTGGCGCAGCAGCGCGCCCGCGCACCCGGGCGCGAATTTGCCGACCCAAGAAGAAAGTAGTCACGAATTTCTATGCCGCTTCCTAGCGAGTCCCACCTGGACCAAGCCGCAACAACCCCGGGCGTTACCGGCTTCCCGGCCCGCCCCCGGGCCATCTTCTGGGACATGGACGGCACGCTGACCGACTCTGAACCGCTGTGGGCGGAAGCGACGTTCTACCTCTCGGAGACCTTGGGCAAGCGCCTGACCCCGACGGAACGGCTGGCCACGGTCGGCTCCACCTTCGCCACTACGCTGGAGATCTGCGCGGCGAAGGCGGGGGTCACGCTGATCGAAGAGGATTACCCCAAGTACCGGAAGCTGATGTTTTCCAAGGTGCGGGAACTTTTCGCCGGCAACCTGGAGGTCTTTGACGGCGTCCGGGGACTGCTGCGCGAGCTCCACGCGGACGGCATGCCGATGTTGGTGACCACCAACACGGAGCGCTACGTCGCCGACGGGGCCATCGCGGCCATCGGGCCGGAGTTTTTCCACGACACGATCTGCGGCGACGAGGTGCCCACCGGCAAGCCGGCGCCGGATATGTACCTCCAGGCAGCGCGCAGCGTCGGCGCGGATCCGCAGGAGTGCCTGGTCTTCGAGGACTCCACGGCAGGCATGACCGCGGCGGTCGAGGCGGGCTGCCGGGTCATTGGGCTGCCGGAGGACGACCACGTCGCCGTGCCTGACGGTGTGGTGCAGATTTCGCAGCTGCACGGCCACCGCCACCTAGCCCCGGCTGGGGCTGCGGATGTCTACGCGTGGTGGCAGCAGATAACCGCATATCGGGGGTAGAAAAATGGCGCTTGCGACCTACTGGCTAATTTCTATGGAACAATAGATGACGTGAAAACCTTCGATGATTTATTTGCAGAGCTAAAGACCAAGGCCACCGAGCGGGAGGAAGGGTCCGGCACCGTTGCCGCCCTGGACCATGGTGTGCACCACATCGGCAAGAAGGTCATCGAGGAAGCCGGCGAGGTCTGGTTGGCGGCAGAGTACGAATCCGACGAGGAGCTCTCGGAGGAGATCTCGCAGCTGCTGTACTGGACCCAAGTGATGATGCTGGCCCGTGGCCTCGAGCCCAAGGACATCTACAAGTACCTCTAGCGCCCGCGCTGCGCTACCGCTGGCGCATGGCGCCCCCCAGTCCATTCGAGTACACACGAGCAGGGAAGAAAGACACACGCATGATCACTATCGCAGTGCCCAACAAGGGCTCGCTGTCCGAAGCCGCGATGTCCATCTTCGCGGAAGCCGGGTACAAGTCCCGCGGCAACTCCAAGTCGCTCAACGTCGTCGACGAAGCCAACGGGGTGGAGTTCTTCTTCCTCCGCCCGAAAGATATCGCCATCTACGTGGCCAAGGGCGTGCTGGACATCGGCGTGACCGGCCGTGACCTGGCCGCCGACGCCAAGGCTGACGTCCAAGAGATCCTCGACCTCGGTTTCGGCGGGTCGACCTTCCGCTACGCCGGGGTTAAGGGCGAGGGCTGGAGCGTGGACCAGCTGGGCGGCAAGCGCATCGCGACCTCCTACCCGAATCTGGTCCGCAAGGACCTGGCCGAGCGCGGCTTAGAGGCCGAGGTCATTCGCCTGGATGGGGCAGTGGAGGTCTCCATTCGCCTCGGCGTCGCCGACGTCATCGCCGACGTGGTCTCCACCGGCCGCACCCTGCGGGAGCAGGGGCTGGAGCCTTTCGGCGAGCCGCTGATTACCTCCGAGGCCGTGGTCATCCAGCGCAAGGGCGCGACCGTGGGGCGCGAGGAGGAGATCCTCTTGGGACGCCTGCGCGGTATTCTCAACGCCCGCCGCTACCTGATGATCGACTACAACATCGCGGAGGAAAACCTCCCGGCTGCCTCGGAGATCACCCCGGGGCTGACGGGCCCGACGGTGTCTCCGCTGGCGCGCGAGGGCTGGGTCGCGGTGCGCGCGCTGGTGCCTAAGAAGCAGGCGAACCAGCTGATGGATGATCTTTCAGGCCTCGGCGCCGAGGCAATTCTGGGTTCGGAACTCCGCATTGCCCGCATTTAGGGGTACACCTTCGGCGCGAGGATTCTAAAACTCCTTTGCTAGCTACCATGGGGGGTCAAGTATTTGAAGTACTTAAATTCATCCCCGAAAAACGCAAAGGAGCGTCGCCGAGATGGCAAAGAATGCCAAGAAGGATACTAAGAAGCCTTCTGAGGACGTCCAGGACAAGGAAACCACCGCAGCCTCCACCGCTTCCGACTCTGCTAAGTCCGACAAGGAGACCAAGCAGACCGCTGCTAAGTCGAAGAAGTCCCGCATCGAGCAGGACCTCATCGGCGAGATGGAAGTTCCTAACTCCGCCTACTACGGCGTGCACACCATGCGCGCCATGGACAACTTCCAGATCTCGTACGTGACCATCAACTCCATTCCGGAGTTCATCCGCGGCATGGCCCAGGTCAAGAAGGCCGCCGCCATGGCCAACCGCCGTCTGCACACCCTGCCGAAGAAGAAGGCGGAGGCCATCATGTGGGCCTGCGACCAGATTCTGGAAGAGGGCCGCTGCATGGACCAGTTCCCGCTGGACGTCTTCCAGGGCGGCGCTGGCACCTCGGTCAACATGAACACCAACGAGGTCATCGCCAACCTGGCGCTGGAATACCTCGGTGAGGAAAAGGGCGCTTACGACATCATCAACCCGAACGATGATGTCAACATGTCCCAGTCCACCAACGACGCTTACCCGACCGGCTTCCGCCTGGGCCTGTACGCCTCCATCGACCAGCTGATCCAGCGGATGGACGCGCTGCAGAACGCCTTCAGCGTGAAGGCCAACGAGTTCCAGGACATCCTGAAGATGGGCCGCACCCAGCTGCAGGACGCCGTCCCGATGACCCTGGGCGACGAGTTCAAGGCGTTTGCCCACAACCTGCAGGAAGAGCAGGCCGTCCTGCGCGACGCCCAGGCTCGCCTGCTGGAAATCAACATGGGCGCTACCGCCATCGGCACCGGCGTGAACACCCCGGCCGGCTACCGCCACCAGGTCACCGCCGCGCTGTCCGAGGTCACCGGCCTGGAGATGAAGACCGCCCGCGACCTCATCGAGGCCACCTCCGACTGCGGCGCCTACGTGCTGCTGCACTCGGCCATCAAGCGCGCCGCCATGAAGCTGTCCAAGATCTCCAACGACCTGCGCCTGCTGTCCTCCGGCCCGCGCGCTGGCCTGAACGAGATCAACCTGCCGGCCCGCCAGGCCGGTTCCTCCATCATGCCGGGTAAGGTCAACCCGGTTATCCCGGAGGTCGTCAACCAGGTCTGCTTCAAGGTCTTCGGCAACGACATCACCGTCAACATGGCAGCCGAGGCCGGCCAGCTCCAGCTCAACGTCATGGAGCCGGTCATCGGCGAGGCCCTGTTCCAGTCCATCCGCATCATGGGCAACGCCGTGGATACCCTGCGTGAGAAGTGCGTGGAAGGCATCACCGCTAACGCGGACGTCTGCCGCCACTACGTCGAGAGCTCCATCGGTATCGTGACCTACCTGAACCCCTTCATCGGGCACCACAACGGCGACCTCATCGCCAAGGAGTCCCTGGAGACCGGCAAGGGCGTGCGCGACCTGGTCCTGGAGAAGGGCCTGCTGGACGAGGAGACCCTGGACCGCGTGCTGTCCGTGGAAAACCTCATGCACCCGGAATTCCGCGGCAAGCTCTACATGGATGAGAACTAATTCTTAACGCGTAGAGCACGACGCTCGGCATGCCCTCCCGCTGCGGCGGCTGGCTCCCTGAATAGGGGAGTCGGCCCCGCGGCCGGAGGGTTTGTTTTTGCCCTAACGGACGCCAATCCACCGAAGCGGGTGTGGCAATCAACACAACCGAGCATTTCAATTGGGATGAATCACCCCGGCGGGGCACAATAGTAACGTAGTGATAATTTTTTACAACGTTTGGAGACCTCCATGGTTGTTATCCATATCTTGATTGTCCTCGCGGCAATCTTCCTGGGCGCCCGGCTGGGCTCCATCGCCATTGGTTTCGCCGGCGGCTTGGGCGTGTTGGCCTTGGGCCTGACCGGAGTGCCGGTCACTCGCGAAGACATTCCCTTCGATGTCATCGGCATCATCATGTGCGTCATCGCCGCCATTGCCGCCATGCAGCGCGCCGGCGGCATGGACTACCTCGTCCACCTGGCCGAGCGCCTGCTGCGCAAAAATCCCCGTCAGATCACCTATTTCGCCCCGGTCGTCACTTGGCTGATGACGGTGCTCGCCGGAACCGGCCACACTGCGTTTTCGACCATGCCCGTCATCGTGGAGGTCGCCAAGGAGGGCGGCGTGCGTCCGTCGCGCCCGCTTTCGATTGCGGTCGTCGCCTCCCAGATGGCTATCTGTGCCTCGCCGATTTCCGCAGCCGTCGTGCTGATGGCGTCCCTCCTGGAGCCCGCCGGCGTGGGCTACCTGCAGGTGCTGGCCGTCCTTATCCCGGCGACCTTCCTGTCCATTTTCCCGGCGGCCTGGCTGGCCAACAAGATGGGCAAGGAGCTGGCCGTCGATCCGGTCTACCTCGAGCGCAAGGCTGCCGGCCGCGTTAAGGAGCCCATCGGGGCCTCCTCGTTTACCCCGGCACCGGGCGCGAAGCTGTCGGTCCTCATCTTCCTGGTCGCCATCGTCATCGTGATGCTCTGGGCCACCATCACCTCGGAGCAGGTCGGCCTGATTGCAGAACCGACCCTGCCGCGTAACGAGGCCATCATGGCCGTCATGCTGACTGCTGCCACGGCCATCGTCATGGCCACCAAGATCCCGGCCGGCGATGTCCTGAGCACGCAGGTCTTCAAGTCCGGCATGTCGGCGTGTGTCTGCGTGCTGGGCGTGGCCTGGCTGGGCACCACCCTCATCAACCACTACATCGAGGACATCCAGGCCCTGGCCGGCGACGTCATCCAGGCCACCCCGTGGCTGCTGGCCGTCGTGCTCTTCCTGGCCGCCGCACTGTTGTACTCCCAGGCCGCTACCACCAAGGCCCTCATGCCGGCCGCCCTGGCGCTGGGCGTTAGCCCGCTGACCGCGCTGGCCGCGTTCCCGGCGGTTTCCGCCTTGTTCGTCCTGCCGACCTACCCGACGCTGCTGGCGGCGGTGGAGATGGACGACACCGGCTCGACCCGAATCGGCAAGGCAGTGTTCAACCACCCGTTCCTGGTCCCGGGTGTGGTCAGCATCGTGCTGTCCATCGTGCTTTGCTACGCCATCGGGGCAGTGGTGGTCTAGCACCGCCCGGGGAGGGCATCCCCAGCTTTCTCGTCACCTCGGCGCCGCAGTACAACAGCGGTTCCGGGGTGATTTTCCTATCGCTTTGGGTCTATGGATGAAACTGGCCACTCAGGCGCGCCAGCTCGGTACGATAGGGACCATGACTACTCAGCCATCCGATGTTGAAATCGCTCAGTCCCACCAGTTGCAGCCCATCGCCGATATCGCGGAGAAGGCCGGCCTGCCCGCCGACGCCCTCATCCCGTACGGCACCACCAAGGCCAAGGTCGATATCACCAAGCTGGACCACTCCCGCGAGCACGGCAAGCTCGTGCTGGTTACCGGCGTGTCCCCGACGCCGGCCGGCGAGGGCAAGTCCACCGTGCTGATCGGCCTGACCGACGCCATCGCCAAGCTGGGCAAGAAGGCCATCGTGGCCCTGCGCGAGCCCTCCCAGGGCCCAGTCATGGGCATCAAGGGCGGCGCCGCCGGCGGCGGCTACTCCCAGATCGTGCCGATGGAGGACATCAACCTGCACTTCACCGGCGACCTGCACGCCATCGCCGCGGCGACCAACACCCTGGCCGCCATCATCGACAACCACATCCACCAGGGCAACCAGCTGAACATCGACCCGCGGCGGGTGACCTGGCAGCGCTGCCTGGACGTCAACGACCGCGCCCTGCGCGGCGTCGTCACCGGTCTGGGCGGCCCGGCCCACGGCGTGCCGGCGGAGACCGGCTTTACCATCACGGCCGCCTCCGAGATCATGGCCATCCTCGGCCTGGCCACCAGCCTGGAGGACCTGAAGAAGCGCTTGGGCGATATCACCGTGGGCTACACCTACGACCAGGCCCCGGTCACCGCCCGCGACCTCGAGGCCGAGGGGGCGCTTACCGCGCTGATGCGCGATGCCCTCAACCCGAACCTGGTCCAGACCCTGGGCGGGACCCCCGCGTTCGTGCACGGCGGCCCCTTCGCCAACATCGCGCACGGCTGCAACACCCTGCTGGCCACGCAGACCGCCCTGGAGTACGGCGAGGTCGTGCTCAGTGAGGCCGGCTTCGGCGCCGACCTGGGCGGCGAGAAGTTCGTGGACATCAAGTCCCGCTTCGGCGAGCTGAACGTGGACGCCGCCGTGGTGGTGGCCACCATCCGCTCCCAGAAGTACAACGGCGGCGTGGCCAAGGACGAGCTGACCAACGAAAACGTCGAGGCCCTCGAAAAGGGCGTGGTGAACCTGCAGCGCCACGTTGAAAATGTGCGCAAGTTCGGCGTCACCCCGGTGGTCGCGCTCAACCTCTTCCCGTCGGATACCCAGGCCGAGCGCGACTTCATGCGCGACTGGGCCGATAAGGTCGGCGTGCAGCTGGCCGAGGTCGAGGTCTTCACCAAGGGCGGCGACGGCGCCCTCGAGCTGGGCCAGATCGTCCTGGACAACCTGGGCGGCAACTCCGCGCCGCTGTACGACCCGGCGGAGGGCATCGAGGCTTCCATCGAGAAGATCGCCACGGAGATCTACCGCGCGGACAAAGTCGAGTACGGTTCCAAGGCGCTGAAGGACCTGAAGTACCTGAAGGACAACGGCTGGGACACGCTCCCGGTGGTCATCTCTAAGACCCAGTACTCCTTCTCGGACGACGCCCAGGCCCTGGGCGCCCCGGAAGGACACACGCTGCACGTGCGCGAGCTGCTGCCGCGAACCGGCGCGGGCTTCGTGGTCGCCCTGACCGGCAACGTCATGACCATGCCGGGCCTGCCGAAGAAGCCGGCGGCCAACAACATCGACGTGGACGCCGACGGCCTCATCTCCGGCCTTTTCTAGGCTTTACATAGCTTAAGGATCGCGAAACCCCGCGGCCCGAACTTTCGAGTTTCGGGCCTGCGGGGTTTTACGCGTTGCGCAGGGCTTTCCGCCGGTAGGGCCGCAGGCCGATCCGGGGCAGAATAACGGGCGCGGCGGCAGGCCGGCTAGCTGGTGGGGGCGGCATCGGCCGCCGAGCCGGGCCAGCCCGGGTAGGCCGGGGGAGTGCCGCCGAAGGCCGGGCACAGGTCCTGGAAGGAACACCAGCCGCATAGCTTAGAGGTCTTCGGGTGGAAGGTGCCGGCCTTGCCGTCGCCTTCGATGCGCGCCCATAACTCGCCGAGATCGCGCTCGAAGTACTCGAGTTCCTCGCGGCTGGGGGTCAAGAACATCGAGTCGATGACCTTGAGGTACATCAGGCGCAGCTGGGTGGGGATGGTGCCCAGCAGGCGCCAGTAGACCAGTGCGTAGAAGCGCATCTGGAACTGCGCCGAGTGGCTGAACCTGGGCGCCGGCTTCTTGCCGGTCTTGTAGTCGACCACGCGGACTTCACCGGTCGGGGCGACGTCGACGCGGTCGATGAACCCGCGCACGGGCACGCCGTTGGGCAGGACCGTGTTGACGTACATCTCGACTTCTTGGCAGTCGAAGCCCTGCGGGTTTTCCATCTCGAAATAGCCCTTGACCAGCGCGCGGGCCTGGACGAAGAAATCGAGGGTCTGTTTTTCGGGCACCAGCTCGTCCAGCTCGGCGTCCCCGGCGCGCATCTTCTCCCAGGCCGGCTTGATCATCTTCACCGCGGCCGGATAGGTACGCTGCTCGCGCGGCAGCTCGTGCATCTCCTCTAGGACGGCGTGGACCAGGGTGCCCTTGACCTGTGCCAAGGTCTTGGGCTCCGGGAGGCGGTCGATCGCGCGGAAACGGTAGAGGAGGGGGCACTGCTGGTAGTCGGAGGCGCGGGAGGGCGATAGCGCCAGGGGCCGCGGCTTGCGCGGCTGGGCCGGGGTAGCGGGCTGGGAAGATTCAGTCATGGTGTTTTTACCCTATCGCGCGCGCGGACGTGGCAAGGTAGAGGGTATGACTAGCACGCAGGATTTCCTCGACTTTATTGACGCTTCCCCGAGTTCCTACCACGCCGCGGCCAACGTGGAGCGCGAGCTGGTGGCAGCCGGTTTCCAACGCCAACGCGAGGAGGACGCCTGGGACGTGAGCCCCGGCGGCCACGTGGTGGTCCGCGGCGGCGCCGTGATGGCCTATATCGTCCCGCCCCGGTTGGCCGAGGGCGCGGGCGAGAAGTTGCGGGGCTTTCGGATCGTCGGTTCCCACACCGATTCGCCGGGGTTCACGGTCAAGCCCGAGCCGGATTTCCAGCATGCCGGCTGGGACCAGATCGGGGTGGAGGTCTACGGCGGGCCCATCCTGCACTCTTGGTTCGACCGGGAGCTGACCCTGGCCGGCCAGGTGACCCTGCGGGACCGGGCCACGCACCTGGTCAACACCGGCCCCATCCTGCGGATCCCGAACCTGGCCATCCACATGGTGCGCAAGGACGAGTTCACCCCGGACCGCCAGTTCCACCTGCAGCCGGTCTGGCAGCTCAGTGACGGGGGCAAGTACGCCTCGCTGGGCGAGTACGTCGCCGAGCAGCTGGGGGTGCAGGCCGCGGACATCGCCGCGTTCAACCTGATTACTGCCGCCGCGCAGCCGGCCGGACTGTTCGGCCCGGCCGAAGAGTTCATCGCCGCCGGCCGGATGGACAATCTGAGCTCCGTGCACGCCAGCCTGGAGGCCTTCAAGGCCGCGGCCCAGGGCTACGACGGCCCAGACGTGCTGGTGATGGCTGCCTTCGACCACGAGGAGGTCGGCTCCAACTCGCGCTACGGCGCGGCCGGCCCCATCCTGGCCGATATCCTGCAGCGCACTGCCGTCGGCCTGGGCGCCAGCGGCGACGATCTCTTCCGCGTCTTCGCCCAGTCGCACTGCGTGTCGGCGGACGCGGCGCACTCGGTGCACCCCAACTACGCGCAGAAGCACGATCCGCACCACCAGCCGCTCATCGGCCACGGCCCGGTGACCAAGATCAACGGCAAGCAGCGCTACGCCTCCGACTCCGAATCCATCACCCGTTGGGAGAACGCCTGCCGGCGCGCGGGAGTGCCCTTCCAGCGCTTCGTGGCTAACAACGATGTTCCCTGCGGCAGCACCATCGGGCCGATTACCGCCACCCGCTTAGGTATCGAGACCGTGGACATCGGCGTGCCCATGCTGTCGATGCACTCGGCGCGCGAGATGGTCGGGGTTTCTGACCAGGCCGCCCTGTCCGGCGCCCTGCTGGAATACCTGGTCGGCTAAAATAGCCGGGTTGACTGGTCCCCGCTGCACAACGGGCGGCCAGCCTTTCTGGCCCAATAAGATGCAAGGAGCAACAAGCACATGGCCTATTCCGGCCCCTTCCAGTACGGCGACCGCGTCCAGCTCACCGATGCCAAGCGCCGGCACTACACCATCGTCCTAACCGAGGGCGGCCAGTTCCACTCGCACAAGGGCATCATCGAGCACAGCCAGATCGCCGGCCTCGACGAGGGCTCGGTGGTCACCTCCAGCCTGGGTTCGGACTTCCTGCTCTTCCGCCACCTGATGGTGGACCACGTGCTGTCGATGCCCCGCGGCGCGGCCGTCATCTACCCCAAGGACTCGGCCCAGATCCTGATCGAGGGCGATATCTTCATGGGCGCCCGCGTGCTGGAGGCCGGCGCCGGCTCGGGCGCGCTGTCGATGACCCTGCTGCGCGCGGTCGGCCCGGAGGGCCAGGTCTTTTCCTACGAGGTGCGCGACGACCACTTGGAATACGCCGTGGACAACGTCAAGGAATACTTCGGTGAGACGCCCCAGTGGTGGACCCCGCGCCTGGGTGATCTGGCCGACGTGCAGGTCGAAGACCTGGGTGGCCCGGTCGACCGGATTATCCTGGACATGCTGGAGCCCTGGGAGCACCTGGAGAAGGTCCGCGACCTGCTGATCCCGGGTGGCGTCTTCATGACGTACGTGGCCACCGTGCCGCAGCTGATGAAGGTGATGGAAGGCATCCGTGAGCTCAAGTGCTTTACCGAGCCGCGTGCCTGGGAATCCCTGGTCCGCGAGTGGAAGGTCGAGGGCCTGGCCACGCGCCCGGAGCACCGCATGAACGCGCACACGGCCTTCCTCATCTGGACCCGTCGCCTGGCCGACGGGGTGACGCCGCCGCGCCCGCAGCGCCGCGCCCGCCGTTAGGGAATCTATCCGCGGGGGATAGGCAACCCCGCACAATGTTGGGGCGGATAGTCCGCTCGTCGCTAAAAACGTTAGGGTAGTGACATGGATGACACGAAAGAGTTGCGTCGCCAGATTTCACAGCTGGCCGACCGCAACGCGAAGCTCGCGGAGCTGCTGAAGGATTCGCGCGACAAGCTCGGCCAGCTCGCCGCCGATGTCAACGCCTTGGCCGAGCCGGCCTCGACCTACGGCACGTTCCTGGGCTATAGCCAGACTCCTTCCGGCGGCCGTGAGGAGGCCGAGGTCTTTACCAACGGGCGCCACATGCGCCTGAAAATCTCCCCCGAGGTGGAGCAGGGCTCCCTGCGGGTGGGCCAGCAGGTGCGCATCGGCGATGGCATCGTCGTAGTCGAGGGCGTGGCAGCCCAGCGTACCGGGCACCTGGCCACCGTGTTGGAGCGCCTGGGCCCCGACCGAGCCCTGGTCACCAACGGCCCGGCCGACGAGGAGGTCATCACCCTGGCCGAGTCGCTGCGCGATTCGCTGCGCGCCGGCGATACCGTGCTGGCGGATACGAAGGCCGGCATCGGGCTGGAGGTCGTCGCCAAGACGGAGGTTTCCCAGCTGTCCCTGGAGGAGATCCCCGAGGTCGAGTTTTCTGATATCGGCGGCCTGGACGCGCAGATCACCCAGATCCGGGACTCGGTGGAACTGCCCTTTCTGCACCCGGAGCTCTACCGCTCCTTCGAGCTGCACCCGCCCAAGGGCGTTCTGCTCTACGGCCCGCCGGGCTGTGGCAAGACGCTCATCGCCAAGGCGGTGGCCCACTCCCTGGCGCAGAAGATGGGGGCGGGCGAGCCCAGCTACTTCCTCAACGTCAAGGGGCCGGAGCTGCTCAACAAATTCGTGGGCGAGACCGAGCGCAAGATCCGCCTGATCTTCGAGCGCGCCCGCGAGCTGGCCGGCAAGTCCACCAACCGCCCGGTCATCATCTTTTTCGACGAGATGGAGTCCATCTTCCGCACCCGCGGCTCGGGCGTGTCCTCCGACATGGAGACCACGGTCGTCCCGCAGCTGCTGGCTGAGCTCGACGGCGTGGAGGACCTGCGCAACGTCATCGTCATCGGCGCGACGAACCGCGAGGAGCTTATCGACCCGGCGATCATGCGCCCGGGCCGCCTCGACATCAAGATTCGCGTCAGCCAGCCCAACAAGCAGGGCGCGCGCGAAATCATGCAGCGCCATTTCCCGGAGTCCATCCCGCACGCGGGAGACCGGGAGGCGCTGATCTCGTCGAGCATCGCGGAGCTTTTCGCCCCGCGCCCGTTCGTCAACCTGCACCACGCCGACGACTCGGTGACCACTCTCCATTATCGCGACTTCGTGTCCGGCGCGATGATCGCCAATATCGTGGCCCGTGCCAAGAAGCTGGCCATCAAGGAGTCCCTGGCCACGGGCAAGCAGGCGGCCATCGAGATGCGCCACTTGTCCCAGGCGATGGCGGCCGAGCAGTCGGAGAGCGAGCACGTGCCGACCTCGACCAACCCGGAGGAGTGGGCCAAGATCGTCGGCGGCAACGCCACCGGGCAGCCCATCACGCACGTCGAATTGATTGGATTTAGGAGCCCCACGTGGCACGCCTTCTAGGAACCGAGACCGAATACGCCATCGTGACCCCCGATCGGCCGGATTTCTCGCCGATCGTCTCCTCGACCCACGCGGTGGTCGCCTACGCCGCCCTGCACACCGACGCCCGCACGCGCTGGGACTTCGCCGAGGAGCACCCGCTGCGCGACAGCCGCGGCTTCGACCTCAAGCGCTACCAGACCGTCCCAGTGGTGGACCCGCACGCCATCGGCGTGGCCAACGTGGTCACTGCCTCCGGCGCGCGCTTCTACGTCGACCATGCCCACCCGGAGTATTCCTCGCCGGAGTGCCGGAACGCCTGGGAGGGCATGCTCTACGATGCCGCGGGCGACGTGGTGCTGCGCAAGGCGGCCGCGGCCGTGGCCCAGCTGACGGCACAGGATACCTCGGTCTTAAGTGATCACGAGCCCTGCCCGCCGCTGAAGTTCTACAAGAACAACGTGGACGGCAAGGGGGCATCATACGGCTCCCACGAGAACTACCAGTGGTCGCGCAGCACTGACTTCGATGACCTAGCCCAGGGCCTCATCCCGTTCTTCGTTACCCGGCAGGTTGTTACCGGCGCCGGGCGCGTCGGGCTTGGCCCGGAGGGCGAGGAGCCCGGTTTCCAGATTTCCCAACGCGCGGACTATATCGAGCAGGAGATCTCCCTGGAGACCACGCTCAACCGCGGCATCATCAATACCCGCGACGAGCCGCACGCCGACGCCCACCAGTTCGGGCGCCTGCACGTCATCATCGGCGACGCTAATATGTCGCAGACCTCCAACCTGCTGAAGCTCGGGATGACCTCCCTGGTCATGGACGCCATCGAGGCCGGCGTGGACTTCAGCGATGTGCGCCTGGCCAACCCGGTCGAGGCCGTGAGCACCGTCAGTCGGGACCTGGAGCTCAAGGAGAAGCTGCCGCTGCGCGGCGGCGGCGAGATGACCGCGCTGGAAATCCTGGCCGTCTACCGCTCGCGGGTTAGCGCGGACACCGACGCCGAGCGCGAGGTCTTGCGCCGCTGGGACGAGGTTATCGAGCTACTCGAAGCCGACCCGCTGCAGGCCGCGCACCTGCTGGACTGGGTAGCCAAGTACCGCCTCATCAAGGGCTACCTGGACCGCGGGGTGGCCGCGAATGACCCCAAGCTGGCGCTCATTGACCTGCAGTACACCGACATCGACCCGTCCAAGTCCCTCTACCACGCGCTGGTGCAGCGCGGGCAGCTGCGCACCTTGGTCAGCGAGGAGGAGATCGAGCGGGCCGCCGAGGTTGCCCCGCCGGGTTCCCGCGCGGGGCTGCGGGGAGCGTTCATGCAGCACTACGCCGCCGATCTCATCTCCGCGAACTGGCAGTACGTGGCGATTCGCCAGGGAGATCTGACCGCGCTTTTCGAGCTGGACGAACTCCTAACGGCCGAGCCGGAGACCCGCGAGGCGATAATCCACGGCGAGCTGGGGCTCGACCAGCTCATCTCCCGGCTCAAGGCCGAGGGGATTAGCCCGGAGTACCGTTAGAACTAGTAGCACTAGCGAAGCTTTAGACACACGCACCTTAAAGGCACCGGCCTGGGAAGGGAGAAGACAACACCATGTCACAGCAGAACCAACAGATTCACTCTGGTGGCGGCGACGACCACGATGGCGCCGCCGAAGACGGCGCCTTGGGCTCCGGTCAGGCACAGATTTCGACTACCGGAACCGACGATCTGCTCGATGAGATCGACGGCCTGTTGGAAAACAACGCCGAGGAATTCGTCCGCCACTACGTGCAGAAGGGCGGGCAGTAGCCGGTGAGCCCGCTGTCCACCCACGGCCCGCAGCAGGCGCCCGGGCCCTTCGCGCGCCGGATTATGGGCATCGAGACCGAATACGGGCTGTTTTCCTCGTCGCCGGAGGACCGCCGCGGCCTGGACCCGGATGAGCTGGCGCGCAAGCTCTTCCGCCCGGTGGTGGAGAAGTATTCCTCGTCGAATATCTTTACCGCCAATTCCTCGCGTCTCTACCTGGACGTCGGCTCGCACCCCGAGGTGGCCACGGCCGAGTGCGACAGCCTGACCCAGCTGCTCAACCACGAGCGCGCCGGCGATGCCATCGTCGATGAACTCGCCCGCGCCACCGAGGAGGAACTGCGCGCGAGCGGGGAGGCCAACGCGGTCTACCTGTTCAAGAACAACGTGGACTCGGCCGGCAATTCCTACGGTTGCCACGAGAACTACCTGGTCTCGCGCCACCTCGTGCTCAAGGAGCTGAGCACGGCGCTGCTGCCGTTTTTCATCACCCGGCAGCTCATCTGCGGCGCCGGGCGCATCAAGCCGGCGACGGGGTCTGCTCCCGCGCAGTTCGTGCTCTCGCAGCGCGCCGACCAGGTCTGGGAGGGCATTTCCTCGGCCACGACGCGCTCGCGGCCCATCATCAATACCCGCGACGAGCCGCACGGGGATTCCTCCCGCTTCCGCCGCATGCACGTCATCGTGGGCGATTCAAACATGGCGGAACCGACCTTCGCGCTGAAAGTGGGCTCGGCCCTGCTGATGCTGGAGATGCTCGAGGCCGGCTTCGACGTGCCCAGCTTCGCTATCACCGAGCCCATCGCCCAGATGCGCGCCATCGCCGGCGACCAGACCGGCCAAACCCCGTTAACCCTGGCGGACGGACTCACCATCCCGGCCATTGAGGTGCAGCGCCAGCTGGTTAGCGCCGCCGCGCGCTGGCTGGACGAGCGGCCCGACGAGGGCACGCCGAACAGCGAGATGCGCCGGGTCGTCGACCTGTGGGAGCGCATGGTCACGGCCGTCGAGACGCAGGACTTCAGCCAGGTCGATCAGGAGATCGACTGGGTGATTAAGAAGAAGCTGCTGGACAGCTTCCGGCAGAAGCTGGACTGCGATTGGTCGCACCCCAAGCTGGCGCAGGTCGATCTGACCTACCACGACATCCGGGCAGGGCGCGGGCTCTACAGCGTGCTGAGCCGCCGCGGCCTGGTCCGGCGGTGGACCACGGACGAGGCGATCGCCGCCGCGCGCGAGCAGGCCCCGGCCACGACTCGGGCGGCGATGCGCGGGAAATTCCTGGCCGCCGCTCGGCAGACCGGCGCCAACGTCACCGTCGACTGGACCAAGCTCAAGGTCAATCGGCCCGAGCCCCGCGTCGAGCAGTTCCTCGATCCTTTCGTCGCGGACGATCCCCGGCTTAAACCGCTGCTAGACTACATGCAGGAAAATCGAGGACACTAGGCAGGCACTGCCCAGCCGGCGAAACCGGCCGGCGTGCTCGTGCCACGGGGAAGGAGAGCGGAGAGAACTTGGCTGGTGCTACCGTCACGCAGGGCTCGCGCCGCGACAAGGCCGTCGAGCGTTTGACCAATCTCTGCTTCGCCCTCCACGGCGCCGCCTCGAACGGCGGCAGCCCCGACCGCTCCGCCGCGTGGATCCGCTCCCACGTGGCGGGCTACCAGGACCTGGGCGACGAGGCCTTCCACAAGCAACTCAGCCGCGACATCCGCAGCCTGCAGCGCGCCGGCGTGCCGGTTATCCAGTCGGCGTCCAAAACCAGCGGGGGACTCGGCGAAGAGCGCAGCCAGTCTGTCTACCGCATGCAGCAGGCCGACTACCAGCTAGCCGAGGTCGAGTTCACCCCGGAGGAGGCCATGGTCCTGGGCGTGGCCGCCGGAATGGGGCAGCCGGGCGGGCTGAGCTCGTTCTCCTCGTCCGCGTGGACGAAGATCGCGGCCTCCGGGGCCTCCCGCGACCTAAGCGGCGCTCCGGTCTACACCGCGGACAATGACCTGACCCGCCTGGATCCAAACATCGTGCGCGACATCCTGACCACCGTGCGCAAGGGGCTGCGGATCAACTTCACCTACGTGCCCGGACCGCAGCAAAGCGCCCAGTCCCGTTCCATGGACCCGTGGGGGCTGGTGACCCTGCACAACCGCGTCTACCTGGTGGGCTGGGATAACGATCGCGGTGCGCCCCGCGCCTTCCGGCTGCTGCGGGTCACCGAGATCCGCGCGACCCGGCAGACCCCGGAACACGGCGAGCCCACCCAGTCCCTGCAGGAGGTCGTGGAAGCCTCCCTTAACCGGGACGTCGTCGAGCGCGCCGTCCTGCGCATCCCCGCTGGCAAAGCCGGGGAGCTGGAAGCCCTCGGCACGCCGGGCCCCGACGGCACCGTGGTGATAGAAGAAATCTCGCGCGACTTCCTCGTGCGCACGGCCGCCGGTTACGCCGCGGACGTGGAGGTGCTCGAGCCGGCCAGCGTGCGCGAGGACATCGCCGCGCTGCTGCGCGCGGCTGCCGCCACCGCTTCCCAGGACAACCAGGATGAGGAGGCCCGCTACTAATGGCCGACGCACCCCAGAAACTGCACGCCCTGGTCCAGTCCCTGAACTTGATCCCCTATTTCCGTAGCCACCCCAAGGCCACGCTCATGGAGGCCGCCCAGGACCTCGGCATGGACGTGGCCGAGCTCAACAGCGCGCTCAACCGCCTTTTTTGTTCCGGGGTGGGGCAGCGCACCGAGGATCTGATCGACATCAGCTTCGGCTACCGCGAAGGCGTGACCATCGTGGACGACCAAGGGCTCAACCAGGCGCTGCGGCTTACCCCCACGGAAGCCGGCGCCCTGCTGCTGACGCTGGAGTCGCTGGAGTCCATGCCCGGGCTCATCGACACGGCCGCGGTCCAAAGCGCAGCGGAGAAGGTCCGCGGCATCATGGACGATAAGACCCGCGCTATCTACGACTCCATCGCCCAGCCGGAGGAGGCCGAGTCGGCCGCGCAGGTGGCCGCGGCCCGGGCTATTGAGACCAAGCGGCAACTCCGGCTGCGCTACTGGTCGGCCAGCTCCAACGAGGAGCGCACCCGGACCGTCCACCCGGCCCGCATCTTCATCTTCGACTCGCAGGTTTACCTGGTGGCCTGGGAAGAAGACAAGGGGGAGCACCGGCGCTTCCGCATGGACCGGATCCGCCAGGCCACGGTCTTGGACGAGGAGGCCCAGCCCCATCTGCGGCAGCTGGATTTCGATCCGCGGGACCCCTTCGGGCTAGCGGACAGTGACAGAGCCCATATTGAGCTGAAGAAGGAAGCCACCTGGCTGGCCGATGACTACGACATCCGGTTGGGCGAGGATCTCGGAAACGGCTACGTAGCAGCCTCTATGCCCATCGGATCGGTGGAGTGGTTCGCGCGGTTTGCTGTCGGGCATGCTGACAGGTTCCGGGTAATTGGCCCAGATTCGGTTAAGAATGCTATTGCGCACGCCAGCGAAGCGGGCCTGCAGAGATATACTGACTAATTAGCCGCTGGCAACCTTTAGCGAGTAACCAGCGAATGCGTTAGGCTCTTAGGGGCAAAATCGCCGCTCCGCGGCGCCTGTGGAGGAGAAAGAGAGAAATACTATGACGGTCGGACCCGCCCAAATTGCCATTATCATTCTGCTGATCGTGCTGCTTTTCGGCGCGAAGAAGCTGCCGGATCTGGCCCGCTCGATGGGTCGTTCGATGCGCATCTTCAAGTCGGAGGTCCACGAGATGGGCAACGACGACCAGCGCTACCAGGACGAGCAACAGCAGGGCCAGATCAGCCAGACCCCGGCTAGCCAGCAGCAGTCGGACGAGGACTTCTGGAACAGCCCGCAGATGCAGCCGCGCTACGACCAGAACAACCAGCAGGCACCGCGTCCTGACAATCAGTAAAGTCCCCACCCGCCCGTTCGCGGGAGCTGTTCGTCTTGTGTCGTGCTAACCAGGAAGTGTTCTAGAAGCGATGTCACCTAGCCCGAAGGGTTCTGAAGGTTCGCGGCCCCTACCGCAACCCAGTGCTCGCGCCGGCGCACCGGCGCGCCGTCAACGGCAGCGCGGAGGCGCGTGGGCACGCCTGAAGAAGGCACAGGAGGCCCGCCGGGCGCGCAAGAACCCGACGGGGGAGATGACGCTCATCGAGCACCTCCAGGAGCTGCGCCGGCGCATTGTCTACTCGCTGCTCGCCCTGGTGGTCGGCACGATCATTGGTTTCCTCTGGTACCAAAACGCCCCGTTCGGCTGGTCCACCCTGGGCGAGATCCTCCGCGAGCCTTATTGCTCTTTGCCGGCGGACAAGCGCGCCGACTTCACCAACGACGGCACCTGCCGCCTGCTGGCCACGACCCCGTTCGAGATGCTCATGCTGCGCATCAAGGTCGGCGCCCTGGCCGGCGCGGTCATCTCTTCGCCCGTCTGGCTCTACCAGGTGTGGGCGTTTATCGTGCCGGGCCTGCACAAGAAGGAAAAGCGCTACACCTTCATGTTCGTCAGCGTCGCCGGCGTGCTCTTCGTCGCCGGCGCCGCGCTGGCGTATTTCGTCCTCTCCGAGGGCCTGGAGTTCCTGATGTCCGTCGGCGCGGAATACCAGACCGCCGCGCTGACCGGTAACGAGTACTTCGGTTTGATGCTGACCATGCTCATCCTCTTCGGCATCGCCTTCGAGGTCCCGCTGATCATCATCGCGCTCAACCTGGTCGGCGTGCTCGAGTACGAGCACGTCAAGGGCAAGCGCCGCATCCTGTTCATCATTGTGATGATCATCTCCGCCTTTATCACCCCGGCCGACCCTTACTCGCTCATTGCCTTGTCCGCGGCCCTGTGGATCCTCATCGAGTCGGCTTTCCAGTTCTGCCGCATCAACGACAAGCGCCGCAACCGCCAGCGCCCGGAGTGGATGGACCTAGACGACGAGCAGGCCTCGCCGCTGGGCCCCGGCCCGGGGGCGGTGGGGCCGGCCGAACCGGTACCCGCGCCCACCCCGGTCAACCCGCCGAGCAGCCATCCCAGCGCCCCGGCGCCCGCGCGTCCGTTAAGCGCCCAGCCGCAGCAAGGCAGCCGCCAGGCCCGCCCGCAGCAGCCGCAGGCCGGCTTCTTCGACGACGTGCTCTAGGGCCGGGTAAGCTGGGCGGCTATGACGCAGTCGCATCTGGAATACTTCTCGCACAACCTGTCCTATTCGCTCGATGAGTTCCAGCTACTCGGCTGCCAGGCGGTAGAGCGCGGAAGCGGCGTGCTGGTCTGCGCGCCGACCGGCGCCGGCAAAACCGTCGTCGGCGAATTCGCGGTCTCCCTGGCGCTGTCCCGGGGGACTAAGTGCTTTTACACCACCCCGATTAAGGCGCTGAGCAACCAGAAGTATCACGACCTGGTCGACCAGCACGGCGAGGACGCCGTCGGCCTGCTCACCGGGGATGTCTCCATCAACGGCGACGCGGAGATAGTCGTGATGACCACCGAGGTGCTGCGCAACATGATCTACGCGAAGTCGCCCGCGCTGGATCGCCTAAGCCACGTGGTCATGGATGAGATCCACTTCCTGGCGGATGCCTCCCGCGGCGCGGTCTGGGAAGAAGTGATTCTGAACCTGGACGAGTATGTCTCCATCATCGGGCTGTCCGCCACGGTGTCGAACTCGGAGGAGTTCGGACGCTGGCTGCGCGCCGTGCGCGGCGAGACCGAAGTCATCGTCTCCGAGCACCGCCCGGTGCCGCTGGATCAGTGGATGATGATCGGCCGTCAGGTCTATTCTCTCTTCGAACCCGGCACCGACGGGGAGGTCAACCACGAGCTTCTCCGCCGCGTCCGCCGGCTGGAGGCAGGCGATACGGACGAGGGCCGCGCGGACTACCAGTCGGGGAAGGGCTTTCGGGCGCGCTCGGGCGGCGGCCGCAGCGGCGCACGACGCCCCCAGGACCGCTACCGCCCGTTGGGCCGCCCGGAGGTGCTGAAGGCCCTGCAGGGCAAGGACATGCTGCCGGCGATTACCTTCATCTTCTCCCGGGCCGGCTGCGACGGCGCGCTCTACCAGTGCCTGCGCTCCCGGATGAGCCTGACCACCCCGGAGGAGGCCGCCGAGATCGTCGAGACGGTCAACGCCGGCGTCGAGGGGATCCCGGAAGAAGACCTGGAGGTGCTGAACTTTAAGTCCTGGCGCACAGCCTTGAGCCGCGGTTTCGCCGCCCACCACGCCGGGATGCTGCCGGCCTTCCGTCACATCGTCGAAGACCTCTTCGTCCGCGGGTTGGTGCGCGCGGTCTTCGCCACGGAGACGCTGGCGCTAGGAATTAACATGCCGGCGCGCACGGTGGTGCTGGAAAAGCTCATCAAGTTCAACGGCGAGGCCCACGTGGACCTCACCCCGGGCCAGTACACGCAGCTGACCGGCCGCGCCGGCCGCCGCGGCATCGACACGCTGGGCAACGCCGTGGTCCAGTGGGCCCCGGCGATGGATCCGCACTACGTCGCGGGTCTGGCCTCCACGCGCACCTACCCGCTGGTCTCCACCTTCGAGCCCGGCTACAACATGGCCATCAACCTGCTGGGCATGCTCGGCTTCGAGGATTCGCTGCGCCTGATGGAAAAGTCCTTCGCGCAGTTCCAGGCCGACGGCTCCGTGGTCGAGGAAACCCGCGAGGTCGAAAAGGCCGAGCACCGCGCCCGCCAGCTGCGCGAGCAGCTCGACGAGTTAATCAGTGCGCTGGCCCCGCCGGCCAGCGATGCCACCACCGCCCGCCAGGAGCTGCTGGACTATATCCAGCTGCGCCAGGAGCTGACCGCGGAGGAACGCTCCTCCCAGGTCAGCGGCAAGCAGGAACGCTCCAAGGAGGTCACCACGGTCCTGGCCAAGCTGCAGGTCGGCGACGTCATCGCCCTGGCCACCAAGAAGCAGCCGTTGCTGGCGGTGGTCAATACGCCCGCCAACCAGACCAAGGATCCGCGCCCGTGGGTGACCACGGAAGGCGGCTGGTCGGGCCGTATCGATGCCTCCGGGATCGCCAACCCGCCCATCGTGGTCGGCCACATGAAGCTGCCTAGGCGCGTGACCAAGGCGCCGCGCAAGTCCGCGGGCTACGTGCAGAAACTCTTCCAGCGCAACAAGTACCCGCGGCCAAAGAAGATGCGCCTGACCCCGCGCCACCGGCCCAACAAGAAGGTGGGGCAGCTGCGCGATGCCATCCGGCAGCACCCAGTCCACGCCTGGCCCGCCACGGACCGGGAACAGCTGGCCAGCATGGCCCACAAGCTGGCCCGGCGCGAGAAGGACGCGGAGAAGCTGCGCGCCAAGATCACCCAGGCCACCGACACCCTGGGCCGCACCTTCGAGCGCATCGTCGACCTGCTGTCCGAGATGGACTACGTCGAATTCGTCGGCGCGGGCGAGGACCGGCACTCGGAGATCACCGACGAGGGCGAGCGCCTGGCCAAGATCCACAACGAGTCGGATCTCCTGGTCGCGCAGTGCCTCAAGCGCGGGATCTGGAACGACCTGGACCCGGCGGAGCTGGCCGGCGTGGTCTCCCTGTGCACCTTTGAAAACCGCAAGGCCACCCGCGGCGAGTCGGAAGCCGCCACCGACGCGATGGCCGATGCGATGAACGCCACCTGGCGCATCTACACCGAGCTGGTCGCCGACGAGCAGCGCCACCGCCTGCCGGTCACGCGCGAGCCGGAGGCCGGCTTCGCCCTGGCGATGCACCAGTGGGCCGCCGGCGCCCCGCTGGGCTACTGCCTGGCCGCGGCGGCCGAGTGCGGCGCGGAGTTGACCCCCGGCGACTTCGTTCGCTGGTGCCGCCAGGTGGTGGATCTGCTCCAGCAGGTCGCCAAGACCGGCTACGAGGACGGTATCCGGGCCAACGCCCGCCGGGCCATGGACGCTATCCAGCGCGGCGTGGTGGCCATCGGCGCTTAAGGCCTCACCAGCGACTCACTACAGCGCTTGGTTCCTATACAAACCGTGGTTCGGCGCACAGAGCCTCGGCAGCGGCGCGGATGGCCGGCAGGTGCGGTGCGAGGACGCTGACGGTCGCGACTCCGAGGTTGGGTCCCGAAGGGATCCGCGATAAGTGACTGCGTGGCGACGATCGTGCCGTCCGCGATGACCGGCCCGCCGGAGTCGCCCTTGACCGCCGGGGGAGCGTTGCGCACCAAGGCCGCGGGCCGCACGACGGTACGCAGGTTGCGCCCGATCGCTACGGGAAGGCCGAGGAGGACCCGTCCCCAGCGGGGTTGGGCCTCCTGGCGCCCGGTGGCCCCGCCCAGCCCGCCAAAGCCGTAGGTGGTGACCTCCTGGCCCCAGTGCGGCCGAGCCGCAGACAGGCCGAGCAGCGCGGGGACTTCTACTGGGTGGTGCAGGAGGGCGAGGGCACAGTCGCTGCCGTCGATGGTGCGCACCGCCAAGATCCGGCGGCGCCACTTCTTGCCGCCGCTAAACCCGTTGACGTGGTACCCGCGCCGCGGGGCAGTGCGGAAGAAGTGCGCGCAGGTCAGCACCAGGCGCGTGCTTCTGGGCCCGGCGGCAGAATGAACGGTGCCGCTGTGGGGCTCGGCGATGAGCACGCCGGTGCAGACCCGGTTGCGCTCGTTAAGGCGCACGGTGGTGGAGCTGGCAATTTCTTCCCACTGGTCGAAGGAGTCATTCATGGGCGGTTACACTGTTGTCCTATGAGTGAAAATTCTTCTGCTTTCCCTTCCGAAGTCTATCGAAACCGGATCACTGCGGCGCAGCAGCATGCGCGCGCCAACGACGTGGCCGCGCTGGTGATTAGCCCGGGCGCCGAGTTCGCCTATTTCACCGGCTCCTGGATGAGCTCGCACGAGCGTTTTAGCGCCCTGGCCATCCCGGCCGAGGGGGAGGCCTTCCTGCTGGCGCCGGCCACCGATGGCGCGGAGCTGGCCGCCGCCCCGGTCGCGGAGCTCAACTTGGCCTTCCACGGCTGGCAGGATGGCACCAACGCCCACGCGCTGGCCGCGGAGAAGCTGCGTCAAGCCCACGCGGCGGTAGCCGAAGACGGCGCGCGCCTGGCGGTTTCCGGCGTTATGGACGCCGCGCACCTGTTGGGCCTGCAGGCCCAGTTCCCGTCCGCGCAGTGGGTGGCGGCCGACCAGGTTATCGGCGCGCTGTTCTCCCGCAAGGACGGCGAGGAGATAGCGCAGCTGCGCGCGGCCGCGCTGGCTATCGATGCCGTCCACGCCCGCGTGCCCTCGCTGCTGCAGCCCGGTGTGACCGAGCAACAGGTCGCCGACCAGCTCACCGAACTCATCCTGCAGGAGCACGACGCGGTCGACTTCGTCATCGTCGGCTCGGGCCCCAACGGCGCGAACCCCCACCACAGCTTCTCCGAGCGCGTGCTTAACGAGGGAGAGCCGGTCGTCGTGGACATCGGAGGCACCTTCGGGGCCGGCTACCACTCGGACTGCACCCGCACCTACGTTGTCGGCGGCGACGTCTCCCGCGCGCCGGAGGACTTCCAGGACGCCTACGAGGTGCTGCGACAGGCCCACGCCGCCGGCATGGAGCAGGCCCGCCGCGGGGCCACCGCGGGCAGCGTCGACGACGCCTGCCGCCAGATCATCGCCGAGGCCGGCTGGGGCGAGTACTTCACCCACCGCACCGGGCACGGCATCGGCCTATCCACCCACGAGGAACCCTTCATCGCCGCCGGCAACGATCTGGAGCTGGCCGAGTCCATGACCTTCTCCATCGAGCCCGGCATCTACAAGGAGGGCGAATGGGGCATGCGCCTGGAAGACATCGTCACCATTAACGGCGACGGCGTGGCCGAGAGCCTGAACGAGGGCGAGCGCGGCCTGCGATGAGCGCGCAGAACAACACCGCCGGCCAGGCAAGTACGTCTCCCCAGATCCCGGGCGCAGTCCTGGTGCTGGGCGGACGCTCGGATATCGGCACGGAGATCGCCGCGCTGCTCGCCCCTGGGCGCCGGGTGGTGCTTGCCGCCCGCGGGGACGAAGGCATCGATAAGCAGTGCTCCCGGCTGCGGGCTGCCGGCGCGAGCGAGGTGGACTTCCTCGACTTCGACGCGCTGGACATGGACAACCACCGCGCCGTGGTGCGCCGCGCCCGTGAAGTCGCTGGCGAGATCACCACGGCGGTGGTGGCCTTTGGCATCTTGGGAGATCAGGACCGCGCCGAGACCGACGAGGCCCACGCCGCCCATATCGCCCAGCTGGACTACACCGCGCAGGTCTCCATGCTGACCGTGCTCGCCGACGAAATGGAACGCGGGCATATCGTGGCCTTTTCCTCCATCGCGGGCTGGCGCGCCCGCCGGGCCAACTACGTCTACGGCTCCACGAAGGCCGGCCTGGACGCCTTCTGCCAGGGGCTGGCGGACCGACTGCACGGCGGGCCCTTGGCGCTGATCACGGCCCGGCCCGGCTTCGTCATCGGCTCCATGACCGAGGGCATGAAACCCGCGCCGCTGTCCGTAACCCCCGACGTGGTGGCGCGCTACGTCGTCGACGCCATCGGTGGGGAGGCGGACAAGGCCGCAGCCGGTGGCGCCTTGACCAGTCGGACACTGTGGATCCCAGGCACGCTGCGCCTCCTGGCGTGGGTGATGGCCCTGGTACCGCGCCCCATCTGGCGGCACATGCCGCGCTAGTCCATGGGGCTGATGATGCCCTCCGGGCTGACCGCGCTGGCGTCGAAGATGAACCCGCGGGGAGCCAGGACGCGCAGCACGACGTCGGCGTCGCCCTCGGCCAGGCCGTGCAGGACGAGCCCGCCGAAGGGCGTGACGGTAATCGGCACGCCCAGGTGGCCCAGCAGCGTGGCGTACTCGGCCGGCAAAACACCCTCGGGCAGGGCAGTGCCCAGATCCACGAGGCCGTCGTCGCGGTGATCGCCCAGCCAACCGATGGGCCCGACCGAGCCGGTATCCGTGTTGGCATCACCCGTGCCGGCCCCGCCAGCCATATCGGCGGCGTCGGCGGCTTCTTGCTGAAGAAGCTCCCGGACGTGCTCCCAGGCATCCTCCTGGGCAGCGTGGCTGGCCAGTTCCTCAGCGCCGCGGAAGACGGTAAAGGAAGACCCGGCTAAGGCTACCCGGAAGCGGGCCGGCACAACCTGCAACGGCTCGTCCCCAGCGCCGATGGCCACGCGGGCGCTACCGGGCGGACCAACGGCCCCGTCCTCGGCCAAGCGGTCGGCGAGCCCGCGGGCGAATTCGCGGGCGGCATCAGACAGGGGAGAAGCCAGAATTTGATGCGCGCTGCCCGGCCACGACAGCTGGCCCAGGCCGTGCGCTACGGCCTCCTGATCCTGGATGCCGTGCAGGGCCACGCGGCTCCACGCACCCAGGTAAACCTTGCCGTCGGCAAAGTCGTAGGCCGTTTTCCCGAGCGCAAACCAGTCGTCCGAGCGGGTAAGCCCGCCGGGGATGAGGGTATCAGCGGACGGCGCGGAACCTGAGTGGGAGAAATTCAGCAATGCCATAGGCAGTAGTCTAATTGCCGCCGCCGTGGGTGAGTCTCATCGCCGCCTTCGCGCCTGTTCCACATTGTCCAGTCAGGCAGGTAGGCTAGGGAATTATGCCGTTTCTGCTGTTTGTTGCCTACCTGGTTTTAGAAACCCTGACGTTTTGGGCTGTGGTCTCGCTCATTGGCGTGGGCTGGGCGCTGGTCGCTTTGTTCGCCACGATGTTCTTCGGGATGTCGATCGCCGGTTGGGAGGCCCGCCGGATCATGAGCTCCAAGGTGGTGCGCCAAGAGGACGGCACCGCCGTTATGCAGGACGATACCCCGGGCAAGACCGCCGGCAACGTCGGCCTGACCATGGTCGGCGGCATCCTGCTCACCCTGCCGGGATTTTTCACCACGCTGGTGGGCCTGCTCTTCCTGTTCCCGCCGACCCGGGCGCTGCTGCGCGGCTTCATCGCCTTCCGCCTGCTGCGTTCGGTGGAGAACTTCGGCGTGCGCCTGTATGACCGCAGCCCGATGTCGCAGCAGCATGACAGCTACGGCAGCTTCGGCGGGCCCGCGGGCGGCGCCGGCGCGTCGCACGAGCCGACCGTGCTCGAGGAAGAAGAGATCCGCCGCTGGTCCGAAAACGCTAACCCGTCCGACTTTGGAGAGCCGGATTCGGGGAATACAGGCGGCGAGGACGGCTCGCAGCCGGGGGATAAGCGCTAGTGTGGCGACTGCTCGCCCGGTGGCTGCTGGCAGCCGGGTCGGGGGCGGTGGTCTATACCGGTTATGCCCCGCTGAATTGGTGGCCCATGGCCTGCGTGGGCATCGCGTTGTTCTATTTCAGCCTGTCCCCATGGCGCGGGGAGCGCGTCTCGCTGCGCTTGGGCGCGGGGCTGGGGTTCGTCCACGGTTTCGCCACCTACGCGCTGCTGCTGCCGTGGATCGGGGAGCTGGTAGGTAACACGCCCTACCTGGCCCTGGCGGCGGCGCTGAGCCTCTATGCCATCCTGACCGGGCTGTGTGGGGCAGCGGTAGCTCGCTGGCGCTTCGGATTCCTCGCCTTCCCCTTCGTGTACTTGGCGGTGGAATTCGTCCGCTCGTCCGTGCCCTTCGGCGGCTTTGCCTGGGTGCGCCTGGCGTGGGGGCAGGTCAACGGGCCGCTGGCGCAGTTGGTGCAGTGGGGCGGACCCGCGCTGGTGACGGTGGCGGCCAGCCTGATTGGCACGAGCCTCGTGGCGGTCTGGTCGCGGCGCCACGCCGTTCGTTTCACGGCCCTAGGCGTCATCGTGGCGGTTGTTGCCGCCAGCTTCGTTGCCGGCTGGACCCGCGGCATGGCCGGCCACGAGACCGGGCGGGTGACCGTGGCGGCCGTGCAGGGCAACGTTCCGCGGATGGGCCTGGATTTTAACGCCCAGCGCCGCGCGGTCCTCAACAACCACGTGCGGGTAACCAAGCAGCTGGCCGACGACGGCCACGAGCCGGACCTGGTCATCTGGCCGGAGAATTCCTCCGACGTCAACCCCTTCACGGACGAGGAAGCGCGTGCTGCCATCGAGGGCGCGGTCGAGGCCGTCGGCGTACCGATTATGGTCGGCACCTTGACCTACGACGAGGTTGGCGCCCGCAACACCATGCAGGTCTTCGAGCCCGGCGGGCACTCCGGCGACCGGCACTATAAGAAGTACCTGCAGCCATTCGGCGAGACCATGCCCATGCGGGATTTCTTCGCCAAGCTGTCCGACTACGTCGAGCTCGCCGGCGACTTCAAACCCGGCAACGGCAACGGCGTGGTGAGCATGGCCGGAGTCGCAGTCGGCGTGGCAACCTGTTACGAAGTCATCTTCGACCAGGCTTTCCGCACCGCGGTGCAGTCCGGCGCGCAGATTCTAACCACCCCGACCAACAACGCCACTTTCGGTTTTTCCGACATGACCTACCAGCAGCTAGCCATGAGCCGCATGCGGGCGCTGGAAACCGACCGCGCGGTGGTGGTCCCGGCGACCTCCGGTGTCTCCGCCATCGTTCACCCGGACGGGAAGGTCAGCCAGGAGTCGAATATCTTCGAGGCCAAATACCTGGTCGAGGACCTGCCACTGCGCAGCGGCGAGACGCTTGCGGTACGCTTTGGTTCGATCCTGGAACTGGCCATGGTTATTATTGGTGGAGTATTAGCGCTGGCTGCCCTGATCTCTGCCGGATCCCGGCGGTCGGCCGCCGCGAGCCCCACGGCCGCAAGGGCGAAGAAGAACACCCGCTCCACGCGGGCCAAGAAATAGAAGGAGTCTCCCACTCGTGACCGCTAACTCAGCGTCGACGCTGGTCATCATCCCCACCTTCAACGAGCTGGAAAACCTCCCGCTCATCACCGGCCGCGTGCGTTCCGCCACCCCGGACGTCCACGTCTTGGTTGTGGACGATAACTCCCCGGACGGCACTGGCGACCTGGCCGATGAGCTGGCCGCTAAGGATGAGAACCTTCATGTGCTGCACCGCGAGGGCAAGGGCGGCCTGCTGGGCGCCTACCTCGCCGGCTTCGAGTGGGGCCTAGAGCGCGACTACCAGGTCCTGTGCGAGATGGACGCGGACGGCTCCCACGCCCCGGAGCAGCTGCACCTGCTGCTGGAAGCTATCGATGACGGCGCCGACCTGGTGATCGGCTCCCGCTACATCCCGGGCGGCGAGACCGTCAACTGGCCGGCCTCCCGCGAGTACCTGTCCCGCCTGGGCAACATCTACATCTCGGTGGCCCTGGGCGCCGGTCTGTCGGACATGACCGCCGGCTACCGCGCCTTCCGCCGCGAACTGCTGGAGGCCCTCGACTTCGACGAGCTGTCGAACGCCGGCTACATCTTCCAGGTGGACGTCGCCTTCCGCGCCGTCAAGATGGGCTTCGACGTCCGCGAGGTGCCGATCACCTTCACCGAGCGCGAGTACGGCGAGTCCAAGCTCGACGGCTCCTTCGTCAAGGATTCTCTCTTCGAGGTCACCAAGTGGGGCGTGCAGCACCGCGCGGAGCAGGCCGGCGACGTCGCCCACGAGACCGGGCGCATCGCCCAGCAGACTCTCAAGGAGATCGGCGCCTACGACCTGCCGCACAAGGCGGGCAACAAGCTGCGTTGGCTCGGCGACTTCGGCGAGGAGCTGGGCAACCTGGCCAAGCACCAGTGGAAGGCCATGCGGCGCGGCTAGCGCGGGGCTTGCTATGGGCGCGGTAGTCTAGTCAAAAGTTATTTTCCACTCGGATCGTTCGGCACGTACCTGCCGATGGAGGAGACACCATGGCTACCGTGAGCTTTAAACACGCCAGTTTGACCTACCCGGGCGCACAAGCGCCGTCCGTGGACGACTTCGACTTGGAGATCGCCGGCGGCGAGTTCCTCGTCCTGGTCGGCCCATCGGGCTGCGGCAAATCGACCACGCTGCGCATGCTGGCGGGCCTCGAAGAGGTCACCTCGGGCAGCATCTTCATCGGTGACAAGGACGTCACCAGCCTTGACCCGCGCGAGCGCGATATCGCCATGGTCTTTCAGAACTACGCGCTCTATCCGCACATGAGCGTGCGCGACAACATGGGCTTTGCCTTGAAGCTGGCCGGGGAGTCGAAGGAAGAGATCAACCGCCGCGTCGACGAGGCCGCCCAGACCTTAGGCCTGGTCGATCTGCTGGACCGGAAGCCGAAGGCGCTGTCGGGCGGCCAGCGCCAGCGCGTGGCCATGGGCCGCGCCATCGTGCGCAACCCCCAGGTCTTCCTCATGGACGAGCCATTGTCGAACCTGGACGCCAAGCTGCGCGTGCAAACGCGCACTCAGATCGCGGCCCTACAGCGCCGCCTTGGCGTGACCACCGTCTACGTCACCCACGACCAGACGGAGGCGCTGACCATGGGCGACCGCATCGCCGTCCTCAACGGCGGCGTGCTCGAGCAGGTCGGCACCCCGCGTGAGCTCTACGAGGCCCCACAGACCACCTTCGTGGCCGGCTTCATCGGCTCTCCGGCCATGAACTTGGGCCGGTTCACCGTCGACGCCCAAGGCCGCGCGTCCTCCGGTGAGGCCTGGATCCAACTGCCTGACGATGCCGCCCAGGCCCTGGCCGATGCCGGAGAGAAGCAGGTCATCCTGGGCGTGCGTCCCGAGGCCCTGCAGTTGGTCGCACAGGGCGAAGAGGAGGCCTCCCGCAGCGCCTATATCCCGTTCGACCTGGAACTGGTCGAGGAACTCGGCGCGGATTCCTACCTCTACGGCCAGATCCCGGGCGGCAGTGAGCTCAGCTCGGGGGCCACGACAGAGGAGGCCGCCTCGCCCACGGGCAACGAGCTAGTCATGCGCGCCAAGCCGCGGACCGCGCCGGAAAAGGGCAGCCGGGTCGTGGCCACCGTGGACCACAACCAATTGCATTGCTTCAGCGTGACTACGGGTAAGCGCATCAATAGCGCGGCCACTGTGAAATAGACGCGCAAAGAAAAACCGCCGGCCCTGAACCCTTCTGGATCAGTGGCAGGCGGTTTTTCTATGGCTCGGGGAGTGCTCGCCCGGGCGAGGAGTTACTTCTTATCCTTCTTTTCCTGCTGCTCGCGCAGCAGGCGGGCAGCGGAACGACGGCGCTTGCGCAGCTGCTGGATGCGCTCTTCGAGGAGCTCGTCCAGCTCGTCCAGGGAGCGGCGTTCGCACAGCATGTCCCAGTGGGTGCGCGGCGGCTTAGCCGGCTTGGACTCCACGCCCTCGCCCTCGACCAAGGTGCCTACCTTGCCGTTCTTGCACATCCACTCCTCGGGGATTTCTGCGTCATCGGCAAAGGGGACCTCGTAAATGTCGCCATCTTCGGTGCGGTACTTCACCATCTGGCGGGGCGCAAGGTCGTGGTCGCGATCTGTTTCGTAGCTAACGGCGCCCATTCGGCTGCCACGGAGTACGCGATCTGCCATGCAACATCATCCTTTACTAAATTTACCTATGAAGGTGCGGGGAGATTACTATTCCCGCGTCCAGTCCTAACAGTATAACGAAGAACGCGGTGTGATTGTTCCCAGGTAGGGGTTAATGGGCTAAGGTGGATTACCGTGATGCGTACTTCGGCTCATTCCCGCACAAAGATCACTTGTCAGTGGTGCAATAAGGAAATGGACCAAAACGGCAGGGGGCGACCCCGGAAGTTTTGCAGCGCGGCCTGCAAGCAGCGCGCTTACGAGCAGCGCAACGCGGTCTCGGGGACTACAATCCCGGAGGACGCGATTATCATGTCGCCCAAGAGCGCGGCCGAACTTGCCGATGGCTTGTTCGAGCTGCGCTGCGGGGCGCAGGATATCCAGACCGCCGTCCAGGAGGGTGCCGAAGCCAGCGAAATCAGCCAGTTATGCGAAGAGATGGTGGCCTTGGCCCGCCACCTAGAGGAGTTAAGGTAAAACGCCATGTTAAAGAAGCTTTTCTACAACCGGACTCTGGTGATCAGCGTCTTCGTAATCCTCATTATCGGGCTGACCATCGTGGGCCTGGGCCCGCTGATCTACTCGATGATCGCTGGCCCCGGAGTGACCACCGAGCCGCTCGATGACTCCCGGGCGAAGGAGGCCAGCACCGACGTCAACGGCCAGTGGCGCGTTGGCGACGGAACGGCCCCGAATCTTACCTCCGTGGGCTTTAGCTTCAACGAGGTGCTACCGGCAGAACGCCGCCTGACTTCGGGCTCGACCACGGCCGTCGACGGCGAGATCGAGGTCACCGACCAGGAGGTGACCGAGGGCTCCATCAAGGTGCTCATGGAGGAGTTGACCACCGATAAGAAGGTGCGCGACCAGAACATGAAGTCCAAGCTCTTCGAGACCGATAAGTTCCCCGAGGCCTTCTTCAAGCTGACGGCGCCGGTAGACCTGTCTGGCGTGCCGGAGGACGGCACCAAGGGGAAGGTCACCATGGAAGGGGAGCTGACCATCAAGGACGCTACCCAGGAAATCAAGCAGGACTTCGACGTCCTCCGCGACGGCGAGCACCTGGTTATCGGCGGTACCATCCCAATCAACCGCCTTGACTACAACGTGAAAACCCCGGAGTTCCTGGCCGCCAAGGTGGCCGAGGAGGGCGACGTGAACATCCTTATCTCCTTCGAGAAGCAGGATTAGTTCCTTTCGCAAACTAAGTAATTTACGGACAAAGCTCCGCTCTTCGCCACTTAACCCAATACATCGACCACAGTCAGAGCCCGCCGCATAAGTTGCGGGCGCCACACGAGAACGAGAGGACCCACAATGTTGACCGAACGCATGATTCCGATGCTGTGGTTCCGCCTCGTGGTGGTCATCGGCTTCGCCATCTTCGTGGCCACGCAGAAGATGTGGCTCGTCATGGTCATCGCCATCGCGCTAGCTGGCCTGACCGGCTGGCAGCTCCAGCAGGCCTACCAGAACAAGAAGAAAAAGTAGCGCGCCCGCCATACCGGGGCCCGGGAGATCTGCCGGAGGCATGCCGAAGGCCTCCCGGATATCAAATAGGGATCCGGCGCCGACAGGGTGATCGGTCGTCCTCCCTGATATTCCCGCTATTAAAGTCACAGTGACGTTAATAGGGCGAACTTCCCCCTAGGGGTGAAGGGGTCTAGATCTGCGGATCTCCTGCGGAATAGGTCATGAGACCGAGGTTGTCCACGAGAGCTTAGGGGCTAAGAAGGCTGCCGCCCGGGCTCGGTAAGGCACGGAGATGTCCGCAGGACCCTGCGTCCCAATTTGGATGGCTTACGACTTAGCCGGGCCAACGAGCGCCACAGGAGCATTGGCGGCGTCGAGTGCCACGAAGAGGTTGTCGGCGTAGTGACACTGAGAGTCGCAACAAGCGACCGTCGTTGACGAGTCCGTAGAACCGAACCGGGCTAGCCTTGGTGAACGCCCGATATACGTTATTGTCCGATAATGTACATTATGTCATTTTAGATCCGGGGCCACTCCCCGCCATTTCTACAAACGGCGATATTGCGTGCCGGCGGCTTGCGGCACGCAGTCGCCCAAGTGGTTGGCCTACTGGTTGTTGTCGAGCGTGTAGTACTCGGACTGGTTCGGGTAATAGCTTTCCCATTCCAGGATGTCCGGGTCGTCGCCGGAGACTGCGGCCATGAGGCGGTCCAGCAGGAACTCCCACATCGGTCCGATGAACTCCGCGCGGTCCTCGAGGCCGGCCAGGCCGTGGCGCAGTTCGAGCTCGGAGCCATCCGGGGTGTCCGTCAGGCGCAGATCCATCCAGGCGTTCGGGCGGTTGGCGAAGCTGACCTCAAAGCGCAGGTATTCCGGCTTCACCTTCTCGGTGACCTCGATGTGGACATCCTTGGTGCGGCCGACGTGGTCGACCAAGTAGCACGGGTGGCCCTCGGGGCTGTCGGACTCCTTGGTCCACTCCCCGTGCCAACGACCCAGATCCTTGGTGTCCGTCAGGTAGCCCCAGATCACGGACGGGCCCTGGTGAAATTCCCGCTCAATCACTAGCTCCGGGCCGCCGTCGGCGTCCTCGATCTCCCCTGTCGGGTCGTAAAAATCCAGTTCTTGACTCATTTATCTTAGCCTAGCTGGCCATTAAGGCCGTCGCGCAACTAGCTGCGGACAGCCTACCCCGTTAAAGGGTAAACAATAGGTGGCCGTGAGCTAGCGCTGTCCGCCACGGCTGCGGTGCGTGGCGACGAACTGGACCGAGTCGAGCATCTCCGCCTTCAGGAGGGCTTCGCGGAGGGCGAATTGGAACATCCAGAGCCGGCGGTAGACGGGATCGAAGCCGGCCGCGGCCGCCTCCCGCAGGCGCCCGGAGAAGAACGAGCGCTGCTGCGTGATGGATTCGCGGTAATGCGAACCGGTGTGGGTCTCCCCGATGATCCGCAGATGTCCGTTCTTCTCAAAGGCCTTGTGCACGTCGGCGACCGTCGGGTACTCCAGGCCCGGCCAGATATAGGCGCGCAGGACCTGGCACGCTGAGCGGGCGGCCGGAGTCATGTGCTCGGTGGCGACCAAGGACTGGACGGCTGCCTTTCCCCCACTGATCAGCAGCCGTGCCAGGGTGCCGATATAGTCGGCGCGCTGCCGCGGGGTCAGCGCCTCGAAAAGCTCGACGCTGATAATCGAATCGTAGCGGCCGCGCCACTGGCGAGGACCGGGAATCGGGGCGTCGATAAGCTGGCAATGCACGGAGTCATCCGCGCCCTCGAGGAGGAAGAACTCCTCCAGCGGCCGCAGGCTGTCCGGATCGGCAGAGAGCAGATCCACGGTCGCCTTGCGCCCGGCCGCCTCCACTGCGGCTCGCGCGCCGGAGGAAGGAAAGACCAGGCAATGCGAGCCGGCGCGGACGCCGGTGGCATCGAGTAGCCAGTTCGCCGCCCGCGTCTGGGCCGACCTGAGATCCTCGCGGTCGACCGCCTGGGGCTCCGTCATGGTGGTCACGTCGACGAAATGGGCACCGGCCGGCAGGCCGCGGCGGTTGTGCTGCTCGGTATCGACGGGTTTGCCCTGCCGGTCGATCGTCTGCCGGGTGGTGGTCGGCACGCCGGTGGCGAAGATTCCGCCCTGGTGGCTCACGCTGTCGCCAGCGTAGAGAGCCAGCAACTCCTGGGGGATCTCCCCGCCTTCGTAGGCGGCCACGGGCGCGGTAGGTGTTTTCGGGGAATAACCGCACTGCACCAGCCGGGTAAGGACGTGGACCAACTTGTCCGAGTTGGGCGTGGTCCACTCCCCGGCCAGATAGGACTCGGCCAAGCCCAGCCAGCCAGAGCTCGCAATCCGCGCGAACAAGGAGTCGTATTCGACCTTCAGGTCTAGGTCTTCCGGATCCTCGGCATCGAGGACCAGCCCCGCGCGGTCGCAGGCGCGGGCAAAATCAGCCTCCGCGTGGCGGGCCCGCAGCCCCAGCAGGCGGCCGCTGGGCACGCGGGCTACGCCTGGCCATTGCTCGGCATCGATCGCCGCAGTATGCTCCAAGGCCATTTCCTTCAAAAGTCCAATCCTGACGCCGCCCGCACAGCACCTGCTACTGCAGGCAAAAACGCTGTGTAGGCGGCCTCGCGTTCAGTCCAATCGTTCCTAGATTAATGCCGAAACCACCCGCGGCCCGGGTGCCATGCCGAGACCCCTGGTTTATATCGGGGTGAAACTATCTGTTCCGGGGAGTAGCGTTTACAATGTTCAACGGTAGGTACTTAGTTCAAGCATTTAGGAAGGTAGTCATCTACATGTCAGCAACCCCTTACCGCCCCAATGGAGGACGTCACCACGTCGTCGTTATTGGCGCTGGCTTCGGCGGCATCAACGCCGTAAAGCAGCTTAAAGGCACGGAAGTCGATATCACCATCATCGACAAGAAGAACCACCACCTGTTCCAGCCGATGCTCTACCAGGTGGCTACCGGCATGATCTCCGCTTCCGAGATCGCCCCGTCCACCCGCCAGATGCTGCGCGGGCAGCAGAACGCGAACTTTGTCAACGCCACCGTCACCGACATCGACCTGGAAAACCAGACGGTGACCGCGGAAAACGATAACTTCCACCGCACCTATGGCTTCGACTCCCTGGTCGTGGCCGCTGGCTCCAGCCAGTCCTACTTCGGCAACGACCACTTCGCCGAGTTCGCCCCGGGCATGAAGACCATCGACGACGCTCTGGAGCTGCGCTCCCGCATCGTCTCCGCGTTCGAGCAGGCCGAGCTCACCGAGGATCCGGCTGAGCGCGAGCGCCTGCTGACCTTCATCATCGTCGGTGCTGGCCCGACCGGTGTGGAGCTGACCGGCCAGATTGCTGAGCTGGCTAACCGTACCTTCACCGACGCCTTCTCCACCTACGGCCCGTCCTCGGCCAAGATCTACCTGCTGGACGGCGCTCCCCAGGTGCTGCCGCCGTTCGGCAAGCGACTCGGCCGCAAGGCCCAGCGCACGCTGGAAAAGCTCGGCGTCGACGTCCGCCTGAACGCTATGGTCACCAACGTCGACCAGGACACCGTCACCTACAAGAACACCAAGGATGACTCCGAGACCACCCTGACCGGTGCCACCAAGATCTGGTCCGCCGGTGTGTCCGCTTCCCCGCTGGGCAAGATGGTCGCCGACCAGGCCGGCGTCGAGACCGACCGCGCTGGCCGCGTCTCCGTCAACGAGGACCTGACCGTGGGCGAGTACTCCAACGTCTACGTCATCGGTGACATGATCAACCTGAACAAGCTGCCGGGCCTGGCCCAGGTCGCTATGCAGGGCGGTACCCACGTCGGCCGCCTCATCGACGCCAAGGTCGACGAGGAGTCCACCGCCAACGAGAAGGAACCCTTCGACTACTTCGACAAGGGCTCCATGGCGATCATCTCCCGCTTCAACGCCGTGGTGAAGATGGGCAAGGTCGAGTTCACCGGCATCTTCGCCTGGTTGGGCTGGCTGGCGCTGCACGCGACCTACCTGGTCGGCATGCGCAACCGCTTCGTCACCTTCATCAACTGGATCTCCAACGCGTTTACCCGCGACCGCGGTAACCTCGCCATCACCGAGCAGATGCGCACCGCCCGCAACGCGCTGGCCAAGAAGACGAAGGATTCCGAGGCCTAAAGAGCCCCCGCGTGCGGTGCCGCCGAGCACCCGCACCTTAACCCCGCCGCAAGTGCGCGCTGGTTTCTCACCAGCGCGTACCGCGGCGGGGTTCTTTTTTGTCCCTAGCGGCTCGTAGCTGTGTTCTGAGGAGCCTGCACTGGCCTTGGTCGCGTTCCCCGTTGGGTGTGTTTTCTTCCAAACCAGAAAAATTCCGGGTCCGGCTCTGTTAGGGTGGACGGCACAACATTGGGGTGCCGGAAGGACTGATTCCGGCTGAGAACATACCCATGGAACCTGCTCTTAGTTAGAACTAGCGAAGGAAAGTGTTGTGAAGGAAGCAGTATGCGCTGCTCTCGCCGCTGTGCGCGAGCGCAATCCCCTGGTCCAGTGCTTGACCAATACCGTCGTCACGAATGTCACCGCTAATGCGCTGCTGGCGATCGGCGCCAGCCCCGCCATGTGCGATACCCCGGAGGAATCCCGCGAGTTCGCGCGCCTGGCCAACGGCATCCTCATCAATATCGGCACCCCGTCCGCGGCCCAGTACGAGGGCATGCGCGAGGCGATCGCCGGTGCCAACGAGGCCGGAAACCCGTGGGTGCTCGACCCGGTTGCCGCCGGCGGCCTGTCCACCCGTACGGAATTCGCCCGCTCAGTAGTAGGCGCGAAGCCCGCGGCCATTCGTGGCAACGCCTCCGAGATCATTGCGCTGGCACAGCTGGGCGAGGGCGGCCGCGGCGTCGATGCCACCGACACGGCGACCGCCGCCCTGCCCGCCGCCCAGGCGCTGGCACAGCGCACCGGCGGCGTGGTGGCTATCTCCGGCGAGAAGGACGTCCTCGTCACCCAGGAAGAGGCCTGGGAGCTCGCCGGCGGCGTGCCGCTACTCCAGCGGGTCATCGGCACCGGCTGCAGCCTGGGCGCTATCACCGCCGCCTACTTGGGCACCGGTCAGCCGCCGCTCGCCGCGGTCATCGCCGCGCACGCCCACGTGTCCGTGGCCGGCTCCCTGGCCTACCAACAGGCCCAGTCGCCCGGCAGCTTCGCCGTCGCCTGGATGGACGCCCTCTACGACTTAGGCCCCGAGGATCTCATCACCTACAGCGCCCTCCAGCCCGTGGAACTGGCATGAGCCCGATCGACTGGAGCCTCTACCTCGTCACCGACCCGGGGCTAGCCGGCGGCCGGGACAACGTCGCCGACATCGCCGTGGCCGCCTGCCGCGGCGGTGCTACCGTGGTGCAGCTGCGGGACAAGGAAGCCAGCGACGCCGAGCTGCTCCCCTACGCCCGCCGCCTGCAGGAAGAGCTGGGCCAGATCCCGCTGTTTATCAACGACCGCGTGGAGCTGGCCGCCGAGCTCGGCTGCCACCTGCACGTCGGCCAAGACGATCTCAGTGTCGCCGAAGCCCGCTCGCTGCTGGCCGACGATGCACTGGTGGGGCTGTCCGTCGGCTCCGAGGAGGAGCTCGACGCCGCACTCAGCGCCACGGGAGCGGCCCGCCCGGACGTTCTCGGCATCGGGCCCGTCTTTAGCACCGCCACCAAGGCGAACGCGCCCGCCGGCATCGGGGTCGAGGCTGCCGCAACCCTGGCAGGCCGCGCCAAGGAGGCTGGGATGCCCGCCGTAGCCATCGGCGGGCTGAAGGCCCACAACGTCGCGGAGCTGAAAGGCAGCGCCTTCGCCGGAGTCTGCGTGGTCTCCGCCATCATGGCCGCCGAGGACCCGGCCTCCGCCGCGAGCGAACTCGTCGCCGCCTTTCGCCGTTAGTCAATCCGCCCTCTGCCGCACTGCGCACGGCTTTTGCACGCCCAGCGTTCAATGCTGCGCTCAATTTATTGCTCGATAGGAGTACAACCATGACTCACGTCTACCCACTTGGCACTCGGCCTAGCCAGCCGCTGCCCGTTGCCCGCGTCCTGTCTATCGCCGGGACCGACCCGACCGGCGGGGCGGGCCTGCACGCCGATTTGAAGGCGATTAGCGCCGCGGGCGGCTACGGCATGGCCGTGACCACCGCGATCGTCTCGCAGAATACCCAGGGTGTGGACTCCATCTTCACCCCGCCGGCGCAGGTGCTGCGCGACCAGCTGGCCTCCGTGGCCGCCGACGTGGACATCGACGCGGTAAAGATCGGCATGCTGGGCACCCCGGAGACTATCGACATCGTCCGCGAATTCATCGCCACGCTGGGTAGCACGCCGGTCGTCCTGGATCCCGTCATGGTGGCTACCTCCGGGGATCGCCTGTTGGAAAAGAAAGCCGAAGCCGCGATTCTCGATCTGGCGGGCCGGGTCGATTGCGTCACGCCCAACCTCAAGGAGCTGGCGGTCCTGTGCGGGCTAAGCCCCGAGGAGGAAGCCACCGACGTGGACCAGGCGGTGGCCATGGCCCAGGGCTGGGCGCAGCGCACCGGGACCACGGTCATCGTCAAGGGCGGGCACCTGCGCGACAACCGTGCGGATAACGCCGTGGTCGATGGCACCGGCCTTATCCACCGCGTGTCCTGCCCGCGGGTGGCGACCAAGAACACGCACGGGACCGGCTGCTCCTTGTCCTCGGCGCTGGCCACTCGGCTGGGCCAAGGCGAGGGGCTCGCCGCGGGTCTGGAGTGGTCCACCCGCTGGCTGCACGAGGCGATCGCCAACGCCGACGCCTTGGCGGTGGGCCGCGGCCACGGGCCGGTCGACCACGGGCACAGGCAGCGCCGCCTGGCCCGGGCGGCGAGCGCCGAGCCGGTGCCGGCCGTGGACCTTGCCGCCGCCTATGCCGCGGCGGATTCCCAGCCCGCCCCGCAGCCGGTCATCCCGGCGGCCGGACCGCACACGGCGGCGCTTTGGGCCGGAACCCTGGGGTTGTGGAAGGATTTAGTTGATCTGCCGTTTATCAGCCGCCTGGGCGACGGCACATTGGACGCTGACGATTTCAGCGTCTACGTGGCCCAGGACGCGATCTATCTGCGCCACTACTCTACTGCCCTGGGGCGGCTCGGCGCGCTCGCCCGGGACCCGCAGGACCGCCAGTTCTGGGCCGCCGGGGCGGCGGAGGTCCTGGTTGCCGAATCCGAGCTACACCGTGACTGGCTGGGCGGGGAAACCACCGACCGCCCCTCCCCGGTCACCAGCGCCTACACGGATTTCCTGGTGGCCACGACCTATACCGAGGATTACGCGGTCGCCGCCGCGGCCGTGCTGCCGTGCTACTGGCTCTACGCCGAGGTCGGGCGGCACCTGCTGACCCAGGATCGCGCGGATCACCCCTTCCACGCGTGGCTGCAGATGTACTCGGGCCCCGACTTCGTGGAAGGCACCCAGCGTGCCCTGCAGATGGTCGAGGACGCCCTGGAGGAGGCCACCGAGGGCCAGCGCCAGCGCGCCTTCGACGCCTTCTACCGTGCCAGCCTGGCCGAGCTGGCCTTCTTCGACCAAGCCGACCGGCGCTTCTAACCGGGGGCGGTAGAACCGCTACTGGATGAGGTCGGCGCCCGGTCGGGTCAAGACGGCGACCAGGAAGGCCGAGTTCGGGCCGAAGGGCTTGAGGTCCCAGGAGCTGAACTGGTTGTCCACGCGGAAACCGACCTGCTCGGCCTGGGCGATGAAATCGGCGAATTCCCAACCGCGGCCGGCGCCGAAGCCGGTCACCAGGCGGCCGCCGGGGCGCAGCGCCTCGAAGATGTGGCGCAGTGCCGGCTCCCGGCCCTCCGGCGCCAGAAAGCCCATGACGTTGCCCGCGGAGACGGCCAGATCGAAGCCGGACTCAGGGATCTCCTCGGCGGAGAGGTCCCCTACCACCCAGCGGCCCTCCGGGAAGTCGTGCTCCGCGTGCTCGATGAGCACGGGGTCGACGTCGACGCCCAGGACGTCGTGGCCGCGGCGGACCAGCTCGCCGCCGACGCGGCCGGTGCCGCAACCAGCGTCGAGAATCTTGGATTCGCGCTCAGCCATGGCATCAATGAGGCGTGCTTCGCCGTTGATGTCTTTGCCCTGGGCCTGCATCAGCTTCCAACGCCGCGCGTAGTTGTGGGAATGAGCGGGGTTGGCTGTCGTCAGTTCTTTCCACGTAGGCATAGGTTTCATTATAGGGCGGGGTTTCGCGCTACACTTTATTCGCCGCACAGAGCGGCTACTACTGCCCGACCACGAGGAGGAGGCCGCCATGGCAAATGTGCCCAACCCGCTTCGGCCCCGCAAGAAAAAGCTGTCGCAACCCGAGGTCACCCAGTTCAAGGTCCCCGTCGAAGAGGCAATCGAGCATTGCCGCGTCTTCGTCGATGGCGAGGCCCTGCCGGGTGAGTACACCCCGCGCTCAGCGCAAGAAGCCCTCCGCGAATACGGGCGTGGCTTCATCTGGGTCGGCATGCACGAGCCGTACGAAAGCCAGATGACCCAGGTAGCCAGCAAGTTCAATATCCACGAGTTGATCGTGGAGGACACGGTCCAGGCCCACCAGCGCCCCAAGCTGGAGCGTTACGACGATCAGCTCTTCGTGGTGGCCCGCTCGGTCAATTACCGCGACCACGACGAGGTCAAGGACAAGCGCCAGATCATTACCACCGGCGAGATCCAGATGATCGTCGCCTACGAATTCCTCATCACCGTCCGCCACGGTGCGAAGCTGCCCAACCTGGCCCACTGCATCAACGACGAGCAGGACCTGGTCGAGCTCGGCCCCATCGCGCTGGCCTGGAAGGTCCTGGACATGATGGTCGACCGCTACAAGGAGATCACTACCCTGCTCGAGACCGAGGTCGATGAGGTCGAGGAGGAGGTCTTCACCCCGGGCGCGCAGTTCAACATCGACCGCATCTACATGTTCAAGCGCGAGATCCTGGAGATGAAGCACGCCGTCGCGCCGCTGTCGACGGCCCTGCAGGCCATGGTCAACGACCACAAGGACCTGATCCCCAAAAAGATCCGTTCCTACCTGCGCGACGTCAACGACCACGAGCTGGTGGTCCGCGACGAGGTCGCCTCCTTCGATGAGCGGCTGACCTCGCTAATCGATGCCTCGGTGGCGAAGGTGTCCATGCAGCAAAACTCCGACATGCGCACCATCTCCGCCGTGGTCGGCATGGCCGCCGCGCCCACGATGGTCGCCGGTATCTACGGTATGAACTTCGACCACATGCCGGAGCTGCACACCGAGTACGGCTACCCCATCGCTCTGCTGGTCATGATCGGGATTGTGGCGCTGATGTTCTGGTGGTTCCGCCGCAACAACTGGCTCTAGGGCGCTAGCCTCCCAGGGGCATCGTCCGCAGCTGGGAGCGGGCCATCAGCCGGCCCTGCTCGTCGCAGATGTCCACGCCCCACAGCTGAGTGCGCCGGCCCAGGTGCAGCGGCGTGGCCGTGGCGGTCAGCGTGCCGGAGCTGGCCGGGCGCAGGAAGTCGGTGTTGTTGTTGACGCCGACGACGGGCCGGCGCGCGGCGACCACGCCGGCCACCGAGGCGACCGATTCCGTCAAGCACGCGTACACGCCCCCGTTGGCCACGCCCCACGGCTGGTGGTGACGGGCATCGACTGCCATGGTGGCGCGCACCTCGCCGTTGCGAATGACCGTGTAGGTGATCCCCAGGGTGGCGTCGAGGCCGGTCAGCTGCCGGTTGATCGTGGCCAGCTGGGCGGTATCCAGGGCAGTTTCGTGGGCCCCGTACAGCAGCTGTTCTAGCTCGTGAGTCGGGTTTAAGGGTTGTCCGCTAGCACTCATGCTTTCCCAATCTAGTCTTTCGGCTGTGCCGATGGTCTATGCGGTAATCTAGGCGGCATGACTGAATCTAAGGATCTCGCCCAGATTGGTGTCGTTGGCCTCGCCGTGATGGGGTCTAACCTCGCCCGCAACTTCGCCCACAATGGCAACACCGTGGCCGTGTTCAACCGCAGCCCGGAAAAGACTCGCGCCTTCATGGACGAGCACGCGGGTGAAGGCAGCTTCATCGCCTCCGAGACCATTGAAGACTTCGTGGCCTCCTTGGAGCGCCCCCGCAAGGCCATAATCATGGTCAAGGCCGGCGCCGCCACCGACGCGGTCATCGACCAGCTGGCCAGCGCCATGGATGACGGCGACATCATCATCGATGGCGGCAACGCCCACTACACCGACACCATCCGCCGTGAGCAGGAAGTCGCCGCCCGCGGCCGCCACTTCGTCGGCGCCGGCATCTCCGGCGGCGAGGAGGGCGCCCTGAACGGCCCCTCCATCATGCCGGGTGGGCCGGCCGAGTCCTGGGAGACCCTGGGCCCGATCCTGGAGTCCATCGCCGCCGAGGTCGACGGCACCCCGTGCGTGACCCACATCGGCCCCGATGGTGCCGGCCACTTCGTCAAGATGGTCCACAACGGCATCGAATACGCCGACATGCAGGTCATCGGCGAGGCCTACCAGCTGCTGCGCTACGGCGCCGGGCTGAGCCCGCACGAAATCGCCGAGACCTTCCGCGAGTGGAACTCCGGCGACCTGGATTCCTACCTGATTGAGATCACCGCCGAGGTCCTGGCCCAGGACGATCCGGCAACCGGTAAGCCCCTGGTCGACGTCATCGTGGATGCTGCCGGCCAGAAGGGCACCGGCCGCTGGACCGCCATCAACGGTCTGGAGCTGGGCGTGCCGATCACCGGCATCGCCGAGGCCGTCTTCGCTCGCGCACTGTCCTCGTCCACCGCGCAGCGCGCCGCCGCCCAGGACGCGGGGCTGCCGGCCGGTACCGAGGCCACCTTCGAGTCGCTGGACCTTGACCGCGCCGAGTTCATCGAGGACGTCCGCCGCGCGCTCTATGCCTCGAAGCTCATCGCCTATTCCCAAGGCTTCGACGAGATCAAGGCCGGCTCCGCCGAGCACAACTGGGACGTCGACCCGCGGGACCTGGCCACCATCTGGCGTGGCGGCTGCATCATTCGCGCGAAGTTCCTGGACCGCATCCGCGAGGCCTACGACGCCGACCCGCAGCTGCCGGCGCTCATCCTGGCGCCGTACTTCCAGGACGAGCTGGGCAAGCTCATCTCCGCTTGGCGC
The DNA here is from genome assembly GCF_040946105.1 of Corynebacterium sp. LK2590. NCBI lineage: Bacteria > Bacillati > Actinomycetota > Actinomycetes > Mycobacteriales > Corynebacteriaceae > Corynebacterium > Corynebacterium sp. LK2590. The sequence goes on from NZ_JAYWMH010000001.1 coordinate 537,831, forward strand.
CGAGTGGTCGTCGCCGCGACCCAGCTGGGCCTGCCGGTACCGGTCTTCGCCTCCTCGCTGTCCTACTACGACTCCCTGCGCGCCGAGCGCCTACCAGCCGCCCTGATTCAGGGCCAGCGCGACTACTTCGGCGCCCACACCTTCCAGCGCACCGACAAGCCGGGCACCTACCACCTCGAGTGGTCCGGTGACCGCAGCCTGAGCCAGTGGGACTAGTCGTCTTTTAGTCATGCGGTGCTAGACTAAAGCACCTTATGACTACTTTCGCCGATCTCGGCTTACCTCGCGCCCTCGTCGACACCCTGGCCCAGCAGGGGATGGACAGCCCCTTCCCTATCCAGTCGGCCACCATCCCCGACGTACTAGCGGGCAAGGACCTGCTAGGGCGCGCCCCGACCGGCTCCGGCAAGACCCTGGGCTTCGGGCTGCCGATGCTGGCCCGCCTGGGCGGCAAGGGCGTCTCGCGCCCGGGCAAGCCCCGCGGGCTCATCCTAGCGCCGACCCGGGAGCTGGCCACCCAGATCCAGGAGCGCCTCGACGGCCTGGCGGCCAGCCTCAACCTCCGCACCCTCGCCGTGGTCGGCGGCGTCAACATCAACAACCACATCCGGCAGCTAGCCCGCCCCGTCGACGTCTTGGTCGCCACCCCGGGTCGCGCCCAAGACCTCATCAACCAGGGCTACCTGGATCTGTCCCAGGTGGAGATCACCACGCTGGACGAGGCCGATCAGATGGCCGACATGGGCTTTTTGCCGCAGGTGAAAAAGCTCCTAGCCCTGACCCCGGCGGACGGGCAGCGCCTCCTGTTTTCGGCCACCCTGGACGCCGCCGTCGAAGAAGTCGTCAACACCTTCCTAGATTCGCCGGTTGAGCACTCCACCGCGCCGGTGGAAGCCGCCGTCGACACCATGGAGCACTACGCCTTTTACGTGGGCGATCGGCCCCAGCGCAACGACGTGGTCCTGACCATCGCCGCCCGCGCCGGCAAGACCATCATGTTCATGCGCACCAAGCACGGCGTGGACCGCCAGACCAAGAAGCTGCGCCGCAACGGGATCAACGCCCAGCCGCTGCACGGTGACAAGGGCCAGGGCGCGCGCACCCGCGCCATCGAGGGCTTCCGCGACGGCAGCGTGCCGGTGCTGGTGGCCACCGACATCGCCGCCCGGGGCATCGACATCAGCGGCGTATCCTTGGTAGTCCACGTCGATCCGCCCGCCGAGCACAAGGCCTATCTCCACCGGGCCGGGCGCACCGCTCGCGGCGGCGAGTCCGGTACCGTGGTCACCCTGGGCATGGAGCAGCAGCGCGACGAAATCACCCAGCTGCTCCGCAAGGCCGGGGTGGACGCCACGGTCATCGATCTCTCCGACTCCGCGGATCCCGCCCACGACCCGCGCCTGGTAGAGGTCACCGGGGCCACCAACCCGCCTGGGACTCCCCTGCCCCCGCCGGGTCAGCAGCCGCAGGCAGGCTCGGGCAAGGCCCGCAAGAGCTCCGCTGAGCGCCAGCCCGGCACCAAGAAGCCGCGCCCGCGCCGCGGCAGCGGCAGCCGGGGCCGGAAGACGGCCGCCGGCTCCACCCGGACGAACAAGCGCACCGGCGCCGATAGGAAGAACCCGAGGAGGAAGTAGACCATGGCCGAAGTCCTTGCCCCGCAACAGTGGCAGGAACTACTCGCTGCCCATGAGGCACGGGCGGATGACCGTATGGCGCGGTTCCGCCACCCGGGCAGTTACCATCCGGTCTACGACTTCCTTTTCCAGTACTATCCGGTCCGCCCCAGCCACCTGCGGGCCTGGCATCCCGGGGTGGGTACCCGGTTGGCCGGCCACCCGCCCCACGCCGAATGGCGGGATTATCACCGCGACGCGGAGGGTACGGTCGGGCTTAATCTCGAGGCGTTCTGGGCCCGCCGGGGCGACTCCGTGTCCTATATCCACCGCCTGCTTACTCAGTCGGCGCGCAACCCAGTCAATTTCGACTGCTTCGGCCTCCACGAGTGGGCGATGGTCTACCGCACCGATTCCCCGCGGCACGATTTGCCCCTGCGCTTGGGCGCCGACGGCACCAATGCGGTGGTGGAGTCCCACCGGCTCAAATGCAACCACTACGACGCCTTCCGCTTCTTTACTCCCCCGGCCCGGCCGCTCAACATCCGGCCGCTGAACCGGCAGGAGCAGCCGAACAACGACCAGGCCGGCTGCGTGCACGTGACGATGGACCTCTACAAGTGGGCGTGGAAGCTCGGGCCCCTCGTCCCCGGGGAGGTCTTCTTGGACGCGCTAGATCTGGCCGTCGATGCCCGCGTGCTGGACATGGAGGCCTCGCCGTACGACTGCCGTTCCTGGGGTTTTGGCGTCGTCGCCATCGAGACCCCGGAAGGCAAGGCAGAATACGTGCACCGGCAGCGGGCGCTGGCCCAGCGGGCCGAACCCATCCGCCAGCGGCTTGTCGGACTCATTGAGCAGGCCCAAGCCACTAGACTGGGCAGCTAAGCACGCTTGGTCCTGCGGACTGAGCGTCGTGGCCCCGCAAGCACCACAAGTGAGGAAGACGAAATGGCCCGTCATGCCAACGACAAGAACAACTTCGCTATCGCCGGATGGCTCATCGCCGTCATTGTCCTAGTCATTTTGGTGGTGCTAGGCCTGCTTCTTTACCTGTTCACCGGCAACGACGACACCGGCGACGGGACCGATACGGCCGCTCAGGAAACTACCCAGGCCGCCGAGGAGACCGCCACCGACGAGCCGGCCGCCTCTGAGTCCTCCGCGGCCAGCGAGGCTCCAAGCTCCGCGGAATCCTCCGCGCCCGCTTCGGAAAGCGCGGCCGCGTCCACCGCCGCGGCCGCCGGCGCCACTGCCCCGGATGCTCCGGAGGCCACGCTCTTCCTGCTGGATACCTCGGATCAGATGGCCCCGTACTTCGACGCTGCGGCGGGCGGCGTGGCCGGGGCCGCCGAGGGCGTCGGTGGCGAGGACAAGGCCGTGTCCCTGTGGAACTACTCCTCCCCGATTTCCGCCACGGCTACCGTCGGATACCGCCAGAACTTGGGCTTTAGCGACGCCGGCGAGACCGCTAGCGTGGTCAACAACTTCGGCACCGGCGGCGTGCCGCAGACCCGCAGCGCCATCGTCGCCGCGGCGAACAACGCCGCCGACTATGCCCGCGAATCCAATGCGCCCGCCCGCGTCGTGCTGGTGACCACCGGCACCGACGACGCGCTGGCCGACGAGGACTTCGCCAGCCAGTTGGCCTCCGCCAAGGACAGCAACGTGGAGATTTCCGTGGTGCACCTGGGCGACGGCGAGGTCGATAAGGCCTTGGAAGACGCCGCCGACTACTTCGAAAAGGTCGACCGCGCCGACGACGCCAACGCCGTCAACCGAGCCATCGGCACGGCCGCCGGCGTGAAATAGCCAGCGCGAGCGCCCTGCCGAGGCGCTTAGACTAAACACGCTTCCCCGCTTGCCACTTGCAGCCTCCCCCGCCTTACCGGCGGGCGGGGGCTTTATTCCTCTATGCACACGCCAAAAGGCTCCCCGGCCGCGTGAGCGACGGCTGGGGAGCCTAGTGAGTGGCCCGGATGAAGCCGGGCTAGGAGAGCTTCTTAGGAGGACTTGCGCTGGCGGCGGGCGGCCAGCTCGTCGAGTCCGACGACGTTGTCTTCGACGTCGATGCGCTCGGACGGGAAGGAGGAGATGGTGCCGGACAGCTCCTTCATGATGCCCGGGACGGCGATGCCGAAGACGCCCTGGCCGCCGGAGAGCAGGTCGATGACCTCGTCGTTAGAGCGGCACTCGTAGACGGTCTTGCCGTCGGAGACCAAGGTCAGCTCCGCCAGGTCGTTGACGCCGCGGTCGCGGAGGGAATCCACGGCCAGGCGGATGTTCTGCAGGGAGATGCCGGTGTCCAGCAGGCGCTTGACGATCTTGAGGACCAGCACGTCCCGGAAGGAATACAGGCGCTGGGAGCCCGAACCGCGGGCGGTGCGGATGGACGGGTTGACCAGGTTGGTGCGTGCCCAGTAGTCGAGCTGGCGGTAGGTGATGCCGGCGACCTGGCAGGCAATTGGCACGCGGTAGCCGACCTGCTCGTCGGGGCCGAGGTCGAACAGGGACTCCTGAACGTAAGTTCCGTTGTCCTCGTGTGCGTAGATGTCTTCTTCGATGCTCACGTAATTACTCCATTGAAGTTTGGGGGAAGCCCTAATGCTTTATTTAAAGTCAAGCCTAGGCAAGAGTCAAGCGTTATCTGGCGTAACACGCCGAAACTTAAACCTCGAGTTTAACTTTAGACGTTCCCTTAACTCGGGAGCACCCTATTTCACATCAGTTACTTAAGAACCGCTGTTTCCTTCGCCATCCTCTTCATCACGAGTCACATCAGTATCTTCAGTCTCACCTACACCAGTATTCCCACTGGTTTCGGAGCTCTCACCGGCGGAATCCCTACCCGGCTCGATAAAGTCGTCCGGATCCAGGGCGCGGAAATCGTCCTCCGTCATGCCGAGCTGCTGCATCATCGCGGAAAAATCGGCGTCGGCTTGCGCGTCACCGGAGGCCGAATCCGGCCCGTCCGAGGCTTCGTCAAAGTTTTCCGAGGTCGAGCCGCCGGGGGTAGTCTCCTCCACCCCCACGTAGTGATGCAGGTCCTCGGCGGACACAAATACTGCGACCTGGTTAAGCTCTTCTTCCTCGATCTCAATGGGAACGTCGAAGTGGTCGGCCAAAATGAGCGCGTCCGACATGCGCGAGTCCAGCACCGCGCCGTCGCCGGTAGTCAGCTCCACGATGAATACGCCCTCGTGGTAGCTAGTCACCACCGCAGATTCCAGGCCGCCCTGTTCATTCAGGACTTCGATGAGAAGCTCATGGGTATCCGGCCGGCGGCTCTGCGCCCCGGCCAGGTGCGCGGCCACGCGGGCGCCATCAATCGGCGACATCCACACCGGCACGACCCGCTCCCCCGCGTTCCAGCGGAACAGAGCACAGAGGAATTCCTCCGGCTCGAGCATGTGTATGCCCAAAAACTCTAGGGCTATCCGGGCCACGCGTCCTCCTTGTCCGCACGCCGCGAATCCCGCGGCGCCGATCGACTAAAACTCTTTGCGCAGATCCGTTTTTACCAAGGTGGCATGCAGGGAAACCACCAGCGCGGTCATCTGCTGCGACATTTCTTCCGCCCGCAGCTTAGCGGTGTCCGATTTCGAGTTGGCCACCGGGCTAGTGACCTGGGAGATCAGATCGGCCTGGCGACGGGCATTGTTGCGCAGGCTCTTGAACTGGCGGTCGTCGAGGCCGAAGGCGCGCAGCGCCTCGACCGATTGGACCACCGCGACATCGTCAGCCGTGAAATAGCCGGACTCGTCCGGCGCGAGCAGGCCCAGCTTGACCAGGTGAGCCACTGTCTTCTGATCGGAGCCGGCCTGCGAGGCCACGTCCCCGTCGGTCAGACGGGTAACAACCGGGGCGCGGAACTTGTCCGGGCTGACGAGGGTCTCGGTCTGGCCCGCGCTGACGATCGCGGTGACCTCGCCCGAGTCCATGGCTTCGAGCTGCTGGCGGATGACCTTCAGCGGGGTGTAGTTGTCGCGCTGCGTGGTCAGGATGTAACGCAGGCGTTCCACGTCGTCATTGGTGAAGCGCCGGTAGCCGGACGCAGTACGCTGCGGCGTGATAAGTCCCTCTGCCTCCAAGAAACGGATCTTGGAGACGGTGACCTCGGGGAATTCCTGGTTCAACTTCCCCAGGACCACGCCGATGGACATGGTCTTCGCCTTCTTGGCAGCTTGCCCTGCTGCTTGGGTCTTCTTTGGTACTGCGCTCACTGTGCCTTACTCGCCAATTCCCTAAAACAAACGGTTGATACCGCGCGTTCGCAGCCGTCTTCTGGGCCACGGGAGCGGTCCGCTCCGCGTGACACTACAAGCCGGCGCTGCGGAAGCTCCCTGGCTGTGGCCCGGGAGCCTAACGCCTGCGCGGTGTGGACTGAGTCCCGACGGTGGTCCGGGTACTAGTCCTGGTTAGCAATGAAAACTAGGCGGAACTTGCCGATCTGGATCTCGTCGCCTACCTCGAGCACCTGGCTGTTGCGCGGCTCGCGGTTGACGTAGGTGCCGTTAAGCGATCCCACGTCGACGACCTCGAACTGGCCGTCCTGCTTGCGGAACTCGGCGTGCTTACGGGAGACCGTGACGTCGTCCAGGAAGATGTCGGCCTCCGGGTGGCGGCCGGCGGTCGTGGTGTCCTGGTCCAGCAGGAAGCGGGCGCCCGCGTTCGGCCCGCGCTTAACCACCAACAAGGCCTGGCCCTCGTGCAGCTGGTCCGCGCCGGTGGCGCCGGATTCCGAGGTTGCCGCCGCGCCGTTTTCCATTTCCTTCAGCAGGTCAGCGCGGAAGACCGAGGTAGTCTCGACCTGCGGCTCCGAGGTGCCGTTGTTCTCACTCATTGTTTTACCTCCGGTTGGTGGCTCTCAATTAACTATTCCAATAATAGCGACTTCGCGCGGCGCGCGAGCGGCCTTCTACCTAAACAGATTACCTATGCTGCTCAAGGCGGAGTTGCCTGCCCCCGCGAGGGGGTTATCCGAGACCATATATGTCCAGGTGGCACTCGGGCGTGCCAGACCCGCGTCCGCTAGGTGCGCCCCGGCCTCGTCGACCGGGACTGTGCGGAATGTCTCGACTGCCTGCTCGACAGCCCGCTGCGCGAGGTCCTTGAATTCCCGCACGGCGATGCGGTGGTACTCATCGATGGGCGTCTCGCGGGCAATCGCGCGCAGGTGGATCGACTCGCGCACGTCGTCGAGGTGCTCCAGGTGGTCCGCCCAGCCGAGATCCAGGTGGTAGAGCATGATCTCCCGGGCCGCCCGCACGCGAGCCGCCTCGCTCACGCCGGCCTCGGAAAGCTCCGCGGCCCGTTCCGGCGCCCGCTGGGCAAGCTCCTCCCAGGCCTGCGGGGTGTCCAGCAACTTTGCGCGGCGCTCGTCGATGATGATGCGCTGGTCGGCCAGCAGCTGGTTGTACTTCCAGGTCTGGGCGTGGATTTCTAGCAGCTGCGCCTCGGTCACGCGCTGGCAGTGGGCCACGAAATCGCGTACCCGCTTGGACTCGATGCGTCCGTCCGCATCCGGGCGGGCCGACAAGGACTCGTCCTCGCCGCCCTGGCGGACCACGTCGTCCTCGAGCGAGACGAAGATGACGCTGCGGCCCGGGTCTCCTTGGCGGCCGGCGCGGCCGCGCAGCTGGTTGTCCAGGCGGGAGCTGCGGTGCCGCGAGGTGCCGATGACGGCTAGGCCACCCAGCTCGCTGACCGCGTCGTGGTCGGCCTCGTCCGCCCCGCCCAGGCGGATATCCGTACCGCGCCCGGCCATCTGGGTGGACACGGTCACCCGGCCGCGTTCGCCGGCCTCGGCGATGATCCGGGCTTCCTCCGCGTCGTTCTTCGCGTTGAGGACGTTGACCGGGATGCCCAGCTCCTCCAAGGCCGCGGCGAGCGCCTCCGATTCGGCGACGTCGTGGGTGCCGACCAGGATCGGCTGGCCGGCGGAGTGGAGGCGCTGGATTTCGCCGACGATGGCGCGGTTCTTTTCCGCGATGGTCGAGTAGATGCGATCGGGCTCGTCCTCCCGGATCAACGGCTTGTTCCGGTCGATGACCGAGACCCGCAGGTCGTAGAACTGCCGCAGCTGGTCGGTGGCCTCGACCGCCGTGCCGGTCATGCCGCAGACCGTCGGGTAGCGACGCATGAGCTCCTGCAGCGTGATGGTGTCGAGGATGCGCCCGCCCTCGGAGACCTCGAGGCCCTCCTTGGCCTCGACCGCGGCCTGCAGGCCGTCCGGCCACCGCTGGAGATCGGCGACGCGGCCGCGGGAGGCATCGATAAGCTGCAGCTGCCCGTCGGCCACCAGGTAGTGGATGTCGCGGATGAGCAGCGCCTTGGCGTGCAGCGCCAGGTTGACCTTGACCAGGATGGTGCCGATGTTGTCTTCCGAATACAGCGAGTCGATCCCCAGGGCTTTCTCGATGCGCTGGGCCCCTTCGTCGGTCAGGGAGACCGTGCGGCCGTCCTCAGCGACGATATAGTCCTTGTTCTCGGTCAGGTGCCCGACCACGTCGGTGATCTGCCCGGTCGGGGCCTGCCCCGGCTCGGAACCGGCCAGCACCAGCGGGACCAGGGCCTCGTCGACCAGCACGGAGTCCGCCTCGTCCACGAGCGCGACGTCCGGGCGGGCCTGGACCGTCTGCTCGCGTTCGGTGATCTGGTTGTCGCGCAGCACGTCGAAGCCGAGCTCATTGACCGGGGCATAAATGACGTCGCTGCGATAGGCGGCGCGGCGCTCGTCAGAGGTCATCTTCTCGGTCACCGGCGCCACCGAAAGGCCGAAGAACTCGACGAGCGGGCGCATCCACTCGGCGTCGCGGCCGGCCAGGTAGTTGTTCACGGTGACCACGTGCACGCGCTTGCCGGTCAGCGCGAAGCCGGTGGCGGCCATGGCACCCACCAGGGTCTTGCCCTCGCCGGTGGCCATCTGGATGACGTCGCCTTCCAGCAGGCGCAGCACGGCCTGGGACTGGACGTTAAAAGGAGACATGCCCAGGCGGCGCTCGGCGGCTACGGCAAGCGCGGCCAGGAAGGCCGGCTTGTCGGCTACTTCCCCACCGCGGATGGCGTCGCGGCCGGCCTGTGCCACCGCCGCGTCGTCCAGCTCGCGCAGCGAGGCGACGGAATCTTCCGCGCTCGTTACTACCGCCTTCGACTTTTTATCGTTGCGCTCAGACTGCGCGCCCATCGCTTTCCAGAACCAATCAAATGCGCCCATGGTCTTGTGGCATCCTCCTCGAACGTCGGTCCCTTCAACTCTAATAAACCCGCAGTAGCTCGTGCGCAGTCGCCTCGTTATCCTTATAGGCATGCAATCAGTGAACGTCACCTTACCGTCGTCCACCGGCCTGAAGATGGCCGGGACTATAGACTTCCCCGACACCCCGCCGGAAGCCTTCGCCATCTTTGCCCATTGCTTCGCCGGCTCGCGCCACACCCCGGGCGCGTCCCGCACCTCCAAGAAGCTCACCGACTTCGGAATCGCCACCCTGCGCTTCGATTTCCCCGGCCTAGGCCAGTCGGAAGGCGCTTTCGCGGATACCACGTTCCACCAGAACGTCGCCGATATCCAGGCCGCGGCGGAATGGTTGGCGGAAAACTACCACGCCCCGCAACTGCTCATGGGCCACTCCCTCGGCGGGGCGGCCTCCCTGGCGGCTGCCGCCACCGGTATCCCGTCCCTGCGCGCCGTCGCCACCATCGGCGCGCCTTTCGATCCCGCCCACTCGGTCCTCCACTATGCCGACAAGATCGGTGAGGTCGACGCCAACGGGGCCGTCGACGTCGTGCTGGGCGGGCGCACGCTGACGATCTCCCGCGGCTTCCTCGAGGACCTCGCGGAGACCAATCCGGTCGACTACCTGAGCAAGCTGCGCAAGCCGCTCATGGTGCTGCACTCGCCCATCGACCAGACCGTCGGCATCGACAACGCCCAGAACATCTTCCGCGTGACCCGCTACCCGAAGTCCCTGGTTGCCCTCGACAAGGCCGACCACCTCATCACCAAGCAGGGGGCCGCCCAGCGCGCCGCCGATCTCATCGGCGCGTGGGCAGAACAGTTCATCGTGCCGGATAACCAGCCTCCAGTCGTGGCCGCCGATGCCGCCGAAGCACACCTGGCCTACGGCACGAAGATGGGCGTGGTCGTGCGCCACAACGAGCGCTCCGTGACCTCCGACCGTCTCAAGGCCGACGGCGGCAAGGGCCAGGGCTTTACCCCGGAGGGCCTGCTGATGTCCGCCGTCGCCGCCGGCACAGCCCAGGCCATCAAGGCCGCGGCCCGCGGCATGAAGCTCGACGATGTCCACGTGACCGTCACCCAGGGCGAGGGGGCGACCTTCACCCGCTCCATCAAGCTTCTCGGCGACTTGGACGCCGGCCAGGAGAAGGCGCTGCTGGCCGCCGCCCGCCAGGCGGAGATCCTTAAACTCATCGGCAACGCCCGATTGGTGGATGAGGACAAGTGAGCCTTCACCGTCCCCTAGCCGACGACGCCCGCTGCCCCTGCGGCACCGGGCTGACTTTCGGCGAATGCTGCGGGCAGTACCACGCTGGTAAGCCGGCGCCGACCGCGGAGACCCTCATGCGATCTAGGTTTAGCGCCTTCGTCACCGGCAACGAGGATTACCTGCTGGCCACCTGGGATCCTTTCACCCGCCCCAGCGAACTCAACCTCGCCGATGATTCCATCCGCTTCTATCGGCTGGACATTCTGGACACCGTGGCCGGCGGTCCCTTGGACGATCACGGGGTCGTCGAATTCGAGGCTTTCTACAAGGGCGCGGCCACCGGCAAGCAGCGCGAACGCTCCAGCTTTAGCCGCCAGAACGGGCGCTGGATATACTCCAGCGGTAACTAGGCCCGCGAGCTTGCCCAGCGCCCACCCCGGATGTGCAGGCGATTCGACTAGCGCAATGACACTGTTGTAACCTTAGTCAACGTTGCAACAAGCAACGGCGGACTATGGCGCAGTTTGGTAGCGCACTACACTGGGGGTGTAGGGGTCGCAGGTTCAAATCCTGTTAGTCCGACAAACACCACAAAGGCCCGTGCTTTCGCACGGGCCTTTGTCATGTCGGCCGGGATTATTGACTCAGTTTCCTGCCCGCTGGACGGCCACGTTCCGGGGCGGCAGCACAGCAGCCGGTTAGAATGACCGTCATTATGCGTACTAGCCGCCACCAGCTCTGGGCTCTTTTGAGCATCGGGATCCTGGGATGGATCGTGCGCATGGCCGTTGCCGCCCGCGGTTGGTTCTATTGGGACGATTTCATCCTCCTGGCGCAGGCTCCGGAGGCCGGCCTTTTTGCGCCCCACGACGGGCACCTGATGCCGGGCGCCCGCGGGATTATGCGGCTGGTGGCCGCGGCCGGCGATCTCAATTGGGTGGCCGCGCTCTGCGTCCTGGGGTTGCTCAACGCCGCGGTCCTCGGCGCGGTGGGCTACCTCGTCCATCGCTTGCGTGGCGGGTGGCCGGTCTTGCTCGCCTTCGTCCTCTATTGCCTGTGCCCGCTCAACCTGCCGGCCACGAGCTGGCTGTCCGCGGCGATCAACCTCCTCCCGCTGCAAGCGGCGATGGCCGCCGCGACCGCGTGCGTGCTCGGCGGTGCTCGCGCGGGCGGGGATCACAGCCGCCGGCCGGCGTGGGCGCCCGGCTGGGCCGCGGCACTCTGTGTGTTGGTCGGCTGTTTGTTCAGCGAGCGCATGCTACTGGCCCTCCCCTTCCTCGCGGCCTTCTGGTTCCTCCTGGGGTGCCGGCGCAGTATTCTTCCCTCGCTGGGCGTCGGCGTAGCCTGGGCCGCCGTCTACGCCCTACGCGTGGACTTCCCCCGCACCGATAGCCTCGGGTTGGTAGAGACCCTGCAGCACGGTTTCTTGCGCGGTTTCCTGCCGGCCGCGGCCGGTGGGCCCCTGTCCTGGGACAGGTGGCACCCGGGCCCGCCCTTTGCGTCTCCCACGGTCGCCATGGTTGCCCTCGGGGCACTCGCGGCAGCAATCATCCTGGCGCTTAGCACCCGCAGCCGCCGCGGCCTTATCGGTTTTCTGCTGTGCGGCGGCTACGTCGGGGCCTGCCTAGCCGCAGTGAGCCTGGGGCGCGGCGGGCAGGACACCGCCCTGGAAATCGTGCAGACGCTGCGGCATTTCTCGGAGGCCAGCGTCCTCCTCGTCATCGCCGCCGCGCTAGCCTTCCCCGGGTTGCGGATAGCTACTGGGCTGGGAAGAATGCTCCTGGCCTTGGGGGCGGTCGCGGCCTGCCTGAGTGTGGCCAGCACCCTGACCTATTCGGCGGCGTGGTCGCAGCAGCCCGCGCGCGAGTACTTCGCCAGTCTGGAACAGGAATTGGCGGGACGTGACAGCCCGCAGCTCGACCAAGAGGTCGACACCCAGGTCCTGCTGCCGGTCGCCTACCCGCACAACCGTCTGAGCAGGATCCTGCCCGGTGCAAACATCGCGGCGTGGACTGAGCAGCCAGGTGTCGTCGGCGGCGACGGCCATATTGTCCCGGCCGATTTCCATCCCGCCCGCAACACCACGCCCGGCCCCGCCCCAGGGGCCGGGCACGCCGGCATTGAGCAGTGCGGGCAGGAGCTGGGTTCTGGGCATGAGCTGACGATGGACTTGGACGGACCCTTGCTGGACCGCGAGTGGGTCGTGGAGCTGAACTACCTGGCCGGCAAGGAGGCCACCGCGGGGATGTCGCTAGGCGGCGAGCGAACCGAGGTGCCGCTGCGCGCCGGGCTCCACCAAGTCTTTGTTCAGGTCACTGGCGGCGGGACCGAGCTCACGGTCGACCTGCCGGAGGGAGCGGATCCCGTCTGCGTGCAGACCAGCCGCGTGGGCACCCTCTGGCCGGCGGGTTAGCGCCCTCTTAGTCGTGCCGATGGCACGCGGTTGCGGGGATTTCGAGGCCGATGGATTTAGCCACGCCGATGAGCGCCAGATCCATGATGTGGCTGGAGGAACGCAGCTTTTCTTCCAGCGATAAGTGCCGGAAGGAACCGACCGAGAACTGGTGCGCCATGCCGTGGGCCGCGCACCACAGCGCCATGGAATAGGTGTAGAGCGCCCAGGTATTTCTCGCTTCGGGGTGGTCCTGCATGGCGTCGCGCACCTGCTCCACGAGGAAGCGCAGCGTGGGACCTAGCCTTTCGGCCTTCCCATCCAGCCCGAAGGTGGACGGGATGATGGAGCCGGAGCCGATACACGACATGGCCAGGAAACCGGCCGGGTCCGACAGCGCGAGGCCCAAGTAGCCGGCGCCCAGGGCTTTGATGCGGTTGAAGGGGCTGGCGTCCGCGCGGAGATTGCTCAGGAATACCTCTGTTGCCTCGCGGCACTGGTGGTCCAGGAAGCGTTCGATCTGGGCGTCGAAGCGGTTGTCGCCGTCGACGAGCCGGCGCGCCTCGGCCGGATCGAGACCCGCCTGTTCGGCGGCCTCTTCGATGGAGACGTCAAACGTGGTGGACGCCGCCAACAGTTCGACCCCGCCGCGGTAAAGCGCTACAGTCCTTTCCTGGTCGGTCGATCGCGGCAACTGGCGGGCCGGTGGCACCGGGGAAAAAGCTTGGGAGGGACGGAAATTAACCGGTTCGATGCAGCACTGCGTGTGGCCGTCGAGCTCGTATTCCAGCCCGGTGATGAAAACATCGAAAACCCGCGTCATCGTGTGCCGGCGTCCGGCCGGGGCCAGGTGCCGCGCGGCGCCAAAGACACACATGTGGGAAGCCCCATGGACGACAGCCAGCGCCGTCAGAGAATAGCGGTTCAACAAGTCGACGCTGCGGGGCGCGCCGTATTCGACCAATACCGCGCGGGTGCGCCGAAGCATCTCGGCGTAGGACCACTGCCACTCGGCCTGGTTCGGGCTCTCCTCGAACTGGATGGCCGGCTCGCCGTCCCAGCGCAGGGCGATAAACGCGGCGAAACCGGCGGGCTCTTCTTGGCCGAAACGGAAATAGGAGTTCATGTTCGCCCGCAGTCGCTCGACCGCGCACGCTCCTTCTGGCAACCGCGCGTCCTCTTCCGTGCACAGGGCGCGCAGGCGCGAGTTGAGGTGGTCGTTGAGCTCGCGAATGAGCCCCGGGGTGTCCTGGAAGATCGCTTGCGCCGTGGCAGGATCCACGCCCGCGTAGGAGGCCGCTCGCTCGAGCGAGAGCTGAGCTTCGCCGAGGTGCGCGGTGATTCGCAGCGCCTGTCGGACAATAGCGGTCTTCGATAAGGCTGCGACTTCGGATGAATCCCGAGACATAGCCACAAGCTCTAGCCTAGCGGTTAAATCCACGGGTCCACCCAGTAGTTAGCAAAAAGTAACATAGTTAACATGTCGGCTGCGCATGAAAAAACCGCCGCGGAACCACGTTGCCACGGCGGTTGTTGAGCGAGACGATTTACTTCTCGTCCTCACCCTTCTGCTCGTCGTTGCCGGTGCCCAGGCGATCCTCGACCTTGCCGCGGACGTCGGAGATCTGGTCGGACTTGTCCTCGCCCAGCTTGTCCTTGGCGAAGTCCTCTGCCTTGTTCAGGCCCTGGGAGGTAGCTTCCTTGCCCTTGTCAGAGTTCAGTGCGTCCTTAGCATTGTCCATAAAACCCATTGTATTTACTCCTAATAGTTTCGAGTATCTCGACTGCTTAAATTTTCACTTATCTGGACCGTTTGACCGGCCGCTACCGATCGTACAGACTTCTTTGGCTCTCGCCCACCGTGCGCCGCAACAAATTCATAACTGTCGGCCCGAAATTGCACCTAACCCTCGGGTGTAGCCCTGGCTACGGGCGGTTGCCGAACTCGGAAAGCTTGACATTATTTACCCCCAAATTGAGGGGTGAGTTTCCTTCTGTTTCCAAAGACCAAACACGCCCATTCCCAAGTGTTAGCGTAATTCCCAAGGTATTGGCTCCTACGCTGCTGATGTCGTTTTGCACCGTTTTACCTCCCCTACAAGGAGATCTATTCATGACCTCTTCTGCCCCGGCCCAGGCATCCGGCCGGACCGTCAACACTAGCTGGGCTTTTTCGCTCTTCGGCACCGCCGTAGGCGCGGGCATCCTCTTCCTGCCGATTAACGCGGGCAGCTTCGGCTTCTGGCCACTGCTGATTGCGACCATCCTCATCGCACCCATGACCTACCTGTCCCACCGCGCGCTCGCCCGCATCATGTGCGTCTCCCCGCGCCAAGGCGAGGACATCACGGTCGTCGTCACGGACTACTTCGGCAAGAAGATCGGGCTGGTTATTTCCGTGCTGTATTTCTTCGCGATCTACCCGATCGTGCTGATCTACGGCGTATCCATTACCAACACGGTGGACTCGTTCATCGTCAACCAGTTCAACGGGCCGCAGATCAACCGCGTGCTGCTGTCCTTCCTTCTCATTGGCGCGATGACCCTGGTCTTCGCCTTCTCCGAGAAGCTCATGCTGTACCTGACCCAGTTCATCGTCTACCCGCTCATCCTGTGCCTGGCGGGCGTGTCGATTTACCTCATTCCGCAGTGGGACCTGCAAAGCTTCATGGAGGTCGACTCCGGCAACTCGCTGGCGCTTATCGGCGGCATCATCATGATTCTGCCGGTGCTGGTTTTCTCCTTTAACCACTCCCCGGCCATTTCCCAGTTCTCCCTGGCCATGCAGCGTCAGTGGGGCATCAAGTCCCACGAGAACGCCTCCAAGGTCCTGCTGGCCACTGCCCTGATGCTGACCGTGTTCACCATGTTCTTCGTCTGGTCCTGCACCCTGGCCCTGGGCGCCGACGGCCTGCAGGAGGCCCGCGAGCAGAACATCCCGGTGCTGTCCTACCTGGCGAATATCTCCGGTGTGCCGGTGCTGGCCTACCTCTCCCCGGTCATCGCCATCCTCGCGATTATTTCCTCCTACTTCGGCCACGTGCTGGGTACGACGGAGGGCGCGCGCTACATCCTCAAGAAGATCTCGCCGTCCCTGGCCGAGCGCACCACGCACCAGCAAATCACCAACATCGCTTACGCGCTCATTTTCGTCACCACGTGGATTGCGGCCGTGCTGAACCCGGACATCCTGGGCCTTATCGAGAGCATCGGCGGCCCGTTCATCGCGGCTATCCTCTACCTGATGCCCATCTGGGCCATCTACCGCATCGACGCCCTCAAGCGCTTCCGCGGCCGCTGGACCAACTGGTTCGTGGTGGTCCTCGGTATCATCACCATCTCCGCCGCGGTCTGGGGCCTGTTCACCTAAAACAGCCCCTCTCCCCTAAGACAGAGCTTCGCTGTCACCGCGTGGGCAAGAAGACTGCGCTGCGAAAAACCCAAGGGCCCTAGGTTCGCCTAGGGCCCTTTAGCGATCGATGCGCGCCCTGTGCGACTCTGCGTGGCGTCGCGGGCTTTGGGGCGCTTAGGTCTCCCGCGTGCCCTCGGGGCGGCCGGGGATGCCGAAGAAGTCGAGCACCTTGTCGGTGGCAAAGCCCTTGCCCACCTTGGCGTCCTTGTCGTAGGCGCCGCCGGGCCAGACGTGCTTGCCGCCGCCGATGCGGATGTGCTGCAGCGGTTCCTCACAGCCGCTCCAGGTCTGCAACAGGGCCGAGTTGGCAAGGCGCTCGGTCCGGATGCGGGAGCTGCAGCGGTTGCGCTCCTCGTCGTGGGCCAGGACATCCGCCACCGAGTTGTAGCGGGTGCCGTGGCGCTTGCCGCCGTAGTACTTGACCACCGGATCGTTGGTGCCGTGCAGGTCCAAGCGCCCTACGGGGTCGTCGGCGCAGTCCTTGTGGATCGCCTCGTAGTAGGCGGCCGAGATACTGGCGATGGACTTAAAGGTCCCGGACATCTGGCAGGCGAGATACGCCACGAAGCCGCCGCCGTTGGACATGCCGGTAGCGTAGATCCGCTCGTCGTCGATGGTGTAGGTGGCGCGCACGGTGTCGAGGATCTCCTCGACGAAGGCGATGTCCTCCGTCCCCTTCGTGTCCGCGTAAGGGGCCGGAGACCACGCGCCGTTCTTGCCCTGCGGGTAGACGGATATGGCCTCCGCGTACCGGAAATCGGTGTACTTAAAGTTATTCCAGCTGGATTCTTTCCAACCGTGGAAGGACATCAACAGCGGCCATTTCTTGCCCGGGTCGTAGTCTTCCGGCACCGCGAGGACGTAGGTCCGCCCCGAGGGCAGGTTGATCTCCTTGAAGCTACCGGGTTCCGGCCCGTCCAGCGGCGCTGAACGCGGGATACCCAGGTCGCTAAACGCCCGGGAGCTGGTAGCGGGCGCCTCCTCGTCCGGGGTGCCTTCGGTCGAGCACCCGGCCAACAAGGCGGCACCGGCGGTCACCGCTGCTACTGAGCGGAGGATGGGTTTCACTGCGCTTTATCCCGGCCTTTCTTCCATGCGGCCCACAGGCGGGCGTATTGCCCACCGCGGGCGACTAGTTGCGAGTGGCTGCCCCGTTCGATGATCCGGCCGCCATCCATGACGAGAATCTCGTCGGCATCGCAGGCCTGATCGAGGCGGTGGGCGACGACGAGCGCGGATCGGGATTGCGTGACCGCCTGGGCCGCGTCGGTGAGCACCGCCGCGCCCGAGGTGCCGGCCTCCGCGGTTGCCTCGTCCATGATAACCACCTTTGGATCTAACAAAAGGATCCTAGCCAGGGCGAGTTGCTGCGCCGCGACCGGGTCCAGTTGTTGCCCGCGAGCGCCGACCTGAGTATCGAGGCCGTCCACCAGCTCGGGGAAACCGACGCGGTCAAGCGCGGCCTGCATCTCGGCATCGCTGGCCTCAGGGGCCGCCAGCGCCAGGTCGTCGCGCAGCGTGCCGGAGAAGACGTGGACCTCCTGGGAAATCAGTGCCAGCCGGGCCACGCGCTCGCGGTCCGACAGTGCGGAGACCTCTACCCCGTCGACGGTGACGCTGCCGGCGTCTGGGACGCGCAGGCCCGCGACCAAGGCGGCCACGGTCGTCTTGCCCGCGCCGGAGGCGCCCACCAGGGCGATCTTCTGGCCCGGCCGCACGCGCAGGCTCACGTCCTCGACCGCCCAGCCGTCGCCGTAGCCGAAGCTCACGCTATCCATCTTGACCTCGCCGCGGCTGCTCGGCGCACCCGCGGCGGTCACCGGCCGCGGCGGATCGATGACCACGCCCACGATGCGCGACAGCGAGGCGTATCCGGACTGGACGGTGTCCAGAATGCGCATGAGCCCCAGCAACGGGCCGCGCAGGCGGATGAGCATCAGCATGGCGGCGGTCACCGCGCCGACGCTGAGGCCGGCGGACTGGGTGGCTAGGTAGCCGGCGATAAGCCCCGCGCAGAGCATGACCAGCTCGACCATGGTCATCCAGAACTGCAGGGTGATCATCGTGCGGCGGGCCTTATAGCCGCGCTCGACGACCTGCCAGGAGGCCTGCCCCACCTTGTCGTGCATCTTGTCTTCCAGGCGGAAGGCCCGCACGGTCGCGCTGCCGCGGATGACCTCGAGGACGCGACGCGCGCGGGTGGCCATGGACTCGCGCTCGGCCACGTAGCGGCCGGGTGCGACCCGAAGGTAAGCCCGCGCGGCGAAGAAGTACAGCGGGGCGGCGCAGGCGACGACCAGGAGGAACTGCCAGTCCAGGGTCACCAGGGCGATGGCGGTGGCGACGATGGAAAAGGCGGAGTTACTGAGCACCGGCGCGGTCTCCGTGACGGCAGCAGATAGCTCAGCAACGTCGTCGGTAGAACGTGAGACCAGGTCCCCCGTGCCGGCGTCCTCGACCCGGTGGGTGGGCAGGCCGACGGCCGTGGAGACCATCTGCAGGCGCAGCTGCGCGATGATCTTCTCCGTGACCCGCGAAATGAGGTAAAAGCCCAGCGCCGCCAGCCCGGCGGCGGCAACCGCCGCGCACAGCAACTGCGCGGCCAGCTGGCCTAAGTGCTGCGGCTGGCCGGCTATGACGACGTCGACGATCCGGCCCAGCCAGATGGGGATGAGGATATTGGCGGCCGCGCCGGCGCTCAAGACCACCAGCGCCAGGATCAGCCGCCAGCCAGCCCCGGGGATGGCCTTCACGTTTTCGGTCACGCAGCGGCGTACCTGCGGCCACGTGGCGTTCGGGAACTGCATTAGGCGCTCACCTCCTGGGCCAGCCAGGCTGGCGAGGACGTGTAGACCACCGTCGGCTTGCCGGCGCGGGCGGCGGCAACGCGCTCGACGATCGTGGCCTCGGTGACCGAGTCCACCGCCGAGGTCGGCTCGATGAGCACGAGGACTTCTGGGTCCGCCGCGATGGCGCGGGCCAAGGCCACGCGTTGGCGCTGGCCTCCGGAGAGGTGTCCGCCGTTCTCGCCCACCTCGCGGTCCATGCCACCGGGAATCTCCTCGGCCGCGGCCACCCACAGGGCCCGGGCGGCGGCCTCGTCTTCTCCGGAAACATTGGTGCGAACGGTGCCGTCGAAGATATCGGCCTGGTGCGGTGCGACCAGGTAGCGCTCGCGCGGCAGCCGGACCAGGTAGTCCGGGACCTCACCGGTCACCACGTGGATGCCCGGGCTCAGCGCCGGCAGTTCCGCGGTGTCGGCGGCGGAGAATTCCGCGGGCTGGCTTAGTAGGTCGACGATCCGCGATCCGCTGGCCTGGGCGGCGGCCCAGCGCGAGGCGATATTGCGGCCCAGCATGGTCATCGGGGTGATGATGAACTGGGTCAAACCGATGATGGTGATGAGCTCACCCACGCTGACATGCCCCTGCAGCGCCAGCCAGCCGGCCACGCAGCCGACGACGATGACGTAGAGGCTGCCGATGCCGTTGGTCACCGCGTTCAGGCGCGCCTGGGCGGCATTGGCGTAGATGGTCTTGTCGTAGGCGTTATCGGAGGCCTCCGCGTAGCGGCGCCGGACCGGATCCACCGCGCCAATGCCCTTGATGATGCGCAGCCCCTCCACCACGTCGGTGGCCGTGGCGGCCGCCTGGGCCAGGGCGGCCTGGCGGACGCTGGAGCGTTTGCGCAGCGGGCGGGCCGCCGTCAGCGAGCACCAGACGATAATCGGCCCTCCCAAAAGGACGGCCAGGCCCAGCGGGAGGTAGATGACCCCCACCATGATGGCCACGTAGATGATGGAGACGATTTCGGCGACGGGGAAGACCGTCATGAACACCGCATTGGCTACG
The DNA here is from genome assembly GCF_040946105.1 of Corynebacterium sp. LK2590. Taxonomy (NCBI): domain Bacteria; kingdom Bacillati; phylum Actinomycetota; class Actinomycetes; order Mycobacteriales; family Corynebacteriaceae; genus Corynebacterium; species Corynebacterium sp. LK2590. Next base: position 557,543 of record NZ_JAYWMH010000001.1, read on the forward strand.
CGCTGCGTGTCCGTCGAGGCGATGGACAGCAGCTCGCCGGCGGTGCGGCGGCGGCCTCCGATGCCCCGCGGGTGGGTGATCCGGTCCGTGACCGCCATGCGCAGCTCATGCGCGATGAGCAACATCGCCCAGTTAAACAGGCCCCGCGAGGTCCAGCTCGCCGCCGCATTCACGGCGAAGAGCCCGACCAGCACCGCGATCCAGACCACCAAGGCGCTCAGCGAGCTGCGGGCAATGGCGTCGTCGACGGCCTTGCCGATGACCACCGGGGTCAGTCCGTTGCACACGAAGGTCACGGCCATCAGCACCGCGGCCGGGATAGTGCGCCGCTTCTGCGAGAAGACAGTCTTCAACAGCCAACGCTGGTCGCCGGGAGCTGGGAGACTAGACATAGGCATCCATTCTATAAGGGAAGTTGAGAAACAGGTAAGCTTATTAGCGATGTCCACTCAGCCTGACCCGCGCAATTTTCCGTCCTATCGCCGCCCCTCGGAAAAAGAAGGCCCCGAGTTCCGTGGTGCCGCCCACCGCACGGCCACCGCCCGCGCCTTCGGGCACGGCGCCGGCACCTACCACGACGTGCGCCCGTCGTATCCGGCTGAGGTCGCGCAGCTGTTGGCCGGTCACCCCACCGTGGTCGATGTCGGAGCCGGCACGGGGAAGCTGACCCAGCTGCTGGCGGCGGTGCCGGGCGTGGAGCGCGTCTGGGCCGTCGATCCTTCCGCCGACATGGCGCGGGTGCTCAATAAGCGCCTCGCCGTCCCTACGTGGCGTGCCAAGGCCGAGGCCACTGCCCTGCCGGAGGCAAGCGTGGACGCCGTCGCGGCGGCGCAGACCTGGCACTGGGTGGACGTGCCGGCCGCCTGCGCGGAATTCGACCGGATCGTCCGGCCCGGCGGTCACGTGTTGCTGGTGTGGAACACCCTGGACGTCACCGACGATCCGTGGCTGCTGCGGCTCGCCCGCATTATGCACAGCGGCGACGTCCAGAAGCCGGGATTTCTGCCGACCCTGGCCGCGCCCTGGGTCATCGAGCGCGAGCTGCGCACGACGTTTTACCAGGAGCTCTTTCCGCCGCAGCTACACCAGCTCATGCACACCCGGGCCTACTGGCTGCGCAACGGGGAGAAGATCCACCAGCGGATGACGCACAACCTCAACTGGTACCTGCGGGAGCACACCGGGTTGCGCGACGAGGACGCGGTGCAGCTGCGCTACCACACCGACGCTTTCCTGCTGCGTCGCGCTTAGCGCTTCTTGCGGCGCTCGCGCACGCGCACCGCAATCCGGACCGGGGTGCCGTGGAAGCCGAATCGCTCGCGGAACTTCCGCTCCAGGTAGCGGCGGTAGCCGGCATCCAGGAAGCCGGTGGTAAACAGCACGATGGTCGGCGGCTGGGTCGAGGCCTGGGTGGCGAAGAGCACGCGCGGCAGGCGGTTGTTCTTCATCGGCGGCGGGTTGGCCGCGATCGCCTCGCGCATCCAGTTGTTCAGCTGGCCGGTGGTCACGCGCTGGTCCCAGCTCTCTAGGGCCTCGATCATGGCTGGCTCCAGCTTCTGGAGCGCGCGCCCGGTCTCCGCGGAGATGTTGATGCGGGTGACCCACGGCAGGTGCGCCAGCTGCTGGTCGATTTCCCGATCCAGGTAGTACCGGCGGTCCTCGTCCATCAGATCCCACTTGTTAAAGGCGATGACCAGGGCCTTACCTGCCTCGAGGACCATGTTGAGCACGCGCTGGTCCTGCTCGGAGATCTCCTCCGAGGCATCGATGAGCATGACGCAGACCTCGGCCGCGTCGATGATGCCGCGGGTGCGCAGGGAGGCGTAGTACTCATGCCCCTGGGCGTTTTTGACCTTCTTGCGCAGACCGGCGGTGTCGATAAAACGCCACAGCTGCTGGTCCAGCTGGACCAGGGAGTCGACTGGGTCCACGGTGGTGCCCGCGACGTTGTCGACGACCGCGCGGTTCTCGCCCGTGAACTTGTTCAGCAGCGAGGACTTGCCCACGTTCGGCTTGCCCACCAGCGCCACGCGGCGCGGGCCGGCGGTAATCGAGTGCGAGCGCGGGGTCTCCGGGAACAGGCGCAGGACCTCGTCGAGCACGTCCGCGCCACCCCGGCCGTGCTGGGCCGAAACCGGCCACGGATCGCCCAGGCCCAAGCCGTAGAACTCCGCGACGTCGGCGTACTGGTTGTCCGAGTCGAACTTGTTGGCCACCAGGATGACGGGGACCTCGGACTTCTGCAGGCGCCGCGCCATGACCGAGTCGGTCTCCGTGATGCCGACCTTGGTGTCGACCACGAAGACGATGACGTCGGCGGTTTCCATGGCGACCTCCGCCTGGCGGGCGATGGCCGCGTGGATCCCCTTCACGTTGGGATCCCAGCCGCCCGTGTCCTGGACGAGGAAGCGCTGGCCGTTCCAGTCGCCGATATAGGACACGCGGTCGCGGGTCACGCCCGGGTGGTCCTCAACGACGGCCTCGCGCCGGCCCAGGAAGCGGTTGACCAGCGAGGACTTGCCCACGTTCGGGCGGCCGACGATGGCCACGGTGCACAGGGCCTCCGCGTCATATTGCTGGCCGCCCATCCCGTAGGCGGCCTCAATCTCGGCCCACTCTTCTTCCGTTAGCGGGGTCTCCGGGTCCTCGTCCTCGCCGTAGTCGGCGTCGCCGAACTCAGAGTCGTCGAATTCGTAGTCGAAGTCCTCGGCGTCGAAGTCGGCCGCCGCCCAGCCCTCGTGGGGGTCGCGCTCGAGTCCGTCCTCGGCCGGCTGCGCGTCCGGGGTCTGCCCGTGCGGGTAGAAAAACTCGGTGTCGTTGTCGTTGGGGTTATGAGTCATGGCGGGACTCCTCTACTAGCTGCACTAAACGCTCTACTACCTCGGGGAGGGTGAGCTCGGAGGTATCAATGACGGCGGCGTCGTCGGCCGGGCGCAACGGCGAGGTCGCGCGCGAGGAATCAGCGGCATCGCGGCGCTCCACGTCGGCCAACACCGCGTCGAAGTCGGAATCGCGGCCGGCGGCGAGGTTTTGGTCGTGGCGGCGCTGGGCGCGCACCTGCGCGCTGGCCGTCAGGTAGGCCTTCGCCGGGGCATCCGCCAGCACGACGGTGCCGATGTCGCGGCCTTCCACGATTGCCCGGTGGGCCTGGTGGGCCAGCTTGCGCTGCAGGGCTACCAGGTTGTCGCGAACCTCGGGGATGGCCGAGACCGCCGAAACGTTGCGGGTGACCTCGTCGCCGCGGATCTCGCCTGAGACGTCCTCGCCGCCCAGGAAGACGGCGGTCGTGTCCGGGTCATCAGAGACCTCCAGCGGGAGGTCCTTCGTGGCCTCGATGACCGCCGGCGCATCGGCCGGGTCCACGCCGTCGCGCAAGACCGCCAGGGTCGCCACGCGGTACATGGCGCCGGTGTCGACGTACTTGGCCGCAAGCCGCTTGGCCAGCTCGCGGCAAGTGCTGGACTTGCCGGTGCCGGACGGGCCGTCTACGGCCAGCAGCAGGCCGTCGTTGGGCATATTGCTTAACATCTACATCCCCACTTCGTTGTACAGGCTGGTCAGTTCACTGTCGTTGAGGGCGCGCATCTTGCCCGGCTTGAGCTCGCCCAGCTGCACCGTGTGGATCTTGGTGCGGACCAGACGCTGGACCGGGTAGCCGGCGGCCTTGAGCATCCGGCGCACGATGTGCTTGCGGCCCTCGTGCAGCTCGAGGCGGATCAGGGAATAGCCCTGGTTCTTGTCCACGACCTGGACAAAATCGGCCTTGGCGACTCCGTCGTCGAGCTCGATGCCTTCCTTGAGCGCGCGCACCAGCTTCTTGTCGCCCTCGCCCAGCACCGTGGCGAGGTAGGTCTTGCGCACCTCGTACTTGGGGTGCATCAGGCGGTTAGCCAGCTCCCCGTCGTTGGTCAGCAGCAGCAGGCCCTCGGTGTCGGCGTCGAGGCGGCCGACGTGGAAAAGCCGCTGGCCGGCGGCCACGCGTTCGGAGATCAGATCGCCCACGCAGGGACGGCCCATCTCGTCGGCCATGGTGGAATGTACCCCGCGCGGCTTGTTGAGCACGAAGTATTCCATGTCCTCGTTGACGTTGACGCGGGTGCCGTCCACGCGGATGATGTCCACGTTCGGGTTCACGCGCACACCCTGGCGGGTGATCTTCTTGCCGTTGACTTCGACGCGGCCCTTCTCAATGAGGACCTCCGCGTGGCGGCGCGAGGCGACCCCGGCCTTGGCGAGGACCTTCTGGAGGCGCTCGCCCTGCTGGGCGGGCGCGGCGGAATCCGCGGAGTCTTCGTCGGCATACAGCCAGTCAGCGCCGAGCTCCGCGGCTACCGATTGCGCGGTAGCGGCGCGGTCTTTCTTAGATACGTGCTGATGGCGTGCCGGTTTCGCGTTCGAGACGATGATCTCGTCGACGCGCTCCTTCTTGTCCGGTGTGCCATCGCGGCGAGCGGGTGGATTCACAGGTGCATCCTTTTCGATATATGCAGTTGAATAGGTACCCCGCCATGCTACCCCAGCGCCCGCAGACCACGCTAAACGCCGCGAGCGGGCCGCGGGCCTAGTACTCCTCGTCGATGGCGTCGACGTCGGGCAGCAGCGGGGCCAGGTCGGGCAGGCGGGAAAGAGAGTCGATGCCCAAAAGCTCGAGGAAGAGTTCGGTCGTCTCGTAGCGGTGGGCGGAGCCCTCGAAGTCCTCCTCCGGTAGCTCCCGAATGAGCCCGCGCAGGGTGAGCGTGCGCATCACGCCGTCGACGTTGACGCCGCGCACGCCGGCGACCTGGGCGCGGGTGACCGGCTGGCGGTAGGCCACGACCGCCAGGGTCTCCAGCGCGGCGCGGGAGAGCTTGGACTGGGCGCCGTCGAGTACGAAGCGCTCCACCACCGCGGCGTTGGCAGGTCGGGTGTACAGCCGCCAGCCTTCGGCGGTCTCCCGCACGTCGATGCCGGAGCCGCGCGCGTCGTATTCCTGCGCGAGCTCCCGCAGCAAGTCGCTGACTACCGCGGTCTCCTCGCCCAGTGCCGCGGCCAGCTGCTCTACCGGCGCGGGCGCGTCCAGCACCAGCAGGATCGATTCCAGGCGGGAGCGCTGCTGGGAAATCATCGGCAAATCCATGCGCCACAGTCTAGACGCATGGTGCGCCGCAGGCCGCGCGGGCCGAAAGTTTATCTAACCTTTACCCAATCACACTTGACACTACGTGTGACGTGAATAACATGGTGTCATGGATACGATCACACGAACTGACCGCCTGCTCCTGATCCCGCTGTCGACGGCCAACGTGGAAGAAGCCCACAAGGTCTACGGTGACAGCCGCATCTGGACCCACCGCCCGAACGCGCGCCACATGGACATCCGCACCACGCGCGCGCTGACCGAAGTAGCCAGCAACTCTTGGTCCGAGCACCAGCTCGGCCCGTGGAGCGCCTATTTCCGCGACCGACCCAGCGAGTTCCTGGGCGTCGGCGGCGCCGAATACGTCGATGGCGCCGGTGGCTTCTGGGACATCAAGTACCGCCTCCTGCCGGAGCATTGGGGCCAGGGCATCGCGACGGAGCTGACTAAGCAAGCTATCGACTCCGCCCGCCGGGTCAACCCGGATGCGCCAATCACCATCCGCGTGACCACCAACCACCCGGCCTCCTCGCACATCGCCGAGAAATTCGGGTTGGAGAAGATGTGGGAGGGCCGCCGTGTCGGCACCGAGGACAACCCGGACGAGCCGGACGTGCGCGTCTACGCTGACCGCCAGCTGTCCGCCGAGGTGCTCGAGTTCATTCAGCAGCGTCCTTAGTACCGCCCCTAATACCCCGCTGTGGTTGCCGCCTAGTCCCAGTTGGCCGCGGCAACCACGGCGGGGTCTACGTCTAGCCCGGTCCAGCTCACCGAGAGCGGACCGAGCGACTCCGGCTGCTCGGTGTCGACGGCCTTGGCCTTATACAGCTCGAGCAGCGCCAGGAAGCGGCCGACCACCTGCATGGATACCGTGCAGTCCCGGGTCAGGGCCGAAAAACTCATCCACCGGGCCTGGCCCAGCAACTTGAGTGTGTCCATGATCTTGCCGGCCTGCTCCGGGACGGACACGGCCACTTGGTGCACGTGCCCGATGCCCACTTCCTCCGGCGGCTTCGGCCGGAAGACGCTGGCGGCCAGCTCCGCAAAGCTAGCCGGGCTGTGGCCGAGCCGAACCGGGGGCAGCAGATCCGCGAACCGCTCCTCCATACTGACCGCCCGCGGGTAGCGCCGCTGCGCGTGGCGCTGCCACTCCGCGAACTGGTCCGCGACCTGCTTGTAGGCCTTGTACTGCAAAAGGCGCGCGAAAAGCAGGTCCCGGGATTCGAGAAGCTCTAGGTCCTCCAGGTCATCGACCTCCCCGCGCGGGAGCAGGCGCGCGGCCTTGAGATCCAACAGCGTGGCGGCGACGAGGAGGAATTCCGTGGTCTCGTCCAAGTCCGCGTCCACCCCCAGAGCGCGGGTGTATTCGACGAATTCGTCGGTCACCTCAGACAGCGCGAGGTCGGTGACCTCCATCTTTTTGGACTGGATGAGCTGCAAAAGCAGGTCGAAGGGGCCCTCGAAGTTATCCAGCGCGATCCGGAAGCCGGTGATTTCGGGCTGCACCGGCTCCCCCGCCGGCGCCTCGGCTACCGCGGCTTCGTTCTTAGCCACGCGACGGGCTGGTGCGCTCAATGACCTCTAGCGCCAGGTTGTGGTACTGCGAGGCCGCCTGCGAGCTCGGTGCCCAGGTGGTGATCGGCTCGCCGGCCACGGAGGTCTCCGGGAAGCGGACGGTGCGCGTGATGACCGTGTCGAAGACCTTGTCGCCGAAGTACTCGACCACCCGCGACATGACCTCACGGGCGTGCTTGGTGCGGCGGTCGAACATGGTCACCAGGATGCCCAGGATCTCCAGGTCGAAGTTGATGCGGTCGGAGACCTTCTCCACGGTGTCCGTCAGCAGGGCCAGCCCGCGCAGGGAGAAGAACTCGCACTCCATCGGGATGATGACGCCCTGGGAGCAGGCCAGCGCGTTGACGGTCAGCAGGCCAAGGGAAGGCTGGCAGTCGATGATGATGAAGTCGTAGTCGCGGCGCACCGGGCGCAGAGCGCGGGCCAAGGTGTGCTCGCGGCCGACCTCGTTGACCAACTGGATTTCCGCCGCGGACAGGTCAATATTGGCGGGCACGAGGTCCAGGCCGTCGACCGCCGTGTGCTTGATGGCGGAGTGGATAGAGGTCTGGCTATCCAGCATGACGTCGTAGATCGTGTCTTCAATCTCGTCGTGGGTCAGCCCCAGCCCCGCCGAGAGCGCGCCCTGCGGGTCTAGGTCCACGAGGAGCACGCGGCGGCCGAGCTCCGCGAGGCACGCCCCCATGTTGATGGTCGAGGTGGTCTTGCCGACCCCGCCCTTCTGGTTGCACATGGAGATGATGGTCGCGGGCCCATGGGAATCAAGGGGTGCGGGCTCGGGCAGCTCACGAACCGGCCGGCCCGTCAAGCCCACTTCGACCTCAGAGGCATCGAACAGACCATCGTCGCTCACAGTCACACCTGCTTCCTTGACTAGCTAGCGCGCCACGCAACGCCGGTACCGCAACTAGCAATTACACGCTTGTAATTAACACATTACCCTTAGACCGTAACGCGGCGACACCCAACCGTCACAGTCAAGGCTATCTGGTTGATTTTACGCACGTGGGTGGGCCGTCCGCCACACCTCGCGGAGCGAATCCGCGCTGACGTGGGTGTAGATCTGCGTCGTCGTCACCGAAGAATGCCCCAGCAGCTCTTGCACGGTGCGCACGTCCGCGCCGCCCTCTAGGAGGTGAGTGGCAAAGGAGTGGCGCAGGGTATGCGGTGAGATCTTCTTGGTCAACCCGGCCCGCCCCACGGCCTGTTGGATCACCGCCCACGCGGATTGGCGCGACAGGCGCTTGCCGCGGGTGTTCAAGAACACCGCCGGGCTTAGTCCGCGGCTCAGAGCCGGGCGCCCGCGCACCAGGTAGGCGTCTACGGCGGCCTGGGCCATCGAGCCGACCGGCACTAGGCGCTGTTTGCCGCCCTTGCCCTCGAGCTTGAGGATGCCTTCGCCACCGGATACCTCATCCACGTCCACGCGCATGAGCTCCGAGATGCGCGCGCCGGTGCCGTAGAGCATCTCCAGCAGCGCGCGATCGCGCAGATCCAGCGCTGTGGCCTCCGGTCCGTGCGGCACGGCATCAATGAGCGCGGCGACCTCGTCCACGGACAGGGTCGCGGGAAGGTGGGTGCCCGTCGCAGGCGGCGAGACCTCCGCGGCCACGTCGACGGCCACCTCCCCCTCGGTCACCGCGAATTTGTGCAGCCCGCGGGCCACCACCAGCGCGCGGTTGGCCGAGGAGGCGGCCAGCGGCTTGTGCCCGGCATAGCCGCGGCGCAGATCCGCCATATAGGCCTCGACCTGGCTGGTGGTGACCTCCCGAAGATCACTGACCCCGGCCTGCTCCAGCCATTCCAGGTAACGGTTGACGTCCCGGCGATAGTTGCTCAGCGTATTGCCCGCGGCGCCGCGCTCGACGGCCAGGTGGTTGAGCCAGGTATCCGCCACCTCGCGCAGCGGGCTGTGGTGCTCACTCACCGCTGCTTACTCACAGCTTCTTGAGATCGGGGCCGGGCCTGCGCGCCGCGATCGAGGTCGGGCGCAGCTCGAAGGGGGCATCGACCCCGCGCAGGGTACGCCCGCCCTGCTGGTAGGCGAAGGCCGCGAGGATGCCGGCGACCGCGATGGAGTTGACCACCTGGCCGGAAAAGACCATATCGACGGCCTCCCCCAGGTCGACCCAGGCGCGTTCCATGTCCGCCTCCTCGTCGCCCACCGCGTCCAGCAGCTCCACCTCGCGCAGGTTCTGAGCCAGGTAGATCCGGCTGGCCTCCTCGCAAAAGCCGGGTGAGGTCACGATGTCGGCCAGGACCGCCCAGTCCTCGGCAGTGAGGCCGGCTTCTTCCTGCAGCTCTCGCTGGGCGCCGTCGAAGGCGGGCTCGTCCTTGACGTCGAGCAGCCCGGCGGGAATCTCCCACAGGCGCTGCCCCACCGAGTGGCGGTACTGCCGGATGAGCGCTACCTGCCCCTTATCGTTGAGTGCCACGATGGCGACCGCGCCCATGTGCTCGACGACCTCGCGGTAGGCCTGGTGGTCATCCGGCATGGAGACCAGGTCCTTGCGGACGGCGATGATCGGAGCGTCCAGAAGGAGCTCAGAATCGAGCGTTGTAAATTCGTGGGCCACGGTACCCCTCTCGTGCTAGTTGGATTCGGGTTTGGCCGGCGCGGCGGCTTCCGCCGAGGCCGCGGAGCCGTAAGCGCCGTGTCCGCCGTCGAGCTGCTCGGCGATCGCCAGGACCGCCGCCATCCGGGCGAAGGAGCGGTCCACCGAGTCCACGGTGGACACCTGCGAATCGGAACCGCGCAGCGAGCCGATCACGCCGTCCGGGGCGGCCTGCTCCACACGGCCGGCCACGACGGTATTACCGCCTACTTCTTCGAGCGCCTCGGCGAAGGTGCCCAGCGTCTCCGTGGCGTAGCCTTCCTTCTCCGAGCCGGTCACCAGCAGCACCGCCTGCGCCGGGCGCATGGTGCCGTCCTCGTAGTCGATGAAGCCGGCCTTGCGCAGCGCCTGCAGCAGCTGTGCCCGATCATCGACGCTGGCCAGCGGCTGCGCGTCGTCCGGGTCCATGAGCATGGCCGCCCCCAGGGCCTGGCCGGCGTGGGTGCCGGGCGAGATCTTGTCCTCGCTCAGCTCCGCCCCGGCGGGCAGGGTGTTGGCCACGATGGACTTGAGCTCGTCGGCCTTGTCCTGGGTGAAGAAGTCTTCGGTTAGCTTGAGGTGGCCGGCCTTCGGCGCGCCGGCGCTGTGCAGCAGGGACTGCAGGCCGCGCAGATCGCCGTCGGCGGCGTCCGGGGTGCTGATGACCAGCACCGGGCGATCGCTCAGGGTCTCGCGCACCGTATCCGCGCTAAATTCCCGCACGACCGAGTCAGAGGAATTGGCCTGGGCACGAGCGATCTCCTTGTCCTGGACGGCCTTCTCGTAGTCGCTGCTATCGCTAGTGCCGCCTCCGGCCTGGGTGGTATCCATGGACGGGGCCAACACCAGTGCGCCCAGGGCAACGCCGGCGGCTACGCCGAAACCAAGCCCGGCGATGACGCCGCCGGGAACTGCGCTAGAGCCTTTCACTTGAACCACCCTTGGACGGTCAGCGCCAGGTTATTCCAGGTGTCGACGAGGTTGTCGGTGAAGCCGGCGTCGCCGCCGAGGCCGACCACCAGCACGATGACCGCCAGGGCGACCAGGATGCCCAGGATGGCCCACAGCCACGCGCTCCCGCCGCCGCGGTAGACCGTGTAGAGGTTGATGATGGCGTCCGCATCCACCACGCGGGTTCCCGCTTTGACCCGCGACAGGAGTGCGGCCGGAGTGGCGTGCGGCCGGTCGGCGAAGACGTCGTCCAGATCCACGGCGTTGCCGACCTGCACGATCATCTGGGCGTCGTGGTAATCGGCCAGCAGGAGCGCCAGGTCCGTCGCCGACTGGGTGGCCGCCGGGAAGGTCATCGCACCGATGCCCAGGTCCTGGATGCGCTCCAGGCCCTCGGCGGTCCCGTCCGGCTCGGCCGGCAGGATCACGCGCGCGCCGGAGCGCAGCGTCTCGGCGGCGATACCCGCCGGGTTGCCCACGATGAGATCCGGCTTGTAGCCGAGCTCCACCAGGGTGTCGGCGGCGGCGTCGACGCCGATGAGGTACGGCTCGTATTCGCGGATGAAGTTGTGTAGGTCCTTGACCTTGCCGCGGTTTCCCTCAGTGTCCGAGACCACGACGACCTTCCGGCCCTGCATTTCGGATCCCGCGTCCGGAACGCCGAGGCCGTCGATAAGCAGCGGGCCCTCGGAGTGAATGAACTCGATGGAGTTGCCGAAATAGGCCTCCATGTGGTCGATGAGACCGCGCTGGGCGTTGGCGAACTCGTCCTCGGCCGCGGCACGCTCGACAAGCTTGCCCGTGCCGATCGCTTTGTCGCCGAGGTACACGGTCCCGTCGTCGGTGATCCGCGCCTTCTTACCGTCGCGGAACTCCGTCATGAAGGCCTCGCCCAGGTCCTCGAGGAGAACAACCTCGGCGTCGAGCAGCATGTGCGGGCCATAATTCGGGATCGCGCCCGTGGTGAACTTGTTGAGATTGATTACGGCAGCAGGGGAAATATCCACCAGGGCCTGGGCCTCCTGGCGGGAGATATCTGCGGCACTAATGACGGCAATATCACCGGCATGGAACTTCTTCATGCCTTTGCCGCCCGGGGTGCAATCGCGCAATGCGCCTTGCAGCCCCGGCAGGTCGTCGTTGCGGGAAAACAAACTCATGTGTGGCATTGTTCCCTGTCCCGGGGCAAAAGTGGTCAAGGCGCGCGGAAAGATGCGACTTCCGCTTGCGCTTTGTCAAATAATTCCGCCGCGTGGGCCCGGCCGGTGGCCGTGTCGTCGAGGCCGGCCAGCATGCGCGCGAGTTCCTCAATGCGCTCCTGCCGGTCCAGGTTGGTCACGCCCGAGGTCACGGTCTCGTCGGAGACCTCCTTGGCCACGTGCAGGTGAGAATCCGCGTAGGCGGCTACCTGCGGCAGGTGGGTGACCACGATGACCTGGTGGTTGCGCGCGAGCTTGGCCAGGCGGCGGCCAATCTCGACAGCCGCGCGGCCGCCCACCCCGGCGTCCACCTCGTCGAAGACCATCGTTCCGCCCTCGTTGTCCGCGGAGAGGATCACCTCGAGGGCGAGCATCACGCGCGAGAGCTCACCACCGGAGGCCGAGCTAGCCAGGGGGCGGGCGTCGGCGGCGTCGTTAGGTGCCATCGCCAGTTCCACCTCGTCGGCGCCGGTGCGCGAGTATTTGGCCGGCCGGACGGCTACCTCGATGCGCGCCTTGGGCATCGCCAGCCCGCGCAGCTCCTGGGTCACGGCCTCCGCCAAGTCCCCCGCCGCGCGCGTGCGCTCCCGGGTGAGCACTTCCGCCGCGGCGATCATTTCCTTTTCGGCAGCCGCGACGTCCTTCTTCAGCTCCTCGAGCGCCTCGCTGGAGACATCCATGGTGCCCAGCTTGGCGACGGCCTCGTCCCGCCAGGCGATTACCCCCTGGATATCCGGCGCGTATTTGCGGGTGAGTTGTTTGAGCTCCTGCTGGCGGACCAGGGACTTTTCCAACAGGTTGGGGTCGGCCGGCAGCTGGCCGAGGAACAGCCCCAGCTCCCCGGAGATATCCGCCAGCTGGGCGGTGATCTCCTGCATCCGCTCGCCCAGCGCCTGCAGCTGAGAATCCGAGCTGGCAGCCAGTGCCGCCGCGGCGGCACCCAGCTGCGTGGAGGCAGCCTCCTGCTCGGCGTAACCTTCGCCGGCCGCGGCGCCGCCCGCACCCTCGATGCCCTCCGGGCCGTCGATGCCAGCCAGCGCCGTCGTCGCCGCGTCCCGCAGAGCGTCGACGTCCTGGAGGCGCCGGATCTGTTCGACCAGCTCGGTGTCTTCCCCCTCCGCCGGGCTGACCTTATCGATCTCGTCCACGGCGAACTGCAGGCGGTCGACCTCTTGGGCCATCTCGCGGCGGGATTCGGTCTTGCGCTTGAGTTCGCGGGCCAGCTTGCGCCAGGCGGTGAATTTCTCGGTATAGGCCTCGCGCAGACCGGGCAGCGCCTCGTCGGAGCGGTCCAGGGCCGCCAGCTGTTGCTCCGGCGCGAGCAGGCGTAGCTGATCGTTTTGCCCGTGGATGGTCAACACCTCGCCGGTGAACTCGGCCAAGGTGGCGGCCGGAACGGCCCTCCCGCCTAGGTGGGCCTTGGAGCGGCCGGCTGCCCAGACGGTACGGGTAGTGATGAACTCGCTGTTGTCGTCGGGCTGTCCACCGGATTCCTCCACGATCTCGGCGGCGCGCTGGGAGGAGGTAGCAAAGGTGCCTTCCACGACGGCTTTCTTCGCCCCGCTGCGCACCCGGGAGGCGTCCGCGCGGGCGCCGGCCAGCAGGCGCAGGCCGGTGACCACCATGGTCTTACCGGCGCCGGTCTCACCGGTGAGTACTGTCAGGCCATCGGCGAGCTCGGCGCTCGACTTATGGATGACACCCAGATCTTCGATGGTGATATCGGTTAGCACGCCTATCACTGACTCCTTCCGTGGGGGCGTTTAGCGCTGCGGTCCCCGCCAGCCCTCGACGGGAAGTCGCAACTTGGACACCAGGCGGTCCGTGAACGGATGATCGTCGAGCCGGACCCAGCGCACCGGCCGTTCGCCGCGGACGACCTCGACGCGGGAGCCGGGTGGCATGGCGATCTCGCGGAACCCGTCCATGTTAACCAACGCCGCCGACGTTTCGGAGGCGGATTCAACGGCCACGGTAGATTTCGGGGAAACGACCAGCGGCTTGGTAAACAGCGCGTGGGCGTTGTTGGGCACCACCAGGATGGCATCGAGCTCCGGCCACAACACCGGTCCGCCGGCGGAAAAGGCGTAGGCGGTGGAGCCGGTAGGCGTGGAAATCAGCACGCCGTCGCAGCCGAAGGCCATCACCGGGCGGGCGTCGACCTCCAGGATGGCGTCCAGGACCCCGGAACGGTTGAGGTTTTCCATGCTGACCTCGTTGAGGGCCCAACTGCGGCCGATCAGCTCGTCGTCGGGGCCGGTGACCGTGACATCGATGGTCATCCGATCCTCAATGCGGTACTGGCGTGCCACTACCCGCTCGATGGCCTTATCCAAGGACTCGGCCTCCCATTCGGCCAGGAAGCCAACGTGGCCCAAGTTGATCCCCAGCACCGGCACGTCCACGGCGCGGGCCATGTCCGCCGCGCGCAGGAAGGTCCCGTCCCCACCCAAAACCAACACCAGCTCGCAGCCTTCAGCTGCCGCCGCGGTGTGTTGGACGTGCGGGAAGTCGGGCAGGATCTCGGCCGGGGCGCACACGCGCACAACGATGCCGGCCTCGTCCAGCAACTGCGCCGCCCGGTCCGTGGCCGCCAAATTGGTGCTGCGACCGGCGTGGGGCACCAACAGGATTTCCCGCTCCTGCGAAACCGAATTCTCCTGGCTCACTGCGGCCCCTCCTTGATTGCCTTGTCGATCATTGATTCCAATTCTGCCTGCCCCGGCTGGGTCTGCGCTGCATCGGCGACCAGATGCAGGAAGTATTCCACGTTCCCGCTCGGTCCCGGCAGCGGCGAGGCACACACACCGCGGCAGCTTAAGCCCAGCTCCTGAGCAAAAAGCGCGATGTCGCGCGTGACCTCGGCGCGCAGCTGCGGCGAACGCACTACCCCGCCCTGGCCCAGGCGGTCCTTGCCGACCTCGAACTGGGGCTTGACCATGGGCAGCAAGAAGGCCCCGGGCTGAAGGCAGGACACGATGGCCGGCAGCACCAGCTTCAGGGAGATAAACGATAGGTCGCCGACCATGGCATCGGCCGGCTCGCCGATGGTTTCCAGATCCAGGTGCCGGATGTTAGTCCGATCGAAGACCCTCACGCGCGGATCGTTCTGGAGGCGCCAGAGCAACTGGCCGTAGCCAACGTCGACGGAGAGCACTTCCTTCGCGCCGTTGCGCAGGCAGACGTCGGTGAACCCGCCCGTCGATGCCCCGGCGTCGAGCACGCGCTTGCCTTCCAACGAGACGTCAAAGGCTTCCAGCGCGCCCAGCAGTTTGTGGGCGCCGCGCGAGGCCCAATCGTCCTCGGCGGCGTGTTCGACCCGGATGGAGGCCTCCGGCTCCACGATAGTGGCGGGCTTGGCCGCCTTGAAGCCGTTGACGAAGACCCGGCCGCCTTTAATCATCTCGACGGCCTGCTCCCGAGAACGCGCGATTTTCCGCCGGACGAGCTCCGCGTCCAGCCTCCTGCGTGCTGGTGGCATTAGTTCTCCTGCAGCGCCGCACGCAGGACCTCGTGGGCGTTGTTGAGTTGGTCGACTTCCTCCGGCAGGTCCCCAGCCGGTTCGTTGAAGATCTCCGCGATCTTCGAGTCCACGTCCTCCGGGCTGACCTGGGTCTGCCGCGGGTCGTGTGGGATGGGACGGGCCATTACCACCACGCCCCGGTGGCCTGGTCGGCGGCGTCGGAGGCCGGGCGCACGTACCGCGGCGGGTGCGGCATGGCCCAGGCCACCTCGAGGACGGTACGCAGCGCCTGCACCGGGGTCGAACCCGGGTCACCCGCGCTCAGGATGATGTCCTCTCCGTCGACGCGGGCGTGGAAACCGCCCTGGGCGCCAGGCCGCAGCTCGGCTTCTGGCAGGTTGATATCCTGCAAGGACTCGCCGATAAAGGTCGGGCGCTGGTCTTCTTCTGCTTCGATGAGCGCCAGCGGGCCGGAGACCCCCGTGAGCACGTGGAAGGTATCGACGCCGGCGGCGTTGCCACCCTGGATGTCGGTGTCTAAGCGATCTCCTACCGCCAGCGGGGCCTTCGAGCCAATCTCTTGGACGGCCTGGGTGAACATGGCCGCGGCGGGCTTGCCGGCGGAGGCCGGCTCGACACCGGTTGCGGTGGATACCGCAGCTACCAAGGAACCGTTGCCCACGGCCAAACCGCGTTCCATCGGCAGCGAGGTATCCAGGTTGGAGGCATAGAACTTCGCCCCGTTGCGGATAGCCAGGGCCGCCTCGGTCAGTTCCGCCCAACCGATAGCGGGGTCGAAGCCCTGCAAGACAGCTTGCGGGTTATCGTCCGCGCTAGTTACGACGTTAAAGCCCGCCTGCCGAGCCAGCTGTCGGAAAGACTCCGCGCCGACGACGAGCACCGTCGCGCCGGCGGGCAGCTCTTCGCTGGCCAGCTTCAGGCAGGCCTGGGCCGAGGTCAACACGTGCTCCGCATCAGCCTTGATTCCCATGCCGACCAGCTTGTCGACTACCGCCCCGGGGCTCCGGGAAGCGTTGTTGGTGATGTACACGCACGGCAGGCCGCAGGCGTTGATGATATCCACGCTGGCGCCGATGGGCCGGTCGCCCTCCCACACCGTGCCGTCTAGGTCAAGCAGCAAAGAGTCGTGGGACTCCAACAGGGACGCCATCTAGCCGATTTCCTTCACGCGCTCGGCGGCATCGGTCCACTCGCCCTCATCAATGGCGACAGTGTGCTGGAACCAGTCCTTGGCCTCGTCCTTGCGTCCGGCCAACTCGAGCGCGTTGGCGTAGGCGTAGGACAAACGGCAGGCGCTAATCCCGCGGTCGTCCTTGTTCGGGTTCAGCCGGGACAAGGTCACCACGGCGGATTCGTTCTGGCCCAGATCCTGGCGGGCGCCGGCCAAGACGATGGCCAGCTCGATACGGGACTCGTCGTCCAGCTCCTTCGCCTCCGGCTCCTTCGCGAGCTCCAGAGCCTTCTCCGGCTTGCCCAGACCGCGCTCGCAGTCCGCCATCACGGCCATCAGGCCGGGCCCGCCCGAGATACGCCGCGCGGCACGCAGCTCCGAGAGGCCTTCCTTCCACTCTTGGGCGCGGTATGCGGCGATGCCGTTGACCTCCCGCACCACGGAGACCCGCCCCGCGCGGTTTTTCGCTGCCCGGGCGTGGCGCAGGGCCAGCTGCGGGTCGTCGTCCATCCAGGTGGCGGCCATGATCATGTGCTTGGCAACAGCCTCCGCGTTGTCCTTGGACAGCACCTTCAGGTCCTGCAGAACCATCGGGTCGAGGTCCCGCACGTCGATATCGTTCGGGAGATCCGGATCGGCCATACGCTGGTTCAGACGCTCCTCGCGGAAACCGCTGCGCTGCGGGTGGCTACGGCGCTGCTGGGAATTGGACTTGCCCCCGCGGCCCTTGTGGGCCGGCTTGCGACCACCCCGGTTGCCGCCGTTGCCGCGGCGTTCATCGCGGGGGCCTTCCGAGCGCTTCCCGTAGGGCTTGCGACCGCCTTTGTGGCCACCGCCGCGACGCTCTCCGCCGGCGGAATCAAAAGACTTACGGCCACCTTCGTTGTCTGACATACCTAAATCCATTTCTACCATCGCGACAGCAAACTAATACCCGCCCATTCTACTAGGCCCGGGCGCTCAGTTATGAACCCGCACCCGGGGTGAACTAACACCACGTGGCCCAAGAACCGGCAAGCCTAGTGCGGGCATGAAAAAGCGCCCGGTAAGACAGTCATCGGGTGACTGCCCTACCGAGCGCCTTTAGTTATTGAGTTATTTTTC